>DAOTTU010000107.1:0-6468 GCA_034437655.1 Anaerolineae bacterium
GCCTTGCTTGAGTCGCGTTTTGAACGGCTCAGAGGTTTGCCGAAATGGTTCGTCCGTATCGCGCCATTACCACCTACACCCTGCTCTGACATTTCACTGGAATAGCCTAAGCATCCCGCAAGATGGACCGAGAAGCCGAAAAAGACCCCGCGCATGGGGCTTTTCTTTTTGGTGTTTGTGCTGACGAAGGTTGACATACGAACTGCCTCGCAGTATCTTGGTAACGAGCGTTACTAAACTCAGTTACCTGTGAAAGACATGTTGTGAAGCGGGTCACGATGAATGATGTGGCGAAGGCAGCAGGGGTTTCTCGAACAACTGTCTCATTCGTGTTAAATAACACTCCCAACAAAAACATTCCAGACGCCACGCGCCAACGTGTGATTGATGCTGCCTATGACCTGAACTACTTCTTGGACGCTAACCAGAAGAACTGCACAATCGCCCTGATGGTGCGCCGCCCGTCGGGGCACATTGCACAGGCCATCTATCCGCTTGAGGTGATGCGTGGCTTGGCTGCCGCTATTGAACCCTATGGTTACCAGGTTCGGCTCAAAGAAATTGCCTCTGACGAGGACTTTAGCTTCACCAGATGGGTTAAGCAGAATGGCTTTGCTGCCGTCGCCCTTGACAATGTCTTGATAGCAGATGCGCCACAAATCGAGGAACTGATGCAGGAGACAACGGTCGTTGGAATCTGCCAATCTACGATCCCTGGGCTGTGCTTCGTTGATGTTGACATCACGCATGCCACGGCCATTGCTATGGAATACTTGATTGGGCTGGGTCACAAACGGATCGCATTCATCAGTTTTGCATCGCTCAATCATCTGGTGCCGCACCTTCATCTCAAGGGCTATCAGCAAACACTGGTAAACCACGGGATCGAGTTTGATGAACAACTGGTTCGTTATGCTGACTTTACCAGCGAAAGCGGTATGCAAGTCATGCTGGATTTGCTAGAAATGACTGAGCGTCGACCGTCGGCGGTGTATGTAGGCGGCGATGTTGTGGCTGCGGGGGTGCTTCATGCGCTACGTAAATGCGATTTATCAGTTCCTGAAGACATGTCGGTTGTCAGTTTTGGCGATTTCCCCTTCGCACCCTACCTCACCCCTTCCCTGACTACTGTCTCTCGCCCAGCCTACCAAATTGGCGTCACAACCGGACACATGTTAATTGAAAAACTCATCAACAACAAGCCATTCGAGCACTCTGTACTGTTAGAAACGACACTGGAAATTAGAGAATCTGCTGCGCCCTGTCACTATAAGATACGCACCACCGACGGGGACAGAGCCTAAATATTATGAGTGATGGCGCTGCTGTGTCGCTATTCAATACACAGCAAATAATCACTTGTGGGAATCAGTCATATGCATTCCGCAGATATGGCAGTTCCCGAAATTTTTTTCTCAATACATCAAGGAGTCTTTTTGTGACCGCAAAACTACGTTACTTCTCGTTAGTGACACTCGTCGCTATGGCCTTTGTGATGCTTGCACCAACGGCCACAGCGCAGGATGACGTTGTCACGCTATTGTTCCGCCAGAATGACGAACCCACCCAGGTTCCAGGCTTGTTCGACGCAGTTGACCGCTGGAACGAAGCGAACCCCAATATTCAGGTGGAATACGAAACCGTTCCCTGGTCAGACGCACAAGATCAGTGGGTACGCGAAGTTCAAGCAGGCGGTGGCCCAGACGTAGCACAAATTGCGTTTGTGTGGACGCGCGATCTGGCCATCAACAATCTCGTCACCAATCTTGACCCATTCATCGAAAGCTCCCCTCCCGGCGCTGGTATTGAAGACTTCCTGGGAACCGATCTCGGTGTTTACGAAGATAGCATCTACGGCATTCCCTGGTCAGTCGATACCTTCGTGATTCCCTATCGTCCCGACTTCTTTGAGGCCGCCGGAATTGAAGCGTTCCCGCAGGATTGGGAGTCTTTTTATGAAGTTGCTGCCCAGCTAACGCAAGATACCGACGGCGATGGACGCACCGACCAGTTTGGCTTCTGCTTCCCTGCCGGAAGCGGCCCAACGGCTGGTATGTGGTTCCTGGTGAATTACTATCTGTGGAGCCGTGGCGAGTTCTTCGTGGAACCAACAGAAGATGGTTCTAGCTGGCAAGTCGGTGTAACCGCAGAAAGTGTTCAGGGAGCGATGGACTACTATAATCGTTTCTTCGAAGAGGGCATCACACCCCAATCCTTGATTGCTGTCACCTCCTGGGGCGACCCTGAACTGGTGGGCGGTATTGGACGCGGTGACTGTGCCATGGGCTTTATGCCACCTGCAACGTTCCGTGCTGCGATTGCCCAATCTGATGCACCGCTGGCAACCGGTCCAATTCCCCAGGGGCCGGAAGGACGCATTTCTCACCTGGGTGGGCGTACACTGGTGCTTAACCCGAATACCGAATATCCCGAAGAAGCCTGGGAATTCCTCAAGTACCTTGCCAGTGCGAACACCTTTGAGTCCTATACTGAGTATCCGGCACAACAATCGCTGCTGAGTGAACTCGAATTCCCAGAGGCGGAACAGGGCTACGTCGAACAACTTCCGTTTGCCATCACGTTTAGCCAGTATATCCTGTCTCCGTCGCCAGTCAGTGCAATGTGGGACGCGGTTAACCGGGAGTTCGCAGCAGTTTACTCTGGCCAGAAGGCTAGCGAACAGGCGGCAGTCGATCTGGTCGATACCATGAATGAAATTTTGAACGACAACATGGAATAATCCACTCATGACCTCGGAACGACTTGCGCCGGGGTTAGCAAAGCCTGCGTCAAGCCGATGGGAACTACCCCGTCGGCTTGAACCCTATTTTTTGCTACTCCCAGCTCTATTGATCTTGTTTCTTTTCTTTTTTGGCCCTGGCGTCTACAACATCTTTCTCAGTTTTCAAGAAATCAGCCTCTTTGAGCTTGCAGAGGGTGGAGAGTGGGTTGGCTTCGAGAATTATGCCGAACTGGCTCAAGACAGAGACATCAGGGCTGTTCTCTGGAATACCGTTTTCTGGCTGACCCTGGTCACGGTTGCTATTCGCATGGTTTTGGGGATGGGCCTGGCACTTCTGTTGAATACCAAAGCGCTGCGCCGTTGGCATCTGAACGGATTGGCCCGCTCAATGCTACTCCTCCCGTGGCTGACACCGCCCGTGGTTGCCGTTGGCGTTTGGCAGTGGATGCTGCACCCACGCTATGGCGCCGTCAATCTCATTCTGTTTGAGCTTGGATGGATTGACCAGGGGATTCCATTTCTGGTCAATGCCTCAACCGTGTGGTGGAGTATTGTGGCAATTTTGGTCTGGCGGGAGCTGCCCTTCGTTGTGATTTCTCTGCTGGCGGGTTTACAGTCAATCCCTCACGACCTCGAAGAGGCCGCTCGTATTGATGGCGCGGGTGATTTCGGCGTGTTCCGGTACATTACGCTGCCGCTTTTGAGGCCCGTCATCGCGATTGTTATTTTGTTAACCTCCATCTGGACGTTTAACAACTTCGTTTACGTCTGGCTCACCACACGCGGCGGCCCCGGCAACTATACTCAAGTCCTTGCAACACAAATGTACACAGAAGGATTCACCAACTATAAGCTCGGCTTAGGCGCTTCGATTGGTGTGCTCATGAGTATCATCATGATGGTGTTCGCAATCATCTACTTTTTAACCGTTTTTAGACGAAGCTTAGGGCAATCCACATGAGTAAGTCACATACAGCAGGTTTCTTCAAAGATTTACTCACTGTGGTATTTACGTTTGCGGTGTTGCTCATCCTCATTTTTCCGTTTATCTGGCTCGTACTCACTTCCGTTCGTCCGGCGACGGATTTGTTCTTGGATGAGTTCCGGTTGTTCACGGGGTCAATTACGTTTGAGAGTTATCGCACATTGCTAGCCACTACGGACTTCCCCCGCTATATTTTAAACAGTCTCTTCGTTTGCCTAACAGCAACTTTCCTGACGGTAACCATAGGCTTGTTAGCGGCATACAGCTTTTCACGTCGCAACTTCCCCTACCGCAATGTTCTCTTGATGATTGTAGTCTTCACGCAGTTGTTTCCATTTATCATTCTGATTACACCTGTATACGCCATCTTCTTTCGCCTAGCGCTCGTTAACACCTATCATGGTTTGATCATTGCCTATGTCGCGATTACACTGCCGTTCGCTGTGTATATGTTACTTGGCTACCTAGACAGCGTGCCACGCGAGTTAGATGAAGCCGCCATCATTGACGGCTGTTCGACGTTTGGTGTCATCTTCCGGGTCGTACTTCCTGTGGCAATGCCGGGCGTCATCGCCACAGCGATATATGCCTTTGCCCTTGCCTGGAATGAGTTTTTGTTTGCGCTTACGTTGATGACGCAAAACGAACTCAAGACCGTGCCCGTGGGATTGGCCAATTTCTTTGGGCAGTATACAACGCAGTGGAATTTGGTTATGGCGGCATCTGTTTTTGCGACCATCCCAACCGTGATCATCTTCTTATTTTTGCAGCGTCAGCTCGTTTCTGGTTTGGCGGCTGGGGCAGTGAAATAGCAAAGGATTTGTTGTGAATACGATATTGATACTCATCGACAGCTTGAACAAGCATTACTTATCTGCCTATGGCGACACGCATGTACACACGCCGAATCTACAGCACTTCGCAGACAAATCGTGGCGCTTTGACAATCACTTCGTGGGCAGCCTGCCCTGCATGCCCGCCCGTCGTGAAATCTTTTCTGGTTTCAAAGAGATGATGTGGCGCCCGTGGGGGCCGCTGGAACTCTTCGACGAACGCCTGCCCCGCTTGCTAGAAAAACAGGACTATACAACGGCCATCGTTACCGACCATTACCACTACTGGGAGCAGTCAGCAAACGGTTACATCCAAAGCTTTCAAAGCGCGGAACTCATCCGTGGTCATGAGGTTGATACATGGAAGCCCGATGCACGTAAGGATGAGGCGGTTCCGGCGTGGGTGGAAAATATCGAAAAGTGGCGACCGGGCAATTTTGCACGCAGCTACTATGGTAACGTGAGGGATTTCAAAACGCAGGAAGATTACTTTCCTGCTAAGGTGATGACGGGGGCCGTGAACTGGCTGGAAAACTATTCCCAATCAAGTCCATTTTTCCTGCAAGTTGAATCGTTTGATGTCCATGAGCCGTTCCATGTGCCAGAGCCGTATGCGTCAATGTACGGTGATCCCGCTCTGGCTGAGAAGTATTCGCTGTGGCCCCCATACCAAAACGTGGATGACCTGGCGCGATACATGGAACAGGCATCGCCTGAAGCACTGGAATTTGTTCGTGCCCAGTACGCTGGCAAGCTGACAATGGTGGATCGATGGTTTGGTGAGCTGATGACCACCTTCGACCACTACAACCTGTGGGACGACACCATGATTATCATCACCACTGACCACGGGCATGACCTGGGTGAGCGCGGGGTGTTTGGCAAACAATTTCCCCACTGGGATTCTCACGCCAATATCCCAATGTTCATCTGGCATCCGAACTACGCGAGTAACGTACGATCTATAGCCGAATTGACCCAGACAATTGACCTGTTTGCTACTATATTGGATGCAGCAGGCGCAGCAATCCCCGAACGCACACACAGCCGCAGCGCTATCCCCTTACTGGCGGGCAATAGCGACAACAAACGCGAAGCAATTACTTACGGATTTTTTGGGCAAGGTGTTTGTTGTACTGACGGAGAGTGGACTTATATTAAGTCGCCAGTTTCGACAGATAACCTCTACTCTTACTCCTCATTGATATTCCAGTCATTGATTGCGGAAAGCGATGAGGTACTCACGCCTGTCGACTCCGGTCAATTTATCCCGGGGGTAGACCTGCCGCAGTGGAAAATCCCCATTCAGTTCCGCCCATTAAGTACAGAAAACTTTCTGTTTCATCGTGCTGAAGACCCGGACCAAACCCAAAACCTGTGGGATTCCGCTCTAGAACAGCGCCAGCGCATGGAAAATGTGGTTCGTGAAATAATGCATCGTGAGGGGGCACCGCCAGAACAGTTTGAACGGTTGGGGCTATCGTCCTGATCGGACTCAACGCTTGTTCAGACGATCTTTACGCTTGCCTTGACCCACACCCAAAACGCTGTGAAGCGTGTGCCCCTGCAATGACGAAAGGAAACAACAATGGTTTATTCGGCGGCGACAGAACGATACGACCGGATGAGTTACAATCGAACGGGTAAGAGTGGCTTGCTGCTGCCCCCCATTTCACTTGGCATCTGGTATAACTTCGGCGGTGTTGATTCCATCGAAAACGCACGGGATATGCTTCACACTGCGTTTGACCTGGGCATTACTCATATCGACATTGCCAACAACTACGGCCCGCCCCCCGGATCAGCAGAAGAGACGTTCGGGCGAATTTTCCGCGAGGACTTAGCCCCCTTCCGTGATGAACTCATCGTGTCAAATAAGGCGGGCTATCGTATGTGGCCCGGTCCCT
>DAOTTU010000108.1:0-16656 GCA_034437655.1 Anaerolineae bacterium
ACGACTTCCGCGATGACGACGACGACGACTTCCGCGATGAAGATGACGACGACTTCCGCGATGACGACGACGACGACTTCCGCGATGAAGATGACGACGACTTCCGCGATGACGACGACCCCGGTGAAGACGACCCCGGTGAAGACGACCCCGGTGAAGACGACCCCGGTGAAGACGACTTCCGCGATGAGGACGAGGAAGACTCCGGCGAAGACGAGGCCTAACCCGACTCTAGCGCAGCGCGTGCGGCGGCCCGTTCATCGAAATCGCGGTCAAATTGCATCCGATACAGCCGCGCATAGGTGCCGTCCAGCGCGATGAGGTCGTCGTGGGTGCCGAGTTCAACCAGTTCGCCTTCATGCAACACGGCGATGCGGTCCACGCGCTTAATGGTGCTGAGCCGATGCGCAATGATAATGCTCGTGCGCCCTTGCATCAAGCGGTCGAGCGCGTCCTGCACCAGCGCTTCCGACTCGCTGTCAAGGGAGCTGGTCGCCTCGTCCAACAGCAAAATACGCGGGTCTTTGAGGACAGCACGGGCAATGGCCACCCGCTGGCGTTGCCCCCCGCTGAGCTTAATGCCCCGCTCCCCGACAATGCTCTCGTAACCGTCCGGGAAAGACATAATGAAGTCGTGAGCGTTGGCTGCTTGCGCTGCCGCAATCATCTCCTCCTCAGTCGCGTCCAGCCGCCCATAGAGGATATTCTGCCGAATGGTACCGCCGAAAAGCTGCGTATCCTGCGGGACGA
This sequence comes from Anaerolineae bacterium, assembly GCA_034437655.1. Classification (GTDB taxonomy): domain Bacteria; phylum Chloroflexota; class Anaerolineae; order Aggregatilineales; family J027; genus J027. The sequence goes on from DAOTTU010000108.1 coordinate 751, forward strand.
GTCCGATCTGGTCACGGAGCGAGGTTTGCGTCACGTCGCGCAGGTCATAGCCATCAATCAGAATGCGCCCGGTTACGGGGTCAAAGAAACGCGGGATGAGGTTAAACAGCGTGGTTTTGCCCGCACCCGAATGCCCCACCAGCGCCAGCGATTCGCCCGGGGCCACCTCAACCGAGATATCCTGCAAGACCGGGTGCTTGTCCTGATACTGGAAGCTGACGTTTTCTACAACGATACGCCCTTCAATGCGCGGCATGGGCGTGGCGTCGGGGGCGTCTTGTACGGTCGGGTTGTCGTCAATGAGCTGGAAAATGCGGAACGTCGCGCCGATGGCTGACATGAAGCTGGAATAGATGCCAATGAACGTCCCCAATGCCCCGGCAACGCTGGTGCCATAGAAAATGAAGGCGACGAGGCTACCGGCCTCCATATTGCCATTCAATACCTCGCGCCCCCCGAACCAGAAGAACACCGCCAGCGACCCAAAACCCAGAAAGCTCATGAAGGGGCTGAAAATGGCCTGCACCGTCACCAGTCGCATCGCGGTGCGCAACAGGTTGCCCTGTGCCCCGGCAAAGCGGTTGATTTCGTAGTCTTCACGGGCGAAAGATTTCACGACGCGGATGGTCGAAACGACTTCTTCCACGACGACGGTACTCTGCGCCTTGGCTTCCTGCCGTTCTTTGGACAGACGACGCACAATCCGCCCAAAGAGGAACCCGGCCACTACCACGGCGGGCACCAGCGCCACAATGAAGAACATCAGCCGATAGTTGAGCCACGCCATCAGCCCCAGGGCCCCGACCAGCGTCAACGTCTGTGAGACAAGGCGCATGACGTCGTTGGTCAGCACACCGCGTAGTTGCTCAGTGTCCGACGTAATGCGGCTGAGCAGTTCCCCGGTGCGGTTGTTGTTATAAAAGTTGAGCGACTGCCCCGACAGGCGGTCAAAGAGGTCGCTACGCAGATCAATCACCACCTTTTCGCCCACAAACGACAGGTTAAAGCGCTGAAAGACCTGCAAAAAGGCCTGCGTGCCGAACACGGCCAGCAACAAGAAAGTGATACTGTTTAACTGCGACACATCTTCAGCGTCAAGCACGATATTCAACAGGTCGCGCAATATCAGCGGGAAGACCAGCCCCAACCCGGTTGTGATCAGCAATAGGAAAAGAGCCAGCATCATGCGCAGTCGGTAGGGTTTCAGGTAACGCAACAGCCGGCCGATGCTTACATCGACATCGGTGTCTGTGTCGGGAAAATAGCGGGTCTTGATGCGTTGGAAAAGCGATTGCATACCGATTGCTCCTGTTCGATGAAACGTTGTGCCTCCATGATAATACACAATTTTCGGCATGTTGGTGCCTGGAAATATGGGGAGGTGTTGGAACGCCGCCGCACTGAAGTACGACGCCAGGAAAAGCAAATGTACCCTGCGGGCACATGCTTGTGTGTCCCCGACCGAACCGTCATGCGGAAGGTGTGCCAGGGCGTGCCCGCGAGGGTACGCTTGCCCTTTTTAGCTCCGTACCTTCAGTGCGGAGCGGCATCATCATTGCCGGGCCCTGATCTCGAATGCACCCGTCAACCTTGCGCAAATGTCGCATACGGGGTATAACTGAACCATCACTTAACTATGACCTATTATGACCCTTGAGGACGCCTTGAAAACGCTTAAAATACGCCAATCTGACTATACCGACGCTGACTATGACACCTTCGCCGCCATCCGTAACGCCGCCCTGCCAGAACACCTGACCACCGGGAGCTTGCAACGCTTTCGCCGTGAATCTCGCGACCAGCGCTACCCCGATGAGCATTTCTTGCTTGAAAACGATGGGCAGGTGGTCGGCACGGGCTGGTATTTTCAGTCGCCCTATGCCTACATGCCCGGCAAATTTGAGGTCGTGGTGCATTTTCACCCCACGCATCAGTCGGTAGACGCTTTTGCGGCTGGCTTTGCGTTGATGCTGCCGCAACTGGAACCGTTCAACCCGACGCGCATCGGCACCGCCGCGCAGGAGGACGAAACCCACAAGTTCGCCTACCTCACCAGCAACGGCTACCGCGAAACCCTGCGCGAGAACGAATCCAGGCTGAGCCTTGCCGACTTCAATTTTGCAGACTGGGCCGCCACGCACGAACGCTTTGCCGCCAGCGGGCTACGGATGCTCAGCGCCGCCGATGTCCAACGCGAACACCCCGACGACTGGATGCGCCGCCTCTATGAGCTGGACAACACTCTCAGCAAAGATGTGCCTTCCACCGGCGAAGTCACCGCGCCTGATTTCGAGAGTTACGCGCGCCAGCTACGTGATGATCCCGAATTTGACCCGGAATTGTGGATTCTGGCGGCGGATGGGGAGACGCTCGTGGCGGTGACGATGGTGTACCAGAAGGCAGCGGACCCCTCACGTTATGAAAATGGGCTGACAGGAGTGTTAAAGGCGTATCGGCGGCGGGGGATTGCACGCGCAATTAAAACGGAGAGCTTGCGGCGGGTGAAAGCACGCGGTGGGAAGTCTATTTTGACGGGAAACGAAATGAATAATCCGATGTATCAGCTTAACGTACAACTGGGCTTCACGCCACAGCCCGCAACGGTCTTTTTTGAAAAGGTGCTGGTGACGGACTAGCCCCCTATTGAAAAACGCCCCCTGTCGCATGGACTGAGGGCGCTTTCAGGATGGTGCAATAGGGGCGGTGGAACCGGGTCTAGCCGCCCTGGATGCAGTTGTGCTTGTCAAAGATAATTTCTTCATACAATTCCTGAAGGTCTAAACGATTGTCGTCATGCTGTTGGGTTACACGGGTCGGGTGCTGCATATCTTTGCGGGCATCTTCAGCGTTCGGAAATTCAGTTTTGTTGTTTGGGTTCGACACGATGTTTAACTCCACATAACTTTAAATTTACGATGCAAAATTGAGAATGCATAGACATTTTCAACTTTCAAATTCAAGAATATTACGTTTAGATGAGTCTAACCTGAATTCGGGGCTAATTTGTTTATATTCCACAAAGACATGTCTTAAAAATTTCAAGCCCTGCCTTGATTTTTCCTCTAAATAAATTGAATAATCGGAATCATCGTATTATTAAGATAAATTAGAGAAAAACGGACGCCCCATAGAGGACGGGCAACGGCCCGCCCCTGCGTTATGGTGCGTGCATCAAAAATCCTTGACGCAACTTGGGCACGGCAACGGCAACCCTAAAACGCCGCCGGGATGAACCGTTGTGTGTCGCCGTCGGTGATGATGTTGCCAATGCCAGGGAAGGGGAAGTGATAGCCCATCACGCGCGTGCCCTCACTGGCGGCCATCTCCAGGAGCATGCGGCGGCTTTCGGTGGCCTGTGCGGGGTCGGCGTCAAAGCTGAAGGACCATTCCGGGTGCGACACGGCGCTGTAGGGGTTCACCACCGCGTCAATGAAATGAATCAGGCTGCCACCACCGTTTTCAATGCGCCATGCCATATGGCCCGGGGTGTGGCCGGGCGTATGAATCGGGGTGACACCCGGCAGTATTTCGTCACCATCCGCGTAGAAACTGACCAGATCGGCGTCAAGCGCGGGTTGCAGCTTGGCGTTGGCGTCGGCTACCACATCCTGCGGGCCGTTCTGCAAGAAGTCAAATTCTGGCTGCGGGAAATGCACAGCGGCGTTGGGGAAAGTCAGCGTACCGTCGGTGCTGAGGCCGTTGATGTGGTCGGGGTGCCAGTGCGACATGTTGATGTCGGTCACGTCTTCCGGCGCGATGCCCAGTGCAGTCAACGTCGGCAGCAATTTTGCACCCGCCTGCGGACCGTTGCCTGTGTCAAAGAGCGCTACCGTGTCACCGAGTTCCATCATAAGGATCATCACCGTTACCGGTACGCCATTCTCACCGAGCAGGTTACGGCTCTGGAAGAATTCGGTCATCTGGTCTTCGGGCTGGTTGCCACCAAAGAAGCTCGGCGGGAACGCGATTGAGGCGTCCATCATCACCGTCATCTGGGCTTCGCCGATGTTGAAGCGATAGAAGGCGGCGACCTCCTGACCTGTCGGGCTCTGGGCGCGGCCGGGGCGGGCTGGACTCTGCAAATTGGCGATGCTAAGGCCCAGCGCGGCAGCACCAAGTCCCTTCAGGGCATTACGACGTGAAATATGCATAGCTTGGAAGTCTCCTTCAAGTTGTTGTGATGTTGGTCTACGCTGGCCGTGCGTTGTAGCCAGCACACACGCCATTATATCGGACACCCGTCCGTTTAGTGGTGCAAACCGAATACAATTAGCAACTGCACAGAATTTAGACGCGCCGAAACAAGCGCCCTACAGCGCCGCCATCATCCCGCTTGCAACGCGAAGCAGCACCTGTTCTAGCGTGGAATCGGGGCGTGGCAATGCCCGCAGTGCGTCGTAATCAATGCGCGCCCCGGTGAAGGCGTCTTGCTCCCAGCTTGCCAGTGAAGGCAGCTTAAAGGCATCGTGCAAATAGCCCCCGGCTTCTGACCAGCCATAGACGTAGATATAGGGGCGCGAAATGGCGGCATCCCCCGGCGAAAAGCCGATATTCACATGCGCGTCGGTGTGGTCGTCGGTGCGGGTGGGGTCTTTGAACCACATGAAGCTGAGGTCAAAGTGATGCGCAAAGACGACGGCCGGCGTCATATAGCCAAGCAGCCGGGCGCGGGTGCGGGCAAAGACCGTGAACATGTTGTCTAGCACGGTGCCAAAGCTAGAAATGAGGCTGGTTTGCACAACAAAGTCGCGGTCGTTTTGCACATGGTCCGCGTTGTAGGTCGGTTCGATGCCGTGTTCCTTGAGGGTGCCGAGTACGGCCTGCATCAACTGTACCTGACTATAGCCATCCAGCGAATAAGAAACATCGTCGTCAGCGTCAAGTTTGATGTGCAGCAAGCCCGGTACCCAGCGCAGGTCAAGTTGCAGGGTGCCATAGGGCAATGCATAGGTCGAAAGGCCGGTGTCGGTATAGTCGAGGCTGTATTGCATGGCATAGGGCCTCGGCTCAACCGTACCGACCTGCAACACACTGAGGATCATCGCAGCGTCGTGGAGTGCTGCGCGGGTACTTTGCCAGTTTTCAAGCGACGGAAAATCCATAGAGTAGCTGTGTCCTTGCCATTGCGCGCGATATGCGTGTCGATTCATCGTGGCGTGGGGCGTGGCCCGCACAACCATAGAGAATTGTACTGTCTACGCGCCGTCAATGCCAGTGGTTTGCGTGGCGAGGTCCATTCTGGACTTCGGGCAATGCAATCAGGTAGGTTATGACCACAATGCTGTATGCGGCTTAAAGCTCAAATAACGAAGCAGGGCATGTACTCCATCGGTACAATGCCCTACTCAATAGGTTTTCTATCGTTTTTGTTGGTGTGTGGAGGCAGTCGATTCACCGCCTGCCACACGCAACATGCCGGGGAGCACCCCCGCAGTCAGATGATTATTCCCCGCTGAGTGCGGTTGCAATCGTCGTGTAGTTGTAGCGCAAATAGTCGAGATAGGTCGCGGCCGGGCCATCTGCTTCACCGAGCGAGCCGGTGTAGAGCTGCAACAATTGGGCCCCGGTCGCGTCGGCAATACGGGCCGCAAGGTCGTTGCTGACGGTGTTTTCAGAGAACACAACCGGCACACCTTCATCTTCAACCACTTCAGACAGTTCGACAATTTCCTGCGCGCTGGGTTCGGCGGCGGTAGAGCCACCCGGGATAATCGCGCGGACCGTTTCAAAGCCAGCCGGGTTCGTCAGGTAGCCAAAGGCGTCGTGGTTCGTGATCAGCACACGGTTTTCTTCCGGGATACCTTCAACAGCGGCGAACAGCTCTTCAGTCAACGGTGCCAGTTCACCGAGGTAGGCAGCAGCATTAGCGGCGTAGGTTTCCGCGTTGGCGGGGTCGAGTTCACTGAGCGTGTCACGGATCATCAGCGTCCAGAGCATCCCGTTATGCGGGTCCATCCACACATGCGGGTCGCAGGAGCCTTCGCCGTGTTCGTGGTCGTGGTCATGGTCGTCGCCTTCTTCATGGTCTTCGTCACCGTGATCATGATCATCACCGTGGTCGTGGCTGTGACCTTCACCGCACTGCGGCAGGCTGTAGAGCGGGCCCATTGTGTCGTTGAAGTATTCCGGTAATTCACCACCAAGTGCAGCGGCGAGTTCGGCATAGTGCGCTTCACAGAGGCTGGCCATGTCGGACATGTCGCCACGGTCGGCATCCTGCGCAACTTCCGTCATCTCGTCTTCATGCTCGTGGTCGTGATCATCGCCTTCATGCTCGTGGTCGTGATCATCGCCTTCATGCTCATGGTCGTGATCATCGCCTTCATGCTCGTGGTCATGATCATCGCCTTCATGTTCATGGTCATGATCATCGCCTTCATGCTCGTGGTCATGATCATCGCCGTGGTCATGACTGTGACCGCCTGCGCCAAATGCCCAGATGTAGACACAGTTTGAGGCGGTGACGTCGTTGATTGAGTCACTTTCGAACAGGTCCAGCAGGGTTTCTTCAAAGCCCGCGCCATTGACAAACACCGCGTCAGCTTGTTCCAGCAACAAAATGTCAGAGCCGGCTGCCGAGAAGGTGTGCGGGTCCGTGCCAAGCGGCATCAAGACATCAACGTCGGCTGTATCGCCAGCAACCTGCGCCACGACATCGCCAAGCACGCTATACGTCGCTACAACGGAGAGGCGGTCATTCTGGGCCGCGCTGGGGCGGGGCTGGATGGCAGTCGTCGTCAGGCTCACGAGGAGAACCATCACCAAAGTCGTTACAATAAATCTGGAACGCATCTGCAAAACTCCTGAATGATATAATGTACCTATTGGGACACTATAATGATACAACGTATCAGTTAGAAGGCAAGCATGAGTTTTGACGCCCGCGCGTTCACCTGTCCTCTGGTGTGCTATGGGCAATTTTGCTGTGCCGGGCCGGGGAATTCGCGGGAAGTCGTCAACCGTGTCCACACTTGAATCACCCACCCGATAGGCTCACCCTGCGTTGTCGTGACGCGGTACCATGTCCCGCCATCAGGCACTTCCACCACGTCACGCACAATAAAGCACGTCAGGACATCAACCGTGTCAAGGATCGCATTATCGGTTCCCGGCCCACTACGGATGTTGACCGGCCCGCCGATCGTCCGCACCGCAAAGGGTGGTATGCGCAGCGCTTCCGTCTGCACCCAGCCTTCCTGCCCGGTGGCGTTGAGGTAAGTGCGCAACACAAAGCCCTGCACCCCGTCCGGGGTGATGATTTCGGAGAAGGTGTAGCTGCCAAACGCGCCCCGTGCGAAGACGATGCGGTCCGTCACCACGTCCACAACGTCGCCAAATTCAAGCGTGGCGATTTGCCCGGTCTGGAAGTCAAGGTTCACGGCATCGAAAACGGTCAGCGTGCTACGGCAAACGCGGGCCTGCGTGCGCGGCGGGACGTCAGCGTCGGCCGTGCGGAGGTAGGGTGCGGCGGTGGCAATCACGATCAGCGTGAGGGTGAAAACAATGAGTTTGCGCATGGGGACGGCTCCTTGAAAAATACAATAAATGGTACAGTTAGCCCCAGTATAGACGCGAAATCATCAGCGCAGGGGAAACGGTGCGCGGGCGTGTTGGGGGCGTGCAGGTGCAGCAGCCCACTGTCGAATGCAGCCCCAAATGCCCTACCCCCTTGCCGCGTGCAACCCCTTCGCGCTAGACTACATACCCACACTCAGCGAACGCACAAGGAGATACAGACCCCTATGGTACTCGCCCACAACAACAGCACCCTCGACGTGGTACTGCACGGACTGATGCGCCGCTACAAAGCGCGCGTGCCAGACGTCGCCGCGATCATCAACGCCATGCAACAGGACAATATCATCAACGCCGAAAGCGACATCGAAAACGACCACATCGCCTTCCGTAGCATGGGCGTACCGCAGCTTGGCATCCAATCGCTGGAAAAGATTTTCCTGCACTACGGCTACGAAAAACGCGACCACTACTATTTCGCGGGCAAACAGCTTGACGCCTACTGGTACGCCCCACCCCGGCCGCACTATCCGCGCATTTTCATCTCAGAGTTGCGTGTCGGGGATTTGCCAGAAGCCACGCAGGCCCTCATCCGCAGCTATACCGACGAGGTGCAAAGCGACCCCGTAGACGCACTGAACCTGGACGAAGGCGCAGTGGTGGACGAATTTTTGCACACAGGGCTGTGGCGGTTGCCGACATGGGCGGACTATCGAGCGCTGGCGGCCGTCAGTGAATACGCAGCGTGGGTGATCTACAACCGCTACTACCTGAACCATTTCACCATCAGCGTGCATAACCTGCCCGACGGTTACAACACCATTGCACAGTTCAATACGTGGTTAGAAGGGCACGGCTTCAAGCTCAACGACAGCGGCGGCAAGGCCAAGGTTAGCAACGACGGGCTGCTCATCCAGAGTTCAACGGTGGCGGAAATGATCGACGCGACCTTTGACGATGGTCAGGGCGGCACAGAGATTCACCGCATTTCGGGCAGCTATGTTGAATTTGCCGAACGCCGCGTGAAGCCAGAGTTTGCCGGGCAGGATGCCGTCAGCCGCGAACACCGCCGCGACGGGTTCGAAGCCGCCAACGCCGACCGCATCTTCGAAAGCACCTACAGCGACCAGACCGGCCGCCGCTCATAGCATACAGCCGCACGCAACAGGGGTGGGTTTTTCGGAAATTGACCGACGCCTATGCTGTGCATCACTTGCATAGGCCCGTCCTTCAGGGCGGGGAAAACGTCGGTAACCTGCCCTTTCGCCGCCGTAAACGACGGCGCTATCAGGTGAGCCAACGCACAAACCTGGTACCAGTACCCCAGAATGGAGCCACACCATGTCTTTAGATGACCAATTGTTCAACCACATGCGCAACCACCTGCCCGACGACCTCGAACTGCCGCCGCCAGTTTTCAAAGAACTCGGCGTAACCCTGCACGCCTTCGACCCCGACGCCAAAACGATGACCGTGCATGTGCCCAACGATACCCGCTGGCAGAACCCGACCGGGATGATGCAGGGGGGGCTCATTGCCGCTGCGATTGACAACTGCATTGGCCCGCTGAGCTATGCCGTCGCGCCACCGAATGCCACCACGCAGTTGTCCCTGAGCTATGTGCGCCCGGTGACGCCCGACATGCCCCATATTGTGGTACATGGTCGTATCATAGCGCAGACGCGCCGCCAGTTGTTCATGCAGGCCACCGTCACCTCACCAGATGGGGCTGTGTTGGTGCTGGCGACAGCGACCAGCGTTGTGATGGGGTAGTATGCGAACGCAGTATAAATCATAGCGAAAGCGACACGCCTTATGTCCACCCCACACCCAGACGCTGTTATCGTCGGTAGTGGCCCCAACGGCCTCGCCGCTGCCATCCATCTCGCCCGACAGGGGCTCCGCGTGCGCGTCATCGAAGGCGCAGACACCCTCGGCGGCGGGATGCGCACCCATGAACTAACGCTGCCCGGCTTCAAGCACGATATGTGTTCAGCCATTCATCCGCTGGGCGTGGCCTCACCCTTTATGCGCAGTTTACCGTTGCACAATCACGGCTTGCGCTGGGTCTATCCAGCAGCCCCGGCGGCCCATCCTCTCGACGGTGGGCAGGCGGTCATGCTCGAACAATCGTTAAAAGTGACGGCCCAGTACCTCGGCGCGGACGGTAAAAACTACGCGCGGCTGTTCGGGCCCTTTGTGCGGGCGTGGGAAGATTTTCTGGACGCGGCGCTGGCACCCCTGCGTTATCCCCCGGCGCATATGCTGTTGCTGGCGCGGTTCGGGCTGCCCGGTGTACTCCCGGCGCGGGCACTGGCAGCCGCAGCCTTCGAGCAAGAAGAAACACGTGCAGCTTTCGCAGGGATGGCGGCGCATTCTGTACTGCCTATGGAGCGCCCGCTTTCTGCGGCGATTGGCATGGTGCTGACCATCCTCGCGCACGCGGTCGGGTGGCCGATGGCGCAGGGCGGGTCGCAGTCCATAGCCGATGCGATGGCCTCCTATTTGCGCAGCCTCGGCGGGGAAATTGAAACGGGACACTGGGTACGCGATTATGCGGAGTTGCCGCCGTCGCGCCTGAAGTTTTTCGACGTACCGCCACGCACCCTGCTTCGCATCATGGGCGACCGTTTGCCGCCGGGGTATCGTCGCACGCTGCAAAATTTCACCTACGGGCCGGGCGTTTTCAAAATCGACTACGCACTGAGCGAGCCGATTCCATGGGCCAATCCACAGGTCAGCCGCGCCGGGACGGTTCACGTGGGCGGGACAATGGCCGAAATCGCCCGCAGCGAACGCGCCATCTGGCAGGGCAAAACGCCACAAAAGCCCTACGTGCTGCTTGCCCAACACACCCTGTTCGACGCCACCCGCGCCCCGGAAGGCCAACACACCGCCTGGGCCTATTGCCATGTGCCCAACAGCAGCCCGGTTGATATGACGCAAGCGATTGAAGACCAGATTGAACGTTTCGCGCCCGGTTTCCGCGACACGATCCTCACCCGCAGCACGCGCAACGCCCCCCAGATGGAGGCTTATAACCCCAACTATGTCGGCGGGGATGTCAACGCCGGGGCGCAGGGGCCGTGGCAAATATTCCGCCGGCCGGTGTTGTTCCCCAACCCCTATCGCGTCCCGGTGGAAGGGGTGTACCTGTGCGGGTCATCGACACCGCCGGGGGGTGGCGTGCATGGCATGGCGGGGTACTGGGCGGCCCGCTATGCGCTGGCGGAGATGGGGTAATTGTATTTCCAATGCGTCGTCAGCAACGCGCAACGTGGTGTGATCGCCCCGGCACGTCTCGTATTAAATTATCGAGTGGACCTGAGTCTGGTATAATTGGCACCTCATTTGCCCACACAATGCGAGACGGTTGTCGACTATGCCCTCCCTGCCCCGGGTTCGCCACATCATAAAGCGCTTGATCCGCGCCGCCGTCGTCGGTTACGGCCTGCTGGCCAACACCTACCTCGCGCTGCACATGGCCTGTGGTGACTGCATTGCACCGCTGGCCCTGACCAACCACATTGCGCACTGGCTGCTGTTGCCGAGCCTACCCGGGGTGGTGCTACTAATCGTGGCCCGGCCGCGTCGGTGGCAGGTGGTGTGGCTGTTGCCGGCGGTGATCGCGTTTGGTGGCTGGTATGGGCGCAATTTTGTGCCATGGCCACGGCCTACGCCACAGGGTGAAACGTTGACCGTTGCCACCTTCAACACCTATAGTGATGTCGGCAACGCCAATGCCAAGCTAGCGACTATCCGCGCTGTGAACGCCGACCTCATCGGCTTGCAAGAAGTGTCGCGGCTAATGACGTGGCGTATTCCAGACGCGCTCGCCATAGACTATCCCTATCAAGTCGTGCGTGATAACCGTACCCAACGCTGGCATACCTGGAGCAGCCTCGTTCTGCTCAGTCGCTACCCATTCCGCAATGTGGAAGAAGTCTATTTTCCACGCGGGCCGGTGCCAGACCCCATGCCGCCGGAATACATCCGCGCCGAGGTCGTCGTGCAACAAGACCCGGAATTGGTGTACGTGGTGTATGTGTTGCACGCGCCCTACCCGCCGTTCACCGTGCCGATTATGTATGAGCGGGATGAAGCGCGGTGGACATTGCACCCGTTGACCTACGATGACAGCAACACCGTCTTCGAGATGCAGGCCATGGCCGCACTGCTGGAACGCGAAACGCTGCCGACGATCCTCCTCTGTGACTGCAACAGCACGCCGCGCAGTCGTGGTTATGCCGCGATAAATGCGGTGGCCACAGACGCCTTTGGGCAGGTGGGGGTTGGGTTTGGCAACACCCTCGAATTTCCGCAGGGGGCACCGTACAGCCAGCGGTTTATTCGTATCGACTATGTGTGGGTACGTAACGGCGTGCGTCCGGTGGAAGCGCGGGTGTGGCCATATAGCGGCACCTCTGACCATTACCCGGTTATGGTCACGTTAGATTTGGGGCTCAGGGCCGGGCAGTGATGGATTTTTAATCATTAAACGGTGGCAAAATCGGAACGATACATCGGTCGCGCCCCTGCACGAATTGATGCAATGGTCCTGTTGTCGAGTACGGTTCCCGAATTTTGTTCTCAAACGTAATGACCCGAACCCGGTATTACCGACCATACCTGGTCAAATGACCGGGTGTGGGCTATACAGATGACCGATGTCTGCGGCGGGGTGAATCGCTATACTTCGACTATTAGTTTAGTTGTAATGGTGGCGAAACAAGAGGATATAATCCCGATGCCGTATACCCTCATTGTTGAAGATGATCCGCATCTCACAACACGCTGGACACAATATCTGGTCGCGCGGGGCTTACATGTCCATAGTACCCGGTCTACACAGGCGGCGCGCACGGCTCTCAATGCAAACAAACCGCCGCATGCAGTGGTGCTGAACTTGCACCTGTGCGACGGTTCGGCGCATGAAATCTTAACGCTGTTACGTGCGCCACGCTTTGCGCAGACACGGCTCGTCGTGGTCTCGACCACACCCCATAGCCGCGTGTCTGGCAGCGGGTTGCGTGCCGCCGATTATCAGTTGCTCAAACCGGTTAGCCCGCGTGGACTGGCCGCGCTGGTACGCTCGCTGTACGACCAATCTCACGACGAGTTGCGGTTAGCAGCTACCGGGGCTTAATCCCCTACCGGGACACCCTCAGCAGCGTGGGCCTGACGTTGCAAATATTGCCGCAACTTGAGCGCCACAATCGCGCCCTCACCGGCCGCCGCAACCGCCTGCTTGGTGCTGTCCCGCCGCACATCGCCGGCAACGAAGACGCCCGGCAGGGTTGTCTGCAAGTCGGCGTCAGCCACCACAAAACCCCATTGATCCGTCTCGATGCTTTCTGGCAAAAAGCCCGTGTTGGGACTCAAGCCGATGAAGACGAACACGCCATCGAAGTGCCAGTCGTGCATATCACCCGTCACACGGTCCTGCACCCGGATAGACGCCAGCTTGCCATCCTCACCTGCCACAAATTCTTGCACCGCATGGTTAACCACAACGTCCATATCATCGCGCGCAGCAACCTCGTTTTGTAGAATCTGGCTGGCTTTGACCGCTGGCATGAACTCGACAATGGTCACATGTTTGGCAAATTTGGTCAGGAACAAGCCTTCTTCAAAGCCGCTGTTACCCCCGCCGACGACCAGCACATCCTTGTCGCGGTAGAAGGCCCCGTCACAGGTCGCGCAGAAGTGGATGTTTTTGCCCATGAAGGTGTCTTCGCCGGGCACGTTCAGGTGGCGGTATTGTGTCCCTGTGGCGATAAGCACCGCCCCGGCGCTGTAGGTGTCCCCATGCGCGGTGCTGATGTTCAGGCGGCCATCTGCACGGCGTTGAATGTCAGTCACGGGTGTACCGCTGAGCAGCTCCGCGCCGAAACGAGTACCGTGATCGGTCAACTTCTGTGCCAGGTCCAACCCACTGATGCCATCTTCAAAGCCGGGGTAGTTGTCCAGCCATTGCGTGTTATTGATCTGGCCGCCGGGTTTGTCTGCGTCCAGAATCAGCGTAGAAAGCCCTTCGCGGGTAGTGTAGACCGCCGCCGATAAGCCGGCCGGCCCCCCACCGACAATAATCACATCATAGTCGTCGTGTTCCGCGCGGGGATGGCTCTTGAAGCGCTCGTATAGTTCCGCATTAGAAGGTTCAACCATCACGTCACCGTTGGGAAAGATGATCGTCGGGATGCTGCGGTTGCCGTTGTTGATCTTTTCCACAAGCGGCACAGCTTCCGGGTTCTCGTCAATATCGACCCACTCAAAGGGGATGTCGTGGGCCTGAAAGAAGAACTTGGCGCGCGTACAGTCCGGGCACCACGGCGCACCGTACATCACTGTTGGCGGGTTGAGCTTACGTTCCAGTTCCGCGTTAGAGGGTTCGACCAGTACATCCCCATCGGGGAAGATAATTGTGGGCACGCTGCGGTTGCCGTTGTTGATCTTTTCGACAAGGCGTACCGCTTCGGCGTTATTGTCAATATCGACCCACGTGTAGGCAACGTTGTGTTCGTCAAAGTAGCGCTTGGCCCGGCGGCAGTCACCACACCAGGTTGCGCCATACATAATAATCTGATCGTTCACTGACATTTGCTTTCTGTTGTTAAGATGCTCATTTGTGTTGATTCCGGGCAGTGTCGCCGGGGTAAGTGTTTGTTTCCAGCGCTGCATAAGTTCCGACGAGGTTAGTGTGTTTGACATTACGTCCCAATGACAGAAGTCATGCGATGATGTGGCATATTGCGTTTATATGGTAAATGACTACACGAATTATACGACGCGCATCATTCGTTGCAACCCCGCCCCCTCGCTGTGCGTAGTGTGTTGTAAATACACTGTTCGGCTGCACAATAAGGAGCGAAACCGTATGAGATCATCAACCATTGGTGTGCTGGTCCTTGCGTTGGGTATCATCGGGCTATTGCTGGTACTGGGTGTGAGCATCTGGTGGCTATTGATTGTGGGCGCGGTGCTGTGGTTTAGCCTGCGCATGGTCATCCTCAACGATGGCAGCATCGCCAGCGGGCGGGTGCGCGCGTTTCTGATTCCGGCAGAAGCGGCGACCTCTGCGACCATCAACGTTGATCATTCCACCGGGCGCTTGATGCTCGGCCACGGCAACACCGCCAACGCCCTCGCCGAGGGCCGCTGCTCGGTCGAAGTTGAGCCAACCGCCACGCGGCGGGGTGACGATGTAACGGTCAATGTCAAGGCGGCCGAAAACGCCCTGCTCGCGTTTTTGATCCCGTGGCAATGGCACCCGCATAACTGGAACGTCGGCTTGCAGCGCGGGCAAGACCTCACGGTGAAGGTTGAAGGCGCAATGAGCCGCATCCACCTCAATTTTACCGAATTGACTCTGCACAAACTGCACCTGCAATTGGGGCTCAGCCGCGCTCAGGTCATGTTGCCACGTGCGGCGGGCGTAACGGCCGTGCATGTCCAAATGGGGTTGAGCAATGTCGAATTACACGTGCCAGAAGGCGTTGCGGCGCGGATATCCCTTGATGGTGCTGTCGGTACAGCCGACATTGACACCGAGCGTTTCCCGCGGCAGGGGGCCTATTACCAATCATTGGACTATGCCAGCGCTACTAATCGCGTGGATATGCGGATTAACTATGGGTTCGCCTCGGTGACGGTCACCTGATAATAGGGACGGGCAACGGCCCGTCCGGGGTTTGGGGTGGGGTCTGTTCTTGATGCGGATGGAACACCAGATAAACGCTCCCCGCGTTAGAAGGGTTTGGCCGCTGGTTCGGTCAATGGGACGGTGTGGACGACACGCGGAATGCGGCCGACCGCGCTCAATAGACTGTACAGGGCCTTATGGCTGCGGCTGACGGGCTCAATAAACATGAGTGGGCATCCACCGGGGATGAAGTCCAGCCCACGTTCTTCCGCAATATCGACAGCCTCACGCGAGACGCTGCTGCTGAGCGATTTATGCATCCAGACATGTTGAATGCCCAGCCGCGCACATTCATGCACCACATGGGCGGTCTGGTCGGGCGGCACCACAATCACCGCTGCGTCTACCCCACCGGGGATCATACACAGCGCGTCGTAGCAGGGATCATCAGCGATAGTGGCGGTGGTAGGGTTCACGCCAAAGACGGTATAGCCTGCGGCGCGTAGCCTGGAATAAATCAGGGTGGCGATGTCGGTGGGGTTGGCGGTGCGCATCCCGATAACGGCGATACGCTGTTGATTTAAGAAGCGTTCAGCACTGGCTTTTAAGGTTGGCATGGTGGGCTCTCCGATGCTCAAACTTCACTACCGTACACATTTAATCTAATCGCCAAGATGACAATCAAATCGGACTCAAAAGTATGATTTTTCTCACATATGCGCCTGATTTACGGCGTATTTTGAAGCAAA
>DAOTTU010000109.1:0-2207 GCA_034437655.1 Anaerolineae bacterium
GTCTATGGGGCACCCGCGCCCCACCGAGGGGATGCACCGGGCAGCGGTGGTGATTGAGGGCGTAATTGCGCGGGCAGGTGAGTATCGGGCGATTTATCGCAAGGTGCGGGAGTAAATGTTACAGGTGTTGTTGGCGAATCACGCCCTCACCCCAACCCCGCCGCTTTGCGGCCAGGAGAGGGATTTCAAAAAGCGGTTTTCTCCCCTTCTCCCAGTGCAACGTTCGGGAGAAGGGGCCGGGGGATGAGGGCAAAAAAGCCGTGAAATCAATTGACCAACAGCATCTGTTACATAGACACAATTCAGGAATAAGATGAAAGGCAAAAACGTGACATCACAACCGCTGGCAGAAGTATTTGGTTTTCCAGCGCACATCCAGTCCGCAAAGGCGCAGCGTTATCGAAATAGCCGACTGTGCCCCTTCAACAACCGGGTGCCTAACTGTACCAAAGATCGCGCCAACGATCCGCTAGGGGTGTGCAGCGTGTTCGATGCACAGAGCAATATCGCCATTACGTGCCCGGTTCGTTTCCGTCAGGACTGGCTGGTTGCGGAAGATGCAGCACGTTTTTTCTTCTCGAAAGACGCAACATGGACCTCACTTGCAGAAGTGCGCTTAAATGACAAAAATGGCGTGTCAGCAGGTAACATTGACATCGTTCTCGTGTCTTACGATGAGCGCGGACGGCTGTTAGACTTTGGTGCGCTGGAAATACAGGCGGTCTATATTTCGGGTAATGTTCGCAAGCCGTTCGCTGCCTACATGAACGACACGGAATCTTACATGGCAAATCCAGATGCAGGCACTCGCCAGCGACCTCGACCCGATTATCTATCTTCGTCACGCAAGCGGCTGGTGCCCCAGTTGATCTACAAAGGCGATATCCTGCGGGCGTGGGGCAAAAAGCAAGCCGTTGCGCTCCATAGTGGCTTTTTCGATAGCCTGCCAACGCTAGATGAAGTTGACCCCAGCAAGGCCGAAATCGCATGGCTCGTGTATGATCTTGTTGGCGACGAGCGTGCTGAGCAATATCAACTCACATTGAAGCGGACGGTCTACACGCGCTTTCAGGCATCCTTGAGTCAGATCACAACACCACAACCGGGTACACTCGCTGACTTTACTTGGCAACTGCAAAGCCGACTTGATGCCAAGCTAGACGACGAACAGACCCCGCCTGATGCCCCTACCCTGGATGAATTGCTATGACGCAGAGCCACCGCCAACCCCAACTGCCCGGAATGCCACAACCGCAAGGCGTCGTCAATGTGGCCTCTGTGCCGCACAGAAGCCCATTTCGCTACCCCGGTGGCAAGACGTGGCTCGTACCGCGCAGCCGGGTGTGGTTGGCTTCGCACCTACAGCCGCCCGCCCAACTCGTTGAGCCGTTTGCTGGCGGTGCCATCGTCGGCTTGACCGCTGCCTTTGAGGGGCTGGCTAAACACGTTACCCTGGCTGAACTCGACCCGCAGGTCGCGGCAGTGTGGCAGGTCATTATCAACGCTGGCGATGGGGAGTGGCTTGCATCACAAATTCAGTCATTCGAGTTAACAGCAGAAAACGTTGCTTCTTTGCTGGCGAATGAATCGCTGCCTATACACAAGCGGGCACTGCAAACTATTGTCAGGAACCGGGTCAATCGGGGCGGCATTCTGGCAAAGGGCGCGGGAATGCTCAAGCACGGGGAAAACGGTCGCGGTATCACGTCGCGCTGGTACCCGGACACGCTTGCCAAACGCATCCGGGCCATTGACGGCGTGCGCGAACGACTGACCTTCATGCACGGGGATGGCCTTGCATGTATCCAGCAGCACGTTGATGAGCCAGATTGCCTGTTCTTCATCGACCCACCCTACACGGCTTCGGGAACGAAACCGGGTGCCCGTCTGTACGACTGCTGGCAACTCGACCATGATGCGCTGTTTGATCTGATGGCGCAGGCCAAAGGGGACTTCTTGATGACCTATGACAACGCACCCCACATCCGTGATATGGCGGCACAGCATGGCTTTGATATTGAGGCTGTCAGTATGAAAAATACACATCACGCCAAAAAGCAAGAAGTGCTCATCGGGCGTGATCTCAGTTGGGCACGCTAATACGCCCCGTCGCGCAGCAGCACACGCGGGATCGTCCGCATGAGGATTTCCAGGTCCAGCCAGATGGACCAGTTCTCAATGTAGTAGATGTCCAGCAGCACCATTTC
>DAOTTU010000110.1:0-12672 GCA_034437655.1 Anaerolineae bacterium
CAGGACTCAAGTCCGCCTGACCGAGGGCGCTCTCAAGTCGGGCGAACGCACACGCCTGACGGCAGCGCGTACGGTGGATAGTCGATGGCCACATGCTGTCTGCGTTTCAGGTTGTTATAACCCTACAGCGTGTGACAAACGGCCCGTCCGGGGGTTGGATGACAGCCTGCAATTGACCTGTTGTCGCGTTTTGCACCAGCAGTTCTATGGGAGGGTACGCCGTCTACGACGTCAACACCTCCCCTACGGCTGGAATTCCCACACACCGCCGAAACCGCCGCCGATGTAAGACGGGCCATCGCCGTTGGGTGTCACGCTGGTGCTGTACACGGCACGACATTCAACGATGCCGACATCGGTACTCGGATAGATCTCGACAGTATACACAGGCGACGATCCACCGGGGTTAATGGCTGGCAGATTTATCGAGAACAACGACGGAACCGTGCGGCTGCTCGTGTTGTACGGTGGGCCGGAACAGTTAAAGTATTCGGCGTCCACCTCTAACGTATAACCAGCAGGGATACCGCTGCCAAAAGTATGCACCGCCTCCACCTCGACGGTCACGCCCTGACCAAATGACGGATTTATCGGCGTCGTGGTGAGGACGATGTCCACATCAGACGATTCTGCGCCGAAGCCCAACGAGTTGCCATCATTACCCGCGTTGGTGTCGGTTTCATTAACACCGGTCACATTGACAGCCACATTAATCGTACAGACCAACAAGCCGCCGTCACTGGTGGCAACCGCACTACTGGTTGATGTTGCCGTTGCACCGTTGGCGATTGTCGTCGGGCCCGCCGTACCGATAACCACCGTGCCCAGTGATCCCCCTGAACACAGCACGCGCTCGGCGGTGACTTCATACGTTACCCCGGTGGCGGTGTCGGGGCCGTTGTTCGTCACGCTAAAGTCGAAGGTCAGGTCTTGCGCAGCCGATGTGCCAGCGTTGTAGAGGGTACCACCAGCGGAACTCTGCGGGAAATTCGCCTCAATGTCTACCTGTGCCAGCGGCGCACTCGTCCACGCATTTACGTCCGAGTTGTTACCCACGTTGTTGTCAGCCGGGCTACCGGCGTCCAGCGTGGCGGTATAGGTTACGGCACAGTAGATGTCACCAGCCGTGAAGCTCGGCAGCGGTAGGTTGATAGTGGCTCCGGCTGCGACGAGTTGGTCGGTGAAGCTGGCGGTGTCCTGTGTCGTGGGGCCGCTGGGGCATTCAACACGGTCTAGCAACGCCGATACATCAACCAGCGCGTCACTCGGCCCGAAATTAGTCACAACAATGTCACCTGTAACGGTGTCGCCGGGGCTGGGCGCGGTGGCGCTGAGATCGACCTGAATTTGAATATCGGTCTGGGCGGCGTTGGCTGTGCCACTGCTCAGGCTGTCATTACCTGCGTTCTGATCCAGGATGTTGTTCGACAACCCGGTGATATTGACCGTGGCCACGGCACTACAGACCGGAATCCCCCCACCATCGACCGTCGGGAAGTTGCCAGAAACCGCCTGCGTCACCCCGTCAAACAGGAAGGACACGGAACCAGTGCCCGCCGAAACAGTATCGATGGTGCCATCGCACATGGTACGGTCCACCACTATTTCATAGTCAATTTGTGCAATGGTGTCGGGCCCATCGTTAAAGATGTTGGCGTTTACCCCGCCCGGGCTGCTGGCCGTGGCGTCAAAGGGGTCAGTGGTGATATTGACCAGCGTCACCTGTGCATCTGCGACCTGCAAGTTCCACGAATTGCTGCCAACGTTGTTGCCGGGGGTGCTGTCGGTGGGGCTGCTGGCGTCCAATGTGGCGGTGTAGGTGATATTGCAGTAGATGTTGCCAGCGGTATAGCTCACCAGCGGCAGATTGATGCTGCTACCAGCGGCCACTTCCTGATTGAGGTAGTTATCGGTGTCCTGTGCGCCCGGCGTACCATCGCACTCGATACGGTCGTACACCGCTGAGACATCCACAATCGCATCACTCGGCCCGTTGTTGGTCACGACAATGTCGCTGTTCACGACGTCGCCGGGGTTGGGGGCGGTGTTATCGACGCTCACGGAGATGACAATGTCAGTCGGGTTAGCGGTGAAGCTCGTGGTTTGTGTGTCGTTGGCGTTGTTGGAGTCCGTCTGTTGCAGCCCCGTGATTTCCAGCGTCACATCCACGCTACACAGCGGCCCGAACACTAGATCGCCGCCGGGAACGGGCGCACTCACGAGTGTGCTGCCACCCGGTGCAACGTCTACATTGCCAGAATCATAGTTGACACCGTTGACCGTGGTGCCGTCGCAGTAGGTTTCGTTGCCTGTGATGTCATAGACGACACCCGTGGCCGGTAGTGTGGCGTTGAGGTTGATGATGTTGAAATCAGCGTTGAAGCTATAGCCCGCGTCGAAGTTGCCGCTGACGGAGCCGCTGGCCTGCACATCGACCTCAGGCGGGCTACTCACGACCCATTCCACGTCAAGGAAATCGTTGGCGCTGTTGTTGTCGCCGGGGCCGGAGGTTGGCAACAACGAAACGACGTAGCGCGTGCGGCAATAGGGGTCGGCGGTGGTGATCGTTTCAAGGTTGACGATGCTGCTGCTGGCGGCGCCAATTGCCCCCAACGGCACGGTGAAATTGTCCGTCGTCGCGAAGTTGACATAGGGCGACACCCCTGAACAGTCATAACGGTCGGCGCTGACGTCCAGTTCCCAGCCTGCCGGGATGCCGCTGTCGCCGTCGTTCTCAACGCGAACCTCGGCGTCAAGGGTGTCACCGGGGTTGGGGCTGGGCGGGATGAGGTTCACCAGCGCGATGTCGGTCGGGTTGGCGGATGCCGTTTGCGTGACGCTATCGTTGGCATTGTTGGCGTCAAACTCAGCCGACGACGTGATGACAAAATCAACGCTGATGTCGCACACCGGGTCAGAGAAGCCGGGGTTAACATCAACACTGGTACTGATCGGCACGTTGCTAAAGGCGATGAGGCTCGCACCGTTAACAGACTCGACAATCACGGAGTCGCTGGTGCCATCGCAGAAGGTGCGGTCTACCGTGATGTCATAATTGAAGTCGGTGGCTTCAGCGGGGCCGTTGTTGAAAATCCACCCGTCGATAGTAACAATGCCGTTGGCGTTGTAGCTCCCGATGGGGTCCAGCGTCACGCCGAGGTCGGCAGTAAACGGCGGGCTGGTCCACTGGAATTCAGGAATGTTGTTGAGGTCGTCCAGGTTCGCCGGTTGGCTGCTGACCAATGTGGCAGCATAGAAGACGCGGCAGTATGGAGACGAGGCGGTGTAGTCTGGCAGCGGAATCGTCGTCGAACCACCAGCCGCCAGCGTTCCGATAACTGGCGTGTCAGTGACAGTGTTGAGCGGCGCGATGAGGTTACTGCACTCGTATTCGTCGCGGCTAATCTCAACGTCGATAACAGCGTCACTCGGGCCCAGGTTGTTGACATCCAGCGAGGCGGTGACGATTTCTCCCGCTGCGGGGGTGGGGTTGCTGACGTTCAGCACCAGCTCAATGTCGGTCGGGTTGGCGCTGGCGGTGGCGGTATCACTGTTGTTGCCCGCATTATTGTCTACCTGATCCAACGCGGTGATGTCCGCCTGTAGGGTGGCTGAACAGATGGGTACCCCACCCGACTCGCTCGACAGTTGGAAGGTAACAGGCTGGCTGCCACCCACTGGAACGTTGAAGTCGCCGGCAGGTATCGGCCCTATCGCTTCGACGGTGCCATCGCAGCGGTTGTAACTGCCCGTCAACTCTATAAAGACGCCTGTGGCGTTGTTGGTGCCCGCGATATGGTCAATGCTGGCGCTAACATTGTAGTTTGTCCCGTCGGCGTCGTAAGTGGTGTTGTTCAACACAACGGCCAGGTCAATCGGTGGCGGCAGCACGCTGTAGTTATTGGTTACGTCGCGGTCGTCGGCGGGGTTGGTGTCGTCAAAGTTCAGGTTGGCCGTGACTGTGATCGAATCCCCACAATAGATGCTCGTGTCGCGCCCGATTTGATAGGTCGTTGACTCACCCGGCGCTAGCGATGTATCCGGGAAGGCAATGGGTGCCCCGCCGTTGAAGTTGAGGAGAGAATCGTCCACACAACGCCGCAGCACCGACGTATAAGTAAAGGTCGGGTTGGGCAAGGTGCCGCTTGGCCCGCTATTGGTCAGGGTTACGTCATGGGTGGCCGGGTCGCCCTGCGTGGGGGTCAGCGGGTTAGACTCCACCGTGATACTGATTTCTGGCAACGCGATGGGGTTCGTGAGGCTGAAACTGTCGTTGAGGCTGTCGGTATCGACCACACTGAAGTTGCTCAGGTTCAGGCTATAGGTCACCGCGCAATAAACCGTCGTGTCCACGCTGACAATGCCGAAATAGGTCGTTCCGGTGTCGCCGCCACCCGCTGCAATCAAGCCCGTGTTGCCGCTGTCCGTGCCGACAGATTCCGTGATGCCATTGTCGCAGCGTTCACCGTCCACCTGGAAGGTATAGTCTGCGCTACCGTCCACGACGCCATCATTCACCACCGAGAACCCGAGATCGTACGGTTCGCCATAAGCCGGGGTCGCGGTGGAGGCAATCGGCACAGTCCGCAGGTCGGTTTCTAAGATGACCGCCATACTATCTGTGTCGGTGTTGTTGGCGGGGGTACTGTCGGTGTAGCCAGGGTCGGCGCTGGCGGTGGCCGTCGCGCTACAGTAGACGGTGGTGTCCAGCGTACGCAGCACATTGAAGGACGTTTGACCAGGGAAAAGTTCGTCTTCGTTGCCCAGCGTATCGCTAAAAATGTCCGTCGTGCCGTTGTCACAGCGCACCGCGTCAACCGTGTAGCTGATGTCTGCAAGGGAGACAAGACCGTTGCTGCCATCGTTAAACAGCTCGTATTCAAACGCGAAGGGGTCGCCGCTGGTTGGGCTGGGCGGGTTGGCGGTCACAACGATGCTATATTCGGCCCCAATCGTGATGGCTGCGCTGTCAGAGTTGTTCGTGTTGTTGGGGTCGGTAGCGGCAATGCCGTTGCTGGCGGTGGCACTGATGTCCGCTGAGCAGTTGGTGCCCGTATTGACGCTAACCGGCGTGGATGCGCTTTCGCCGGGGTTGAGCGTGGCAGGCAATACAACGAAGTTGTTGAAGCTCATTGGCATTCCGAGACAGTCCACTTCGGTAATGATATAGTCAACGCCGGGCTCAATCACAACGCCGGGGCCGTTATTCGTCACAACCAACGAAAATTCCGCAGGGTCGCCGCTGAGTGGGTTGGGCGGGTTGGCGAGGATGTCCAGTTGTACGTCGGCGTCCTGGAAGGTGACCGTGAAATCATTCTGCGCGGTATTGTTGTCTGTATCGGTTTCGTCGGGCAGCACACCAGACAGGGAAACGTCATAGTCCGCCTGGCAGGCGGTGGTCGTGTCAAGTGTGTCAATCGGAATGGTGACGCTTGCACCCACGTCAACGCTACCGCCTGCGG
This sequence comes from Anaerolineae bacterium, assembly GCA_034437655.1. GTDB lineage: Bacteria > Chloroflexota > Anaerolineae > Aggregatilineales > J027 > J027. The sequence goes on from DAOTTU010000110.1 coordinate 5,463, forward strand.
TGGGTGGGAAAATAGCCGCAAACGTGCCCCCGCCACACGCCGCAAAGCCAGCGAAAGAATCCCAGTCGAAGTCCAGTGCCCGCCCGCTACCGATATTTTCGACGACGAGTTCCACATCAACCATATCGCCGTAGACGGGGTTAGCGGGGTTAAATTGCACCGTCGCCACGAGATCGGGCAACAGCACACTACTCGCCGCGCTGGCGTTGTTGTCCGCGTCGGAAACATCGCCCGTCACCGGGTCAATCAGCAGCGTGATATTCGCGTTACAAATCGGGTCGCCTGCAACGTAACTGTCAGCGAATACCGAAACAGTTGCGCCGGGGGCCACCTCGATCAGGTTAAACGGTGTGACGGGGTTGGTGCCCGGCTGGCCGCACGCTGTTTCACTGATGGTATAGGTACCCGACACGCCCGACGCAGCCACACTCCCGTTATTCGTCACCGCAATGTCATAGGTCACAGTGTCGCCGGGTTGCGGGGCTGTGTCGCTAATCGTAACGATTGCCTGAACGTCGGGCCGGTCTACGGCAAAGCTGACGTTGGCCGTGTTATTGGCGACGCTGTTTTCAAGGGGGGCCACATTCAGCAGATCAGCAGAGAAGCTGCCGCTGCAATAGATGCCCGTGTCAATCGTCTCGACCTCGGTAAAGGTGGCGGTGCTACCCGCTTCAAGTGTTCCAGCCGTTGCTGGTGCAATGCTACTGCTTAGCGTCATCCCGCTGGCGCATTGTGTCAGGGTGTAGCTGACGCCGTATTCATAGCCTGTGGTGCGCCCGGCACCGAGGTTTTCCACCAGCAAATCAAGCGTGATGATGTCCCCGACGCTCGGCGTGGGGTTGTCAAATTGCAGCACAGGCGTCAGGTCAGGAAGTTGCGTGGTGTAACTGACGCTGGCCGTGTTGTTGGCGGGGGTGTTGTCGGCGGGGGCAGATGTGATGCTGAGGTCGGCAGTGAAGTCACACACGACGCCGGGGTCACGGCTGCCGCTATCAACAACCTGAGTTGCACCGGGATTGACGGTAACGTTACCGATAGAAACCGGGCCGCTGCCTGTCAGATTGCAATTGGACTGAGACAACGCGACTTCGTATGCCACGTCAACCGCAATCAATCCATTATTGCGCAGACTCAACGTATAATTGACGCTATCCCCCGCCTGGGGTGTCGTATCAGAAATGGTGGCCACAGCTTCAATGTCTGGACGAACGACGCTGAAGGTGGCCGTTGCGCGGTTGTCGCCTGTCATCGTCTCGGAGGGCAGGACATTCACCAGCTCAACGCTGACGGTGCCGCTGCAATAGACGGAAGTATCAATGTCATCGGTCCGGAGGGGCGGCAGGCTACTCCCCGCTTCCACCGGACCTTGATTAAAAGACGAGGTAATCGTTTCTACAACGCGGTTATCGTCGCAGCGCGTCAATTCATAGGTGAAATCAGCATCGAGGCTGGTCGCACGACCGGCCCCGTTGTTGCTGGTGATCAGATTAACGGTCAACACGTCGCCAAAGTTCGGCGCGGTGTCGCTCAGTTGTAGATTCGTCTGCACGTTGGGCAGGTCCGTTTGTGCGGCGAAACTGGCGCTGTTGTTGCCCGCGTTGTTGTCAAAGGCTGCGCCGGTGATGTCAACCTGCCCGCTGAAGTCACAGAAGGTACCCGCATTCACACTGCCAGACTCGACCACAACACTCTGGTTCGGGCCGAGGTCTACGGTGCCGCTGAACCCGTTCGGGCCGTTAACCGTGCCGAGGCAGTCGGTACTCGTCGTTGAGCCGCTGTAGGACACGCCCGTGATCGGAATGTCGGTGGTGTTCGTCAGCGTAAAGCTATAGGTCACGGTGTCGCCGGCCTGTGGTGCGGTGTCGCTGATGGTGGCGCTGGCCGCGACATCGGGCAGGCGCGTGGTATAGCTAGCCGCTGCGGTGTCGTTGCCGGGGTTGGTGTCAGCCGGGTAACGGTTCGCCCCACCGATGCTAAATGTTGCCGTGTTGCCGCAAATATTCTGAGCATCGTTGTCAAAGGTGAACGTGTCGCTGCTAGACGCCCCTGCTGCTAATGAGGCGATTGTCGTCGTGCCGCTGACCGGGGTCGTGCCGCCGCCGCAATTGCTGAGGCTGAAGTTACGCGACAACACGATGTTATAGGCTGTGCCCGGCCCATTGTTGGTAACGGTCACAGTAAAGGTCGGGCTGTCGAAAATCGTCGGCGCGGGGTTCGAAACGCTGGCCGATACAGAAACGTCGTTGCCCTGCGTGGTGAAGCCTGCCGAGGCGGTGTTGTTGCTGGTGTCGGGGTCGGCTGGTGTGCCGCCCGTGGCCGTTGCACTCAACGTCGCGCTGGCATATTGCCCGCTGTTGACGTTGCGCGTGATGGTCTGTGTGCCGTTGGCGAGGACATCTGGCAGAGCGATGGTTTCGTCAGGCAATGGGCTTGCGCTCACGCCGGGGAACGCCGAGCCGGCGCTGCTGAGTGCGAGTGATGCGCCCGAAACCGTGTTCGTGCCGACGTTTTCCACCGTGATGGTGAACGTTACCACGTTGTCAATCGCAGGCGCGGTGTTGCTGGCTGAAACCGTGACGCTGAGGTCACCGATAATCGGGTCACAGACATCACCTTCACCGTCTTCATCGGTGTCAATCTGGTCGGGGTTGGCGTCCAGCGGGCAGTTGTCGGTCACATCGTCCCACGTGTCGCTGTCACTGTCCACACAACCGGGGCGGCCTTGCGTCGCCGTGCCGAAGGTATCCGGGCACACATCGTCAAGGTTATTGAACCCGTCGCCATCGCGGTCATCGTCGCAGGCATCGCCCACGCCGTTACGGTCGGTGTCAAACTGGTTCGGGTTCGGCGTATTGAGACAGTTGTCGCTTTCGTCGGGCACGCCATCGCCATCAGTGTCGTCTTCGCAGGCATCACCGATACCGTCCACGTCAGTGTCGAACTGGTCAGGGTTGGGCGTATCGGGGCAATTGTCCACCCCATCGGCAATACCGTCACCGTCGCGGTCAACAATCACAGCGCGGGTGAAGGTCAATTGCGCGGTGTAGTCGTTGCCGCTGAAATCCGTCACCGTGAGGATGAAGGTTTCGCTGTTGCCGGAAAGCGGCCGGTTGACGCTGCCACTGAAGGCGACCTCGCTACCGTTGAGCGTCACAAACTCGGCGTTGTCGTCCACGTTCCACGTAAAGCGCACATTTGCGCCCGCTTGCAGTGTGACGTTGCGTGTGGTCGCCGGGAAGCCCGTTGCAATCAAGCTAAATTCGGGGATACCAAGCACCTCAACCGTCACCGCTGCGTCAATCGGGTCACCGCCGAGGGTCGTCCCGCTGAGGGTGATGTCCTGTTCGCCATCCTCCTCAAAGCAGACTTCGACCGTGCCGCTGGTGTCTTCTGGCCCACCAACGAACCCACCGGGGTTAATGCTGAACTCGGCCAGCCCGGCGGTGGTGTAGCTGACCTCGACGCAATTATCGACGGTCGCGACATCAGCATCGGTTTCAAGGCTGGCGCTGCCTTCAGGGAACTCAACCTCAACCGCGATGGTTTCGCTGATGGGGTCGAAGTTGTCGTCAATGGGGGTCGCCACAAAGACGAACTCGGTCGCTTCTTCAAGGCAAAATTCCGCGTCGTTGTTGCGCGCCACCTGCGCCCCGTCGAGCGTCAGAATGTCGGTGTTGTCCGCGCTCCATGTCAGCGTGACACATTCACCGAAGGGCACGCTTTCGGCGCTGGCTTCAACGCTGAGTTCAGGCGGTTCAGGGATGTATTCGTCGCCCGTCGTGTCATAGAACACACCGCCCGCCCGGTTGCTGATGCGCCGTGTAATGTCGCGGGTCACGGTGCGGTCCTGCTCAGGGATTGGTTCAACTCTGGGTGCAGTTTGCCCGGCGGGGAAGCAATCACCGTCTTCGTTCAGCGCGGTGGTCGCCTGCGCACCGACAGGGAGATTTAATTCGTTGCCCTGTGTGCCCAGCGTGACGTTGCCATCGTGGTTCTGGTGCGTCTGGCAGTTGCCTTCTTCGTCCACTGTGACCAACGCCGTTGACCCGACGCGCATTTCGACGCCGTTAATCAAGAGGTTGGCTGTTTCACCGCGTGGCGTCTGAATCAGCATCCCGCTCGGCACAGCTTCGCAGAGGGCCTGCTCATTGACGCGCAGGGCAAAAGACTGCATCGGCGCGACGTAAGCATCTTCGGGGTTTTCAACGGTGAGCAGTTCGGTGTCGGGATCATCACAGCTCAGCGTGCCAAACTCAGCAGACATCCAACCGCGTGCCGAACGCAGCCAGTCACCGTCGGGGGTCTGGCCATACACCTCAAGCGAACTATTGCGCGCGAGTACGTCAAAAATACGGAAATCCTCGCCGGGGCCAGCCCGCAGATTGAGGTTGCTGCCCGTGTCGTTGCTAAAGGTACAGGTTTGCAGCGTTTCGGTGTCCAGCGTACTTTCCTGTGGGGTCAGTTCTGCGCCGCCAAACAGCACCACCCGCACCGAGTCTTCGGCGTTGGGCAGGTCGGCTTGAATGTCCATCAACGCGATACCCCATTCATTGGTTTCGGGGTCCACAGAGCCGGTGTTCAGCTCTGCAATGGCGGTGATGGGCACAATATCGCCGGGGCGGTCAAAAAAGAAGCTGTCATCCGTCAGCGTGGCGGTGATGGGGTCGTTCCCATAACAGATCGAGTTATCGCCAAGCTGAATACAGGTGTCAGCAATAATCTCTAGCGCTTCGGCAACCTGACCGTTGCAGGCCGCCTGTGCAGCGCTGGGGCCGCCAGTACCTGCGGGGTCGCCGCCGCCGTCATCATCAGCCCCATCATCGCCCCCTTGAGCGAAGGTGGTCTGTGTGTTGTCCGTGCCGAGCGGGTCTTGCGTGGCGAAAAGCATTCCGCCAGCGACCAGCAGCGCGAGTAGCATAATAAAGAGTCGAGTACGATGCATTGTTCCCCCTGCCTGGATAGGTTAAATAGGTGTGGGCACTAAATTTGTAGTCTTTCATTTACCGACGAATGGGTTTAAAAGTTACCCATTTTTAATATAGCAACGTCGGTTTTTGCTGTTGCCACACGGTTAAATCATACACGATAACACTATTATGTGAAAGCGGTACGGTTGTTCAGGAATCGTTGGGACATGGTTTGAACATGTGCCGTTCAGGACTCCCGCTTAAGGCTAAATTTATGTTATGATTACGTTAGAAGATTGTTTGCAGGGAGCAGTAGCGATGGAAATTCTTGAACAGTGGCAACACGTTATTACTCAAACCGAGACACTCGAAGTTGACGGCCCCGGTCTGGCCTTTGAGCTGGCGACCCCCGACGAACTGCAACGGGCCCTTATGGCGCTGGTGCTGTATAGCTCGCGGCAAGCGGCCCGGCGCACCGGGTGGGCGCTGGAACTCGAGACGGAGGACAATATGCTGTATGTGTACAAGGTGCGGGTGTGACCGACCTCACCGCCCCACTGGCGACACCTCCACCGCCTGTGGAAAATCAATGCACGCCCGCAACGGTTGCAGATGCGACCGCTCCAGATAACACGCCATCAAACGATCTTGCAACGGCGCGTCGAGGTACCGTTGCGCCCCGAGCAATAACACGGGTGGTGCATGGGCGGTATAGTAGCGGCCACGTGCGGGGAACATCGCCAGTTCAAAGCGTTCTGGCACGTTATACGGCGAAAATTGCGGCTGCCCCAACGGAAAATACCACGCCAGCAACGTGCGCGTGTGCAGGTCACCGGGCCCGATGAAAAAGACATGTTGCTGATTGGCGTTCAACACCCACGGGCGAAAGGTGTGCGGGTCGTTGACGGTGATGCGGGCCCCGGCTGGATGCGTGCGGCTGAAGTCAATAATGCCCTGCAAAAACGCCTGATTCGCGACATCTTCCGCAACAATATGGCCACGCACCGGACCGGGCAGCGCTGCCAGCCGGAAGGCCGCGTCCTGCGCATCATAGCGATCAACATCGCGGAACTGGCGATTATAGAGCGGCAAGTGTGTCTCAAAGTAGTAAACACCCTGCGCGAGTGCCCCCGCACCTGCCACCAGCACCATCCCCGCCAGCACCGCACCCCGCCACGCATGGTCCAGCCGCAACCCGAGCAACATTCGACCGAGGACACGCACGCCCAGCCCCAGCAGCAACGCCAGCACCGGGAACGCCCCCACATAGCGCGTCGCAAGCTGCGGTGTGCTGATTAAACTCGTAAAGAGCGCATTCAACACCAGCACCCCAACCAAAAGCACTGCCGGATGCCCCGGCCGCGCCAGCACCGCCCCCACCCCAACCAGCAACAGCGGCACCAGCACCCACAGCACAAAACCGCCCGCCCCGCCCATGTAATACACGCCAAATTCCGGCTGATGCACGTAGGTCATAAACGCCAGCAGCAACCCGTCGCGGTATTCGGCGTCGGTGGGGTCAACATTTTCCAGCAGGTCAACGGCGCTGCCGGTGTGCCCGACTTCTTGCACACGCGCATTGAGGGGGAGATCGTTATGCATCAGGGTGATATAGATCGGCCCGCCGACAATGACCGCCAGCACACCCATTATCAGCAGGCCGCGCCAGCGTGTGCGCGCATAGCCGACCAGCAGCCCCCACCCGCACCACGCCACCACCAGCACCGGAAACAGCACGCGCCCGACCTCATACCAGTATTGTGTCAAGCCAAGCATCACCCCTGCCAGCGCAAAGTCCAGACGCCGATTGTGCTTGAAGCCGCGTGCCAGAAAAGCCAGCGCAAAGACGCCAAAGGTCGGCTCTGCGATGTTGTTCAGCGCCAGTCGACTGAAATGGACATGCGGCGGGAACGTCGCCAGCAACAGTGCCCCGGCGAACGCAGTCGGTCGATCAAAAAGCGCCCTACCGAGCAGATACACCCCCGGCACCGCGGCCGCCCCGATGACGACGCTCAAGGCCCGCAACCCGGTCAGGTCACGCCCCAGCAGTGTGACAAAGTGGTTTTGCAAGTAGGGGAACATAAACGGAAAACTGCGCACACCGGGCAGGGTCAACGGGGTGTGGCGCTCTGCATCCCAGAACATCGTGGAAACCGTCGCGAAGTTGAGTTCGTCCACAAAAGCATGAATTCCCGTGCCCAGTTGCCACGCACGCACCGCCACCGCAACGCCCGTCAGCAAAAACACCGCACCGATTTCTGCCCCGTCAGCCCACGTCAACCGCCCCAACCAGCGCCCCACCG
>DAOTTU010000111.1:0-59039 GCA_034437655.1 Anaerolineae bacterium
CCGACGTTTGGTACGGGGGAATAAGGGTTTAATCGAGGTCAGCAAATAGATAGTCCAACGATAACATAAAGCCCGGCAGCAGTGATTCATCGGTGAGTGTATCTGCTTGGGACGATCATAGCCGACGGTGAAGGCAACATCTGGCAGCCGATCGTTTAATCTATCATCAGGTGGTCGATGGCGAGCTTTAACCGTTACTCGTCCCAGTTTATTATCTTCAACAAAATATTGAGGCGAGTAGAAATCCTAACTGCAAGTAATCCATATTCTTCAGTAGGCAATTTCTCAACAATCTCACCATAAACAAGCTCGAATAAGCCGCCAGGATGCTCAGCAAGGAAGTTTTCAAACTCGGTGATGGTGTAGTTTTTTTGGATGATAGCTATTGGCACTCCTGAAGCAATTGCTTGGATGGGCAGCTATTGTAGCACACGTAGCGGGTAATGGTTGGCAGTGGCCTGGAGATTCAAAACCCTTTATGTTATCGTCGAAACGAACGAACAATATCGTTTATTCATTCGATGACGTTGCATGTAACTAATGGTTGCTGAAAGCTCCTATCAGACGATACTTCGCTATGTAGGGTTGCTGGCTCTTGCTGTAGGGCTGGCTATTGCCTATCAGACCTTCATTCCCGCAGGCATTAATGATTACGCCCGTTATTTTGAACCAGCTACGCAATTCTTCATTGATGGCAAAAATCCCTACGATGAATTTGAGGAGCTACAAGCGAGTGGTGATGTCGACGGTGGCGTTTTCAATCCCCCCTGGACGTATGCTTTACTCGCTCCGCTAGTGCTTACACCCATCGGCCGGGGGCTCAACTTCGTCATCTCTTTTGCACTCTTAGCCTTGACGCTCTATAAGTTTCGTCCGCCATTACACAAAATCGTCCTCTTTTTTCTCTGTTTGCCAACTTTGGTTGTCCTGTTAGGTGGCAATACAGACGCCTGGGTGCTGGCGGGTTTCTTTTTGCCGGCCTGGGCAGCCTACTTTTTCTATGCCATCAAACCCCAACTGGGCATCGGTCCTGCGGTGGTTGATTTTGTAAAGCTATGGCACGACAATGGTCAATGGGCGGCGTTAAAGTCGGCGTTGCCACTAGTTATCGCGACACTTGTTTCATTTGGGATTTACGGATTCTGGTTTGTTGGAGCGTTTGAGTCCGCAAGCTACGACTGGAATATCGCACCGTGGGTTTTTATCGGGCCGTTGACGTTTGCAATTGGCGCTGTATGGGCGCTAGTTTCGTTCTGGTATGGCAAGACGCAGGCACAAGCACGCTTGATGTTAGGGCTAGGCTTCTGGCTTAGCACATATTCGTCCTACACAGCCTTGAGCTTTGTCTTGCTGGCAACGGCTGGTGCTGGCAATCGCCTGTTTTATGTGCTGTGGTTGCTATTTAATGTCGGGACTATCTATATACTAGTGCAAGCAGGTTAGGCGTGAGCACGGTATTTCAACGAACCCGTTGTATCCCCGCCGAGACGGTATCATAATTTTTTGATGTAGAATGCTATGAAACAACTCTTTGCCGGAATACTGTTTGCAGGGCTTTATAGTGCGTTATTTTGGGCTAGCCTGCAGTTTGCGTGGCCGCTGAATGGCGAGATTTCAGACTTTACCCCACGTTGGGTTGGCTCACGCATGGCGACTGAAGGGATTAACCCTTATTCAGAGCGCGTAGAGTGGCAGATACAACTATATGTGTTTCGCGGTGAACTGGCTCCTCCAGATGTAGACCCGGCTGGTTTTGCCTATCCGTTACACATTTTACTGCTCCTGGCACCAATTTGGCTATTGCCGCTAGAATACGCCTTTGCAGCTTGGGGTGCTATAAATCTTCTAGTTGCACTGAGTTTACCTATCATTGTCAAAGAAACCTTCCGCCTCCAAACCTCAGCATTCACATTGTTGCCGCTCATTTTCGGTTTTGTTGTTTTTCGCCAATCAACAGATACATGGGTACTTGGTCAGTTCACGCTTGTGCCAGCGTTTGCAGCAGGTGTGGCATTATTTGCGGCCACAAGAGAGGCACGCACCCTATTTTTAGTTGCATTACTGTATATGGCGATTCGTCCAGAAGGTGCGATTCTGGTACCATTTTTTCTACTTCTATTTACCTGTCCGCAATGGGGAAATTACGTGGCAGGTGGATTTTATACCGCCTTTACGTTTATAGTGGTTGCATTTCTGGTTCAAATTTTTGTCGTGACTGGCGCACTCTGGCCCTATGAATTCCTGAGTGCAGTCCGGCGCTACTCACAGTACGCAAATGCCGTATGGTTACCGGGGCAATGGGAAACTACACTTGCTATACCAATTGTGCTACTAGTGGCACTGTTCGTCATAAATTACTAGAGACAATTCCGCACTGCCCCTTTTCGAGCTGTGCTAGCCATTTTAATCATGTTGATTTTGGTTCCACAAACGAATGGCTATACCTTGGTCTGGGTTCTACTACCATTGGCTGTATATTATCTGCACAGTCCCATCTGGGCTAGAGGATTTTATCTCGCCATTCTCGTGGTGAGCTGGGCCCCCTTATTTGGCGATTACGCTTCTATAACACAACTGGCATTACCTGTGATGACTGGTCTTTTCGGGCTGGCGTTTGCCAGAGAGCCTGATCATGAACAGATACCTTCAACTTGTATGAAGTGGTAACTATCCTTCTATGTGCTGTTCACACACTCACGCACTCAACCGTCGCGGGCGGTACTGTATTGCCTCAGCCATATCTGCGACTTCTATTTCCTCATGCTCGGCAAGGTCTGCAATCGTCCGGGCTAGCTTCAGAATACGGTGATAGGCCCGCGCACTGAGCTGCATTTGCCGCAACGTCGCGTTAATGAGTTGGTCGGCCTCTGGTGTCGCAATGCAAAAGCGCCGAATGTCACTCGCGCCCATATCGGCGTTGGCGTGCAGGTGCGGGTGTTGAGCAAAGCGCTGGCGTTGCCGTTCGCGGGCAGCTTCTACCCGGGCGCGGATCGTGGCTGACGCTTCACCGAAACGGTCGTCCGTGAGCTTGTCGTAGTCCACACGCGGTACGTCAATGTGAATGTCGATACGGTCGAGCAGGGGCCCGCTTACGCGCTGCTGGTAGTTCTGAATCTGGCGCTGCGAGCATGTACACTCATGCACCGGGTCGCCGTAATAGCCGCACGGGCAGGGGTTCATCGCCGCCACCAGCATAAAACTCGCCGGAAATGTCAACGACAATCGAGCGCGACTGATGGTCACTTTTTTGTCTTCGATGGGTTGGCGCAAAACCTCCAGCGTCCGTGAGCCGAACTCAGGAAACTCATCAAGAAATAACACCCCCCGATGCGACAAACTCACCTCGCCGGGACGGGGATAGCTGCCACCACCAATAAGCCCAGCTTCGCTAATGGTGTGATGCGGAGAGCGGAACGGTCGTGTCAAGACCAGCGGGTGTTCACTGTCGAGCAGATCCGCGACAGAGTAAATGCGCGTGACTTCCAGCGCTTCGGACATGTCCATGCGGGGAAGAATACCGGGCAGCGCACGGGCCATCAGGGTCTTGCCGACGCCGGGCGAACCGTTCATAAGCGCATTATGTCCACCAGCCGCTGCAACTTCTAAGGCACGCTTGACGTGTTCTTGCCCTTTGATGTCTTTGAAATCGACAAGTCCACGCATGAGGTCGGCTTCGTCACGGTCAGCAAAGGGGTCACGGCGCACATAAGGCGGAATTGGTGTCAAACCGTAGAGATGCTCTACCAACGCCGCCAGGGATTCGACCGGGTAGATGTCAATGCCGGGGACAAGAGCCGCCTGTCCAGCATCCATCACCGGGACATAGGCACATTCCATACCAGCCTGTTGCGCTTTAACAATCATAGGGAGGATGCCGCGTACATGACGCACATTCCCATCCAGTGCTAACTCCCCGATGAATACCGCATTGGTGGTAGCGGCTAGCGGAATCTGGTCAGTGGCCGCCAGCACCCCGACCGCCATCGGCAGGTCATAGGCCGGCCCCTCTTTGCGCAAATCAGCAGGGGCCAGGTTGACCACATAGCGCTTGTTCATGAACTGTAAACGTGAGTTGCGGATAGCAGAGCGCACCCGCTCGCGGCTTTCTTGCACGGCCGCATCTGGCAGACCCACAACGACGAACGCGGGCATCCCAGATGGGCTATAGTCCACCTGGACTTCAATCATTGCGCCATCTACCCCGACCAGTGCGCAGGATTTAACATTGGCAAGCATCGGAAAACCCCTCTTAATGTAGTGAAAACACTATCATTATGGGGGATTTTTTGCGATTGCGCTACTGTGACGTGGCGTTGATGTCCGTACTGATCACAATATCTAGATTTGATTCAGTGCGCCGCGATAGGTGTCCAGTGCTTCCTGCAAGCGACCCTGACGCATGTAGACATCACCGAGCAAACGCCGCGCTTTGGGGTGCTGCGCCTGTTGGCTAATGATTCTGTTGAGATCATCGGCAACTGTTTCAAGTGCCGCCATCTGATTGACCAACGTTTCGTACTGTTGCAACCCCTCGTTCAGGCGTTGGTTGTCACTCAAACCCTGCGCCAGTCGCAAGCGAGTATCATGGTCGGCAGGGTTCTGCTGCACTGCCTGAATCAACCCGTCAAGTTCAGCAGCAGGCACCAACGGTCGTGGCGGTATAGAAGGTGTTGCAGGCACTGGCATTGACTGCGGCGGCGGTGGGCTTGGTTGTTGTTGTCGAGTTGGCGCAGGTGCAGGCTCTGGCACTGGTACAACACCAATCTTACGTAGATACCAGCCAGGTAATTCACCATCAACACCGGGCGAGAGCATTTCTTCAGCGGGTTGGGCTGGTCCTGCGGCAACGGACGCGGGCTGTGGTTCAGGCGTGGGTGGTGCCGAAGGTTCTGGTTCAGCAGCGGGGTCTTCGATGCCCTCTGAAAGCCAGCTCAGGTCTTCGGAGTCAACGTCGGACACTGGTTCTGTCATCCAGCCAATGCCTTCAGTCTCGTCAATGCCACCCATTTGTTGTTCACGTAACCATGAACTGATGTCTTCAGACTCAACATCGGCACTGGGACGCAACCAGTCGGGCATATCACTATCGCCCTCGCCTGCGATGACCGTTTCTGCTTCAGACAACCAGTCCATCTCATTTTCAAGCGCGTCAAACGACTCAGCCTCTGTCAGGTCAGGGGCAGATGTCGTCGCCGCCGCCATTTCCTGTTCGACTTGCTCAGCAGCAGCCCGGTACAGTTCATCAACGTCGGTAGGTTGGCCTTCGTACTCTTGATCAAGCGCTTCTGTCCAGTGGTCAAGGCTGGGGTCGTATTCAGAGAGGACGTTCTCGCTCAGTTCTAGCTCAGGTTCATCAACACCCATCGCAATCGGCTCAACCTGCGAGGTATCTTCCAATTCCAGGTCGTCAAGTTCCAGCCCTTCGACATCAGCGTCTTCTTCCTCCATGAGCCAGGAGGGTAGGTCATCTGGCGCATCCGGGAGGACAATATCATCAACAAATGTTGCCGCGTTTTCTTCGTCAACAGTCTCAGTCTCTGCCGACATCGCTTCTTGCATTTCGACTTGCAGCCAGTCGGGCATTTCCGCCGGCACAATATCATCAGTAATTTCATCGTCGACGTCGAAGGTGTCATCTTCTGCATGAAGTTCGGACAATTGCTCAGCTTTTTGAGTCAGCCACGCCAATTCCTGTTCCGGTGTAATAGTACCATCACGCTGCATTTGTGCGATTTCTTCATCAGTCAGCCCACTGATCAAATCTGGGACGGCGCTGTCGTCCTGCTCAAGTCCGAGGTCCAGCAGTAGCAGTTCGTTATCAGCGTCAGCGTCGTAATCCAGATCGAACCCCGGCAAGGCATCTTCGGTATCCGTCATTTCACTGAGGAAGTCACTCACTTCTGCGCCCTGATCTTCGGCAAGGTCTTCCAGCCATGACATAGCGTCATCATGGGCGATATCTGCGTCTGTATAGGGTGCCGCTGGTGGTTGATCACTTGGCATTTCGTCGAGGGGTTCTGGTGGCAACACAGCGTCGGGTGGGTCAGCGAACGGAGCATCGGGTGGGCCACTGACGCCTGCGTCAAGAATAGCTTCAATACCGCGTGTATCTTGCTGTTCATCAATTGCAAAGTCTGTAGACTCTGGATCAACCTCTTGCAGGGTAAACATATCATCGTCAACATCTTCGAAGATGTCTTCTTCCTGATTACCAGCCAGGCTGTTTAGCCATTGCATCGGGTCGGCTTCGGCCTGTAGCTCCTCGTCCGCGAAGCTCGGTTCTTCCGCAGCGGGTGGTGGTTGTGGTGGCTCAGCGGGTACAGGCGCTTCATCAACGTCAACCGGTCGTGTTGACAAATCATCTTCAGCAGGTAATGGGGGGGGTGGTGTTGAAGCAGCGGGTGTATCGTCTGCTGTTTTGCTCCATGAGAACGTCTCTGAAGGGGTATAACCCGGCCCAAAGTTGCTCTGATCAACGGTTGACTCATCCAGTTCGGGTACTTCAAATGCATCATCGCCTTCACCGAGTGTTGCCGGGTCTGCACCTTGTCGCGCCGCCAGTGCCCGCATAAACGCAGCCGGGTCACTATTGGCCAGAGCTTCAAGGTCGAGTTCACCTGTCGGAGCGGCCGCAGGGGGTTCAGCCGGAACGGGCGGTTCTTCAGCGGCAGGTTCAATCGGTTCTGGCGGGGCTGCTGGCACTTCCTCAACAGGTGGCGGTGGTGTCGCAGCGGCGGGTGTATCGTCCGCTGTCTTGCTCCATGAGAACGTCTCTGAAGGGGTATACCCCGGCCCAAAGTTGCTCTGGTCAACGGTTGACTCATCCAGTTCGGGCACGTCCATTTTGCTCTGCGAGGTCAGTGTATTGGGGTCTGCACCCTGTCGTGCCGCTAGGGCCTCTAAAAACGCCAATGGATCAGAACTTGAGAGGCTTTCCATATCCATTTCACCGCCTGGCGCTGGTGTTGAAGGTTCTGGTGCGACAGGTGGCTGTTCAGCGACTGGCTCCGGTTCTGGTGGAGCAGTGCTAGTTTCCGCAGGTGGTGGCGTCTGGGGTGGCGGGTCATCAGCGTGTTTGCTGAACGAGAACGTTTCGGAAGGGGTGTAGCCGGGCCCGACGTGGGACATATCCACTTCATCGGGATTCAACTCGTCAACTTCCATATCGGCTGACGTTGTGAACCCTTCATCGGTGGCCCCCTGACGTTTTGCCAGGCTTTCGAGCCAACGCATCTGTTCTTCGGGGGTCATGGATGAAAAATCTGGCATGTTATCGCCCATTAGAGGGACTCCTTCTTCATTCAAACACGCTTCGCTTACGCTCGTTAGTCGTCAGTACCGCCAGATTGACGCCGCATCCAGCGTGGGGGCTTCTTAAATTCAAAGCGTTGCCCCGACGTAGACTCACTTTGTTTAGTATCTGATAAATCCTCGCTTGCTGCAAGGGATTCGTCCGGCATTGCTTCTGTGTCGGCTGCTGCATCAGTATCCAGGTCCAGAATATCGTCCAGATCCAGGGCAACTTCCTCATCACTCTCCACATCAGCGACGGCAGGTTCTGGCTCAGGTTCATCATCAAAAGCTGACATCCACTCAAAATCGCCATCATCGCCTGCCTGTGGCTCTGCCATAAAGTCGAGTGTCGCTTCTGCTTCGGCAGGCTGCTCGTTATTATCACTTAATTCCATGCTGGCCAGCCAATCGGGGATGTCATCGCCCTGTTCATCTTCAACGACATTCTGGGGTTCTGTTGCCCAATTATTGAGATCAAGATTGACATTAAAGTCTGCGTCAATATCGTCATCATCTGCAAATTCATCGTCATCCGTTCCCTGCGTAAGCCAGTCAGGAACGTCTGATGCCGACTCAGCAGCAGCTTGTCGCAGCACGTCACGGTCTACTTCTTCTTCATCAAGAAAAAGAATGGTTTCCCCATCACTTGCATCATCGTCGAAATCGTCGTCGAGGATAGCCGACAAATCATCGTCGTCAAATTCACTGACCAACGTTCCTGTTAAGCCCGTGCTGATACGGCCCTCATCGTCATCGGTACCTTCATCATCATCGAAGTCCCCCATCAGCATAGCGGTCATGCCTGTGCTTACTCGGCCACCATCATCAGCCGCAGAGGTGTCAGCATCTTCGAAACGGTTGAGCAGTTCTCCGGTCATACCGGTTGACACACGGTCACTTTCAGGTGCGTCGTCAGCGTCATCAAACAAGCCTGCTAGCGCATCGTCGTAATCGTCATCCGCGAACAGGTCATCGAATCCCTCGCCAGACTCATCGGCCGACATCGCGACGGGTTCTTCGTCATCGAACAACCCGGCTAGCGCGTCATCATCGTCCGCGTCATCTGCAAACAGGTCACCAAAGTCCTCGCCAGATTCACCGGCCGACATCGTGACGGGTTCCTCGTCATCGAACAGGCCCGCTAGCGCGTCATCATCGTCCGCATCATCCGCGAACAGGTCACCAAAGTCCTCATCAGCAGTCTCATTCGTACCACTTGCAATTGTCTCGCGCATCCACGCCGGACTATCATCCTCCGCTGATGGTGCTTCGTCCGCATCATCGGCGAACAGGTCATAAAAGCCTTCATCCGATACGCCTTCCGACATCGCGACGGGTTCTTCCCCGTCACCGAACAGGCCCGCTAGCGCGTCATCATCGTCCGCGTCATCCGCGAACAGGTCACCAAAGTCCTCATCAGCAGTCTCATTCGTACCGCTTGCAACCGTCTCGCGCATCCACGCCGGACTATCATCCTCCGCTGATGGTGCTTCGTCTGCGAACAGGTCATCAAAGCTCGTGCCGGATTCATCGGCCGACATCGTAGCGGGTTCTTCGTCGTCAAATAACCTGGCTAGCGCATCATCGTCGTCATCATCGGCTGTTTCGCTGGAACTTTCACCACGTGCTGCTGCCATTAATGCTGCCACCTCCTCGGGGGAGGGTGGACGGGTTGCATCACGAAGTGTCCCCAGGTCTTCATCGTCGTCATCAACGCCAATCAACTCATCAGTTAACCCTGTCCGTACCCGTTCGCCTTCGCTAGTGGCCGGTGCAAGCATTTCGTCGTCGCCCAAAAGCCAATCAAGATCAGCCTCATCCGCGTCACCGGGATCAAAATCAAGGAAATCTGGCTCGTCAGCGTCATCAGCACTACCAAGCAGTTCACTGGTGATACCAGTGGCAACAGGACCGCTTTCTTCAAGCTCATCACTGTCATCTTCGAGCAGCCAACTCATCTCGTCATCAGGGTTAGATTCTAGCTCAAAGTCTGGGAGTGATAGGTCATCATCCGCATCAGTATCGTCACCGCCGAAAAGAAGTTCGTCGGTCACACCAGTCCGCTGGCGCGGTTCCGGTTCATCATCCTGGCTATCTAAAAATGCTGCAAGATCATCCTGATCATTACGAGCGGCGGCAAATTGGTCATCTAGTAGCCCCGTAAAGCCTGTCGCTGCCGACGAGGCCCCAGCGCGACTATCATCGCCTGCAAGCCAATCAACATCTGGCACATCATCCGGCATTTGTTGCTCATCTTGCTCGGCGGATGTGTCAAAGAAATCGAAGTCTGGTGTGCCAAAATCATCTTCAGTAGCGGCGCTATCGCTTTCCCCAAATTGATCACCAAGCAAATCAGTAAACCCGGTGCTTTGTCTGGATGCGTCCGATTGAGGCTGGCTGGCAGCCAGGAAGTCATCATCAATGGATTGGTTATCGTCATCGTCAACCAGAAATGCGAGGTCTTCCGGGCTGTCATCCTGCGGCATGGGTGGCAGTTCATCGGTTCCACCAAGACCGCCTTCAGTTGAACTAAAGCTCTCGGCATCACCAAACCATTCTTCAAAGTTAATGTCTGACTCCCCGGCACTGGTTGTCCCTGCAGAAGCGCCATAATCACTTTCATCAGTAACAGGCTCTGGTGCTTGTACGCTGCTGGTCATATCTGCAAACCAGTCATCCGGGCTTTCGAGCTTGTCTGTGTTGCCGCGTTGTTTTAGCGACCCGGTTCCAAATTCACTGGTTGCCGGGGTATACCAGTCTGGTAAATCAGCCGCCTGCGCCTCCTCCTGGCCGCCTACCCAGTCTGGCACATCAGCAGGGGGAGCCCCATCGGGTTGTGCATCCAGCGGTCCAGCCGCTTCACCTTCAAAGGCACGCCCAAGGTCACTGAACCAATCGGGGGTACTTGTTTCAACAAATGCAGAGGAAGCCGCCGACCAGTCGAGACGTGGTAGAGAAAAGCCGCCATCTGGTACAGCCGAACTCGGGTCCAACGTTCGGTACAGCAATTCCATACTCTGGTAGGGTGCCAACGCCTCGACACGACGCAAGAATGGCCGCGCTTCTTCGGGGCGGCGGCTGAGAATCCAGAGCTGGGTCATCAATCGGTTTGCAGGCAAACAATCTGGTAAATGCTTCAGTAGGTCCAGCGCGACATGGCCGGCTTCTGCCAAATAATCAGCTTCCCAGAATGCATCCATCAGCAAGACACGCAGGTCATAGCGGCTGGGTTCTTGCTGAATAACCGCATATAGTTCACTGATCGCCTGTTCATACATGCCACTATTGAGATATTGCCGCGCCAGCGCAGGTTGGGTCAGTTGAATTTTGTCTGGGGAATGCCCATGCCGCTGCTGATACAACACTCGCAGTTCATTCATCAAGTTCGTCTGGTTTGGTCGCTGGTCTAGCGCAATTTCCAGATGCCACAGCGCACGCACGGTATCGCTACGTTCTTGATAGATTTCGGCCAGCGTGACATGTGCAACAAAATTGCCGGGGGTTGCCGTGAGAAGCCGCAAGAAAACCTGCTCGGCTTCGTCATAGCGACGTTTATGGAAAAGTGCTTGGCCCAGCATTTCATAGGTTGCAACATGCTTCGGGAAATGTTGTAGAATGTGTCGACCATGCCCAATTACTTCTTCATAGGCTTCCTGGTCGAGCAATTGGCTCAGTTCGCGGATGTAGTCTTTGAGGCTGACTGAAGTCATGGGAAAAGGCGCTGCCCCGCAGTAATCTGTCGATAATGTGCTATATGTGGCTGATTATCCTATGTCTGGCATAATAATGCAACTGTCGTTGAGACTTGTATGTTTCTAAGTGAAAGAGTAGTATAGGCAGGCATTCGCCAGATTGCCGAGAATGAAGGAGATTGGCGTCCAAACGCCCACACTGCATGTTGCGTATCCATCCCAAATACAAAATCCTCATTAGTTATGATCTGCTACCCGAAACCTACGAAAAGCATTACCGCTTTCTACGTACCGAGTTCGTACCCGGCATGCGGGAACTTGGCATCTACATGACTGATGTTCAACAAACCCTGTGGGGAGACTATCCCCTGCGCGTCGCCGAATTTGTCGCTGAATCATTAGAAACATTACGACGCGGCCTCGACAGCGAAAAATTCAAAACTCTTGAAGAAAAATTTGTTGGTTATACAGTGAATTATAAGCGGCGTGTCATCCCTTATCGGCGCAGGTTTCAACTTTAGCTTGACCTGATGTTGGCAATGATAGGACGACTCGCGCGATGAAACTCACCATCGTTATTCCTACCTACAACGAAGCAGATAATCTGCCGCATATTGTCCCGGCGATCCTTTCCCTTTCAATTCCACAGGTTGAAATTTCTGTTCTTGTTGTTGATGACAATTCGCCCGACGGCACAGGTGAGCTGGCCGACGAACTGGCTGCCGAGTTTCCACAGCGTGTGCAGGTTCTTCATCGTCAAGAGAAAAACGGGCTCGGTCAGGCGTATATTGATGGCTTCGCAGTGGCGCTTCAGGGCGAAGCTGACGCCATTTTGCAAATGGACGCCGACTTTTCGCACCAACCGCATTACATCTCAGAGATGATCACCGCGCTAGATGGCTGTGACTTTGTGGTGGGGTCACGCTTCAGTAAAGGCGGGCGTGTTGATGAAAACTGGGCATGGTGGCGCAAGCTCTTAAGTTGGTTCGCCAACAGTGTCTACGTACGCTTACTACTGCGCACACCCATTCGCGATGCAACGGGTGGCTTTAAGCTATGGCGGCGCGAAACATTACTCGGGATGGACATTGCGCATCGGATTCGCTCTAATGGATACGTTTTTCAAGTCGAAATGAACTATGTTGCACTGAAATTAGGGTATCAAGCCGTTGAAATCCCGATCTATTTCCCAGATCGTACCGAAGGCGAATCCAAAATGAGCTTTCATATCCAGTACGAAGCAGCGGCGCGTGTTTTCCAGGTTTGGTGGCGACATCGGCGGCTTACCGCAGCGGACCGGGCAATTTAGAAGGGCTAAAGTAATACCCTGCCGCCTGGGCACAAAAGGTAGAGGGGTTTGCAGACTTCATGAATCGGCGCTGGCAGCTAGACCTCGGTATACTTGTCTTTTTATTCCTGATACCGCTTGCCCTGTTTGCACCCGTCACCCTCGGCGGCCGCACGATTCTCCCCGCCGATAATCTCTATCAGTACGAACCCTGGGCCACTGAACGCGAGGCACTGGGAGTCCCCGAAGTTCCACACAACGTTCTGCTGAGCGACCTCATCCTGCAAAATTATCAGTGGAAATGGTTCATCAATGAGAACCTGCGCGAGGGTGAAATCCCGCTCTGGCAGCCACACCAATTCGCAGGCACCCCCTTCCTCGCCAACGGCCAGCATAGTATGCTCTATCCCTTCAGCGTGTTGTACTACGTTATGCCACTATCGGCTGCGTTCGGGTGGTTTACTGTTTCGCAACTATGGCTGGCCGGGCTATGGATGTATACCTTTATACGCGGCATTGGGCTGGGACGTGCGCCGGGGTTGGTCGCCGCACTTACGGTACAACTCAGCAGCTTTTTCGTTGTGGCTCTCGTGCATCCAATGATTCAGGCCGGGGCCGCCTGGTTGCCGCTGCTACTACTCATGTTGGAATATACGATCCAGCGCAAGCCATTTCCACTCGGCGGGGCCAAACCAGCTACCATGCCGTGGGTGTTGATTGGCGCCGTGGCATTGGGGATGGTTCACCTGGCCGGGCACCTCGAAATTCTGTACTACACGCTGCTGGTAATGACGTTTTATGCAGCCGCACGCTTACTCTTTGAATGGTGGCAGTCTGCAAATGTCGGTGTAGTTTTTCAACGGGGGTTGGCATTGCTGTTGCTGGTTGGGCTTGGCTTTGGGGTTGGGGCCGTGCAGTTTATCCCCGCCGTTGAAGCAGCCAACAATAGTTTCCGTACCGAACGTGAAACCACGACTTTCGAGCGTGTACGTAGCTTTGCCCTCCCCGAACGGCACCTGGCCGCATTTCTAATTCCCGATATTTTCGGCAACCCGTCTCACCACAGCTATTACGACGTGTTTGAAGGTGAAACCGTTCAAATCCGCGACGAACACCTGACACAAACTGATGCTAACCCGGACTTTGTGAAAGAAGATACGGCCTTTGGCATCAAAAATTACGTCGAAGGCGGCGTATACATGGGCATCCTACCACTGGTGCTGGCTGCAATAGGCCTGTTCGGTGGGCTCAGTCAGTGGTGGGCAAGCAAACAAATCAACGCGCCACCCTACCGTCTGATCTTCGGCACTCTGGCAGTGATAACGCTGCTATTTATGTTCGGCACGCCTTTTTATGCAATCCTATACTATGGCCTACCGGGTGTTAACCAGCTCCACACCCCGTTTCGCTGGATATGGCCATTTTCGATTTGCATAGCCGTTTTTGCAGCTTTTGGCACACACTATCTGGTTAAGAATCGTTTTCCGCACGCCATAGCACGTCTTGGTATGTCGATGTTACTTGGCGGCGTGGGGATGCTGGCCGCCCTCGCCGTGACGATACTACAATTCGAATCCTTTCGCGGCATCATAGAACGTGCCTACACCGCGTTTAATGCTGCCGATGTCTTTGTTGATGTCGCGGGATTTTATAGTTACACCGTGCGTAATCTCGCCCTGTTTGCGTTGATGGTTATGCTAGCAGGTGTGGTGCTGCTACTACGGCGGCGTCAATTTGCGGTCGGGCGTGGCAACTACAAGGCACCGCTGTGGTTAGTGGCTGGTGTTGCCCTTATCATACTGGATTTGTTTGTTGTCCATTGGCCGTTCTACCCGCGTGCTGAAGCTGAATGGCTCCACGCCGAACCACCATCGGCCGTGTGGCTACAGGAACGGATGGCCACCGAAGGACCGTTCCGCATTCAAGCGTTAGACTTTGGCGAAAGCCCCTTTCATGCCAACGCGGGCTGGCAATTCGGGCTGCATGATGTGCGTGGTTACGATAGTCTGTTCAGTGTTGACTACGCCGCTATGATGCAACGGGTCGCGCCGCAAGGGGGACTGGACGCCAACCGCATTGACCCAATCACCTGGCAAAATCCACAGGCTATTGATAGTCACGTGCTGGACTTGCTCAACGTCCGCTATCTGGTCACAGATTGGATAATTCCGCCCGAATTCGACCCCGATGGATTGGGCTACATTGAGGTCTATGCTGACAGTGGGCTACGCATCTACGAAAACACGGAAGCGCTCCCCCGTGCATATACAGTTATACAGCCCACTGAAGGCATGACCTATCAACGCAATGCTGGTTGTGCGCCCGATGACGCACCGACGATTGCGCTTGAGGATGAACGACATCTGTCGCTCTTTCCACCTCCAACGGGTACCTGCATCACCGCCACACCAGCGATCATCACCAACTATAGCGACATTGAAGTCCGCGTGGATGCTCGCGTTGATGAACCATCATGGCTGGTTCTGGCTGACAATTACGATGACGGCTGGCGAGCTTATGTGCGCCCACAGGGAGCCGGAGAGGATGCCGAAGACGAGATTAATCTTACGCAAGTGAACGATAACCTGCGTGGCGTTCAGCTTGAGCCCGGCGAATGGACGGTGCGTTTTCGGTATAGTCCACCCACATTCCAGATAGGCGCATTTCTGAGCTTCATCAGTGGCATGGTGGTTATCTTCCTGGCGGTGATCTGGCTATGGAATACCTTTGTCGGCACCAATGCCGACGACGACGAAGGCAAGCGGGTCATCAAAAACAGTGTCGCCCCCATCGCGCTCAATCTCTTTAATCGTGGCATAGATTTTGCCTTTGCGTTTATCATGCTGCGCATCCTCGGGCCCGCAGACGCCGGGATTTACTACTACGCCATCGTCATCTTTGGCTGGTTTGATATTGTCACCAATTTCGGACTGAATACACTCCTCACCCGCGAGGTTTCTCGCCACCCAGAGGCGGCCGGACGATACCTATATAATACGAGCATCCTGCGGTTGGGCCTGGCCGTTTTAGGCGTGCCGTTGCTGCTGCTGGTGCTATTTTTACGTAACACGACTGTTGAACCGGGGCTGGACGATACCGCTATCGTGGCGATTGTGCTGCTTTACGCCGGGCTAATTCCCAACAGCATCAGCACAGGGCTAACAGCACTGTTCTACGCTTTCGAAAAAGCCGAATACCCGGCTGCAATGACGACTGTTTCAACGCTGGTGAAGGTGTCGCTGGGGCTGGCGGCGCTACTGCTGGGCGGTGGGGTCGTAGGGCTGGCCGGGGCAAGTATTGCGACCAACTTTGTAACATTTTTGCTGCTGTCGCGATTGGCGTGGCCGCTGGTCCGGAACAACTGGCACCCTTCCCCGGATGGGCAGTTCCAACGCACTATGCTCCGTGAAGCATGGCCGCTGATGATCAATCACTTGCTGGCAACGGTCTTTTTCCGCAGCGACATTGTGCTGATGGAGGCGATCAACGGGGTAGCCGTAGTGGGTGTGTATTCTACTGCTTACAAATGGCTGGATGCGCTGAACATTATTCCTGCGTTTTTTACCATGGCCCTGCTCCCGATGATGTCTCGCCAGGCACAAGAAGATAGAGCAGGGTTGCGGCGCAATCACATATTTGGGCTCAAATTGCTACTGTTAGCGGCGTTACCCATTGCTACAGTGACGACGTTTCTGGCATATGCACTGGTCGGGTTGCTTGGGGGTGCAGCGTTTTTGCCAGACGGGGCGATTGCACTTCAGTTAATGATCTGGAGTATTCCCATTGGATGGATGAACAGCCTGACCCAATATGTACTGATCGCACTTGATCGTCAGCGACGTATCACAGGCGCATTCATAGCCGCTGTAGGCTTCAACGTCGGGGCCAATCTATTGCTCTTGCCGCAATTCAGCTTCCGGGCCGCCGCAGTGACGACTATTATCTCAGAAGCTGTGCTTTTTGGGCTGTTTTTGTGGCTACTGCGCGATGTGTTGTCAGGGGTAAACTGGATGACCCTGATTATGCGTCCGGTGCTAGCAACGGGTGTAATGGTAGCGGTGATTGGTTTGCTGTGGGGACAGCTACCAGCAGCGAGCCTTCTCGCTGGGGTGGCAGCCTATGTCCTCGCATTGGGGGTGTTACGTCCGTTTGATCGGGATGAGCTATCGCGCCTTATCCGTCTACTTCCGACGTCATTGCGGCGCTTCGTACCGCAACAGGTGTTACTCGGTGATAATCTCTAAGTTGTGTTCCCGTAGCAGGCGACGTACAACCGGGTTCGATTGTACCGGCAATTGCATCGTGTCATTGTTGTGTGTTAGGGTGAACGTGTAAATATCGACCGAGCGCCCCGGGCCATATTGATGCTGCTTGCAGGTTACAGTGTTGCTAACGCTCCACCCCTGTTGCAAACGGTTCATCAACACCTCAGCGGGGGCGATTGGCTGCGATTTACGGGACCAGTGGAGTTTCGGAACCGACTTTTGACGGTAGTCAGAACTTTGAAGCGTCATAGTGTACATCTCCCAGCTTCTAGAATGTATGTGTTGGCTTAAATTCGCGAAGAATTTCACAAGTATAATACGCGAGTGACATGAAATTCGCATCAAATTTCTTTTAAATTATTTTGGCAACAAGCGTCTATACCGTTAATTTATAACAATTTCCCCCATCTCGTAGCTCATGCTACAATGCAACCTGATACCGATTTGGAGAAGAGCGCATGTCAAACCGACCACAGAATCCAAACTATCAGCCCGACGACAACAACGACGACCGTTACCCCCCACGGCAAAACAGTTATCCCCCACAGGGAAACTACCCGCCGCAGGAGGGAAATATAAACCTGGACGATCCACGTTTTGGTGGTGGCGCACCCGCACCACGCCCCAACCAACAACAGTATCCGCCGCCCCAACAACCATCACAGGGTAGCTATCCACCGCCCAACAGCCAGCAAGGATCATCACAGGGTGGCAATATTAACTTAGATGACCCGCGCTTTGGTGGCCATGGGAATCAAAACGCACCACCGTCATCACCGCCGCCGCAACAGCAGTACCCGCCGCCGCAAAGCTATCCCCCACCCGGCGGCCAACAATCCGCTCCGCAGGGTGGCAATATTAATCTAGATAATCCACGCTTTGGCAGCAGCGGCGCACCGAATGCACCTGCCCAGCGCCAGGGTGGTTACGCACCACCTGACCGACCCGCCAACCAGGGCCCATCGGGGAATCAGAGCTTTGGCGGCCCGATTAACCTGGACGATCCCCGTTTTGGGGGCGGTGGGTCTGGTGGGAGCAACGCTCAGTTGGGAGGCAGCAGTGGTGGCGGCCGCAGCAATATCACACTTGATGATCCGCCTATGCGTGGGCGTGATGACCGTGACGAGGACGCACCACGCCGCCCCAAGACCAAGAACAGGGAGGGTGGGCCACGTGGTATTGGGCTCAGCGAAGGTCAGGTAGAAGCACTTGCAAATGGCTCTGTCGTTATCCTGCTGGGTGTGTCATTAATTCAAGCCGTCACAGGCAGTTCGGAATTTTTGCGTATTCTGTTCCCTATGCTGGCCGGTGGTATTCTGTTAACGTCGGCCGTTTACCAACGCTTCGTCATGAAATGGCACGTATCAATCTGGACATGGTTTCTCGCCTTACTACTCGTTTCATACACAATCACTTTGTTTGTCGCTGGTGATGACGCTGGTCCCTTCCGCTGGATTACCTACTTCACCGGGACGTTAATCATCATGGCAGGCATCGTCCGCACGCTGCAAGTGTTCCGTGCGTCTGACGGTAGCTCATCCTGAGCATAAGTTGACAGGATACGGGTATGTCATTAGAAGGCAGAAATGACCACATCGCCCCCTGGCTGGTTACCTGGAGCCTGGGGGTTACCAGTTTGGAGTCCGTAAGCGCGTATGCGGAGGAGGCAACCTACCCCGCCGGTACAACGATCTTCTCACGAGGAGACATGTCTGATGCAATGTACCTGGTGTTAGAAGGTACTGTACTCATCTTGATTCAAGACGACAACGGAACCGAGCAAACTGCCAGCATTGTTTCTACCGGGCAATCTTTTGGGGAAGTTGGCTTGCTGATCAATCAACAACGGTTGGCAACAGCAGTAGCCGGCATTGACCTCAAGCTCTTGAAGATCACCCACGACGCCCTCGTACGCCTTGAAGTCGAAGAACCTGCTTTTATGGTCAAAGTATATAAGCGCCTGGCACAAACCCTCGCTGAACAGTGGATGCTGAGCGCCACCGAGCAAGCCCCACCTATCGAATACATTGACAATGAGGACATCTAACCAATTTCAGTTAGTTTTCTTGAGGAAAATAAAGAATGTCTGATGCACCAGTACAAGAACAACAGCAAGCCCCCGCTGCGCCGCCTTCTAACCCGCTTGTCGAACTGTTGCGCCCACCCCAGTCTTTAGAGGAACTCGACATTCCCATTGGGATTGTGATTGACCTTGTGCTGCGTATCTTGTTCAACGAAGGGGTTGTTAGTCTGAAGAACATGGCGAGTACGATTCGCCTTGAGCCTCAGGTTGTTGATGAATTATTTGTCAAAATGCAAAACGACAAGCTGATTGAAGTTGCACAGGCTGGTCAGATGGGGCGTTTTACGTACTCTTATAATCTGACGGATGAAGGGGCCAAACGTGCCCGCGATGCATTTGAGCGTAGCCAGTATATCGGCGCGATTCCGGTTCCTATTGATAAATACACCCAGGCCATCGAAATTCAGACTGACCAGAAGCTCCAGCTAACGCAACAACAAGTGCAACAAGCCCTCGCTCACCTTATTCTGCCAGACGATTTCCATCGTAGCATTGGCCCGGCGGTTAACGCGGGTACATCCATTTTCTTGTATGGCCCCCCGGGAAACGGTAAAACAACCGTCGCCGAAGCTATCGGCAAATTGCTAGCAGGTGGCGCTGCACCAATCTGGGTGCCCTATGCAGTAACGTTGGCAGGTTATATCATCAGCATTTATGACCCATTGCTGTTTGAAGCTGTTGACTTGAACGAAAACGAAAAGCGCTTTGCAGACAAACGCTGGGGCAAGTGGAAGCGTCCTTCAGTGATTGTTGGTGGTGAGCTAACAATGGATGCGCTTGAACTGCGCTATGACCCGGTTGCCAAATTCTATGAAAGCCCACTGCAAATGAAGGCCAATGGCGGTATGTTCCTTATCGACGACTTCGGCCGCCAGACCATGGCCCCACAACAATTGCTCAACCGCTGGATTGTGCCGCTCGAAACCGGGATTGACTTCTTGCGTTTGCGGACCGGGCAAGCCCTGCAAATTCCCTTCCGCCAGTTGATTGTGTTTTCAACCAACCTGGACCCCAACGAACTGGTAGACGGTGCGTTCCTGCGGCGTATTCAGATGAAGGTTGCCGTGACCAGTCCTGATGACCGGATGTTCTTTCAAATCTTTACGATTATGGCCAAGAACTACAACGTCGCGATGGAACGTGAAGGCTTTATGCACCTGGTGCAAGAATGGTACCGTAAACCCGGCCGCCGGATGGAAGCCGTGCATCCGCGTGACATTCTCAAGATCATTCGTCAAATTTGCGAATATACGGGCGAAACACCACGCCTCTCGCCGCGTTTGGTCGATGAAGCATGCAAAAACTACTTTGTGGATGCCAACGCCGCTAAAGATTGGTAGCTGATCGCCGTTTGAACTCAACCCAGATATGGTCAGCCCAGTTGCGGATTGGCCACCACTGAGCGCTCCGGTTTTCCAGACGCTGTAACACGCGCAATAACCGTGGGCGCTTTTCAATAACCTCATACACATCACTGGGTGGCAACCACACCCCGACCCCGGACATATACGCCATCTCAAACGCTGATGCAAATGCACGTTTAAGGGTGCGTACATCGGGATAATAAATTGGGAAGGTGCTTCCGTCGGCAAGTGTCGCTATGCTGTGACCGTTCCAGCGGCGCGTGGCTGTCTTGATGTCGAAGTGTAGCGTATGCCAGAGGGTTTCCCACAGGCAAAACGGCGGCATCACGCCCAGGGCAACAATTCCCCCCGGGCGAATCCGTTCAGCGAGCCATTGTGCGACACGCCCAAGCTCATTAGTGCAGTTCAGCGGGCCGAAATTGCTATAAGCACCGTCAAATTGATCGTCAATATCTGAAGACAGGTTATTGAGATCAAGCCGCGCCGTTGAGACATACCGCTGCAACCCGGCAGCAGCAGCTTTTTGTGTGGTTTGGCTTAGCATGGCGAAGCTAGCATCAGTAGCAAGCACGTTGACACCACGTTCTGCCAGAAAACAAGCGTCTTCCCCTGTTCCACACCCAATTTCTAAAACAGAAGCGCCCGGCTCAAAGTGCAGGGCCAGGCGTTCCCATGTTTTAGCACGTAGCCACTGCCCGCTAGACGTTTTGGTGAAATCTCGGTCATAGTGTTGAGCAGCAGCGTCAAAACTCATTGCGTTGTCAGTTCTAGGCGTCGCTGTTGAGCAGCACTTCAGATACTGCGGGCGTCAACTCAAAGCCGAGGTTCGCAATAACGCCGGGCAGGTCTTCAAGGCTAAGCTGACCTTCGAAGACAGCGTTATCAATGATGAGTTCCATCTCGACCACATAAGACCCGAAATTCCAGATATGGCGGGCTACAACCGACTCACGGTCACAAATCTCGCTTGTCATCGTGCTATAGATGTTGTCAGTCGTAAAGTTGTTGCGCAGCAGGATGTCAGCCGGGTCTTCGACTATTTCAAAGCCCTGCGCACTTTGCAATTCATCAAGTTGTTCGCTGGCGGCGAAGCTCTGCGCACCATCATTGTTCTCGAAGTTAATGAGACGGTAACCAATACCGAGCAGGTCGGTTTCAGCGTCGCAGTCGTTCAGAGTGTATAAGCCTCCAGCCTGGAAAGCAAAATTGTTCTGCGTGTAGAGTTCGGTCGCAATATCGCGGGCATCCCCGTCAAAGCGCTCAGTCGCAGCGTCAACGTCCTCAACCACACCTGCATCTTCAGATTCATACACGTCTACACCGTCAAAGATCGACTGCACAGCAGCCTGTGCTTCTTCAGCGGTGGCAGGTTCAGGGGCTTCATAGTCACTTTCAACCGTTGCCGGGTCTTCGATGATGAGTACGGTGTTCAACGCTTCTGCTTCTTCACCACCTTCAGCATTTTGCATGGTGTCGATCACTTCTTGCCCTTCAAGCACTTCCCCAAAAATCGTGTGCAGGTTGTTCAGGTGTGGGGTCGGCACACGGGTAATGAAAAACTGGCTGCCATTGGTGCTGGGGCCGGCGTTGGCCATCGCCAGCAAGCCCGGACGCGAGAAGGCGAGGAACGGCGCAAATTCATCCTGGAACTGATAGCCGGGGCCACCTGTACCAGCGGGGTTGCCAACCGGGTCGCCGCCCTGCGCCATGAAATCGGCAATGACACGGTGGAAGGTCGAGTTGTTATAGTACCCTTGCTGCGCAAGGAAGACGAAATTGTTCACGGTGACGGGTGTATAGTCTTCGTACAGGTCTACATACACCGGACCGTTCCCTGTACAGAAAATCGCCTGATAGTTGACGCCATCTTCCAGCACGTCTTGCGCCTGTGAAAATCGGCGGGTTTCCGGTTCTTCGATTTCAGCGTTCTCGCATAATTGCGCAGGGGTTTGGGCTTCAGCGCCAGCGTCCTGAGCAAACGAGGTGTGCGGGGTGGCATTCAAGAAGGCGACAGCCCCCATAACCAGTGCGAGAGCGACCAAAAGGCGGCTTGCCTTCGAAAATGAGCGTGGCATTGTTACTCCTTACGAAATGGTTTGATGCAGTTTAGTTTTCACGCAGTGGCCAGTGTACCATATTCAACAGACTACTCACCCGCGAGATCACCCGCTGCGAAAATCTGACCGGGCTGAATGATGGTTGGGTCTGCTAAATCCACAGTCCCCACCAGATCATAAACCATCGCCCCGGTGATACGAACTGGCACCATTTCACCAACGGGCGCTTCGCCTTCGACCATGACATACCCGTCAATCTCTGGTGCATCACGATAAGAACGTCCAAGAGACATCAATTCGCCTGTTGGGTTGCCATCCTCGTCAGTGACCTCAGCGTGTCCTTCGATGATCACATCCAACGTGCGGCCAACCTGAGCTTGATTGCGTTGCAAGCTAATGGGTTGCTGTACCGTCATCAAGTGATCACGGCGGGCAGCTTTGACGTCATCGTCAATCTGATTTGGCAATGTGGCGCTGGGGGTGCCGATTTCGTAGCTGTAGGTGAAAGCGCCCACCCGATCAAATTGCAGGTCTTTAACGAATTGTTCCAGCGTGGCGAACTCCGCGTCGGTTTCGCCCGGATAGCCGACAATGAACGTTGTCCGAATGGCGAGGTCAGGCATGGCAGCACGCATTTTTTCGAGCGTTTTGTATACCCATTCTGTGTTAGCGGGGCGACGCATTCGTAGCAATGTCTGGCGGTCAGCGTGTTGCAATGGGATGTCGAGGTAATTCACAATCTGGTCATGCGTGGCCATGGTTTCGATGAGTTCATCGGTCACGTAGCCGGGATAGGCGTACATAATCCGCAGCCACGGCACATCTGGCACCGCCTTTACCAACTCCTTGAGCAAGACAGCGAGTCCATTTTTCAGGCCGAGGTCGTGGCCATAGTCAGTCGAGTCCTGCGCAATAAGAATAATTTCCTGCACACCATTGTCACGCAGCAACCGCGCCTCATTGATAATGGATTCCAATGGCCGACTGACCGCCGTGCCTTTAATTTTCGGAATCGCGCAGAACGCACACGGTCGCCGGCATCCATCGGCAATTTTTAGATATGCGCTGGCCCCCTGAATGCTGACCCGCGCCGCGCCCTGTTCGTCAATGCCGACAGTGGCCGCCTCTGTAGGGAGGTGATAGAGCGGTTCGGGGTGTTTACGTTCTCTTAGACGCTGCACAAGGTCTACAATATCCATCCAACGCCGTGTGCCGATGATCCCGTCCAGTCCCGCGACCTCCTGCGCGAGGGTATCGCCATAGCGCTGCGACAGGCACCCGGCCGCGATCAGATACTGGTTTTCATTTTTGACGGTTGCAAGTTCCTGCAAGGCTGCGATGCTTTCTTGCTTGGCGGGCCCGATGAAGCCACAGGTGTTAACGATCATCACCTCGGCGTTGTTCGGGCTTGTGACACCGCGCATCCCGGCACCGTCGAGCAGTTGGGCCATAGATTCGGAGTCAACAGTATTTTTTGAGCAACCGAGGCTCAGCAGGTAGTAGTTATTGTGTCGCTTTTGCACGGGGAATTCCTCACTGATTGATGTTGTCGCGCCTCATCATAACGGAAAGTGTTGGCGAGATTCAAGCCCACCGCTTGCCTAACGCCGCACAACGGGAATTTGCAGTGGTCAGGGGGACATGCTACACTGCCTGCATAAAATCAAACCAGCATTCAACAAATTTACGAATCGTTAAGGATGTTACACCGAGAGCAACCATGAAAAACACATTCCGTTTCGGTCTTATTGCAGCACTAAGCGTTATTCTCTTTTTCTCGCTCGGCAGTTTTCAGCCACAGCAGCCTGTTCAAGCACAGGCCACTACCGCTACTGTCGCCGTTGATGCCCTGAACGTGCGGGCCAACCCCGGCACTGACTCCCCCCGCATTGACCAATTTTCGCTGGGCACCGTCCTCAACGTCTCCGGCCGTGAAGATCAACTTGGCAATGGTGGCGTCTGGGTATTTGCCCAACCTGTCAACGGTGGCACCGAGGGTTGGGTCTTGTGGGAGTTCTTGCAATTTCCTGATGGCTTCATCGTTGAGACACTCCCTGTCATCAATGCGACGGGTAACGCGGGTGAAGGAGCCAGCACAGGCGCGGCGGCTGTGAATGTCGAGGGCGGTATTGCAGGGCAGACTACACGTGGTGTCAATTTCCGCAGCGGGCCGGGCACCAACTTCGCGATTTTGCAGGGCCTCACCAGTGGCGTAAACCTCACGGCGACGGGACGCCTCGCTAGCGGCAATTGGGTGCAAGCCGTTGTCGGTGGGCAGCAGGGGTGGCTCTTTGCGCCTAATGTCAGCCTCACCAGTGGCGAAATTAGCGCACTGCCCGTCGTTGAAGCCCCGGCCAGTACACTTGCCCCGGCCGCAGGCAGCGGCCCAACCACGACCGGCCTACCAGCACCGCTCCCCGGCGGCACAGGCATGAGTGGCTTTGGCTATGGGGCCCACGTTGCTAATTTCAATAACGGCGATATTATGGCGCAGATGGGCATGACCTGGGTTAAGAAGCAGGTACGCTATAGCCGTGGGGCCAGCCCAGAAAGTGTCGCTGGCATCATCAACACTGCACATGCACAGGGTTTCCGTGTCGTGCTTGGCGTTGTCGGGGCGGCGGGTGATGTCGCTGGCGGTGAAGCCTACTTCCGCGATTATGCCAATTTTGTTGGTGGCTTGGCTGCGCTTGGTGCAGATGCAATTGAAGTCTGGAACGAGCCAAACCTCGACCGTGAATGGCAACGGGGTATGATTGATGGCGGTTTATACACGCAGTTACTGGCGTTGTCCTACAATGCGATTAAGGCCAATAACCCGAATACGATGGTCATTGCGGCCGCGATGGCTCCAACCGGGGCAGAAGGCGCTTTCGGGCTTGACCGTGTGTGGAATGACGATCGGTTTTTGTGGGCAATGGCGGCGGCCGGTGCAGCAAACTATATGGACTGCCTTGGCGTTCATTATAATGAAGGTCTCGTCAGCCCGGCCCAACTTTCCGGCGACCCACGTAACCCCTATTATACGCGCTACATGCGTGGTATGATCAACACCTATCGTGCAATTTTCCCCACGCGCCCATTATGCTTTACAGAACTGGGGTACCTCTCTGGTGAGGGCTATCCGCCGTTGCCGGGTGGTTTTGCGTGGGCGGTGACGACGAGCGTCGCTGAACATGCACTCTGGTTAGCACAGTCAATTGATGTGGCACGAGCCAGTGGTGTTGTGCGCATGGTC
This sequence comes from Anaerolineae bacterium, assembly GCA_034437655.1. Taxonomy (GTDB): domain Bacteria; phylum Chloroflexota; class Anaerolineae; order Aggregatilineales; family J027; genus J027. The sequence goes on from DAOTTU010000111.1 coordinate 25,281, forward strand.
ATTTTCTGGAACCTGAATTTCACGGGTGTTTGGGGTGCAGACCCGATGGGCGGTTATGCAATGATTCGTCCTGACGGTACCTGCCCGGCGTGTACGTACTTCCCACGCTAGCCACAACACAGTGATCGCCGTCCCGAGTCTGAGAATCAAAAATCGGGCTTGAAAGGCGGCTATTTCGTCGCTAAAACATTAGCGTTGCGTCAGGAGAGGGGTGCCTACCCGCCAAGTCAGCACTCCTCTAAAAGACTATACTGGCGTTAAGGTTCATATTTCATTGTTTCATTAATGACGAGCTTTCAAAAACCCAATTTTCGAAACTATCAAAACAGTGTTTGACTGTTTTACGGATGATCAGTGGATCAACAAGGAGAACTTATGGCGTCCCAATCAATGCAGCACACCAACCCAAAACGCCGCCAGATACAAGGCTTTGTCGCCGTGTGGCTGAGCGTTACGCTACTCATCGGTGTGGCGACATTTGTTGGCATTTATGTCGGCACGGGCGACTTCGAAACAGCAACAGCGAGTAACGATGGTGCAGTGATTGTCGTTTCACAGCAAGAAGAGGCCGCTATCGTCGTTGACGGTGATGACGTTGCAGCAAATAATGTAAATAGCGCGGCGGTCAACCCACCGGCGGATGCATCACCACTTAATGATACGGCACCGGCCGACCCAGGCGCGAACGCTGCAATGGACAGTGACAGCGCAGCCCCGGCCCCACAACAAGACGGCACCCCAGCCTCGACCCCACTGCCAACTGCAACCACGGCCCCACGTCAGGAAACAAAATTTGACCTCGGCGTTCAACTCATTCCGGCCTTTGGTAATGACGAACAGCGCATGGGTGGCTATATGGACGCCGCCGCGTATCAACTCAACCTCAACTGGGTTAAGCTGCAAGTTCGCTGGGAATTTGCCGAACCACAACCCGGCATCTATGACTGGGAAGCGCTGGGCTATGACTTGTTCTTTGAACAGGCCGCCGAACGTAACTTGAAGGTACTCATCAGCGTGGTTTCTGCACCAGACTGGGCCCGCCAGCCGGGTATCAGTGTCGCACAGCATGGACCTCCCAATAATATGCAGGACTTTACAAACTTCCTTGGCGCACTGTTGCAGCGCTACCCGGGACGTATTCATGCCGTCGAAGTCTGGAACGAAATGAACCTGGCCCGCGAATGGACAAGCCTCAACGGGCTGAGTGCGGCTGAGTACATGGAAATGTTGCGGGCTGCGCATGATGTCATCCGTTTCCTCGACCCCAACATCATGATCGTTAGCGGGGCACTGGCACCAACGGGTGTGAACGATGGAATTGTCGCGGTTGACGACTTTGTTTATACCGACCAGTTGATTGCGAACAGTGTTCTGGACTACATTGACTGCTTTGGGGCACACCACAACGGCTACAACATCGGCCCGGGCGTTCCTTATGACCGCGTGCCGAATGACCCATCTGCTCTCTTCCGAGGGCCGTTTGATAACCCGAATCACTCCTGGTCGTTTTACTCTACGCTCAATACCTATGCCAACAAAATCGCCAACGCTGGCAGTGATGTGCCGCTTTGTGTAACGGAGTTCGGCTGGGCGGTTGCTGGTGACCTGGACACAACACCCGTTAACGGTCAGATTCCCAACTTTGAGTACGCCAACGACAACACCCTTGATGAGCAACGCCAGTTCCTGGTTGAAGCTATTCAACTGATGGAAGAATGGGATTTCGTGCGGTTGGCTATCATCTGGAACCTGAATTTTGGGCCAGAAGCCAACTGGGATCTCTCGCGTGAATACCGCGACAACATCCCCTACTCATTAATTCGACCAAATTACATTCCCGCACCGGCCTGGGCGTTCATCGCAGATATGAACTTCCGCGCACGGCCCTGATTGCACTATTCACTTAACGACAACTGACACGGGGGCTGTAACCGGCTCCCGTTTTCGTTTATCTAATTAGGCTCAAGGAACTGCGCCAGACTATGAAATTGCGCTATACCCTGATTATCGGTGCCTTTGTAGTTGTGGGTATTGTGGGGGGTGTGCTGCTGCGCATCACTACCACAGCAACAAATTCCGGGGCCCAGTCAAACGGCAGTAGTTTGCCGTATGGCGCGGTGACTCAATACCCGGCTGTAGATGATCTTGCACCAGACCAGATTGACCTTGAGTCACCAAAGACCTTCCCATCGCTGACCTATGGTATTCACACCTTCTTCTGGTGGCATTCCATGTACCGTAGCATCGGGCTTGATCATATGAATATGATGCAGTTCACCCACGTTCGGCAGGTCTTTGCCTGGCGCGACATTGAACCCACCCTGAAACCAGAAGATGATCCGCTGCGGTATCGTTGGGTTGAAGGTGATGCGATGGTGGCTGACATCCGCGCTAAAGGGGTGAATATCGTGGCGCGGTTAAGCCTTGCACCAGATTGGGCGTTGCGCCCCGATGCAGGCTACGAAGCCCCACCTTTTGACCTCCAGCGTTACGCCAATTATTGTGGCGCAGTGGCCACCCGTTATGGTGAAGACATCGCCGCGTATCAAATCTGGAATGAACCCAACCTCGCGCGTGAGTGGGCCGACCAACCGCCAAGCCCTGCTGGCTACGTTGCATTACTAGCAGACTGTAGCGCCGCAATCCGTGCAGTTGACCCCGACGCAATTATCATCACCGCCGGGTTAGCACCAACTGGTACCCGCAATGCATCTGCCATGCCAGACGAGGAATTTTTGTGGCGCATGTATGAAGCCGGGTTGAGCGACCATTATGATATTTTAGGACTCCATGCACCGGGCTTCCTATACCCACCTGACTATGACCCAGACCATCCGAACCCGAACGGCTGCATCCGCTGGCGCTGCTTCCGGCATGTCGAACATATGCGGGCTATTCAGGTCGCCAATGGGGACGCACACAAGCAGGTCGCCATCACCGAGGTCGGTTGGACGATTGACCCCCGCCCAGATTCCATTTATCACTGGTTCGCCGTATCACCCGACCGACAGGGAAATTATCTAGAGAAAGCGTTTCAATACGCGGCGAAACGGTACCGCCCCTGGTTGGGTTTGATGACCGCCATTTACTATCCTAACCACGCCTGGACCGAAGACGATGAGCAGTACTGGTGGGCAATCGGCACTTCTGCACCGCTCGAACCGATTCCTTATGGCATGGATGGCCGCCCGGCATGGTCGGCGCTGGTGCAAATGCAGAAAATTTCTACCAACCCGGCTTACGCACACCCACCCCGTGACGAATTTCTGAACCCTATCAACCGTTAGCATACGAGCATTGCAAGATTTATGGACGACATCCTTCTCTCACTGAGTTACTTTATTCATCTGGGTGCAACAGTAGTCTGGATTGGCGGCATGATCATTTTTGTCGTTTACATCTGGCCAACCGTGCATCGTTACCTCGCTGACGACACAAAACGCGACTTCTTGCTCAGTTTACAACAACGTTTCCGCCCTATTGCCAACCTCAGCCTTGTACTGCTGCTTGGCACAGGGATGCTGCAAACCGGGGCTAACGAAAACTACGACGGTCTGTTGACATTTGAAAACACCTGGACAATTGCCATGCTCTTTAAGCACATTGCCTATGGTGGCATGGTCGCTGTAGCCGGGTTAGTGCAGTTTGGGGTCGTGCCCGCACTCCAACGTGCAACACTGCTAGCCAGTCGTGGCAATACCGACGAACTCGATATATTATTGCAACGAGAACGACGCTTGTTTTATGCGTCTCTGGGGTTAGGGATCGTCGTTCTGTTCTTCACGGCCATCGCGACGGCCGCATAACCCGACCCCAGGCACACCCACAACGATGCACCTGCGGAGGCAAGCGTGTTAAAGCGACGGCTCGAATACATCCTTGTAGCATTCCTACTGCTCATCGGTTTTGCCGTCCGCATTCATATGCTCTATGAGTTGTCGCCGGGCTTTTCTGCGGAAGAGATCACCAATATTCGCATCGTTGAAGGGATTCAGGACGAGGCCGCGCTGCGTGTCTTCTGGGTGACTGATAGCGGCGGCAAAGAAACCCTTTTCCACCTGCTACAGGTCATGAGTACAACACTGGTCGGGGATGGCCTGTTTGGCTTTCGGGTGCTATCAGTTTTCGCTAATGTGCTGGCACTGGCGCTGGTGTATGCTGTCAGCCGCCGCCTGTTCGGGAGTGCAGTAGCACTCATCGCGCTGTTTACGATGAGTCTTGGCATCTGGCCGGTGCTGGTTTCACGCGCAGTAACCCCCGCTGCGTTAATGAACCTATTTGTGCTGCTCGTCATATGGTTTGTCACGCTGTCTTTTTACATTGGGCACAAAGTCTACCCCTATCGCCCCCATACCGTGCCCTATACGTTGCTGGCTATTTCGCTAACACTCGCAGGTTACACCCATTACACAGGCATTCTGGCGAGTGTTGCGGTGATGCTGTTTGTCTTATATCTCTATTATTCACAGCAACCCGTCTCACGCCTTGCATGGTGGAATAGTGGCTATGCACTGAACCTGGCGTTCATTTTGGGCTTGCCATATTTAATTTCAGTGCTGCGCGAGCCAAGTACAGCCGGGCTCTATGTCCTGTGGGAAGACCGGCCCACCAGCCCCTTAAACCTCCTTGAATCACTCTTGAATACAATCATCGCGTTTTTTGTGCGGGGTGACAATGACCCAACCCGCAACGTCCCAGGGATTCCATTACTCGGCACCCCCGAAGGTGGCGTGATGATGACCGTCGGTCTGGTCACCAGCATTCTCCGGTGGCGCGAAGCCCGTTATGGGCTGCTATTGCTGTTTTTTGTACTGGGATTATTGCCAGATATCTGGTTGCGTGGTGGGCCAGACAATGACGCACTCGTTTTCGCTAGCCCGATCGCCTATATCTTGATTAGTGTGGGTGTTGTCGAAACCTTTCGCATCTTTCGTGACAACACCGAATTGCCCAAACAACTGCAAGGACTTAAACAACTTACCGCATTCCTCGGTGTCTGGCCTAAGCCACTGATCCGTATCGGTGTTGTGTTGCTGTTGCTGATCGGTCTGCGCTATGTCTGGCTATTGCAGCAACGTCTGTTTGTCGATTGGCCCGAGCGCACTGATACGCAGATAGCTTACCAGACCAACCTTGCCAACACGGCCCGTTATATTGACACACATGATGACCCGACTCTCCCGATACTGGTTTGCACGGACCGTGTTACCCGTCAGGATGTTATGGACTTCAGTGAACCTGTAGCCGACGAGCAAATCCTTGACTGGATGATGCAACGCGATGCCCCCGGCTACCGTGTTGCAAACTGCGCGCTGGAATTTGTACTGGTGAATGGTGGTGGGCCAATGCAGGTCATATTCACTGACCCGACCAGCTTTTCAACGATGCCCGCAGAACTCAAGACCTGGCTGAATGAGGATGTCGCGACGTTACTTGATGACCCACTGCTAGACGACGAGCTACTGTTCCGCGTAGATGCCCAACAACGCCTGGCTGACCTGGGGGGCACTTTACAACGGCAAAACATCATGTTTTACCCACGCGAACCCGGGCAAGAGGACAATCAACTTGCGCCTCACCCGGCTCGATTCGGCGGTAATGTCACATTCTTAGGATACATGCCGTTTGATACAAGAGAGGGATTAAACCCTGGCGATATTTTGCCCATCGTCACCTACTGGCGTGTTGACGGGCCGCTGCTGCCAAATACGGGCTTGTTTCTACGCTTGCACGACTCGCCACAAGCCAGCCCCTACACAGAAGTGAACCAATTCGCCGTGAACGCCAGACGCCTCCAGCCGCGTGATGTCGTGGTGCATCTGGTGTATCTGACCTTGCCAGACACCTTACGTCCGCAGGAATATTTACTCACCACGGGCGTCTATGATTTTAACCCGACCAACCAGCTACCTGTCTATGATGCCACCGCTGGCAACCCACGTGGCACCTACTTGCTGATTGACGAACCTTTTACTGTGACCGCTCCTTAGGACGCCGCATGTTTGAAGTCGTTTTCCTCGGAACCTCCGCCGCTGCCCCCAGTATTCACCGGGGAATGCCAGCCCAGATGGTTATTGCGCGTGAACACCGTTTTCTGGTGGACTGCGGTGAGGGTACGCAACGCCAGATACTGAAAAGCGGTATCGGGTTTCGTAAGATGAACCGCATTTTGCTGACCCATTCACATCTTGACCACATTTTCGGTCTGGGGGGGTTGCTTTCCACAATTGCACACTGGGAAGAAGGCATTGAGTTTCTAGAAATTTATGGCGGGCACAGCACCCTTAGCCGCGTGCATGACCTCGTTTATGGCGTTGCGTTACGTGGATTTGAACCACCCATGCCAATTAATCTTGTTGCATTAGACCGACCATCTCAGCATATTTTTGAGGACAAGTTCATGCGGGTGCAAGCCTTTCAGGTTGTGCATCGTGGCAGTGGCAACTATGGCTTTATCTTTGAACAAAAATCGCATCGTCCCTTCCAGAACGCACAGGCTGAAGCACTGGGTGTCCCGGCTGGGCCAGAACGGGCGCAACTGGTACAGGGTAATCCCGTCACCCTTGACGATGGGCGCGTTATTGAGCCAGATGATGTGCTTGGTAAAGCGATTCCAGGGGCGAAACTGGTTCATGTGGGCGATGTAGCACGCCTGGACGAAGTTACAGAACCAGCTCGCAATGCCGACTGTCTTGTCATTGAATCGACCTACCTGGACGAAGAAACTGACATTGCACGCTCGGTTGGGCATATCACGGCTGGCGAGGCAGCGCGTCTGGCAACAGAGATTGGCGTTAAGACATTGATCCTCACGCATATTTCACGCCGCAACAGTGAACGCCAGGTGCGCGACGAAGCCCAGCGCTATCACAATCATGTCTTCGTTGCCCGCGACTTCGATCACTTTCAGATTGTACGTGGTAGCCAGGCCCGCAAGCTGGACCTCACTGGCGAATAAACCATCTGCTTAGTGCTGCTCCGTCGCAGCCCCCACCGACGTTATTTCTGCGGCGTCTCGTGTCGGGAAAAAGCGCCCTTCATGGTGATACACAACTTCACGTGACGGGAACATTTCAAGCAGCATCTCCATGCGCGTTTCATACGGGTCGCGCACCAGCACATATTCACTATCGAGATAGGGGCTCGTCACGCCCATCAATGCCCCAATCTGCCGCCATGAGCCCAGCGAACCATAGGACACAATCAGCACATCTTTTTCCGGGTCGGTGCGCCAACGGTCAACTGTGTCGAGGGTCGCTTGTCGGTTGCCATAGCCATCGAGTTTCAAGGCGCGTTCAGGGGCATAGTCTACAATCGTATACGTACAGGCGATTAAGAAAAGCGCATACACCACGTACTGAATCCGCAAAAAACGCAGCATATCAGCCAGTCTGACTAACCCCACGGCTGAGACAATTGCAAAGGCGGAGGTCGCTTCATAGTAGTAACGGGCACTGTAGATGCCAGCATTGATCCAGTAGAACATTGTGCCAGAAATGACAGCACACCCAACTGCAAACAATAGCCAGGTCCACCGTTGCCGCCACCCCAGCACAAGCGCCACAGGCAACAACACCCAGCTCAGGCCCGCCGTGCCTTTTGCGCAATCGTTGCCGCGTTCAGGTGTCGAGGGAGCCGTGTCAGGCAGCACACGCCAACCGAACAAATCGCGCGCATAGCAATCGGTGTCCCAGTTCAGGTTACGGATGGCTCGTTCCCATGTGTGGCCACCATCAGAGCGGCCGTGCCCCTCACCAAAACCAACCCGGTCATAGTCCCAGATCAGCAAATACAGGTTTTCGGTAGCGTCGCCCGTCGTTGTGTAGTTGAAGCCGAAATGCAATGATGCCCCCGCCAACGCAAAAAAGACGAGTCCGGCCAGTGGGGCCAGCGTCGCCGTAAACGATGAGGTCAGCGGTGCATTCCGACGCTTGTTGTCGGTTTGGATAATGCGTTGCGGGTAGCGGCGTTCGATGCCTTCCGAAAAACCCACAGCGACCAGACTCAAAACGGCGCTTACTACCAAAGGCAGGACTGCCTGCTGCGCCTGTGACAGCGATTCAAGTGCGGACACACGCTCTGTGAGCAAGTCGGGTTCAGCGGCCAGCACCACCGTCAGCAACCGCGTGCCATACACCCCCGTCAGCAACAAGCCGACGACCAGAAACACCAACCGGACGCGGCGTTGTGGGTCAGGCTGGTTGACAAGTGGAACGCTTTGCGGGGGGATCGTCTCTCGTCGCCAGTACATATGCGCGATAGCGACCAGAATCCCCGTCGCAACGAAAACAGGCACGCTCACGGTCCAATTAGGGTAGCTCTGCTCAGCGGCGTTGAATAACTGCCCCCCGGCCCACAACGCAAAGGCATTCACGGCCAGCACGCCCGCATAAACCAATGGCATCACGTCTGGAACTCGCAGACGCTCACCACCGTTTCTACGACGTGCAAATATCAGCGGTATATACTGATATGCCGCAAACAACACCCGGCCCAGCAAATAGACCGCAACCGGTGCGATCACGCTAGCAGCCACCAGCGGCCGCGTTGCGAATAACATCCCAGCGGCAAGCCCACCCAGCGCACCCCAGAACAACACCAGTTTTTGCCCTTTTTCCGTCCGCCACACCCCATACAAAAATAGTGTGGTACAGAACAGCGCGAAGGTATGCGCCATTAACGAGCCACTCTGTAACCAGCCAATGGGGCTGATAGCCAGCAATGTAGCGGCGATCACTCCTACACGGGCGTCGAAAACTTCACGCGCAAAGCGATAGACCAGTGCAATCGTCAGCATGTGGATGAGCGGGTTCACCACCCACGGTGCATTCACCACATAGCCCAACGCCAGCATCAGCGGCCAGCCGGGCGGATATTTACCAAACAGCTTGCCCTCACAATCTAGTCCGGCGATAGTTTCGTCAGTGCCACAGTTCACCACAAAGGGTTGCCACAATGCCGCCCGTAGCTCTGCGCTCGATTCTTCGACGTAAGGTTGGCCGCCAGCGAAAATACGCGCCTGATAGACATACGCGATTTCGTCTTCCAGGTCAGGGATGCGCTCAAAAACGACTTCACCTGTCCATAACGCAGCAATAAAGCCGCCGAGCATAATCAACAATGTAAGTAGTGCAGTTTTTTGCATAAATTGTTTGTTTCAGGGATTCTGTTTTGTGGCTTACGAAAGATTACATGTTCAATATCTGGCGATAAGTTTTTAATACAATCTCGGCCGTCTGCACCCAGGTGAACTGGCGAGCCTGTTCCAAACCTTTCTGGCGTAGAGTATCCGCATAGATTGTATCCGATAATAGGCGCTGTATACCCACCGCAATGGTATCAATGTCTTCTGGATCAATATACACACCTGCTTCACCGACTACTTCCGGCAAAGCTCCACGCTGTGCCACAACAACCGGTGTTCCGCAGGCCATCGCTTCGAGGGCGGGCATCCCGAACCCTTCATGAAATGATGGCAATATCAGCAGCAACGCACCATTATACAGTGCTGGCAAATCAGCAAAGGGTACACCCCGCAACCAGATGACATCACGACCCGCAGCATGGATAGCTTGCAGGCTTGCGTCAGCGTTCCAGCCCTCGTTGCCAACGATAACCAGCGGCGGCATATCGGCATACGCTGTCTTGAGTCGTTGGTGGGCGGCGATGAGGTTCGGTAGATTCTTGCGCGGCTCAATGGTACCGACGAACAGCAGATAATCCTGGGGAAGCTGATAACGGGTGCGGCGTTCAGCGATTTCAGCTTCACCTAGCGGGCGATAATCCGGATGTACACCGAGCCAATGTACCGTAATTTTCTCTGGCGGAACACGCAACTGTGCAATTATGTCTTGACGAGTGCCTTCTGTCTGCGCGAAGATGTGGTCGGCCTGCGACACGGCCGCGTGAATTTGCTGAGCATAGTATCGTAGACTTGCGCGGGTTTGGAACTCAGGATGGTGCAGGAAGTGCAGGTCATGAATTGTGATGATGTGCTTGCGTGCGCCGCGATACGGTGGAATAAAATCTGGACTATGTAATAAATCCAGCCGATGTCGCGACAGTTCTACTGACAGTGCCAGCCGTTCAAAACGGTGATGGGCCGGCGTGAAGATATTGGCGCGGCGGAAGTTGCTAGCCGGGGCATATGTCTGCTTGTCAGCATAGCGGTGGAGAATCGTGAATGGCGTTGTGGTGTCTAGCACGGCCAGCGCGTCAATCAAGCGACGAGTGTATTCAGAAATGCCGCCCTGCCGATAAGCAAGCAACCGTGCATCAATCCCAATCCGCATCATGCATCCGATTCTAGCCTGACTTTACCGCAGAAACCACTCCACATCATGTTATAATGGGCTAACTCGCCTAAATTCATTTTTTGTTCAAGATCGCTTATCTTTTTAGTGAAGGAGCAAGGCCCCGTGACGGACTTACAACAAGCCTTTCGCATGATTGAATGGCTCGATGAAGAACGGCGACGTGACAAAACCACCATCGCCAAGCTAGAGGAGCGCCTGCAACAACAGCAGGGGCATATCGAGCAACTTACCCGTCACATTAACGGGGTTGAAAAAGAACAAAACGACATGCGGACTCAGTTTATACCCGCCGGCCGCGACACAGAAGTGTCCGAGCAACTGCGGGGAGAAATGCGCCAACTGATTGAGGCTGTTGAAAGCAAGCGCCTTGCTGCGGAACGCGAACTTGAACGCCGCCAGGAATTTGCCCGCGAAATGGCAACACGTCCTGTCCGTGAACTGAACGAGCGGGTCGATAAAGTTGAACAAAACCTTGAAGACATCGGTGCAGCACGCGCAGAACGTGACCGCGTTGCCACCGCGCTTTCCCTGGTGCAGCAACGTATTGAAGACATCGCCAAAAAATCTGAAGACCCTGAACGGCGCGTCGTCTTGCTAGAAGAACAACGTCGCCAGGACAACCGCCGCATTTCTGACATGCAAACCCAACTCCCTGAGCTACAGAAAATCATTGACGGTGTCAAAGCCAAAGTAGACCGCATTGAAGCGCTTTCACTGGCTAACGAAAAACGCGCCGTTGAGCTTCAAAACACAGAACGAACACGCCGTGAAGAACTACAAGCCTTCACCGATCAGCAAGCATTGATTATGCAGCAGCGTGACCAACAGATCAAAGAGATCAGCCGTAGCGTGGGGGCTTATGACGAAGAAATTCGCCGTAGCCTCGAACGGCTTGAAAGCTGGGGGGAAACCTACCGCCAGATGAAGAAGATCGTCGGAGACTTTGAGCGCATTGGGGAACGTCTGGAACGCCGCATTAATGAGGTCGCTGAAATGCAACGCCTCTCTGAAGAGCGCTTTCGTGAAGAATGGAACGACTGGATCAAAGACGACCAGCGCCGCTGGAAACAGTTCACACTCTCTAACGACGAAGCGTGGCGCAATCACGAAAAAGAAATGGGTGAATTCCGCAAAACCGTCGATGAAGCCCACGAAGCCACTGTCCCCGTCCGTCAATCACTCGAACGCCTGTGGAAACTCGAAGAAGCAAGAGCCCGTCTGTATCTGGATGGCTACAAATCTTTGATGATGGAATTTGAGATTGCTGCCCCCTCGAGCGTCCTGTCGAATACCGAAATTTCATCATTGAAGAACGGCAACGGCGAGGGAACAACCGGGAATGGCACAACAAATGGTGGTAACGGCACAACCTAGCCGCACCGGGTAGCGGCATCGCTATTCTTCAGTACCCTCAGCAAGCAGCCTGGCGCGAGCCCCGGCCCAGGTGTCTGGGCTGCGCGTGAATTTCTTCACCTTAATGTCGCCAACGTGTTGGAACAGTTGCGCCAGAATAGCGGGGAAATTCTCCCATTCATCATGGCGCACCAGATGTTCAATATCAGCGCTCAGCTTCTTGACCCAACGCCAGCTTTGCCGCAGCTCCTCAGCTTTGAGCCAGTAGTCACGGTCTTCCCACACGGTTGCTGAATGTTCAATGGTCTCGTCCACAATGCGCAATGCATACACCAGATGCGCGATCATATCTTTGGCTTCTTCATCCAGCGCAGGCTTGGTTGAAAGGTGTCGCAAAATTTCGGCACAGGTGCGCATCTGCTGATTGCGGATTTTACCGGGGTTTTCAGTGTTGATAATTCGAGACATACAAATCCTCTATGTTTCTTCTTTGTGTTTGAACTGATCAAAAAATTCACGGGCCGGCTCGCGGTTGAAATACCACACGTTATACAGCACAACCAGTATCTGTAAGGGAATCAACCAGCGAAAGACTTCATTCAACAGCTCGTTCGCAGGCGAAATCACACAGGTTTCACATTCATAAAAGTAGCGGTTGGCCGCTTCTATGATAATTACGCCCAGTGTTGCCAATAGAACTCCCTGAAACCATAAGCGCATCTGTGGGGGGCGCCCACGCCAGGTGATAAACACGGCTAGCAGTATCAATACACCAAACACACCGTTCAGGATTGACCATACATCAAATGGTAACTCATAAAGGATGTCATCGGTGTTGGCATTTAAGCGATAGGCTACATAAAAACGGATAAGGGGAGGAATGCCGATTGCTAAAAAGCCAGTCATCAACCCCAGCCGCAAGCCAAGCGTTGCGCCGTAGTAAGCTGGTTCGATGGGCCTGCTCATGAGACTGGTGCAGCCACAGGCCGACGTTCAATAACTGCACCCACCGCCCGCAACTTCGCCTCAAGCTGGGCATAACCACGGTCGATTTGTTGGATATTGCGAATGGTTGTTGTGCCACGCGCACACAATGCCGCCAATACCATTGACATCCCCGCACGAATATCCGGACTACTGATGACCTGATCACCACCAAGAGTGGACGGCCCCTGGACGAGAACGCGGTGCGGGTCACATAGAACAATCTGCGCCCCCATGCTAACCAGACGGTCTGTGAAAAACAGCCGCCCTTCAAACATCCATTCATGGAACAAAATCGCGCCTGACGATTGCGTCGCGACCACAATTGCAATACTCATCAAATCGGTGGGAAACCCGGGCCAGATCATCGGCTTGATTTCGGGGATGTTACCGCCAAAGTCTGACTGAATGGTCAGTGATTGTTCGCGGGGGACATATATGTCATTATCACGCACTTCCCACTCAACACCAATCCGCTTAAACACCAGCGCGATCATGTCCAGGTATTCGGGATCAGCTTGCTTAATGAGCAAATCTCCCCCTGTGACGGCCGCTGCACCGATATAGCTTCCAACTTCCAGATAATCTGCCCCCACCCGGAACTCACCGCCCTGGAGTTTATCCACACCCGTTATTGTGAGACGATTGCTACCGATGCCCTCAATTTGCCCGCCAAGTTGATTGATGAACTTGCAGAGCTGTTGCACATGCGGCTCAGCAGCAGCGTTGCGGATGATGGTTGTGCCTCTGGCAAGCGTGGCAGCGAGAATCGCGTTTTCTGTGGCGGTGACACTGGCTTCGTCCAGCAGAAAATCGGCACCTTGCAAGCCATCAGCCTGCATTTTGAAAACCCCATCAAATTCGATGGTCGCCCCTAGTGCTTCCAGTGCCATAATATGTGTATCAAGCCGCCGCCGCCCGATAACATCACCACCCGGCGGGGGGATTTCAAGCTGTCCAACACGCCCCAGCATCGCCCCGGCCAACAACGTACTTGGACGAATCCGTGCTGCAAGGGTAGGGTCTGCGCAGTGAGTTTCGATCTCTTTGGCATGGATTTTGACTGTCGTATCATCCAGCCATTCTACCGACGCACCCATCGCGCCGATAAGCTCACACATAATATGTACATCTTTGATGGCAGGCATGTTGTGCAAAATCACGGGTTGGTCAGTAAGCAAGCAGGCCGGGGCCAGCGCCAGTGCAGCATTCTTGTTACCGCTGACCTGCACTTCCCCCGACAATGGATGCCCACCTTCAATAATAAATTCCTCAGCCTTCATACATTCCCCTCATCAATGTAGCCGCAAGGTGACTTGCTGGCCAATGTGCGCATTCAATTGTTCAGCAGCGTTGCCCTGATTCATTGCAACTTCAAGCTGACCAGCGCTATTAATCAACATCAGCAGGTGGCCAGTAGAAACGCCAGCATATGTCAATGACAATGGCGCGATGCGATGCTCGCCAAGGTCAACTTCACAGTCTTCAGGTCGAATCATTAATTCAGCCGGGGCAACCGTATGCTGATGTTCAAAAATTGGTCGCAAGCGCAATAGATCATTGGTATCCCATTCAAGGCTACCGATGCTGGTAACAACATTGCCAAAATGGTCGATGTACAATACCTCGCCATGTATCTCGGTCGCGTGGATATCAAAACGCGGTGCGGGTAACTTTTCTAAGGTTTTGAGTGTCGGGCCCAAGGCATCGAGTTTCACACCGCTGGCAAGGTGGGCCGCTGAAGGGCTAAATACATCTCGCCCATGAAACGTCGAGCTTTTGTTCGGCAGATTATAGTTTTGTAGACTCACGATGTTCTCAGTGGTCATTTTGCGCAACACATAGCTAAACACCCCATTGTCAGGCCCAATAAATGTGGCGCTTTCAGTCTGAATGCCCACTGCCCGTCGTGCCGAGCCGACCCCGGGGTCTACTACTACCACGACAATCGTCTGTGGTGGCAAATACTGGTATACCTGCAACAAGACATAGGCTGCCTGTCGCACATTTTGTGGTTGAATATGGTGAGTAAGGTCGATAATCTGCGCTGTCGGGCAAATCGACAAAATGACGCCCTTCATCATACCGACGTAGGCATCTTGCGTACCGAAATCGGTCAGCAGGGCTATGGTTGGGACGTGCGTGGTGTTGGAATTTTCGCCTTGTACGACCATGCAAAACATTGTAGCTTTCAAAGCGTTCCATCGCAACTCTTGACAACATGACGATCACACACGGAGTAGGCCCCTTTTGACTCGCTTTCCACACCTCACAGCAGTCGCCGTTGCTAGCGCCACTACTGCCCTCTTTATCGCCGTATCACAGCTTGCATTAAGTAACTACGTGCGCATTGAAGACTTCTTGCGCTTTCGGCTAGCTGTCAATGCCAGTAACGGGCACGGCTTTGCATTTAACCCGGACCATTTGCACCTGAACACCCTGACGCCACTCCCCGCGTTGATTGATGCACTTTTGCTATACCCCGTGACATTCTTTACAGAACCTGTGCCAACTGATGTCGCACGGCTCGTTATCATAGCAACAACAGCCCTCGCGACAGGCTTTCTCGCGGTACAACTCTATAAACTGTTGCAACAGAACCTGACAAGTGGCTGGGCATTGCTGGGGGTTGTTGGTTTGTTACTGAGCCAACCATTATGGTTTAACATGCGCAGCGGGGCTTTGTTGGCCGCCGGGTGGATACTTCTGGCACTGCTTGTTGGTGAACGTGGGCGTTGGGGTAGAGCAGGTCTGCTGGCAGGGCTAGGTGCGGCCAGTGCCCCCGGTGGTATCGCTGGCGCACTGGCGCTCGGCATATATAGCACCCGGCATGAAAACGGATTGCGTTTCTGGCGCTGGGTGTGGGTGCCGCTAGCAGCATGGTTAGGATTTGCAGCGCTATATACTGAGGGCGACTGGATTCAGGGATTGCTTGTTCAGCAACTCGTCACCACAGGGGATGATGTGCAGAACCTCGCCTGGCTGGGGGGTTTTGTGTTGATAGCAGCGGCGGTCAGTCGGGTAGAGGCCCCGCCGTGGCTGTGGATGCTGGGATTATGGACGGCGCTTGAACTGGGTGCAAAGGTGCTGGTTTATGGCGAATTGACACAGGTTGATAGTCTTGCGCTGGTGCTTTTCATCGCGGCCGGGCTGGTCGTGCTATCCACACAAGTCCAGGTCGCTATCGCTGGTGTAGCCATGGTGATTCTCGTAGCCCTATGGGTGGTATTCCCACTGCAAACCAGCGCCGAGTTACAACGTGACCTTGACCTCAGCAACAGTATCCACATAGACCCGAATAACGACCTGTTGCACGACCGCACCCACGGCATAGTGTTCTATCTGGAAGAATTTTCTGGTAATAGCTACGCCTGGGACGGTGATCGCTCTGTTACTGTGCAAAATTTCCGCAGCCGTGACGATTACACCGCGCTGATAATACGAACTGCACCAGACTTCATCTACATTAACGATGCAACTCTTGATGCGGCGGGTCTTAATTTGCGCAGCGATGAACTCCAGCCCTTAAATTATCGCCGTGAAATCGACGTGCAGCTTGACCCCGGCCAGCGTGAAGGCGATGGCTTCTGGTTTCGTAATAGTGAAGTGGTACCCTTTGGCGATACAGTGACCCTTGATGAGCGTTTGACCCCCGATATTATCCTGAGTAGCTATGCAACGGACCATCAGCGTCTTATCCCCGGTGAGCCGATCCGCCTGCGCCTGGACTGGGAGCTTGACCGCGCTCCAGAAGATAACATCGGGCTACAAATCAACGTCATCGACCGCAACGGTGTGCCTATCGTCAGCAGTTTTCCAGCTTATGCGGCCGCGCAGTGGGAGGCCGATGCCTTCAGCACTTACCATGCGCTGTCAATCCCAGAAGACGCTCCCCCGCAAGTCGTCAATATCAGCGTGGCGATTGACTACCGCGCCGCTATCATCGGCCGCAGCACTGTTACCGAAACCAGCATCCAACCGCCCCCGGTTGAGGTACCCGAAACCCCGGTCGGCCAAATCGCCAGCGTCACGGTTCACGCCGCTGACATTATCCCAACTGAAGATGCGCTCCACATTGAGGTTCTGTGGGAGACCAGCGCAGAACTTCCGCGTGACTATCAGGTGCTAATGCATCTGGTGCCTGTCGGTGATGTGCAACCTGTCGCAACCGGGGACGCACCGCCCGTCGGTGGTAGCTACCCGACCAGCGCATGGCGACCGGGTGATGTCATCACCGACAATTACCGTGTCCCGCTGACGGACGTGCCACCCGGCGAGTATCAACTCAACACAGGCTTTTATCTGCTGGACACTTTCGAGCGACTGCGCGACGAAAACGGCGATAGTCTGGTGATTGCACGGATCATCGTTGAGGAGGACGGCAGTGTTAAGGTGCGTTAACCTCTTGTGTTGCAGCTAGTTCAATGATGCGCGGCGCAAGGATGTCGGCAAACTGGCAAGCCCCATCAGCGGTATAGTGGAAAGGTGAGTCTGTAAACACGTCATTCGGCAGGGCATCCCACAAGTCGGCATAGGTCCAGCCCTGTTCGCTGGCACGGGTTTGCATCAACTCACGATAGCGGTCGTAGAGCGCACGCGGATAGTAATTGTTATAGCGGATGTCGCTGGCGTTGCCTTCGGCACGGAAAATCGGCTGGTTAACTAACAATACGTCAGCATTTGCGTCATCGGCGTGTGCAATCCCGGCGTCAAGCACATCCAATGCGATGAAATCTTGCAACGGCCCATCAATAACAACACCGGCCTCGCTCAAAATATCTTCGTTAGCCAGCAGATTTTCGGCACGCGCTTCGTAGAATAGCGGGTTAGTATGGTCAATTTGAGTGAGGCTCCATGCCACACCATAAAGCTGATGACGCACGAGGTCAGCCAGTTCACGGCGTTGGCCCACAATACTCTGTTCGACCAGACTACCATCCGTAGCAATGCCATCGGCATCCAGCATAAGGTCATAGTCATGAAATAGAGTGCGGGCGCGGTCAGGGTTGTTGTCGGTGATGGGGTGGCGCAACTGCTCGAAGGTAAAGACCGATTGCAGCGACGTCAGCCACACCACCGCGTCCACGTCATAGCGTTGTAAGGCATAGTCCAGCAACATGAAATCTTTAAACGCCGAGAGTACCGGGTAGCCGAGGTTATGCGCAACAATCACGCGGCCGTCTGACGTTTGCAGGTCGTCCATGTTCAGGCAAGCGGTCAGCGTCTCGTCTGGCTCCAACAACCAGCCCCATACGCTTGAGTCACCGATGAACACGACGTTATAGGCGTCCGGGTCGGCATTGTTGATGGTGTGTGCTGCGACCATGCCTTCGATGCGCTGCACACTGACACTGTAGGCATCATCGGGGTTTTGCGAAAACGGTAGACGCTCACGCCCGGGGACCACACTGTTATAAAAACTAATGCGGCTTAGCCACGGCAACGGTTCAAGCGCAACATAGAGTACATTCAGCGTAATAAACAGTACTGCCGCTTTCAAAACAACGTTACGCACAAAGCGCCAGTTATAGGATGCCTTCTCGAGCCAATCCCAGCGTGCCATGTTTACCCTCCAAACAGCCGTGTCAGCATCTCGAGACTATCGGCCGGCGTTGGCAATGTAAAGAATACCCATCCCAGTGCCACAAAATGGAACGTCAAGAAAACACTGCCGACCAGAAAAACGCGCTTTACCCATACTTGCTGCGTGACGTTGCGGTGCCAGCGGCGGGTATAGTCTGAGATAACCTTGAATGCAAATAACCCAACGCCATGCCACGCTCCCCATAATACAAAATTTGCGGTTACACCATGCCATAGCCCGATCAGCACCATCGTTGAAAGCTGCGCGACAAAGACATCCGTATAGCGCGGCAAGTTCAAGCGGATCATAGCGCGGCTCAAAGGGGTGAAATAGTAGCCCCGAAACCACATCGAGAGTGTGATATGCCAGCGGTTCCAGAATTGTTGAATGTTCGGCGCAAGGTAGGGCCGGTCAAAGTTTTCCGGCAACGTTAACCCATACAGCTTACCGATTCCGATAGCCACATCTGAATAACCGCTGAAGTCGAGGTAAATCTGAAAGGCGTAGATGTATAGAATCAACCACAAACCGAGGGCGCTATCGGTGCGGTCAATCAGCGTTGGTTCCATCGCCAGTAACGCGAGACTGTCTGCCACAACAAATTTTTTGAAGACCCCGACCGCAATCCGCATGCTACCGTCTACCAGCCGATTTGCGTCCAGTGGTTGTGCCGCTTGCAACTCGGGAATGAAGCGCTGTGAACGGTCAATTGGGCCGGCAGTATAGGCCGGGAAGAACAGCACATAGGACATCACATCGCGCAGAGAATAGCCCTCATCTGGCAAGCGGCCGTACTGGAAATCACGCAACAGGGCGATCAGGCGGAAGGCAACATAGGAGATTCCCAACCACACCAATGGCGTGACCTCGGTTAGCGTTTCCGTGCTAGTGAGCGCATTCAGATAACGGGCGATAGGCGGCGTTTTGAGTACCACGAGTAGCAAGATTATCACGCCAATAACCAGTGTTGCGCCCCTCCGATAGGTATCGGGGTTGTCGGTGCGGGGTGGCAAAGTACGGGTCACACTAATAGCACCGGCCCCAACAAGCACGCTTGCGCTCAGCACAGGCGTCACATGCATCACACCAGATTCAACGCCCGTGATTAGCCAGATACATGCCAACAAGCCACCACTAGCCGCCAGCGTTATCCGATCTTGTGCCACACGCCCGCCATCGCCAGCGGCCGGTTGAATGAGCCACCATACCAGCACTGTGAGCAGCACCGTGAGCGCCGCCAGTTCGAAAGCCCCATCCCAGGAACCTGTGCCGCGATATTGCAACCAGCCGACGGCCAGCACACTCCCGGCAAAAATTCCCCATGTGCGCCACCGCCCCGGCACCAGCCACATAAAAACAGGCGCCAGCAGCGCAAACAACAAAATATCCGTGATCGTCATCGTGAGAACCTTCTAAAAACCCTGGTATATCCACTCGGGCGAGGCATCAGCGGTCATGATAACGGTCGCAATCACGACCAGACACAAGAGGAGAGCATAAACATTTTCTCTGGAAAAAATCAGCTTCAGCATACAGCGCTCAATTCGGCTTTTCTAGCGACTGGTCCATATTATGTTGACGCCACAAGCTCCGCAACTGCCAATATTTATCGAACTCGTTCCAGGCCATCAATAAACTAAGCAACAAACCATGCAGTCCGTCTTTGTAGCCTCGTAACTCGAAAAAGCGCCGTCGAAATTCGCGCAGGGGTTGCAAAATGTAATTGCGGAATACCGGCTGTACCCCTTGCTGAAACCAGATTTTAGCATCAAAGCGCGCATAGTAGCGCTGTTTGCGGATAAAGTGGCGAATATCGCTATAGTTATAATGGATGATAGGTTCGTTCAGGTAACCGGGTTCGCTGTCGTCTGCAAGGATAACCACTTCATGCACATGCACTTCGGGGGCATACCATGCCCGACCATGCCGTAACAACCGCATCTGGTAGTCCGGATACCAGCCTGTGTGCCGCGTGAGTCTACCAAAAATATAATTATGCCGTGGCAAAAAATAACCATCATAAACGTGTGTGGTTGTCGCGATGGTTTCGCGGATTTCTTCAGCGAGTGTCGTCGGAATACGCTCATCAGCATCCACAAACAGTACCCAGTCGGCGTCAATCTGACGCAGGGCATCATTACGTTGTTGGGCAAAATTCTCGAAAGGGTTTTGAATAACTGTCGCACCAGTCGCTTTAGCCAATGCTACCGTGTCATCGGTGCTGTAGCTATCAAAGACAACAACATGGTCTGCCCATTGAATGCTGCTAATGCAATCTTCAATATGAGCAGCCTCGTTATTGGTGAGAATAATGCCAGCAATGGTCATAATTGTGCAACCTGTTGATAGACATTCACCAGCGCGTCGCGTTCATCTCGCGAGAGCTGTTTTTGCTGATACATATAGCGGGCTCGTTGAATTTGAAAGCGCATCCCAAACCGCACCAGTCCACGCGCCAATGCACGCTTTGGCCATGAATAATGTTTACGATAAAGATAAACCCGACTCCGCCACAGGTTCAAGATACTTTGCGGCTTTACCTGGCGGGTGCTTTGCCCTTCTAAATGCGTCACATGCGCACCGGGGACGCAGTAAATTTGCCAGCCCGTTTTGCGAATCCGCCAACACCAGTCCACTTCTTCGGCATACATAAATAGCTGCTCATCAAAGAGCCCGGTTCGTTGAATGGCCTCGCGCCGCAGCATCATCGTTGCGCCCAGCACAAACCCGACCCGAAACGGTTGTGGCTGCTGGTACAGGTAACGCGGGTACCTACCGTTAAGCGGTGTATCATACAGCCTTTCGAAGGTTGGGAACAGGTCAATTGCGAGTTGCATCAAACCCGGAAAAGCAAACGCACTGTGCTGGAACTGCCCGTCTTCATAGGTCAAGCGGGCTCCTACAACCCCGGCGTCAGGCTTTGCCATCAGGGCAGAATACAATGTATTGGTCGTGCCTGAGTGTGTTAACGTGTCAGAGTTCAGCAGATAAACCGCACGCGGTAGCGCGTCCACAGTCACCGTAGCCACCCCGAACCCCATTGCACGTAACGCAAGGTTATTGCCGCCCCCAAAGCCTAAATTAGTTTTGCTTTCCAACAACTGTACACGCGGAAAAGCACGCCGAATTGCCGTGACACTATCATCTCGTGAGGCGTTATCGACTACCCACACACGGGTATCTGGCGGGCCATGGTTGTCAATGTCGTCATACAGTGTGCGCAATGCCTCCAGCGTCAGGTCACGTGTGTTCCAATTGACAATCAAAACAGCCAGTTCTGGCATTGGTCATCTTCCCATCGCCCAACCAGTATCCCCCACCCAATTTGTGAAAGTTCGAAGGTCAGCCGTCGTCACCACTTGCAGCGCATCATATGGCAACAATTCGGCCAGTGAAGCGGCGTCGTCACCAGTAGCAATAGTTTGCAACTGTGTGGTCGCAGCTTGCAATAAATCGTCTGGCAGTACTGTGTCAGCAGGAGCGATCAGAATTGCATGGGGCACAGGTGGCCAGGTATTGCGCATCGTTGCGAAAGCATCTTCATCAAATGTAGCATCATCTTCAATGGCCAGTTCCACAAGATCACTGAGGGTACCTTCTGGAATTGCGCCCACATCACAACCACCAACTTCTGGCGACGTGGCGATCGTTGCCAACATTGCATTGTAGTCGTCCACTTCAACAACATTCGCAAGGTCTGTAAGCGGATTAAGCCCAGCCGCCTGCAATGCCAACGCCGGATACACCCAGCTAATGGTGTCTTGCGCATTCACACGGCAGAGGGTCAGCCCTGCCACGTCATTCAGGGTGGTCGGTACAGAATCTAGCGTAGCATCAACGACGACATCAAAAGATACGCCCATCGCAGAGCCATAAGAAAGCTCAGACGGTAAATGCTCAAGGACAGGGGTGCGCTGGACACTAAAAACAGGGGCAGCATTACATTCCTGTGCGGCTGCAATATATGTGAAGGCATCTACCCACGCCAAAGCACGGTCAGAACCACAAACCGCCGCAAGTGCTTCGCTGGCAGTCTCTACAATATCCACCGCAATGACCATCGTCAGGCCCAATTGGGTTAGACGTTCATTGTCCAGCCCGGTATTGAGCGCCTCTTGCAAGGTATTCTGTGCAGTTTCTTGTTCAGGCGTAGGGTCATCTACCACAAACACAAGTGGCAGGGGTGCAGCATCCGTACCCAGGCGCACCGGTGTGGCGGCGGGTGGCAACGGTGTCGAACGCGGCGTCGCAGTCGGTACGAAGCGAGTCGGAACAGCAGTGGCATCAGGTTCGTCAGCATCACCACAAGCTACCAGAACCACAGCCAGGATCATCAAAAGAACAGCAACTTTGGTGCGCATAATTTCGCTTTCACGGTCCAGATGGGCATAAAATCTTTACAATCGTACTTCATGTTTAACTGGTCAGCAAACTTGTTCCCAATATGTGTATAATGAAACATGATAAACGAGACAGGCTATAGATGATTATGACAAACAACGACCCTATTCTCGACAAAATTACGGTGATGCTTGTCGATGATCACCCGGTATGGCTACGTGGGTTGCGCGATGTGCTATCTTTAGAGCAAGATATACATGTCATCAGCGAAACTCATGATGGTGAATCCGCGCTCGAACTTGCCCGTGAACAGCGCCCCGACGTGATTGTACTGGACGTCAATCTACCGGGCTTAAACGGTATCCAGATTGCAACGCGGCTCAAGGTTGAACGCAATGATGCCTCAGTCATTCTGCTAACGGGCTATGATGATGAAGAACAGGCTTTACACGCGATTCGGGCCGGGTGTTCAGCCTACAGTGCTAAAGATGTAGACCCTAGTGTACTGGTGCATATCATCCGCCGGGTTGTGGCCGGATTTTATGTCATCAAGGGCGAAGAATATAACCAGGAAAGCCTGGACCGATGGTTGAGCCAGCGCATTGAAGCTGCTACCGGGCCCTATATGGTCAACCCCGATGAACATTTTGTTCCGCTCAGTCCACGCGAAATGGAAATTCTTAGCTATGTAACACACGGCAAAACCAACAAGCAAATTGCACAAAGCCTTGGCATTAGCCATCAAACAGTCAAAAACCATGTGAGTTCAATTCTCACTAAACTGGATGTTGAAGACCGCACTCAGGCCGCAATTTACGCCATGCGCCGTGGATGGGTACGTATCGACGACTAAACTGTAAGCACAAGCACCCTTTCGTCCATATATAAGTTTGAAGAACACCAGGAGGTATCGTACGCATGGATTCTTATGATTCCTATGACATGACGTTTGATAAAGATCAACAAGAGGACAGCCTGCTTGACGAAATTCGTCGGCTTCACGAGTCAATCCAGAACCGCATCAAAGAATCACGCGGGCAACTAGAACAAAACCAGGCTCAAGTAGAGCGTTACGCAGCCGAACTTAATAAAGCCAAATACTCTCTAGATCGAGTTCAAGCAGAGTTCGAAACAATCCCACGCCAGGAAATTCGGGTTGCGTATGACAATATGCTGGACTTACAAAAACGCCAGACAACGATCAATGCCCACCTGGAACGGTTGCACGACAATCTTGAAGAACTAGAACGTTTTGAAGATATTTTTAGACGTTTATTGCAAGAACTTGAAGGGCAACAGTTCAGCTCTGGGTCAAGTACCTATGATACCATCCCACAACGCGCAACCCTGTCGGCTTCTGGGGAAACCATTATCCGTATTGTCGAGGCTCAGGAAGATGAGCGCCAGGTACTGGCCAAACAATTGCACGACGGCCCGGCGCAATCGCTATCAAACTTTATTTTGCAGGCCGAAGTCTGCCAGCGTCTGTTTGACCGTGACCCCGACCGCGCGGCCAGTGAATTGAACAACCTTAAAACCGCCGCCACCGACAGCTTTC
This sequence comes from Anaerolineae bacterium, assembly GCA_034437655.1. Classification (GTDB taxonomy): domain Bacteria; phylum Chloroflexota; class Anaerolineae; order Aggregatilineales; family J027; genus J027. The sequence goes on from DAOTTU010000111.1 coordinate 49,417, forward strand.
AGAAAGTACGCGATTTCATTTTTGACTTGCGCCCAATGATGCTTGATGACCTCGGGCTTATCCCAACATTGCGTCGCTATACCGAAAATATTCAGCAAAAGAATGAAGAACTGACCATGGAATTCCGCTCAACCAGTGAAGAACATCAGCGTGTTTCGAAGCATACCGAAGTCATGATGTTCCGCGGAATTCAACAATTGCTGGCACTGACTCGTGAATACCTCAAAGCTACCAGGATCGCCGTGCAGGTTGACATCGGCAGCGATGAAGTCCGTGCTATCGTTGAAGATAATGGTAAGGGTTTTGACCCCGAAACCGAGTTGAACCCGCAACACGGCGACTCAAATATGCAAGTGCTGAACGCGCTCCGTGACCGCATTGAACTGGTCAACGGCGAAATCGACATCTTCAGCTCAGAGGGCGAAGGCAGCCGCTTTGCAATTACGCTACCGCTCCTCGAAGACGCCGAACCTGATTTTTAGGCCACGAGTGGGCGCAGCGTGTCACGAAAGATAGAAAATCCGAACGGGAGTGCGCTAGGACTATTGGCATGTTTGCAATATGGCCAGTTCCTACTACACTTGGAGATGAAGGTAAATTCAATTAATCGTTATTACAAGCCCTCTGGAGAAAGCCAATAATGCGAGGTCGTGTGCTTTTACTCGTTGGTCTGGTACTACTGGCAGGTGTCGTCCTGGGTGCTGCGTTACTACTTGGTGGCGATGACGGTGGTGGTGAAGAAGATACCGCCGCCGACACAACCCCCGTCGCGACGCTGGCGCCCGGCCAACCCACACCAACCAACACTGTTGAAGTCGCTGAAGTCACTGAAGTTGTGCCCGTCACCATTGCCCTACAAAACATTCCACGCGGCACGCGCCTGACATCTGGTGATATTGATGAAATCGTTGAACTGCGTGGCGGCAATCCGGCGACGGCCTTGCTTAGCGTCCGCTTTATTCCGATTGAATACGCACCAGAGACCGCCATCCAAAACCCCGAAGACATTGCCGGGTGTATCGCCCGTACTGAGATTCCGCGTGAATCCATCCTTGTAGAAGCCTCGCTCGTACCAGACCCTGAACTTGTTGAACAAGGGCTGGCTGGTGGGTTGGCGTGTACGGCGTTAACCAGTGGATTGGGGCGCACCGGGTCTGACATCGGGCTATTTTTGCCACCAGACCGTACCGCAATTTCTGTTCCGCTTGAACCAACGGGGTATGGACAGGTGGCCTATGGGTTGCAGCAAGGTGACAGTGTTGACGTTCTGATGTCTTTCCTCTTCATTGACGTAGACGAAGAATTTCAGACCCGTCGCCCGAATTTGATTAACTACGTTACCCGTAACGAAGAAGGGGGTATTCAGTTCTCCGAAGCCCGCCTCGGTCGTGAAGAACCCAGTAACATCGTAGACGGTGTAGTCATTGGGCCAAGCGAACTACGTCAACGCCCGCGTCTGGTTACACAGCGTACCATTCAAGATGCGCTCGTCTTACATGTGGGATGGGTGCCCGCAGATGGTGTGATCTATGGTGCAACGCCGACACCTTTCGAAACCCCGGCGGCAGTTGTTGATCCTACGGCCGCTGCAGCAGACCCGGTTGCGGCAATTGCCACACTGGATGCCATTATCGGGACGGACTACATTCCGGTAATCATGATACTGGGTGTGCGTCCGCAAGATGCCTTGGTCCTAACATGGGCACTTGACGCTGAAATCCCGGTACGCTATGCACTGCGTCCTGTCATCGCTGATGAACAGTTCTTCGGTGCGAATGCGTCGACTGACCCGGTAACACTGCTGTACATTCTAGAGAATTTTGGTATTGATCCAGCGAATGATGCCGCCAAGCTGCCGTTCGCGCTGGAACCAGCAGTTGAAGATATTCGCCGCTTCGACTTGCGGAATCTGCGTACTTTCGTAGACTTCACGTCTGGATTCCAAACAGGAAACTAGCAGAAACGTCGGCTTAAGCGTCACAACACTGCCAGTCAACTTCACCTGTGGGCGCATGGTTGTCGATAAACAAACCAAAACAGTACAGAATGCCCACCCCCCAACGCGGCATTCTGTACTACAATAGAAGTTATAGAGAGTATTGCGCCATTCTCAGCTTGTAGAGTCTTAACTATCCTTTTTTAACAATCAGTTGACAGTACACCTCAGGATTAAGGCTCAGGACAATAGCAGGTAGGGCGTTATAGAGTGATTCAGGAGAAACGGTATGTCCTTACTAAAACGTATTGAAAAGGGCGGTAACGCTGGCGAGGGTGATAGCTCTCGTCTTGATGAAATGCGCGTCAAACAACGTCAGGCGGTACCACAGGACAACAACAGCTATCGCGACTTAAAAACTCGCATCCAGACAAAGCTCCTCAATGAGATTGATCCGTCCACAGACCCGAACTCTCCCCATGTCCGTTCGCAGATTCAGCAGCTTTTTGAAACGATTCTGGCGGAAGAGGGCATTGTGCTGGGGAAAAAGGACAAACGCCACCTCTTTGAGACGATCATTGCGGAAATTCTGGGGCTTGGGCCACTTGAAATCTTGATGAAAGAAGAAACCATCACTGAAGTCATGATTAACGGTCCAAAAAATATTTTTGTCGAACGTAAAGGTGTGGTCAAACGTGCCAACATTACTTTCGAAAATGATGAACACGTTCTGCGTGTCATCGACCGTATTGTGTCACCACTTGGTCGTCGTGTTGACGAGTCGCACCCCTATGAAGACGCCCGCCTGCCAGACGGTTCGCGTGTGAACGTCATTATTCCCCCGTTGGCCTTGAACGGCCCAACGCTTACCATCCGTAAATTCTCGAAGAAACCACTCACGATTGAGGACCTCATTCGTTTTGGTTCCATGACACCAGAAATTGCCGAGTTTCTCCGCGCGACAGTGATTGCAAAAGTGAACGCGATTGTATCGGGTGGTACTGGTTCTGGTAAAACAACGCTGCTCAATGTGCTTTCGAACTTTATTCCGGGTGATGAGCGCGTGATTACAGTTGAAAACGCGGCCGAACTTCAATTGCAGGGGGAACACGTGGTAACGCTTGAATCCCGCCCTGCCAATATTGAAGGTAAGGGTGCGGTGTCTATCCGTGAACTGGTGATTAATACACTGCGTATGCGCCCCGACCGTATCGTCGTTGGGGAATGTCGCGGTGGCGAAGCGCTCGACATGCTCCAGGCGATGAACACTGGTCACGAAGGCTCATTGACGACTCTACATGCGAATAACCCCCGTGACAGCCTGTCCCGTCTTGAAGTAATGTGCTTGATGGCTGGTATGGAGCTACCACAACGCGCTATCCGTGAACAAATTGCATCAGCAGTAGAAATGATTGTTCAACAGACCCGTCTCCGCGATGGTCAGCGCAAGATTTCTAAGATCACTGAAATCCAGGGGATGGAAGGTGACGTCGTAACTATGTCTGACCTGTTTGAGTTCGAGCAAACCAATATTGAGGCCGGCAAAGTTATCGGTCGAATTCGTCCAACAGGCTTGCGTCCAAAATTCATCGACCGTATCGAAGCCTCTGGCATTCACTTGCAACCGTCAGTCTTCGGGATCGGGCGTACCCGTTACTAATGTCAACACGCCATCTGTGTTCAGGTAGGAGGCATTAATACCTATGGAAATTATTGCTATTGTGGTCTTTGCGCTTATCGTGATCGGGGTTGTTATATTTGGCATCGTTCGACTGCAACAAAGTCGGAACGCTGACATTGAACAGGTACTTGGTCGCTACACCACTGACTATGACGCCGCCATTCAAGCGCTTGAAAATGAACAACGTGAATTTGAAGAGCAGCAAAAGCAACCAGAATCGAATGCGGTTGTTTCGGCATTAGACAATGCCATTGAAGGGCGTGACTTTGCGCAAAATTGGAAGACACAACTTGCTCGTGCTGACCTCAAGATCACACCGGCTGAATATGCTGTCATCCATATCCTTTCTGTCGGTGTCTTTTTTGTGGTCGGTACCTTTGTCATTTTTGGTACGCCAGTGCTTGGGATTGCTGCGGGGATGGTAGGATTCTTTGCACCTCGGTTGTACGTTGGTATGCGCAAGGGTAAACGACTTAACCAGTTTGAGAAACAGTTGCCCGACACCCTGAGCATGTGGGTGAACGGTTTGCGGTCCGGGTATTCTGTGATGCAAGCGATGGAGTCTATTGCAACGGAAGGTCCAGAACCAACCGCCAGCGAGTTTCGGCGTGTTGTTCAAGAGATTCAGTTTGGTGTTACCCGCCCAGATGCGTTCCAACACATGCTAGACCGTCTGCCCAGTGAAGACCTTGACCTGGTTATCACCGCTGTCAACATTCAACAAGAAGTTGGTGGTAACCTTGCAGAAATCCTTGACATCATCAGCCACACCATCCGTGAACGGATCAAGCTCAAGGGTGAGGTGCGCGTGTTGACTGCACAAGGTCGCGTTACAGGCTACATTATTGGCGGCTTGCCTGTGGTTCTGGCTGGCTTTTTATACCTTACCAGTGGTTCATACATGGAACGTATGTTTGAAAGCCGCACCTGTGGTTGGCCAATGCTTGGGTGTGGTGCTGCACTGATTGGGTTAGGCACGGCAGCAATTCAAAAAATTGTGTCTATCGAAATCTAGGCAAGAAAGGTATACAACATTATGCAAATGGTTGTAATCATCGGGTTACTGGTGGTTGGCATCTTGTTACTGGTTGGGTTGATTGCAACTGGGCTGCGCGAACGTAATGACGTTGACCCACTACAGGAACGCCTTGCTGAACTGGCAAATTTGGAAGAAGCACCCCAGTCGTTGGAAGAACTTGAACTATCACTAAGTCGTAAAGACCGTATCGTTATGCCGGTCTTCGAAGGTCTGGCTGGCTTTGTGATGACATTTACCCCTGAGAACCAGATTGAGTCAATTCGTAATAAACTGGAAAAAGCAGGACAGTCTGACACGGACCCGGCAGCCTTCTTTGCTCAGCGCATCTTCTTGACTGTTTTGATGGGTGGTGGGGCTTTCTTTCTGTTCTTCTTCGTCACAGACTGGCCGCCGTTGCGTGGCATCATAGCAACGATTGCAGCGACTGCTATCGGCTTCTATCTCCCTGAAATGCAACTGTCTAGCCAAATCTCACGCCGCCAACAGCAAGTCGTGCGTGACTTACCAGACGCGCTTGACCTGCTGACCATTTGCGTTGAAGCTGGGCTTGGTTTTGACACTGCGATGGGTAAAGTCTACGAAAAATGGGATAACGAAATCTCCAATGCGTTTGGGCGTATTCTACAAGAAATTCAGCTTGGCAAACTACGCCGAGAAGCCATGCGCGACATGGCTGACCGCCTTGACGTACCAGACTTTTCAACCTTTGCGGCGGCAATTATTCAGGCCGACCAGCTTGGTGTCAGTATCGGAAAAATCTTACGTGTGCAGTCTGACCAGATGCGCGTCAAACGACGCCAACGCGCCCAGGAAAAAGCACAACAAGCTCCGGTGAAGATGATGATCCCAATGGTATTTCTCATCTTCCCAAGTATCTGGATTATATTGATGGGACCAGCCGTCATCCTGTTGCTTGAAACCGGGACGATCTAGCTTGCGGCGACGTTTACTTTCTCTTTTACTTCAGGCCTCATCCAAAAACTCGCCAGCAACGGTGGGTTTTTTGTTTCAATTACAGACAACAACCGTGGAGATGTTGCGCCATGCATCTATAACCTGGCGTGACTGGATATTTCCTGCATGCTGTAGTGGGTGCGGTAAGGTAGATGCGCTGTTTTGTAACCAGTGCATTGCGCAAATTATCCCCGACACTACCATCATTACAATTGATGGGAATGATGCTTTTGCCAGTGTTGGTGTCCACACCGGTCCCTTTCGTAAAGCAATCCATGACTTTAAGTACAACAACCGCACCAACCTGCAACAGGTCCTGGGTAGTTTACTTGCCGCTACAATTCATAAGCAAAAATGGTCATTTGACCTAATTATTCCTGTCCCTTTGCACTCGACACGACACAAACAAAGGGGCTATAATCAAGCAAATATCCTGGCAACGGTTGCCGCAACTATATTGGAGAGCACGACCTTGCCACATGTTCTGCATCGCACACGCAACACTGCACCACAGGTCGGTAAAAATACGCTCGAACGCCTATCGAATGTTCATGCCGCATTCACTGTTCCCCCCGGCCAGCATCCACTGATCCATAATCAACGCATTCTACTGATCGATGATGTTTGTACGACAGGGGCGACACTGGCGGCCTGTGCAGAAGCATTGCGTCATGCCGGTGCTAGCTGCGTTTTTGCTGCAACACTAAGCCATGCACGTTTTACAGGCATCAACACAGGCCGCTAGTACTTGTAACGACCTGCCGTTCCAATCCAATTCTCAAAGTAAGGAGTCACCACGCTATGGAGATCAAGGTACACGCGAAAAATATTAACCTTTCAGAACGACTGGAAACACACGTCAGCAAAAAGGTCGAACGCCTTGATCGCTACCTCCCTGATATTATGGATGCACGCATGGAGCTACGCAGCGAGGGGCGCAACAACCAGCCCATCGCACAACTCACCATCCGTAGTCAGGGCGGGCCGATCTTCCGGGCTGAAGACAAAAAGCAAGAAGATATTTACGCTGCAATTGACGTCGTTGTTGACAAAATGTACGGCCAACTACGTCGCTATAAAACCAAGCGCAAGCGTAAACGTAAAGGCGGTGACCGCTGGATTGACGTCGATTATCAAGATATTGCGATTCCGGCACCGGCAACAAACGATGTTGCAGATGAAGACGATGACGACCTTGAAGACCTCGTTAGTGGGGAGATTGTTCGACACAAGCATCTGATGCTGACACCCATGAATGAAGAAGAAGCTGTTGAACAGACCGAACTGCTCAATCATAACTTCTTCGTTTTCCTTAATGGTGAAACAGGTCAGGTAAATGTGCTATATAAGCGTGACGACGGTAACTATGGCGTCTTGATCGCTGAGACATAGGCGCTACGTGCGACCTATACCCTGACATACACCATACAATGCCTCTGGGGTAGAACCCGGAGGTTTTTTGTTAAGCCATGACCCTATTCCCCGTGCAACACAGCGGCTTGTTGCTGCGAAATCGAATAAGACCGGACCCTGAACGGTATGCCCTCACTTGTCACACGTGTACCATCTTCTTGAACAATCTCAGCCCGCAGTGTGAATTGCCCCGGCTGCAATGACCACCAGTAGTCGAACGGCGCACTTTCAACGGTGGTAAGCAACTCGTCGTTTAGCCAGTAGCGCACCGCAGTTGTTTGTGGTGGTGCAATAACATCCAGCCGAACCCGTTGGAATATAGACGGGATTAAAGGGGAAAGTTGGAAGGTAGTGTAGGGGTCAGGGGAAAGCAACCGCACCTTATGTTCCTCCTGTTGACCTTGCACTTGCACCGCCCCAATCGGTGGCACAGGGAGGCCATTGCGGGCGGCCCAGTCGCGTGCTTCGGGCGGTAACACTAGAAAAACTTCTGTTTCTCGAAAGTCGTCAGGGGTATCGTTCGTGGCAAGCTGGCCGGTGCGTGTGTCGATCTCAAATGGCTGATAAAAAGTGTCATAAGTGTTGGGTTCTGTCCCGGCGATGAACCACTCCCAGATACGTTTGGGGCAGTGTTCAGTTGGCAATAGCCCTGACGTAATGCAGACCTGGTGCCGTTCCACCCCCGGCGGCACAGCGAAGTCATAAACCGGCGTACCATAGAGGACAGTCCGCATAAATTCGTTCCAGATGGGGCCAGCCCCGCTAATCCCGGTCACGTCTATCATCGGGGTGTTGTCTGCATTCCCAACCCAAACGCCAGTGACCAATGTCGGGGTATAGCCAACCGTCCAATTATCACGAAAATCGGTGGTTGTCCCGGTTTTAGCACCAGCGATACGCCCAATGTCAAGCGCACTGTTGGTGCCAAAAGATGGAATACGTGCGTAGGGGTCTGAGAGAATACTATTGATGAGGAATGCAACCCGGGGGTCAAGCTCGGGTGTGCCAGGTTGGGGCGGTTCCCATTCATACAAAACTTCCCCGCTCTGACGCTCGACTCGCTGAATATAAACCGGGTCAACACGCTGCCCACCATTCGGAAAGGCACTATATGCGCCCACCAAATCAACCAAACGGACCTCGCCCCCACCCAATGTCAACGACAGGTCAAAACGGCTAACGTCGGTTAAAGTACTGATCCCCAGACGAGACGTCAACCCGACCAGTGCTTCGATGCCAATCGCATCCAGGGCAATGACTGAGGGGATATTGTACGATGACGCCAGCGCCTCGCGCACCAACACAGGGCCATGCTCAACCAACCCGAAATTGGCGGGGGTGTAGCTTTCCAGGCGGCGCGTTACAAATGGTGTTTCCACATCCATGACCATCGTCGCAGGTGTCCATGGATTGTCACGGGTGGGGTCAAATGCAGCAGCAAACGTAAATGGTTTGAGCGCTGAGCCGGGTTGGCGCGGAGCCAGCGCCGCATTCACATTGCCGTCAATACCTTCATCAAAATAGTCCGGGCTGCCGAGCATCGCGCGTATTTCGCCCGTTAAAGGGTCGAGTGCAACCAGTGCAGCATTGCGAACGTTACGCGGCGGTAAACCGTCTGTGGGGTCATTTAAATAGTCCAGATGACGATTCATGATGCGTTCGGCTGCGTTTTGCCAATTAAGATCAAGTGTAGTATGGATCTCTAGCCCACCCAGCAGCAACTCATCGCCATAATTGCGCTCAACTTGCGTCCATACAGCAAAGACAAAATGCGGTGCCTGGATAGCAAATTGCGCACTACTGTAGTGTAGCTGCTCATTTTTGGCTTGTTCAGCTTCGCGTTCTGAAATGTGCCTATGCCGGACCATCAAATCCAGCACAATTTCCTGGCGCTGTTTTGCAAGTTCGGGGTTTACCAATGGGTTATAAAGCCCCGGTGCTTGTGGTAATCCTGCCAGCATCGCGCACTCTGCCAGGCTCAGTGCAGAAGGGGATTTGCCAAAGTAGGCTTGTGTCGCCGCCCCCACACCATAAGCCAGATTGCCATAATAGGTCTGGTTGAGATACAGCGCCAGGATTTCATCGCGTGAATAACGCTGATGTAACTGCAAGGCCAGCACAGCTTCTTGTGCCTTACGTCGCAGGCTCCGATCTAACACAGGATTTTTGGTCAACAGCAGATTACGGGCAACCTGTTGGGTGATCGTACTACCCCCGGCGCGGACTTCCCCGCCACGGACGTTTGTCCACAATGCACGTGCCACACCCTGAACATCAACGCCGGGGTGATCGTAGAAATTCGCGTCTTCAGTGGCGATGGTTGCAGCAGGTAGACACCCTGACATCTCGTCCAGCGTAATCGTCTGATGGCTACCACCGTAGAGGTCAACAATTTCATATAACAACACGCCATGTCGATCATAAATGCGCGTACTGGGCAGGGCCATCCCTTCGTCAAGTGCATCAAGGCTCGGCATGCCAGCAAACAACCAGCGCCAGAGCCCAACAGCAGCCACAAGAAAAATGAGGGTGACGACCATCCCCACACGTTGCCAGCGTGAGCGGTTTTTCCATAGAGAACAATAAATTTTACGCGCAGT
>DAOTTU010000112.1:0-29223 GCA_034437655.1 Anaerolineae bacterium
CTGGTGCGTGAACAGCCCTGAAGGGCGCTCCCGCAATGGGATGCTGGCCATTACCTCACCACAATTACCAGACCCCTGAGTTAGGTTGCCAACTTTGCAAAAGTCCTGGCCACAGAAACAGCCCTCGCCACACACCCAACGCTTTGCGCTATAATGGGCGGCCAAAACACATAACATGCATCCACCTGCACCCGGAGAGAAAACCCGCTATGCGTTTGTCGCGCCGATTTTTGCTGTTGATTATCGCCGGCCTGTTGCTATGGTCCGGGGAGCCGCCCGCCCCGCTGCACGCCGCTCCTGCCACGCAGGCCCCCACCTGCACGCTGACCCTGACTGCGCCCGTGCCGCAGTATGTCCTGCCCAGCGTCAACGCGGGCAGCTATGGCACCACTGCGCCCGGCGTCAACGCTCTGACCGCGCTCGGCACTGACCCGTCCCGCGCATGGTACGCCGTTCTCTTTGACGCCGACAGCACACCGCCAACCTATGCGTGGGTGCTTGGGCAGGACGTAAACGCCATTGCGCCAGACTGCGCCGCGATCCCTGTGCTGGACCCCAACGACGTCGCCGGGAGCCTTGCCCGCGCTGCAAACCCACCGACGACCACACCGGACGCCAGCCCCACGCCGCAACCCTCACCCACGCCGGAAAGCATATGCAGCATCAGCGCCGTTTTTGCCAATATCCGCGCCGAACCTTCGACAGAGGCCGACATCGTAGGTGAACTGGGCAACGGCGTTGTCGAAGCCATCGGGCGCACCGAAAACAACGACTGGTACGAGGTTCAATTGCCAGACCGACGCGGATGGGTGGCGGCGCGAGCGTCCAGTGCCGAGGGCGAATGCGATGCATTGCCGATTACAGGCAGTAACACGCTTGAATTTGCCGAATGCCCGGCGAATTTTGTGGGGTATCGTGAACCCCGGCTGGCGGTGGGTGAAATTGGGCGCGTCCCCCCCGGCAATCAAGCCAACCGCGTGCGGGCCGTGCCACAACTGAGCGGCGCAATCCTCTTTCAGCTTCAACCGGGCGCAGAGTTTACCGTTATCGCCGGGCCGCAGTGTGGCGACGGGATTGTGTGGTGGAATATTCAGCAGGGGGCGCGCACCGGGTGGACAGCCGAAAGTGATGTGGAAATCATCACCTATTTTCTGGAGCCGGTTGAGCGCGACACCAGCGCCGACAACGCCCTGCAATGTGACCCTGCCGACGCTGACTATCGCCCCACGCGCCTTTTGCAAAGCGACCAGACCGCGACCATTACCGACGACATCCCCTCGCTGATTCTCTTTACAGAGCCGAACCTCAACAGTGCCACCATTCTCGAAATCCCGGGTGGGGTGTCGCTGGACAGTATCAACGTGGGGCCGCGCTGCACGCAGAACGCCGTGTGGTGGAATGTCACCTATAACACACTCAGTGGCTGGGTGGTCGAAAGTAGCACCAACGACCCCAACATTGAGTATTACCTGTTGCCGCCCGAACGCACCCCCGGCACCACCGCGCCGCCGACCTCAGAATCAGAAGACGACACGCCCCCGAGCAGCGCGACTGCTGCCGCCGCTGACACCAACACCGGGCAAGCTGCTGCTACTTTTGACGACGACCGCCCGTGCATTGACCCCTTTAACGCCCGCGACCTGACGCAGCAGACCACGCTGAGCTATAGCCCGGTCGTCAGCCCGTTTTTGCTGTGGGGGGCAGAGGCGCAATTCATTGTCTTGAACACGGCGCAGGGGGTGCAACTCTTTGACTACCCCACCCTGGAACCCCGCCGCGCAATTACGGACGCCATCGCCGCCGCCCAACCCGACCCCACCGAAACCCCGGCCACCGCCGCCGACCTTGACGCTAACGGTGAACGGCTCGTGATTGGCTATCAAAACGGCGCGCTGTTGCTGGTGGACCTCATGACGGGGCAGGTCACGCCGCTGGCCGCCAGCTATGCGGCCCCGGTGTCGGTGGTAGACATCTCGCGCGATGATGAGCGGCTACTCACCGCGAGTGGGGCAGTGTACGACATCCCGCCAGCGGGCGTCATGTTCGCGGCCCGGGTGCATGACTTCAGCGGGCTTGACACAACCACGGGCGAGATGCCGCTTGTGCTGGAACTCGAATTCCCCGTCAATGAACCGATTCTGGCCGGGGCGCTGTCGCTGAACAATCAACCCGTCGTGGCGCTCTTTGACCGGGTGCGCATCCTCGGCACAGAAGGCGTTGTGCAAGAAACGCGCCGCGCCGAGGTGTTGGAGGGCATTTTTGTGCAGCCGACCACCAACAACTGGGCCGGCAATGGCAGCAGTGTGTTGTTTGGTTCCGGGCCGGCGGTGGCGGTCTATGACACACGCACGGGGCAGGTCGTACCGCGGCCGGTGGTGTTGACGGATGGCGGGCAGGTGCAACACCTCGCGCAGGCGCCCACCGACCCCGGCGCGGACCCGGTGATTGCCGCTTTTGTGAACTACGACACCGCCAGCGAAGGCATCAGCGGTGTATATTTCATTTCGCAGGCAGACAACAGCGGGCGCGTGGCCGGGTTTCTCGCGGTGACGACGGTCGCGGGGCTGGCTTTTTCACCAGACGGTAGCGCGCTGGCCATCCTCCGTGACGCCAGTGTCGAGTTCTGGGTGTTGCCCCGTGAGGGGTGAACGCGATGATTGATGCGTCCCCCTCTGCTGCGCTCATTGAACAGTGATGGTGTAGTCGCCCGTGCCGCTGAAGGCATCTACCACAACGAGATACAGCCCATCTGCGGGCAATGTGGCTTCCAGGCGTGAATTGAGTGTTTCGGCACCGTCGGCGTCGTCATTGAAGTCAAGCAGGGTGTAGTCAGCGGCATCGTAGAGCCACACACGCGGGTCGAGTTGCGTTGTGTCGGCAGCCTCAACCGTGATCAGAATATTCTGCCCGGCTTGCCCTTCGAACGTCCACACCGTCATAGGAGATTCTTCGCTGATGAAGAATTGCGCGGGCTCGCCTGCCGTCAGTGCCTGGGCCGGGAACAGTCCAGGGACACGTGCGCCGGGTAGGGGGATATCCGCTACATTGACATACAAGAAGTACGCGCCAGTGCCCCCGAAATTTGTAGCGCGAATATAATAGGTGCCATCCACAGGCGCGAGGATATTGCCCAGTGCGGCGTCGGTGTTCTGGTTCAGCGCGTCGTCGTCTTCTGCGATGAGTCTCTCCCCGACATAAAGTTCAAGGTAGGGGTCTAGCGTGAGATCACCCGGCGCGATCATACTGGCAGAGATGTATTGCCCGGCGCGGACCTCAAAACTGTAGAGGTCAAAAAATTCGCTTTCGGCGTCGGCTTCTGGCCCCCCGATGAAACCCTGTTCGGTGATCGGTACGATGATCGGTTCGGCAAGGTTGGTGAGCCCGGTGATGGCACTGGGTGCGTTGTCGAACTCAAAGGCCTCGGCAACGTCAATCGGTTGCGGGTCGGTGGCGAAGCGCATTTCGTAGGGCCCAACGCCGCTGAAGGCCTCGACACGCACGACATATTCGGTGGTGGTGGCGTCGGCTGGTTCAAGCTGGACGTTTTCCACCGTTAACGGGAACTCGAACGAAGGCAAGCCGACCGCCAGTGGTTGGCCGGTGTCGTCTTCACCCGCCGGGGCCGTAGCGACGATGAGTTGTGGCTGAAATTCTTCCGCCAGTGGCGTCAGGTAGACCGCGACGTAATCTCCCGCTGTGGCGCTGAAGGTCCAGGTCTGCGTGGGGGTGTCTTCCGTTAATTCGCCCTGCACCCATTCCAGCGCCTCCAGCACGAAATCTTCGGGTTCCTCGTCGGGTGGGGTGGCGGCATCCGTCGGCGCGGCGTCGCCAAAGGCCACGGTGCTGAGCATATTGTCGTAGGTGCTGTCAGCCAGTTCCGCGAGCGGGTCTTGCACCAGCAGCGCGACCGCCTGACCGGTGGACATCAACAGCGCAGCCCGCACCGCGCGGTCGCCGCCGAGGTCCGCCTGCACCAGATAGCCATAGTCCGTTTGTTGGAGTGTCACGCCGCGCAATGCTGCATCGGCTGGCAAGAGTCCGTTGAGCTGCAAGAGTGCATAGGTTTGCACGCGATTTTCCAGCGCGGCACGATCACCGTCGGCACCGATGTTGAGGTCGGGGAGCCCGGCGGTGTTGGCGTCGGCGGTCAGGTGGCGCAAGGTGAGCAATAGCGCGTCAGGGGCATCGAGGTCCAGCGTCGCGACATCAACAGGGCTGATGCGGCGCACACCACGTTCGCGGGTATCGGCCGGCCCCCATTCGGACGGGTATTGCATCGAAAAGGCGGCGTCTTCCCATTCGAGCGTGGTCAGTGGCGGCTGTTGGGCTGTGGCGGGGTGGGGAGCAACGCCCACCGCTAGCAGCATAACGAGGCAAAGGTGCAAAAATAGGGTTGCATTAGGTCTTGATACAATAGTGAACATCAGTTGAGTATGACTCCCTCTGGCAAAGCGGTTAAAGGCGCTTGGTGTAGTCGGTGCAGTCAAGTTTTGTCACAATAAATTAACGCACAATAAAGAAAATTGTGCAAATTCGTTTTATGCTGTATTATGTAGCCACAGGGGTAATACGAGGCTGCAACGCACACCCGCTATGCGCAATTTGCAGCGCCAAAGCAAGAAAATAGCGTTTAGTATCAGCGCATAATAGCTCTGCGAGTGAGGGAAATTCCCTTAACTTTGAATCACTGATACGATGGCGCATGGCGCTGGGCTTGAGCAGGTAGCAAAACCATACTTTTGATGGCCGTTGCGCAGCATAATCTTAGCAAAAACCATGTTTTACTCTTTATCTACAGGACATACTCGCAGGATGTTACACCAACACGAAGGAAGATTAAACAACATGCCAACCAATTATCAGGGAACCAAACAAGAAGAACGCGCACTCAATGTCTATGTCAAGCTACTGCGTTGTGCGGAAGCCGTTGAAACCCGCGTTAACCGTCACCTGGCGCGGCACAACCTCACCGCAAGTCAATTTGGCGTGCTGGAGGCGCTCTACCACCTCGGGCCGCTGGTGCAAAAGGACATTGCCCGCAAAGTTCTCAAATCTACTGGCAACATCACGCTGGTGATCAATAATCTTGAGAAACGCGGGCTGGTGCGCCGTGAACGCTCAGAACTCGACCGCCGCTATATTGACGTTTACCTGACCGAAGAAGGCGAAGCGCTCATTAGCGAAATCTTGCCGCGTCATATCGACAATATTGTGCGTGATCTGGCGATTTTGATGCCGGGCGAACAGGGCGAGTTAGGGCGTTTATGCCGCAAATTGGGCTTGCAAACGGTCGATGAAATCGGGTAAAGACGGGCGCAGGGCAGTATGGCCGCTTGTCATATCGAAAAGTGGCATTTTACTGTTGGAGCAACCCCAATAATGAGGGATAATAGGAGCAAATGGGGTTGTCAGACTACAACCACAGACCTGACCACTGTAGTAGTTGCGCGTGCCCGCACGTGACCAAATGGTGAAAATTGAGCTTTGAAATATGATTTAGCAGGTGTTGTTGCCACCTGCTTTTTAATTGCCAGAAATTACTTATGAGAATGTTCGTTCTCAAAAGTAACTTGCATAATCACGCTTATGTTACATTGCACGCAATTTATCCATCAGGCGCACCATGAATCGCAGGTTGTGGATCGTCGCCAAACGCCGATAGGTATCGTCACTGATCTTGTAGAGGTGGTGTAAATAGCCGAGGCTGTAACGCTGACAGGCGAGGCAGTCGCAAAACTCAGAAAGTGGACGGTCGGCTTTGATGTGTTTGTCGTCGGTGTAGTAGAGATAGCGAAACCACTGGCGCGGGTCGTCGGTCAAGAGGCCGGGGTCGTCGTCGCTAAAGGTGTAGAGACGGCCGTTGCGCGCATCGCGGGTTGGCATCGCTGAGTCGAACATTTCATAACCGAGCTGCACACACCGCACAATACTCGGCGGGTGACCAATGCCCAATGCGTGGACGGGATACTGCTCTGGGACGAGTACCCTAACATAAGAAAGTAGGTCTTCCAGCAGGTTGTTGTCGGCGTCGAGGGGCCAGCCACCATAGCCGAAGCCATCAAAACCAATCTCGAGCAAGGCGTCGGCACACTGTTTGCGGAGGTCAGTATTACCACCGCCCTGTACCACACCAAACAGTAATGGCCGGTCATCGTCAGGGATGCTACGCGCGGCGATTTGTTGCAAAAATTCTGCTTTGCACCGTTCGGCCCAGCGAATCGTGCGCGCAACCGAATCATGTTGGGCGTCCAGCGGGTCGTCAACATGCGTGCAGTCGTCCAGACAAACCATGATGTCAGCGCCATATTGGAACTGTAGCTGGATGCTCTTTTCTGGCGTTAGATTGACTTTTTTCTTGCCATCGGGCCGAAAAATGGCACCATTTTCAGTGATTGCGCCGTATTTGCTGTTCTGCCGAATCAACGAATAGATTTGAAAACCGCCTGAATCCGTTAAAATGACCCCCGGCCACCCACTCATCCGGTGCAGCCCACCCAGACTTTTTACTGTCGTAGAGCCGGGATTCTGCATCAGATGGTAGGCGTTCATGACCAGCGCGGGCAGCCCGACGTTGGCGAGATCGGCGCTGTCAACGCTTTTGACCACAGCGCGGGTGGCGTCTGGCAAGAAAACAGGATACTCAAGCGGTCCGTGCGGTGTGTCGAGTGGCATCCCCCTAGGCTGGCACCCGGCGCGTTACGGTGCGGCGCACGGTTTCGGCATTGGCAGCCGCTATTTCGACAGCGCGCGCCAGTTCACGCACACTAAAAGCGCCCGTGTAACGTTTGCCGTTAATGAACAGGTTGTCGGTTCGGCGAATTCCGTTTTCAATAGCGTCATCGCGGTCGTGGTCCACCCGTTTGCGTAGCTCAATGTCGCGGCGGTCCGCTTCAAACTGCGCCATGTCAAGGTTCAGGTCTTCGGCGTAGCCTTCAATTTCGTAGTCTTCGAGGTGATGCGGATTTTCAAACAGCTTGGCCAGCATTTCCCAGAACATGCCCTGCCGGCCGGCAGCTTCGGCAGCAACGGCGGCGTTCATGGCGTGGGGATGGCGGCGGCTCAGCGGCAAATGGCGATAGACATAACGCAGCGGAACGTCGGTATGGTGTTGCAGGTCATCAACAAGCGTGTAAATGTCCTTGCTGGTCGGGCATTCGATGTCGGCATATTGCACCAGCGTAATCGGGGCGTTGGGGTCGCCGTGAATGTGGTCGATGGCGCGAACGTCGGTGCGCAGATTGCGGTAGCTGGTGTCATCACCCGGCATCGGTGCGCCCGTGTAAAAGCCAAAGAGCCATTCGCGGTTGTTGAGTTCCAGCTTGCCACAGTCACGGTCAGAAAAGCGGTCGTCAGCGGTCATGGAATAGTTCAAGAACGCGACCAATGTCACGCCGCCGATGGTGTTACCGAACATCACGGGCAGGAAGAATTCGAAGATCGCAGTGAACAGCGTCGCCTCGCCCTCGAAGACTGCATACATCGCCTCGCACAGGCCAATGATGCAGTGAAACAGGTCGGCTGAAGGGATGATGAACATCATGAAAACGACGAGCAATATACGCGAGATCGTATCGCGGGCGGCATGAACCAACCACACCATACTCGCGACCAGCCAGCCAGCCATGATACCCTTCACAAACAGCGAATCCCAGCTTAGCGCCTCGGCGTGGTCCCAGAAGTCGATTGCTTTAGCGGCGGCAGCGGGCGTAAAAACGGAGGTATTCGCCATGAAAAACGCCAATAACGTCGCGCCAACCATGTTCGCCACCAGCACAACGCCCCAGATACGTAACAGCGTCGGGATACTGGCAATGCGCGTCAGCACGAGTGTCACGGGCGTCAGCGTGTTTTCTGTAAACAATTGATAGCGCCCGATGACGATCAACAAAAAGCCAATCGGGTAGATTAAGTTGCCGATGAGCGGTTGGTCTGGCACCTGCGCGGTTACGGCGGCGCGGGCATAGAACGACAGCCCGATCGAGAGGCCGGCGGCCAACCCACTGATAAACATCAGGCGGATGGGTTTGCTCATTTCTTCGTCGGCCGTCGCGGCCACACGCTGGAAGATTTCGTCTGTACCAAAAAAGTCGTGAATCGCTTCCCCCTGATGGGGGGCGCTGCTGGACAGGTCGTTGCGGTCTTGCATGGGCTTATCCTGTGGTTCGTTGGTCGATGTGTCGTTCTCTGTGTATCGTAGGCGGAATTACTGTGAGTGTACTGAGTATCCGGACGGCGGTCAAGTTTTGTAAAGCACCCTACCCCGCCAGCACTGCGTCGTGATGAAGAAGTGACGGGCAACGTGCCACACGCTGTAGGGGTAGGGTAAAGGTAAACGCAAGCGGGGTATGGCAACCCGATCCGTTGCGTGAGCGCCCTTCAGGGCTGTTCGCGCACAATACTTGCATAGCCCCGTCGTTTACGGCGGGGGAAAAGGGCCCCGCACTGAAGTACGGGGCTAGCATGGTGTGGGGGTCAGACAGGACTCAAGTCCGCCTGACCGAAGGCCGTGCCCGTTTCCCGGCATCAGCTCCCCACCGTCCGCGCGGGTGGGATTTATCCCTGTCTGCGCGTCACACCTGCATAGCCCGGTGCTTTAGCGCCGGGGAAAGGGTCGCATACCATTTCACAGGCAAAACCCCGCAACGTGTACCGCACAAGACACCCAACGCTGTGTTCAGGCACCTATAGGCGATCCCGGAGAGCAAACACCACCCGCAAGTTGTTCGAATTACCCCCAACCGCGTATAATAGACGTCAGATATGCAACGTGCTGCCAGCGGGCACACCGAACCAACCGTAACCGTATCAAGATGAATGTGCAGATTATGTCAACTGTCATCACCGCAACTGAAAATATCAACGTTACAGGTTATACCGTGTTCCTCGGGGGCGCAATTGACATGGGCACGGCCGTCAACTGGCAACAACAGGTCATTGACGCGCTCTATGCCGAAGACGGTCTTGTTATCCTCAACCCTCGGCGCGAACACTTCGAAAGCCATATGCTAGAAGCGCAAATCGAGTGGGAGTTGAGCGCTATGGAAAGCGCCGACGTGGTGCTGATGTGGTTTCCTGCCGCCGCACAGGCCCCGATTTCGCTGCTAGAAACGGGGTTGTATATGCGCTCGGGCAAATTGCTGGTGGGCGCGGAAAGCGGGTATTTTCGGCGCACCAATCTTGAGTTAACGTGCCAGCGTTACGCTGTGCCGCTCTATGCCACGCTTGACGAATTGATCGCCCGCATTAAAGGGCAATTACGGACTTGAGAATTTATATTAGAGAAAGGTCATAAACAATGTCTCTCAAACCCAGGCAAATTTCGCTCAACCTGCCCTTCGGTATCGGTGGGGTACAATTCATTGCCGATGAATCGCAGCAACGGGCCGCATGGGCGCTGTACGTCGAACTGATGACGCGCATCAGTGTGCAACCACTGGACGAACGCGACCCGGCCATTCTCGCTGACGATGACGGTATCCTGCGTGAAGCGCTCAAATCTCTGTATGACATCTTTCAGATTACCCGCGAGATCATCAAAGCAGCCGGCCCTGAAATCAGCGACGGTGAATACTCTGTGGGCCCGATTGCCATCCGCGTGCTGAACGATGGCTTGCGCCCCTTCCTCGCGAAGTGGCACCCACAACTCAAAGACTGGGAAAACCGCCGCCCCGCTGACAAAGGTGAAGTGGAACATGAACGCGAGTGGAAACACTATTCCGCGATGATGGAAGAACTGAAGATGCTGCAAGGCAATCTCGCCGAGTATGCTGAGCTGCTGGCCCAGATTTCTGGCGCAAAATTGGCTGATAAACCAGACGACAAACCGGGAGCCTAGCTTGTTGATGCTGCCGATGATTCTGCGCCCGGTGCTGGCATTGCTGGTGCTGGGTCTCTTTTTTGCGATACACACCCCCCCACCGACCACCGCCCAGGACCGCCCCACCATCAGCACCGACACCGCCGCGCAGGTCACGCTGCTGGAAACGCGCGGACGTGGTCGCATGTTGAACATGGGCTGGCAGGGCGGCGACCTCATTGTGCATTCGACGCTGGGCGTGTGGCGCATTCCGCTTGCCGGGCCCGTGCCAGACGCGCCCTTCATTGACTTCAACCAGCCCGGTGTACGGACCTTGCGTGCGTTTGCCATCGGGGACAATCTGCTGGCCGGGTTGCAAAGCGCGCGCACCATCACCGTCTATAACAACGACGGGACACCCCGCCACCAGATTGTGCTGGACGACAACCTGTTCCGCACCAATCACCTCGCCTTCACGAACGGGGATGCGCAACTGGTCGTCTCTACCTTTGACACCGACACCGACACCGGGCGCTTGCTGGTCTATGACCTGACCACGCTCGACATCACCGCACAGGTCGCCTTTGAAGGCTTCGACGTGCAAGAAACCGCCATCTCCGGGCAACAGGCCGTTGTGTATCGCACCCCAAACGCTGATGGCATGGCTGCGCTTGAATTGATCGACCTGCAAACGGGCGAAACACGCTGGCAAATTCTCCACGACCGCAAGGACGAGACGCTGACACCCTTGTTCAATATCATCAACGGCCTCTATTTCTCGCCAGATGGCAGCCGCGTGGCAACGGTAAGCGCCGGCGGGGTCTATTTCATTGACGCCAGCAGCGGGGCCATCGACCGTGCCGCCGACAGGGACGACAAAGACCTCGTGGTGGCCGTCTATGACATGGTGTTCACAGGTGAGGAGGAGATTGCTTTTGTAGAGACACGCTTCCGGGGCATGGAAGGGGCTTTGCTGCTGGGCACAGCGGGCAGCGACGACTTCACCGAGGTCGAAGGCACCTCCGGCTTTTATGACCACATCGCGATCAATGCAACGGGCAATTTCATCGCTTATGGCGGCTACGCGGGCGAGATCATGTTGCGCAACCTGGACGCGGGCGTGTCGCAATTGCTGGTCGACGGCTTCATCGGGACCGGGGATGTGCTGGCGGTCAGTGGCGACACGCTGTACACGGGCGGTTTTGATGGCGCGTTGCGGCAATGGTCGCCAGATGGCACCGTCCGCACCAATTCGATCATTGGCAATCAAGAGCCCTACGCACTGACCCTCAACGCTGATGGCTCCCAACTGCTCTACGTGACGGGGAATGAGAACATTTTTTTTGCTGGCACCTTCACGACGCCGGATTTGACGCTATCTGAGCGCTTTTCGCTACCCGTACCGCCTGCCAACAGCACCGTCGCCCGTCTGACTACCGCGCAATTTGCCAGCAACGGCACCGTGGCTATTGCGGCGGTGGGGGTCTTCGGCAACCTTTTCATCTGGCCAGACGCCACCAACCCCGACACCGCGGGCGCATTTGAATTGACAATCAATACTGCCGGCCGCCCGGTCTATTCGCCCTACACCGATACGCTCTTTGTGCTGGAATCGGGCAACCCCGGCGCGACCTTGCGCTTGATTGAGGGCGTAGAGGTTGTGCGCAGCTTGCAATTCGACGTCAGCCGCGAGGTAACGGTGGTGCAATTGCTGCCGGGGCCGAACGATGACACGTTGCTGATTGTCACCAATCCCGGTTGTCGGCTGGTGTTGCTGGACATTGCTGGCAACGGCGAAACCCTCGCTGAAAGTACCGGCCGCGAGAACTGTCGCCACGTCGCCCAGAGCCCGGTGGATGACAATCTCGTCGCCACCCTTGTCACAGATGCAGATTTTCAGAACGTGGTGCAGTTGCGCAACGTCGAAACCGGCGAGATCTACGCCGAGCTGCGCGGCAATGGCTGGGGCATTCTAGACACAACCTTCAGTGCCGATGGCACGCAGCTTTTCACGGGCGGCTATGATGGCGTGGTGCGCGTGTGGGGTGTGGGGGAGGTGCGACGTGGCGACTAATGGGTAAACCAATAAGAAGCTGCATAACATGGTGGGCCAGCATACCGACGTCGCCCCTACCAGCGCGTGGCGGTTAGCGGACCTTATGCAGGGGCTGTACCGATGTGTCAGCCCAAAACGTATTTATACTCTATACTTGAGTGACCATCAGCAGGCTCGTTTTAAAAAGGGACATAGTTATTGATGACCAACGAAAACTACGACTTCAGCCGGGCATTTGAAGTGCGGCTTGACGCCCAGCGCACGCATATTGAAAAACTGCGCGAAGACTTCGAGCAAGAAATGACGCACATGCAGCAAGCCCTTGAAGACATCGGCCACGCGCTGCGTGAACAGTCGGTGGCGACGGGCCTTGTGCATGAAGAAACCTTGAACGATGCGATGGACCTGCTCCACGACGAGATGCAGGTGATGGAAAATGAGATCAAACGCATTGACCGCAAACTTGACGTAGACCGCGACACCCCCTTTAAATTTCCGGCGATTCTGGTCTACCCGGTGTTGATGGCCTTGCTGCTGCTGGTCATGGTGACAGCGGGTATCCGCATCTGGAATCTGGTAGACGACGACACCGTTACCGTCAGCGATGATGCGGCGGACACCAACGTTGTAGCGCAACAGACGCTCGACCGGGCCAATGATGCGGTCGCCTCCGTAGAATTGGTGCTGAGCTTCCTCGAAGGGGCTTCTGTGCTGGTTGCGGTCGCGCTTGGTGCGGCGGCCTTATACGGGGTACGCCAGACCAACCAGATTCGCGTTGAACTGCGCGACGACCTCGCCCACCAGTTGCAAGAACTGGACAACAAACGCATTGACGACCGGCGCACGCTGGAAGATGTGCGCCGCACCCTCGAACGCATCCGCCGCTATGAACCCCGGCTGGAACGGCTCGATAAGATTGAAATCGACCTGCTGAACAAAACGCGCGAAGTCGGTGATGAAGTGCGGCAGAAGTCGCTCTCAACCGTTGGGAAACTCTTGCAAGCCGACCAGGAATTCCGCCTGCGCAATTACAAGCTCTCGTACCAGTTCATTCAAGAGGTGCTAACCGAAGAACAACGCGAAGCTGAAGCCAGACGCCGCCGCGCCGCACAACTGGCCTCCCCTACCGACGTCACAATGGGCGCGACCGATGCCGATATGCCGCCGGCGTTTGCCTCCGAAAACCCGTTGACGCTCTACCTCGCCGGGTGGATCGAGACGCAACACATCGACGGCTTGCAAGACCTCGGGCTCGAACACCTCGAACAACTCGTGAAGCTGCAACCGCGCTGGCCCTCGGCGCTGGCGGTCTATGGCGTGGCGCTACGGCGGGCGGGAATGCGCAACAAGCGCGCCGACGGTTCGCCCGACCCCGAACTGATGAACATGGCACGCGGCTTTCTCTATCAAGCGCTGGGGCGCGACGATGATCTGGTCGACTTCAACCGGGAATCGTACTGGGGGCCGCTGGGCGGTTTGCTGCGTGACATCGGCGAGATTGACCAGGCCATCGCAGCCTATCGCAACGCCCGGCGCGTGACACCCGGCTCATCCTACCCGGCCGGTAATCTGGCGGCGTTGTTGTTGCGCAAAGCCAAAGACGATCCCCGCCGCGAAGCCGAAGCGCTCGAAGCCTTTGCAGAAACCATTAAACTGGCCGAGGGCGAACTGGCCAACCAGCCCAACGACTATTTCTTAATCATGGACCTCGCCATGGCCCGCACGGTGCTTGGCACGCGCACACCGGCATTGTTTGATGACGCCGAACGCAACCTGCGGCAGGTACTTCAGATGCGGCTGACGCGCGAACACCTGAACGTGTCAATTCGTGGATGGAGCAACCTGTTGGAATACGCCCCACGCAGCCTGGAATGGCGTGACGCACGGGCCCGCATGGAAGACGCCTACCACCGCCTGGAAGAAGCGCGTGATACTGCATTATAAGGTTTGCGGGCGGACAGGTGTAAACCCTTCAATCTGAAGGGTTTCCATTGCAGGGAATCGACCCGTTACTGGCTTGATGTGCATGGGATAGGGGCATCATTTGCCCCACCACCACGGCAGCATATAGAGTGGGCGATTGTTCAACCCACCGAGCAGCCGCGCCATTTGCCGCAACGCCACCCAGTTCATGAGCGTTGCCGCCCCCGGTTGCATGGCCTCTGGCGGAATCGGCATCATCTCGCTGTCGCCGCGATCAGTGACTGGTAGCACCGGGGCGTGGTCGGGCAAATTGGCGCGGCGGCGCGCTTCTGCAATGGCATCTGGCAAGGTCCCCAGCGCGTCAACCAGTCCGTGTTCCAGCGCTTGCGCGCCCGTCCACACACGCCCACCCCCGACCGCGTCAACAGCGTCAGGCGTCATGTTGCGGGCTGTAGCGACCCGTTGCACAAACTGTGCATAGAGGCTTTCGATCAAGCCACGGACACTTGCGCGTTGTTCAGGGGTGAACGCGGTCGGGCTGCGGAACAGGCCGGCGTTGGCCCCGCGCGAAATCTCTGTCACATGCAGCTTGAGGTTGTCCAGCACGCCCTGCACACTCGCCCGCGCCGTAAGCACGCCGATGGAACCCGTCACTGTGCCGGGGTTGGCCATGATATATTGTCCGGCCACCGCCATATAATAGCCCCCCGAAGCGGCTGCCCCGTTCAGGTACATCACCAGCGGTTTGTGGGCCGCGAAGGCTTGCAAGGCCGCATACATCGCCTCGGAAGCCGTCGCAGAACCGCCGCCACTGTCGATGAGGACCACCAGCGCGGCGACCGTTTCATCTTCAAGCAATGAGCGCACCTGCCGCGTAAACGTGACGTGCCCCAACAACGCGCTCCCCACCATCGGCAACGGAATATCTACCGGGGGCGTTTGGCTTTCACCGTCAATGATGGTACCTGTCGCCTGAAGCACGGCAATCTGGCGGCGCGGTGAGGGTTTCGGGCGGCGGCGCAGCGCTAGCACGGCGTCATCCCACGGCACAAAATCCTTACTGTTGAGGTGTTGCGGCAGTTCTTCTTGCGTGATGGTCGCGTCAATGAAGCCTTCGTGCAGTGCGTCCGTGTCGCTATATGGCGCATTGTCAATCATCGCCTGCACTGCGTCGACCGACATGCCGCGCCCGGCGGCAATCCCCTGCACAATGACGTCGTACTGGCCATCGAACATCCAGTTATACATGGCGTGCGATTCTTCAGAAAATGACGTGCTGGTGAGCGGCTCTACGGCGTTTTTATACGGCGAAATCGCGATGCCATCGACCTCGACGCCAATGGTTGCAAGTGCATCTTTGAGAAAGACGACGCGGGCGTGCAACCCCAACGGCGCGAAAATACCACCCGGCAACAACACAACCTCGTCCGCTACACTGGCGAGATAGTAACTGCGGGTGTCGTAGTCATGCGCAAAGCACAGCACCCGTTTGCCCGCGTCGCGCAGGGTTTGGAAGCTCTGGCGCACGCCGTTGACATCAGCCAGAGACATTTCTACCCCGTTGAGGAGGACAACGACGTTTTGCACACGGTCGTCCTGTGCAATGCGCTGGCACTGGTCATGAATGTCGTAGAGGCTGGGCCCCGGATCGCCAAGAATACGTCGCTGCACAAAAGAACGTTTGCCGGGCAGGGGGTCAAGTTGTGAGGGCAAGTCCAGCACGACCGTTTCCATAGGTCGCATTCCGCGCCGCCAGTTGTTGAACAGCAGCCACGCCCGCGCCACCAGACGCAAGGGGTTCAGACGAGACAGGATGCGCAAAATGGGGTTCATGAGTCGTTCTTTCCGATCTTTATTCCGTTACAAGCACTGGACATGATAAAACAGCGGGCGCGGTCAACGGTAGGTATAATACCAGGTTTGGGTCATCACTACACAGAAATATGGACAGGGTTGTCTTCCTGCGGAAGCCAACACAGTCCCTACAAAACCTCATCGGCAAGCCGAAAACCTGCTGTAGGGGAGGTGTTGACGTCGCAGACGGCATACCCTCCCACAGAACAACCACTGTCGCGAACCCGGTATAATCCAGGAAATCACCGCCCCCTTGCAACATCCCCCCACCGTACCAGATAATAGAGAGCGTAAAATAGCACGACTCACCCTAAGGACAAAAACATATGGATATTCTCGTCATCGGGGGTACACAGTTCGTCGGTTATCATCTTGTGTCAGAAGCCATCGCACGCGGGCACCAGGTCACGCTCTTTAACCGTGGCCGCAGCAACCCCGGCGCATTTGAAACCTGCGAACACATCATTGGCGACCGTAATGTTGACGTTGTGAACCTGACGCATAAAACCTACGACGCCATCATCGACACCTGCGGCTATACCACCAAACAGGTGGCCGATGCCGTGAACCATCTGCAACATTATGCGGGCTGGTACGTCTTTGTTTCGACCATTTCGGTGTATCGTGACATGGGCGGTGACGAAGACGGGGCGTTGCAAGTGGTTGAGCCCGACGCCGCACTGAGCAATGAAACCTACGGTGGGCTGAAGGTTCATGGCGAGCGGACGGTGCGCGACATCTTCCCCGATAAGCATATCATCACCCGCCCGGGGCTTATCGTTGGTCCGCGCGATGTCACCAACCGTTTTGGCTACTGGCCGCTGCGCATTGCCGAAGGTGGCGATGTGCTGGCCCCTCTTCCCAAAACCGACCCGGTGCAGTTCATCGACGCCCGCGACCTCGCCGCTTTCACCCTGTTGGCGCTCGAACGGGGCAAAGCGGGCACCTACAACGTCGCCGGGCCGCTGGAGCCATTGAGCATCGGTGAGTTTTTGGAAACCACGCGCAAGGTCATCAACCCGGACGCACAGTTGACGTGGGTCGGGCAAGCATTCCTCCAACAACAGGACGTGTCACCGTGGGTGAACTTGCCGCTGTGGCTGCCTTCTGAAGAGACTGGTGGAATGCGTACGCAGTTTCAACGCGCGCTGGACGTCGGACTGACCTTCCGCCCGTTAGAAGACACCCTGCGCGATACCCTCAACTGGCTGCACACGCACGCCGACCTCATCCCCGAACGCACCCGCACCGCCACACTGAGCCGTGAACGTGAACGCGAACTGCTCAAGCAATGGCATGTGCAAAACGATAAGAATGAAATGTAGAGGACTGATACCATGCTTGATATTTTGCAATATGTGGCTGCGTTCATTAACGTCGCCTTCGGTCTGTGGACGCTGGTCCAGCCAGAAGTCGTTGCCAGAGCCAGCAGCTTTTCGCTACTCGGTGAGCGTGGCGTCGCAGAGATGCGGACCGCGTTTGGCGGCTACTTCATCGGCATGGGGGTGGCCATCGTGCTGCTGAACAACCCCGAAGCCAGCGCCGCGATTGGCATTGCGTGGTTAGGGGCAGCGGCCGTGCGGTTGGTGACGCTGTTTATTCAAGACCGCACCGCCATCACCGACACGTCGTTTTTTGTGATCTGGGCGTCGGAAATTTTCACAGGTGCGATTCTGGTCGCGCAGATTGCCTGAGTTCACACCAGCAAAATCACCATCGCCACGCTGAGCATCACCACGCTATTTGCACTCCATAGCGTGGCCCAGAATGCGGCCGGCAAGCCCACCTCTCTGGACATGGCGGTCGCATCATCGGGCACAGCGTCGGGGTTGTTGTCGGTGCTGATGAGGTGAAAGAGATACCAGCTATCGAAAATCGTGTTCAAGCCGACCATAAAGGCGAGGAAATTCAGCACAAAGCGCACAATTTCCGGGTTGCCGCCCCCCTGCACATATAACCCCAGAAACAGCAACCCCAACGCCGTTGCAAAACCGACCAGCGCCGTGAAAAAATACTCATCGGCCATGAACATGACCACCAGCACCGCCCCGACGGCCGCCACAACGACAGCTCCGATTTGTGAGGCGGGGGTCTCTTGAATAAAGAGGAAAATCGCCAGTCCATAGGTCACTATCATTACGCCGAACTCCAGCACGTTGAGCTTATGCACGCCCATGCCAGAGAAAAAGAGCGTCAACGCGCCAAAAGCGATCCCCAGCGCCACCGCCACCACGCCCGGCTGCTCGACCGAGTTCGTCACCACCAGCAGCACCGCGCCGAACAGGGCTGTGCCCACATACCCCGCTGGCAAAATCAAAGCGCGCCGCCCCCCGCGGGTATACGCGACGCCGCCGTGAGTGTACATCTCAAAGCGCGTGAACTGCCCCCCACTGACGATTGCCGCCAGCCCATGCATCAATTCATGGATCAGCACGGCGAACAGGTTCAGCGGCCACAAGAGCCGTTGTGCAGCCTGCCAGCGCCGCAAGAACAATGCCACCACAAACGCCACCAATGCCAGAATAATCTCAGTTTGCAAGGTTGTGTCTCCCCGCTGTTAGTCTCTTAAATTAAGGCGAATTTTTGAGAATCGCGATTTCCTTACGAAACCTAAACAAAAATCAGGCGAATTTACAAGTAAAATGTAGCTTATTTTCACCATCAGTTGTGATAAAATTAAATTAACATAAGTTGGCTGGTGCATTTGCTGCACAACCATCGTCATAGATCAAAGACACAATAGTACCGGGGAGAGACACCCATGCTAGAACGCAAAACCTCTACCTACCATGCGCTGATGAACCAGTATGCAGATAGTAAAAATTTATCTGCCCGTATTCGACTCCATGTGGACTATGCCACCAATCCTGAGATTTTTTCGGTGTGGGTGTTTGAGCAACTGGTGAAAGCGGCTCCCCGCAAGGCAACTGTGCTTGAAGTTGGCAGCGGTCGCGGTGACCTGTGGCATGAAAACGACCACGCAGTGCCGGCCGACTGGCATGTTACGCTTACGGATGTGTCGCCGGGGATGGTCGAAGATTGTCGTGAACTGATCGGCAAGAAGCTCGCCCGCCGTTTTGACCTTGCAACGGTCAATATTATGGAAATGCCCTATACTGCCGATCATTTTGACGTTGTTATCGCCAACCATGTGCTGTATCACGTTGAAGACCTCGGCAAAGGCCTGCAAGAAATTCGGCGTGTGTTGAAGCCCGGTGGCACCTTATTCGCGATGACCAATGGCAAAGGCCACCTGAACCAGCTCCATGACCTGCAAGACCGCCATGGCCTCGAGCCCCCGTCAGATGCAGCCGCCCGCCTGTGGGATCATCACTTCTCACTGGAAAATGGGCGCGAGGTACTGCTCTCTGCCTTCGATAGCGTGGACTACATTCCCTTTGAAGACACGCTGCGCGTCACCAGCACCGACGCGGTGGTAGACTACATCACCTCGCTGTTTGTGGAAGCTACGCCAGATGCGGCCGGGTTGCAGGCCTTGCGCACTGAACTGGACGCGACCATCGCCCGTGATGGTGCCTTTGTGATCGACAAGGCGACGGGGCTGTTCATCGCGCGGTAGGAAGCATCAATCGCGGATCGCAGCGACCATAGCGCGGTCGGGCATGGCGGGCAAGGCTCCGGCCACCAGACACGCCGCCGCCCCGGCCGCATTCGCTGCCTGTACCGCTACGGCCAGGGGTTGCGCGGCAATTTCCACCGCGAACATGGCGCAAAAGGCATCACTGGCCCCGGTGGTGTCTACAACCTCAATCGTAAACGCGGGGACATGGGCCCGGTGGCCGTCGGCGGTCGCATAGTGGCTACCTTCTGCGCCGAGTGTCAACACGACATGGCGCACCCCCTTCGCCAGAAACCCGTCAATCAGGGTGTCGGGTGTGGCGGCGTTGGTGCCGAGTAACGTGTTGGCTTCCATTTCGTTAGGAATCAGATAATCGACATTTGCCCAGAAATCGGTCTGCGGACGCTTGCCGTGCAGGGGGGCCGGGTTCAGCACCGTCGTCGCCCCGACGGCCCGCGCCCGCCGTAGTGCATGGTCGATGACGGCTTCGGCCACCTCGAAATTCAGGAGCAGCACGCTTCTGGGCGTCAGGGTCGCCAGTGCGGCGTCAATGTCTGGTGGTGTCAGCGCAAAGCTAGAACCAGCCCGCCCCATGAAGCCGGGTTGCGCGTCTTCGACAATAACGCCGACGACGTTGGTTGGGTGGTCGGTGGTGCGGGTGATGTGAACACCGCTGAGGTCGTGGTCGTCCAGCGCAGCTAGAATGATCTCAGCCGGGTCATCATCGCCAATGCACGTTGCAAAGTCCACGTCTGCGCCGAGCCGCCGAGCCGCGACCGCTTGATTCAGCCCTTTGCCGCCGGGGGAGATGCTGAAGCGCTGCACCGTGCTGACGCCCCCCGGTTTGGGCCAGCGGTCCACCGTGAAGCCGATGTCTAGCACCGCGCCACCAATCACCAACAAATGCACCATATGTTATGAATCCTTTTGTGTGAGAGGGAGAACAAAGCCTATACAGCCTAACCAATCGCGAGCAATTCATAGCGGAATAATTGCCAACTGACAAAGGTGGCATTCAGCGCCGCCGCTACGTTTACGTCATCTGGTCCCACCAACACCGGAAACTCCGCCGTCTGGATGACCATAAAGCCCCCACCGTTATGATACAAGCGCGGCCCATAGTGCCGATAGTAGCGTTCCGGGTTGGTCGGCGGCACCCATTCCAGGTCTGCAATGCGCCCGACATGAGGATGATTGCGGGCCGGGGCGGCGCTGTGGTATTGTGTAGGCGTTCCCGTCGACAGACCAATGATAAACTCATGGGTTTCGTGGGGATGCACGTGCGTACTGAGCGGTTGGTAGGGATAATTGTCGTCAAAAACGTCTAACACGCGCCCGGTCTGCAGAACAATCCGCAGTTGCCGATCGTAGACGACGTTGTTAATAACATTGCCCTGTATATTCTCTAGTACAGTCCCGCGAATAAAAAGGTCTTGCACTGCAACCATGTTTTTTGCAATAACTCACGTTGGCTTGTATTTATTTCATTGTAATAGCTTGAGGGGCGGAATTTACCATGAAACTTAAAATCTACACACAACTTATAGGCTTCGTTTGCTTTTTATTCATTTTTAGTGTCAGTCTTCCAACCTTGCGCCCACCTGTGGCTGCGCAACCTGCTGTTCAGGGTGAGGCGACCCTGCCCTGCATCAGCGTCGTGGGAGACTCCATCGCCGCTGGTAACCTCGTCGCAGAAATCCCCAATACCGGCTATGCGCTGTTGCAAACGACGCGCCTTTCAACCGAGCTAGACCGACGTATTGGGCAGACAGGGCGCGCACCGGCTATTGTGCATGACCGCAGCACCACCGCCACCTACCTCTCTGACAACGGACTTGACCCCTATTCGCAAACGAACGCCTATCGCGCCCTACTTGACGATGCGTGTGATACCGTTGTGATGACGCCGTGGAACAACGACCTGCGCATCCAACGCCCCAACGGTGCTGAGGCTTATGTGCAAGACCTCGTGAATTTTGTGACGACACTGCAAGAACGCCGCCCCGATGTACATGTAATTATGTTCTCGCACTATTGGATCGCCGTGCAGCCGTGGGTAGATGGCTATGGGGTGTTGTTGACGCATCGAAACTTCCGGCACCATCACGCCGCGTTTATGCACGCTTGCGAAGCCGGTAACGCCCTCGCCGCGACAGGCGCAGTGAGTTGTGTCGATGCACAGGCGCTATTGCAAGACCCTGACGCCGGGCTGGCGGTGTTGGTGGGCATGGGTGCGGGGTACATCAACAGTTTGCTGGCGGCCGGTGCTGTGACGGGTGGCGCAGATTTGTTGCAATTCTATTTTGGGCAGAACCCGGGCGGCTTTGTGGTGGGCGATGGCATTCACCTCAGCTTGACGGGCAAGCAGCATTTTGTGGACGCGGCATTGGCGCTGCGCGACACCGGCCCGACCCCCCTACCGCCTGCCCCATCACTAGCAGGCTTGCGCGCCGGGGAAGAGGCTGTTGCGCCACTTGACTAATGGGTAAACCAATGCAAAGCCGCGTATGGTGGTCGAGACAAATGGTGGCCGTGTTGCATCACCCCCCCGAAAAGGCGCGGATGTTGACGGTCATCTGCACCACCGCGTGCAGCGTCACCAGCACCAGCAGCACACCGACCCCCATCGCCAGCGCTGGCCGCCCCCGCACGCACATTTCCCACCAGCGCGGATGGTCCAGCGCCCAGAGTGCCAGCCACACGAACGGCAAAATCAACGCCTGCCAGAAACGTTTGCCGGGGTTAATCGGTACATAGAAGCTGTACAGTAGTCCATAGCCGACGAAAAACAACGCCGCAAACAGCACTACCGGCCAGACCGTCGCCAGCCGGGCCCGCAACCAGTCCGCGTGCTGTCGCCATGCCCACGCCGGAAACAGCACCAACGCCGCGCCAAGCAGCAACACATAATGCTGATAGCCATAGCCCGTCTGCAAATGGTTTAGCACCTGGAATTGCAGCCCCTCCCATGTCTGGGTGAGGAGGCCCTGCACGCCGTTGCGCGCCAGATAGTTGTGCAGCGAGGGGAGTTCATCGTCGGGGAGGTGGTGCGGGTAGGCATTCTGGGGACGTTCCATCTGAATCCCGTCTTTGACCTGCTCCCAGTCATCGACCCAGATATACAACGAGGTATTGACGTTGTAGAGCAGCGGGCCATCCACAGCGCGGGCGGTCAGCGCATCGGGCAGGATGGTCAGGGCGAAGGTGGCGAGGGCCAGCACCAGCATGAGAAGGCAGTTTTTAGGCGATATTTTTTCGCCGCACTGAAGTACGGCGCTAGCCCCATGTCTGGCGGTCACACTGGACTGAAGTCCGCGTGACCGGGGCGTGATGAATGCCAACGGATCCGTTTCGTCCCTCTCAGACGCCCCATCGGACGCCCCTACAGGGTGGGGGGCAGGTTTGTGGTCGGGACGTACAACGGCGCGTCCACCAGACCGCACCCGGTATCGCCACACCACCCCCAACCCATACACCACCGCGAACGCAAACAGCCCCGCCAGCATCGACGATTTGCTCAACTGCGCGACCCCCGCCGTAAAACCGAGCAACCCCGCACCCCACCACGACGGCCGCAGCAGCATCTCCACCATCAGCACAAAGGCGGCGAAACTCGCGGTGTAGTAGGCGACCTCGGCTTGCAAATACGGCGCTTTGAACAGGTAGAACATAAACGCGATGACCATATAGCCCAGCACCGCCAGCGACAGCCGCATATAGCGCAGAAACACAAAGAAGATGAACACCAGCGACGCCAGCGCCAGCGCTACGGACACATACAGGCTCCGCGCGTGGAAGTCCTGCGGGTGTTCGCCGGGCTGATAATGCAGCGCCTGCACCCAGTTGAACAGCGGGGCCCGGTTGAAGTCACCCGCGTAGGCCCCATCGGTGAAGACCACCCGCGCCGAATAGCGATAATATTCGCCCTGATCGGCCCAGTAGACGGTATCGTTGACGGTCTGCATGTGCTGCCAGCCCCCGAAGGCAAAGGCCGCCTGCGTCACGAACAGGAACACGATGATAAAGCGGATGCGTGGTGTGCCGCGCAGGGCGTCGAGCGTGGTGGCCGGGTTGGGGGGTGTGGTCATCGGGTTGGGTGCGCCTCGCTGTGGGCTGGATACATCATCAATCGGTCGGTGATTATAGCAGATGCCACCGTCGTGCTGACATTGTTTTCGTACCGCGCCCCTACCCTGCATCGGCCCCACCCCCCGCAAAAATCCGCTACATTCGGTACAATTACCCCCATAGACAACCTACCTACACGGGGAGCAACCACCCATGATGCATTATAAACTGCTCGGCGGGATGCGTGTCGCCGAACTGGCGCTGGGCACCATGACCTTCGGCACCGACTGGGGCTGGGGCGCAGACAAAGACACCGCCCGCAACATTTTCGACCAGTACGTTGAGGCCGGCGGCAACTTCATCGACACCGCCAACAATTACACCAACGGCACCAGTGAGGCCTTTGTGGGCGACTTCATCACCGCTGACCGCGACTTTTTTGTGGTCGCCACCAAGTATTCGCTCAACAAAAACCCCAGAGACCCCAACGCGGGCGGCAATCATCGCAAAAATATGATGCGGGCTGTAGAGGGGAGCTTGCGCCGCCTCAATACCGACTACATCGACCTCTACTGGCTGCATATCTGGGACTTTACCACACCTCTTGATGAGGTCATGCGTGGGCTGGACGACCTTGTGCGCTCGGGTAAGGTGCTTTATGTCGGCATTTCCGATACCCCAGCGTGGATTATCTCGTCCGGGCAAATGCTGGCTGAGCTGCGCGGGTGGTCAAAATTCGTCGGCGTGCAACTGGAATACAGCCTGGCGCGGCGTGGTGCAGAACGTGACCTGTTGCCGATGGCCAAACACTTCGACCTCGGCGTTCTGGCGTGGGGCTTGCTGGCCGGGGGCGGGCTCACGGGCAAATACAACACCGGCACCGACGAAGCCACGCGCCAGAAAGACGTGCCACAGCGCATTAAAGACGTCGCGACTGTGGTGATGGAGGTCGCCGCGCAGCTTGGCAAATCCCCGGCGCAGGTTGCGATCAACTGGGTGCGCCAACAACAACAGCGTGCCCGCATCATTCCGATTCTGGGGGCCCGCCGCGTTGAACAGATGCAAAGCAACCTTGAATGCCTGAATTTCATGCTGGACGAGGAGCATGTGGTGCGGCTCAACACCGCCAGCAAAATCGACTACGGCTTCCCGCATGACTTTGCCAGTAGCAATATGGTGCGCTCCCTGATTCACGGCGAAATGTACCCGCAGCTTGACAATCACCGCGAGGGATAAAAAGGAGCCACCACCGACCCATGACCACCAAGCGCAAGCCCAAAAATAAAAACACCCTTCCCCCCGGCAGCGTCCCGATGAGTCCGGCAGAGCGGTGCATATGGTGGGCGGCGGCTTTTTTTGGCGTCATCGGGCTGGCGCTGGTGCTGGTGCCCGGCTATCTGCTGCTCATGGAAAACGACGCGCTGCCTGTCACCACAACCCCGGCCGTTGAGGGTGAGCCGGTCGCGCTGCAAGCCACGCCAGGCCCCGCGCCTGTGCAACCGACCGCCACCCGTTCTGCACTTCTGGATCGCACGCCTGTGCCGGCTGTGCCGCTGACTTCACCCACACCGACGGCACGAGGTCTGGTGTTCCCCACCTTCACGCCAACGTTTAGCGCCACGCCCCCCACCCTGACCGTTGTGCCGCTCGAACGCGCTCCCGACGCGCAGCTCATCCCCGGTATTGCGGTCAGCAGCGGCCCGGGCAGCACAATTGCCGTAGCACGCTCAACCGGGGTGCAACTCTACGATGTGTCGCGGCTGGGGGCCGAACCGTTGACGTGTGCCATTCCCAGCGGCAGTGCGCAGGCGGTGGCCGTCAATGGCGGGCGGGGGCTGGCGGCGGTTGGTAGCGCGGGGGGGCGGATCGTCTTGTGTGACCTCGCTAGCGGCGATGTGGTGGGGTCGCTTACGGCGGGGACGTTCCCCATCTGGAGCGTCGCGCTCAGCACGGACGGGGCACGGCTGGTGGCCGGCACCGATAATGGCCTCGTCCGCGTGTGGGATGTGGACGCCGGGCGTGAATTGCGCTTGCTCTCTGCCAATGCAGAACTGGTGCAGACGGTCGCCGTTCACCCGACCGACACGCTCATCCTCGGCGGCACGTACCTCGGCAATATTCAGGTCTGGGATGGCGAAACCTATGAGCAACGCGACCTCTTGCGGGCACACGACGGGTATGTGTGGGGGCTGGCCTTTCACCCCAACGGCTTGCTGTTTGCCTCTGCGGGGGCAGATGGGCGCGTGGTGCTATGGGACACAATCGACCTTACAGAATTGCATGTCTTCGACGCGCACACGGGCGAGGTCAAAGCGCTGGCGTTTAGCACAGATGGCGGCGTGCTGGCCACCGTTGGCGATGACGCCACGCTACGCCTGTGGGATGTCGCGACGCGCCGCCAACTTCGCACGCGAGACTACACCGCCGCGTTGACCTCGGTCGCCTTTTTTGACGACAACACGCAGGTTATCGCCGGGGCGCAGGACGGGGCATTGCTGCTGTGGGATGTCACGGGGAGCAGCGTTCCGCGAGTGTTGCCGGGGCGCTAATCTTCCCATTTTCGTTTGTCTTTCGTTTGAACGGCAATTCGATGTTCTATCGGCGTACAAACAAGGTTACACTGTTAATAGAACACGTGTTGCACCTGTCTTTTTTTGGTTCGGAAAGCTAGCTCCCATGACCCTGACTGCGCAGCTTCGCCAGATTGAACATTCCCTACAACAGAATGACCGCCAGCATGCGTTGCGCCGCTTGCGCCAACTGATCAGAGAACACCCCAACGACCCCAACGTCTGGTGGTTAATGGCCAATGCCACCACCGATGTCAGCGAGGTTAAACGCGCTCTGGACAAAACGCTGGAACTCAACCCCCGGCACCAACTCGCGCTGCAAACCCGGGATGCGCTGCTGCGTGAGTTCCCCGACGCCGCCACCTCGCACGCGGACCTTGCCGAATTTGACGCCCTGTTCGATGAACACGGGATCGACATGAACTCACGGCTAGCCAACCAGCGCCCCCCGGAACCAGAACAACCCCAACGCCGGAGCGCATGGGACTGGTTGCAACGCGCCACGGGCAGCCTCGGCGGGGGTAGCAACGGCGGTCGGAACGGCGGCGGTAATGGCTCACAACATGGCACGGCCGCGCTTAACCCACAACATGTTTCCCCCACGCCAGACGCCCCCGAACGCGACGACCGTCCGCTGCCATTGACCGGGTTGCTCCTCGGTGCCGATTTCCACGACGATGAGGATGACAGCGCCGCAGAAGCAGACGACGACTTCGACATTGACGCTATCCTTGCCGGGGATGATGGCACAGATACCGACGGGCGCGAAACCCTTGAACTCGACCACAACGACCTGCCGTGGAACCATCAACAAGACGATGACGACGAGTTTGCTTTATTTGACGAGGACGTTTCAGGGACGCCAGACGTTGTGACAGACTTCAGCCTCGACATCGACACAATTGACGGTGACGAGTTTGCCGACGATTTCAGCACCGCCGCTGATGACGACAACGACATGCCCGCGTGGCTCCTGGCAGACGATACGCACCCTGCAACCGACAACAGCGCCGCCGAGGACGACTTCCTCATCACCGACGCCAACACAGCGCCGCCGCGCCCCGGCACCAACACCCTCGCCGGCACCAATATTGACGTGTCATGGCTGACCGACGCGGACGTAGACGACATGGTTGATGATGATCTGGATATTGACGACATCGACGCCGCGCCCGCCGCTGACCCGGAACCAGACCCCCCCGCCGCCCCACCAGA
Source organism: Anaerolineae bacterium (assembly GCA_034437655.1). Lineage (GTDB taxonomy): Bacteria > Chloroflexota > Anaerolineae > Aggregatilineales > J027 > J027. Next base: position 27,063 of record DAOTTU010000112.1, read on the forward strand.
AGTCGATGACACGCCCCCGGACGACGACAGCTCGAAGCGCCGCGACCTCGCTGCCAGCACCCGCCAGCAGGTTAGTCGCGAGTTTGGCGGCAAGAAGCGCCCCGTCCGCCCCCCGACCAGCGAACACACGCCGCCCCCGCCGCCAACCTTGCCAGAAAACGCCCCCGTCAGCAGCGGCCCCGTGATCGAAGAACCGCCCCTCGGTGAGCAAGATTCGCGTGGGTTCAGCAGCCGGGTGGCCATGCTTGACGACCAGACACTCGACGCTGCACACCAGCAATTGGTGGCGATGGTGCGCGTCTATGATGAAACCGCCGAACTCTGCCGCGCGGGGACGCAATTCTGGGTGCCGTTGCTCTTTGAAAGCGTACTCAGCAGCGGCGACTATGTGCGTATGGACGACACGGGCAGCGCCACCCTGCACATCCCCGGTAGCCGCGCCGTGATTGACATGTTCCCACGCAGCGCTGTGCAGATCGCGCATTTATCGCACCACAACCCCGGTTTTGACGTGGAACTGGCGCTGGTGCAGGGCGAAATCCTCGCCAATTTCAGCCAGGCAGACACGACTCACGCCCGCTATGCTATTTGCACCCCCTTTGCCGAGTTTTTGTTGCATGGGGCCACGCTGGCGCTGCGCAGTGAAGCCGACGGCCGCATTCTGGCGTTGAACGTCACCAGCCACACCGAAGGCGCAACCACCCACACCGCCCTGATGCAACACGCCGGGGTGCGCTATGTGCTGCGGCCCGGGCAGGGGGTACTCATCGGCGCAGACGGTCAACACAGCGGAATTTTGCCGGCCACCAGCTTTGACCAGCTTGTTGCCGCGGTAGATGGCGTCCCGTTCAAACTGGCCTCACAGGCCGACGTGCAACTCAATGTGCGGCGTGGCCCCAGCCTGAAAACAGAATGCGTTGGAACGGTCGATATTCGCGCGGTGGAACGTGTTCACGCCGTTAGTGCTAACAAATACTGGTATCGGGTGCGCTTTGGGGAGCATTACCGCTGGGTTTCGGGGCGCGACCTCGGCCCCGTCACCGACGCGACCATCCTGCCGACGGTGCCGCCCGATTTTGTTGAGCATGACGAGCAAATCCCCGATGTCAGCGATGAACAGACCGACCTCCCCACCCCGCTGCATCGCCTAGAACTGGCCCTGCTGGCTGAAATCAGCGAATGGCGCGTGCAACAAGAACGGCTCCCTATACAGGTGCGTGACAGTTTGCAGGCCATTGCCGAACGCCTGCTCGAAGCCTCGCTGCTGCGCGGTGCCGATGCGCCAGAATGGGCCGAACAGGTGACCGCCTATCTGGGGGCGGCGACCCTGCGCGATGACGGTTTTTTGGATGATGTCGAAGGGGTGCGCGCGGTGCCGGGGGCGCTGCTTGGCAAGGCATCTTCTGAAATTGCGATTTTGCAGCAGTGGAAGCGCCTGCCCGCCTTCCAGCGTTTGTTGGGCCCGCACAGCGACTTCTACGAGGTCGGCATCGCAGCTACCCGTTTGCCTGATGGCGGCTATACCTTTGTGCTGGTGATCGGTGGTGTGCAGGCCCCGACGCCTGTGTTGCTGGAACCGGGCACTGAGCGCGTCTTGATTGGCCCGCTGGCGGCGTTGTTGCCTTTTGATGCGCTGGACTTCGACGCCGAACTGAGCGTGCAGCTTGTCACCCGCGAACAGAAACCGAGCAAAAAGCGCTGGCAACGCCTGCAACCGTGGCTGCCCGCCCCGCGCACCACAGACATTTTCGGCGTGATTTTCACAGATGGCAAGCGTACGCATCGCCTGACGGTTGACCCCACAAAGGATATTGCGTGGCTGCCGTTCAACCCGGCGATTTATCGCACGGTGCAAGAGGGCGTGCGCGAAGCCCCACCCACCGTAGAGGAGTAGGGACACCCGACGTGTCACACGCTGTAGGGGTATGGTAAGGTCAAACGCAAGCGCGGTATGGCAACACGATCCGCTGCGTGAGCGCCCTTCAGGGCTGTTCGCGCACAACACTTGCATAGCCCCGTCCTTCAGGGCGGGGAACACGTCGGTAACCTGCCCTTTTCGCCGCCGTAAACGACGGCGCTATCAGGTGGGCGAACGCACAAGCCTAAAGGCAGCGCGTTCGGTGGATAGTCGATGGCCATATGCTTCTTGCGTTTCAGGTTA
>DAOTTU010000113.1:0-85973 GCA_034437655.1 Anaerolineae bacterium
GTCGAGTATTCTGTAGACGTTCAGTCCGGCGAGCGTGTGCTGGTGCGCGGTTCCAGCGCGGCGGCACCGTTGATCCGGGCGGTCTATGAGCAGGTGCTGGAGCGGGGTGGGGTCGGTAGAAAGGGATTATCTTCAGTCAAAATGGTTTCAAGGCGTGGCCGTTGGACGCGGCATTCGCTTTCGAGCATGTGATAGACCACTTCTAGCGGGGTCCATTCATTTGCGTCCGGGCGTTGATGCCAAAAATGCATCGGGACATCGCGTGCAGTGCCATGCAGCGCCGCAACATTACCCAGAAAACGTGACCTGATTTGACCTGCTTCGACGGGCAACGGCGACAGCGTTTGCAGCCAGTCCTCTTCAGTGAGCAGGCGCATCAAGTCGGCAAGTGTGCCTGTACCTGTGGGTTGGAATGTCGGCGCTTGTGGGCGTGGGGTAGCGGCGGGTTGTACCCAGAACGTGTTGAGCCCAGCCTGCGTGGCAGGGATGATATCATTTTCCCAATCATCGCCAACCATCAATGTTTCGTCTGGCTCTACCCCAATGCGTGAAAGAATTTCTTCATAATATGCGGGTTGGGGTTTGGTGAAGTGCATGTTGTCCAGTGTGGTTACCAGCCACGGCGTTTCTGGGTCAAGCCCGGCCCATTTTAGCCGCTGATAGACTGCTTGGGTGGGGAATAGTGGGTTGGTTGCAATGGCTGTCGCGTAATCGTGCATTTGTAACCAGGCGACCAGTGCCGGTGCAGCGTCAATTGGCATGGTTAAGGCCTGCAATTGTGGGTAAACGTCTTGCAGGAAGGTTGTCATCACGGTTGACAGTGCGTTGCTGTCCAGCTTGAGGGTCGCCATGAAACGTTGATTGAAGACCTGTGCATTGGTCTGCAAGGGGTCTGTGTTTTGTACCGTCGTTTGTGTGCTGAGCAACAGTGCTTGCTTTAGCTGTGTAGGATCGACCTGAGGAAATTGTCGCAGGAAGACGGTGCTAAAGTGCCGCAAGTAGTCCGTAACAAAGGTGTCGGGCGGGTTTCGAAGCAACGTTTCATCAAGGTCAAGCAAGACAGCCTTAATCATCCGCGTCGGAATCCTCATCATTCAATGCCTGGGTGAAGATTTGCAGCCCCGGGCGTTCTTCATTGCAGCGTGGACAGCCGACGAAGGGGTCTTCAATCGGGATGTCGTGGCGTTTGCACCACGCATCAACAATCATGCGTTTGCCAAAGCCCAGCATGGTTGACTTGATAGTCAGTTGTAGCTCCATATTGGGGCTCGCGTTGGCACGAAGAATGTCTGGTACGGGGCATTTGGCGCAGTATTCGGGTCGCCAGGTGGCAGAACGTTGACCCTTGGGGATGCGGCATTCTTGCACGTCCCGTCCACGGTGGAAGTCTTCATGGTAGAAGTCGCAGAGGCGACCAGCCGGGGTTCGCATAGGGGGTTTGTCCTTTAAAAAGGTTATATTTGTTTCACGTCGGTATGGTCAGTGTAGCGGATTGCAGGCGGCAATAGCAAGCAAAAAAGGGTCGCTCCTTAGCGCCCTTTGTTCAAATGCTCATCTGGTGATTAACCGACGGGTGGCTTAAACACGGGTGACATAGCTGCGGTCTTCGACTTTGACGCGGATGGTGTCGCCAACATTGACGAACAGCGGCACCTGAACTTCTAACCCGGTTTCGACTTTGACCTTTTTGGTAGGAGAATTTGCTGTGTCACCAGCAACGGCCGGCTCAGACTCTACGACTTCAAAATCAACGTTGTTGGGCAGAATGTAGTCGATGATTTCTTCGCCATACCTGCTGAGTTCTAGCTGCATGTTTGGCTTCATGAATAGCATGTCGTCACCGAAAATATCCTGAGGAAGCTGGGGTTGCTCGAAGGTTTCGAGGTCCATAAAGTGCAAGAAGTCACCATCGTCATAGAGATATTCAACAGCAACCGTTTCAACACGGATGTCTTCTACGCGGTCACCCGATGTGAAGGTCATCTGGGTAGTGGCTCCGGTACGCAGATTGCGGACACTAACACGGATAGTGGCTTTGCCACGCCCGGGCTTATGGTGCTTGTATTCCAGAACCTTATAGATTTCGTCGTTTTCAGTGAAATTCGTGCCTTTGCGAAGCTGATTTACATCAATCATTAGCGTTCGTTTCTCTCGATATGCTTAACGGTATGGTTGTGGTGGGTCGTCAATTGGAAAAAATCGGCGTTATTATAGCAACCCCCTGCGTTTTAGTCATCCTCAAGGCGTGGCTCATCGTAAATTAGCAGCAAGGCCCGCTCAAGTAAGCGATGGGTGCGGCGTTCAATGCTGTATAACCCCAATCCAATCACTGGCACGATCAGCACGCTGAAGACCAGTGCGACAATATCCAGCAAGGGTGGGTCAATACCTTCCCAGCGTGGCAGCAAAAAGCGAGCGACCGTATACGGTATCAGTAGCGATATAAAGGTCAACGGCAGCGTTAGCCCCCGGTACTCGTATACGACGCGGGTTTCGGTGTTGTCTTCAGAGCGTTCGAAGTGACCTTCCAGTCGTGTTAAAATCGGACGGACCCACAGGTTATGTTCCCAGCCCTGAATCGCCAGCACAAACCGACGACGCGCATCAGCAAAACCAGCGACAGACAATTCTTTGCCGACAGTGGCTGGCCCTCGCTGAACGAGTTCAAGCACGAAGCGATCACGGGTTTTCTCAACACTGTCACGAATAATAAAACTTGGCATAGTGATCAGCGATCTAGCCAGCGGCGTGTGGTGTCGGCGAGGGTGCCGAGTGGGGCACGTACGACGGTGCATTTAGGCAGGCTTTCCAGGAAATGTTGCCCATAGCGCTTGGAAATCACCCGCTTATCGAAAATAGCGACCACGCCACGGTCGGTGCCACGGCGGATCAAACGGCCAAACCCTTGCCGGAAGCGCAGAATGGCGTCTGGCACAGAATACTCGATGAAACTGTTGTCGAAGGTTTCGGCTCGTGCCGCGAAAACAGGGTCAGAAGGTACTGAAAACGGTAGCCGTGCAATGGCTAGCACTTGCAAGTCGTCACCGGGCAGGTCGATCCCTTCCCAGAATGAACGGGTGCCAAGCAACACCGCTTTGTCGAGTGACTTAAAGCTCTCAACCAGCAAACGTCGGCTGCTGCCACTGGCCTGGTCTAGCACGCTGATGCCACCAAGCGCCAGCCGTGGCCCGATGTTTTGGGCTGTCTTTTGAAGTTGCACATAGCTGGTGAACAGCCCCAGCAAGCGCCCATCGGCAACCGTGGCAGCTTCTATCAACCCGCGTTCAAGCATCGTCTGATAATTCTGACGGTCGCTGGGTTCTGGGATGTCAGTCGGGATGAAAATCAGCGTCGATGCTTCATAGTCGAAGGGTGAGGGAACAGCCAGCTCAGCAACGCTGCCTTTTTCAGCCGAAAGTCGTTCGCGAATGAAATTGAATGACCGTTGTGTGCGGATTGTGGCGCTGGTGAGAATGACCGTGTCTTTCGCCTCCCATAAATGTTCACGGACGAGTGGCCCAACATGAAGCGGCGCAATGTTCAGTGACATATAGTTGCTGTTGGCGCTGACGTTGCACCAATAGATCATATTATCTTCAGGTTCCTCAACAAATTGGTGCAATTGTGCATTTAATTCGTCGATGTCGCGGCGGGTTGCCTGCAAGGTGTTGATAAATTCGTTCAGGCGTTCAATTTCTACGTCGCTATCGTAAATGTTGTCGAGACGATTGCGCAGTTTCCAGACAGTGCTGGCCAGCAGTTTTAAGGTAGAACTGAGTTCACCCCACGTTTTTACAACGGCTGCCCATTCCGATGTTTGGCGCGAATTTGGCAAGATACGCACGGCAGCACTATAACCGTTCTCTTTGATTTGCCCGGTGGTATCGAGATAGGTGGTGATGTTTGCGAATAGCACGCCAACACCTTCATTGATTGTCGCGACATGTTCAGCAGACTTTTGTACAAATTGCTTCAGTTCCTCAAACGCATCCTCCTCGATTTCAGGCTGTGTGCTGGCCAATATTTCACCGAACACGCCTTTGCTGGTACCGCCCAGGTCACTGAAGCGCCGCCGAATGGTGGTCTGGTCCAGGCGAGTTTGTAGACCACGTGTTGTCGCATCTTCCAGGTGGTGAGCCTCGTCAATGACCAGACATCGGTAATTGGGCAATACGCGGCTCCCCATTTGCACATCACTAAGCAGCAGGGCATGGTTTGCAACAACAATGTTTGCAGCCTCAGCCTTCTGGCGCGCATTATAAAATGGGCATATGCCGTCCATCTCATTTTCGCAACGATGGAGATTGCAGCCCTCATCCTGTGCAGAGAGCTTCATCCATGCCATATCCTCTGCAAACCCACGCAGATTAATCTCTGACTTGTCGCCCGTGGTAGAAGTTTCCAGCCAGACCAGGACTTTGGCCAACACACGCAGCTCATCAACCGAACGCGGGTGACGTCGGCGTTGGGCGGCAAGCTGACGCGGGCACAGATAGTTGTTCCGCCCCTTGGCGACGGCTGCTGAGAAGCGCACCCCAAGCGATTCTTGCAACAACGGAACGTCTTTTTCCATGATCTGGTCTTGCAGGGCTAGCGTGGCGGTAGAGATGACCACACGTGAATTATTGTGGGTGCTGTACGCAATTGCCGGAATGAGATAGGCCAGGCTTTTACCCGTGCCAGTCGGTGCTTCGATCATGACATGTTCACTATTGTTGAGCGCTTTTGCCACACGTGCTAACATCTTGACCTGTGATGGTCGGCTCTCATAGTTGGGGATTTGCTCTGACATCAAGCCATCAGGCTCAATCATTGCAGTTAGTTCATCGACCTCGACGGGTTCGTGTTCGTGATCAATGGTGATGCTATCCCAGAACTTTTTCGCTGGTCCCTGTTGAAACGCGAGCGGCCGCCGCGATGATATTTTCTCGTCGAGCGCATCTTTGGCACGCACGCGCAAGGCCTCTTGCACCACAGGTAGCGCTTGCCAGTCTAGCTCTCTGGCTGCATGGGCAATTTCTTGCAGGACGTTCAGCGGCAGTAGCAAGGCACGCCGCCACAATTCGCGGTAAAGTTCAATGGTCGCTAGCACATCATCTAGCGCACGATGGGCGTTTAAGTCACTCAATTCCAGTTGCTCGACAAGGCTTCCGAGGCTATACCGTGCCGCTGTCGGTAACAAAAACGACGCGAGTTCGTAAGTGTCAATCAAGGTATTGTGTTCGGCAATGCCGTGCGCTTGCAATAGAGTGACGTCGTAATTCACTTTGTGACCGACAATAGGAGCATCACCGATGAATGCCTTCAGGTCAGCACGTACTGCGCGCATCGTTGGCTTGCCCGTCACATCGGCGTCGCTAATGCCTGTTAGCGTCGTGATGCGGGCCGGGATTGGCACCTGAGGATCAATCAAGGTGTGAAATTGTTCCAGAATATTGTCTGCATTGAAGCGTACGGCTGCCACTTCAATAATATCGTCGTTGTCCAGGTCGAGGCCGGTGGCTTCGATATCAAGGCAAATGAGATCGCCTCGTATCATACGCTTATCTCCGTCTGTTGCAAAATTCTATTTAGATTAAGAGTATAGCACACACCGTTGTTCGACGGTTAGGAGGGTGCTATGCTCAGGCTTGATAAATTTGGTTGTGTGAAGGAGTGCTACTGTGGTTCGATGGCTGGTGATTTTACTTGGGTTGGTACTACTTGTGGTGGGCGTTGCTGCTTGCGATACTGACGATGCGGACGACGCAAGCGAGCCCGTGGCTGAAGATGTACCAGCGACACCGACCCCCCCCGCAACGCCACGCCCGAACGTGACTGTGGTACAATTCATCCCCGTCACGGCGACCTACACGCCTTCAGTGACCCCAACACCCACCATTACCCAAACACCACTGCCATTTCCCATTGAGAACTTTATTGGCTCATGGACAGTGACCATCAACTACGACTTTGGCGATGCGCCGGGCATTGAAGGGATCAACGTTTGGTCCTACAGTGCTGGCATAACACTAGAAGTCAACGCGACGGGGTTGGTCATCGGGCGCGGGTCGTTTTCATCCTTAGCCAATGACGATCAGTGTGTGGTCACAGTGTTAGATGACGACGACCTTGATTTTTTTGTCGCCGGCCAAATTCGCCAGGATGGTGACACGACGTTTTTCGATCTTAGTGTTGAGCCAGACGACCTGGAAGCCACCACGCGCTATCGGGTAGCGTGCATTGATGACGCAGAACCACGCGAGGTTGAATTAAACTACCTGTGGCCCTCGATTACCGCTGCTGAACTGATCGATTTTTCATTCGCAGTCAGCGAAGGCGAACGCATTATTACACGGGTGGGGCAGCCTGGTGAAGATGATGAGACGGGGCAAAATATCGGAGCGCGTTTGGAATTGCTACGGTAGAAGCATAAGTCAGCAAAGATTAAGACAATAACGGGGCGGCATCGATTTCACCGCCACCGTTAGTGTTGTACAGAAACAGAAAGCTACTCTTCTTCTTCCGTCTCAGATGGTTCTGTGTCGCGTTCACCACTGCCGAGTTCTTCGGCCGGGGCTTCTTCGGTGCTTTCTTCAGTTGGTGCGTCGGCGTCGGGCTCACTGTCGTCAGCTTCAGGCGCTTCCGTATCAGCATCACCGTTTTCTGTGGCATCGCTTTCGTCGTCACCATTGTCGCCGTTGTCGTCAGGGGTTGTTTCTTCGGGGGCGAGGTCAGCCTCTGCTTCAGCCGCGGCAATGTCTTCGAGTAGCGCAAAGACAATTTCCCGCTCAGTACCCAGTTCGACACGCTCGAAACCAATCAGCCCAATGTCAGCCAGGCTAGCGAGAACATTACTATCGTAAGTATGCCATAGCAGGTTCGCGATCAAAGGATCGTTCAGGCTTTCTTCGGCGAAGACGAGCCTGGCAGAAAATGTGAAGGGATAGTCACCGCTGAGAATGGTTTCTGTCGACGGGCTGATGCATTCACCGTCGAGGTTCTGAATTTCAATGGCACGCAAATCATCACCATTCGGAGCATCCTCGAACTCGCTCCAGCGCATGTAGGAAATCGCGCCTTCGGTGCTGGCGGTTGAGAACAGACGATAGGATAGGCTGTCCAAACCACTGGCGGCGTCTGCACCGCGAATGGTGGGTTGGTCGGTGCGCCGTAAGACAGCACCGGGGCTCACAACACTGGTAACAAGGTCCGTTTCAAGCGCAGCCAGTCCCGGCACCAGGACGAGAATCGGCAGGTCATCGTTATCAGCCGCCCAGTCTGGTGCAACTTCGCTCCACATGGTCGGTCCCTGTGGATCGTCAAAGTCCGGTGGTGTCGGTTCTTCTTCCTGTTCGTCTACAGCATCGTCGTCGTCGGTCTGATTATCAGATTCGGTATCGTCACTATCGTCAGTGGCTGCGTTTTCTGCCGGGGCATCGTCGCCGCTGGCAGCGCTATTGTCTTCTGTGGCGGTATCTTCAGACGTACCTTCGGCGTCCTCCGTATTGTTATCGGTCGCTGTTTCATCGGTTGTGTCGTCTACACTATCGTCGGCGTCGTCTTCAGCAGCAGGGGCGGGGAGGTCGCTACGCACGAGCAAGTCAGCGATTTGGGTGTAGTCGAGGCAGACAGGGAGTGTGCTGTCGGCGGCTGTCAGGAAAACAACCCCGTCTGCACCAAGCACCACTTCATAAGGCGTCACACCACAGTCTTCAGGCGCTTCACTCGTGACACCAACCTGAATGACAGAGATTTCCCCATTGCAGAATGCTTCCCAGGCGGCATCGTCCCCGAACGTTGCAATGTCCAAATCGGAGAGTTCGTAAGCGACGCCGAAGCCATCAAAGATGACGGTAGTGATGTGAATGCTGAGCGGATTGCCCCCAACGGTGATACCACCCTCAGCAGCAGTGTTGACAATTGCAGGTCTGTCAGTGCGGGTAAATGTGCGCCCGACGATCAATTCGTCCACATTCAATAGATTGCGGTTGAGGATAGCGCGGGCTGGCGGTTCAAAGCCAATATTCCGCACCAGATCGAAGATAGGGCGTTCTGTTGCCTCCGCTTCGCTTTCACCGAGGAAGAAGTTTAGCATCAGGCCGAGGTCACCGTCACGTAGGCTTGCGGCGTTGGCATACATATAGAGCAAGCGTGTGGCGGGATAGTCGGTGGTACTCAGGTTTTCTGGCGTTGGGTTGACACACGCGGCGTTTTCGTCAGCTTGCATGTCTAACAATTTCAGGCCGTCTTGTTCCAACGCTTCCCACTGGCCATAGGTCATCAGCGCAATACCATTGTCTCCCGCGTCACGCAGATCGTCGGCAATATCGGCTGGTGTGTCGAAGGTTTCGTCAATGGTTGGATCAAGGTTGTTTAAGAAGGTCGCCCGCAGATAGGTAAAGGCGGCATTGTCTTCGTCTGGCCCATAAACAGTAACCGTCTCTTCTACGCTGGCACCCGGTAACAGACGGTCTAGTGTGAGGTCATTGTTGCGCCGGAAGATGCGTGTGAAGTCGCTGGTAGGCAGGCAGCTTAACTGGCTGTCAGCATCTACGGCCAGCACAGCGTGGTCAATGCCAAGCACGAGTTCAACAAACTCAATCCCGTTGTCATTGCAGCGTAGTACCTGAGCATCGGTGATGGGTTGCGTAGACATGTTAGCGTCTGCGTCGCCCGCGCAAAACACATCAAAACCCGGGCCAGAACCAACCGAATCGAGGCGGTAGGTCAGGTCAAGGTCGTTGTCTTCAATATAAGTGTCGAGCATAGATTCTAGCAAGGTATTCATATAACCCGAGCCTGTAACAACAATGGCCTCGGTGTTCCCGTCTTCGCCAGCGTACAGGAAGGGGGCCGGGGTCAAGCTGGTTCCTGCAATCGACAGTAGCACCAGCGTCACGATCAGGCGGCGGAAGCGCAGCATATGCTTCCTCATCGAACATCCTCCGTTGTTTTTTTACGTCCAGTATGCGAGGGCTGATTGTACACGCTGCCGCGCAATTGTCCAGCTATTTCTAGGTCAGTAGTTTCTCAACGGTTTCCATCAATAGGTCGATTTCAATGGGTTTGGTCATCCATGAATCAATACCGATGTCTTCGCAGGTGTGGCGCAACAAGTCGTCGGCAGAAATGACAAAGACCTTGAGGGACTGGTGGGTGTTGCTAGCACGTACATATTCGAGAACGTTAAGGCCAGACTGCTCTGGAAGGTGCATGTCCAGAATTAACAGATCAAACGTCTGTGCGTCGAGTGTTTCAATGGCTGCTTCTGCCGAATGCACGACACAATTCTCGTGTCGCATCAAGGCACGTTGATACAGGAGTGCAATGTCTGGATTATCTTCAACGATGAGGATCGTTGCCATGTTGTGTTGTCCTATTCCAACCCATTTCAAACATTATGCTTTCACAGCAGATTATGCAAAATAGATGAGGTTGTCAACGTGTGCTTTACGCTTGCGCTTTGACGCAAACCGATAGTTTCAGTAGAATCCTGTACGGTAATGATTGTTTGAGAGGATAATGCAATTTTATGAGTACTGCATCACTTGACCCAAAACTTCTGGAACTGTTGCGCTGTCCGGTTGCGGTTCGTGACAGCGAAGGAGACGACCCCGGCCGCCTGGAACTGGTAAACGATGAGTGGTTGGTCTGCCATGAGAACAACCATAAGTACCCCATTGTTGACGGTATCCCGGTTATGTTGCCTGACGAAGGCGCACACTGGAAAGATATCGCTGTTGAAGACTTGCCATCTCCTCCAGTAGCTGCCACAACCAACGAAGAATAACCCATGCCTGAGTACCTTGTCCGACGGGTTGAGGCTGTGCCGTATGGTGATATGCAGTTTCCGCTCGTCGGACGGGCAGAGTCTGTCAAGTGGGTGCAGTCTGCATTAGCGCAACAGCCTTCCGTGTGGATCACCGGGCTGGCAGGAAGCGGGCGGCGTTCACTGGCGGCTTATGTTGCACGCGAACGACTGGCCCAAACTGGCGGTGCGGTTTTGTGGCTAGAATGTTGTCACGACGACTTGCCGATGCTGGCGGAACGGATTGTGCGAGCCTTTGGCGCACAACATACGCCGGGAGCACTATTGCAAACGGCACGCGAGACGCTACGCAAACAACAACCATTGGTTGTATTGGCGGGCAAAGCGCGTCCCGGTGTTTTCACAGATTTCCTGACCCATTGCCTGCCAGAAAATGTAATTTGCCTCATGATTAGCACCCCGGCACAAACTCAGACTGTCTCCACAGAGCAGGCTTTATCACTGGGTGCGCTTTCCCAGACCAACACCCGCCAACTTTTTGAGGCAATTGCCGCTCCAGTCACCATCGCAGAAGATACGGCTGCATTGCGAGCGCTCTTGCATTACGCAGAAGGTTATCCGTTTCCGCTGGTTCTGTCAGCACGACAGGTGGCAACGGGTCATGTTCAACCTGCACAACTGGCGGCGAACCTGCCGCGCACACCAACCAACCCCCAGACTCGCGCATTGGGAATGATTGACGCTGCGTTTAAACTGCTGGACGGGCCAACACAGGGCGTTTTACTGGTGCTGGGCGCGATGTCGGTTGTAGTAACGCCTCAATTTCTGTTGCAAACTGTCATCGGTATCAAAGACGAGAGCCGCCTTACCAACATGCTGATGCTGCTCCATGAGCGCGGATTCATCACTTATGATGCAGACGCTAGACGATGCCGCGTCCATGAGCTGATGCAACAGTATGCGCACAAAAGGCTGGCCGCCAGTGGTGCGGATGGCAAGACGCATCAACGTATCCGTAAAGCCGTTTTGCGACATGTCTTGCGGGCAACGGATGCACCTGATGAAGCGAATTTCGCGGTTCTAGCATCAATTACTGAACATATTCTACAACTGATTCATCATAGCGATAACCCGGACGACCAGCAATTTTTGGAAACAGTGCTTCGACTATTGCCACGTTATGGTGCCGACGGGTTTATCGAGGCGCAGGGCTATCAAGCCTACTTCGAACGACTACGACAACTGGCTGGCATCAGTGACACACCGACCGCGCAACACGCCCTCGTCGCCACGGAAACCACGCAACAGTCGCCACGCCCGATTGTTGACCACCGCGACCCGACGCAAGAGACGGGGGTGCTTTCTGTGCAAGCGCTGGAAAACGCCCTCGCTGACGCACAGCAGTCCGGCGATCAACAGCGCATCCAGCATTTGAACGGCGTGCTGGGTGATTGGCATACGAACCGCTACAACGCGGACACCGCCGCCGGGTACTATGCCACTGCACTCAGCATGATGCAGCCTACCGCCGACCGCGAAGCCTATCTGCGTTTGTTGCTGAAACTCTGCCGCGCTTACGTCGAAAGCGATGACCCCATCAGCGCATTGCAACACATTGGAGATGCACTGCAATACGCCCCAGATGTGCCGCTGTTGCATGGTCTGTTGCTGGATGTGTCTGGCGATGCCCGGCACGCGCTTAACGACCAGAAAGGCGCGCTTGAAGATTTCCGCACTGCGATGGCATTGCTGGCGGCTCACGGTGATCAGGCTGCGGCGGGAATCACGATGGGCAAGGCGGCGGCTATTTTCATCGACCAGCGCAACTATCAAGAGGCGTCGTTGTTGCTGGCGCAAGCGGTTGACCTCTTTGAACAGTCGGGGCGGCGTGGTTTACAGGGGCAGGCGCTTGGTAATCTTGGGACAGCATTGGGGTATATGCGACGCTGGCGTGAGGCAGGGCGGCGTCATATGCTGGCATTGCAGATAGCGCGTGACCTCGGTGATGGCGACGAGGAGCGTTACCAGCTCGGCAATCTTGCTTTCGTCTCTGAGACGGAAGGGTATCTCGATTGGGCGCTACACTATGCCCGGCAGGCGCTTTATGTCAGTCTCCAGATCAATGACCACAACGCGGCGGCGCAACACGCCTTTGACGTAGGGCGCTTGCTAACCCAACAACCGACGATGCTACTACAGGCCATTGTCGCGTTCGAAGCAGCATTACAATACGACGACACTCCCCAAACCCGTTCATTTCTCCAGCAAGCTCGACAACAACTTGCGCAGGTGAATCAGTCTGCTCTCAAACCCCCCGAGAATATACTGAGTTATGCACGTGCAGCGTATGAGGCATGACAGTTGTCTCGCCGTAGAGAACTGTTATACTGAGATTAACCATAGATAAATAAACGTCGCAGCCTTTTTGCTTTATTAAATTAACCTACGGAGAAATGAATATGCCGGGTTTCCCCGATACCTGTGGCGACCTTGACACCCCCTGTCGTTGGACAATGTGGAATGTTGAGGGCCAGGAACTCTACCTGTACGCATTGATGGGCCTGGCAGTGCTGCTGCTGGCCGGGCGAATTTATTTCCGTGCGCAGATATGGCTCAAAGGGCAGGGCGAGCTAAAATTTGACCAGCCTGTCGAACGTCTGCGGCGCGTGGGGGTCTATGTTTTCGGGCAGGCGCGACTCTTGCGCGACCGTGCGCCGGGGTTGGCCCATGCTGCGATGTTTTTTGGGTTCGTGGCACTTTTCATCGGGACCTCACTGGCGACGATTGACTACGACTTCGCCGACAAAATCTTCGACACCAAAATCCTCATCAATGGCTGGTACATTGCTTACGAAGTCATTCTCGATGCGTTTTCGCTGCTGTTTCTAGTAGGGATTGGTTACGCCCTATGGCGGCGGAACGTCAAGCGGCCGGACAAGCTCACCCTCACACCACCCTATAATTTTGTGCTGGCGCAACTGTGGCTGCTGGTCCTCACCGGGCTGATGGTTGAGGCATTCAGGCTGGCAGCGCTGGACCAGTATATCGGCGATTCATGGGGGCGCTATTCCTTTGTCGGATGGAGCATGGCGCAGGGCTTCTTACTGTTTACCGAGAGTGAATCCATATGGCGCACCTGGCACGAGGTCTTCTGGTGGTTCCATGCCGTGCAGGTTGGTGTGTTTATTGTGGCCCTGGTTGATACGCCGCTCAAGCACCTGATCTATAGCCCGCTGAACGTCTTTTTTAGTGACCTGCGTGAACCCGGCCAACTCAGTACACTTGACCTTGAAGACGAAGCAATTGAACAATTCGGCGTCGGGCATATCACCGACTTCAGTATGTTGCAATTGATGGATGGCGATGCTTGCACCTCATGCGGACGGTGCCAGGCCGCTTGCCCCGCCTACCTTGCCGGAACGCCACTGAACCCCAAGCAGATTGTACTCGATATCCGTGCTGCGATGGATCATTATTCGGGGGCGCTGGGCATTGGCTTGCATCCTGCTGTTGCAGAAAACCATGAATTTGACCCCTTTGATATGCCCGTCATCGAATTGGAACACAACGGCCAGGTCTTGCTCAGCAAAGATGCTTTATGGGCTTGCACAACCTGTCGTGCGTGCGTTTATGAATGTCCAGTGTTGATCGAACACGTGGACAGCATTGTTGATATGCGGCGTCATCTGGTATTGATGGAAGGGGAGCCGCCCGACCTGCTCGGCAATACGTTCACCAATGCAGAGCGGTCCCAGAATCCGTGGGGCAACCGTGATGATCGCCTCGTGTGGGCAGAAGGCACTGACCTTATCGTGCCAGTGATGGCCGAGAAACAAAAGGTCGAGGTGCTGTACTGGGTCGGCTGCGCCGGGGCCTTTGATCCTAATTCGCAGCGGACCACACAGGCTGTCGCTAAGATTCTGAATACTGCCGGCGTCGATTGGGCTGTGCTTGGCAATGAAGAAATGTGCCATTGCGAATGGGCGCGGCGTGGCGGCAACGAATTTTTGTATCAGGAGAGCGTTTTCCCGATTATTGAGACGCTCAACGGCTACGAATTCGATGTCATCATCACGCATTGTCCACACTGCTTCAACACTATGAAAAACGAGTTCCCTGACTTTGGCGGCAACTATACCGTTGTGCATCACACGCAGTTTATCGCGAAGTTGATCAATGAAGGCCGCATCACGCCGAATTATGGTCAAAATGGCGTGGCTGGTGAGATGTCGCGTGCCGTGCAAAAGATCACCTATCACGATTCGTGTTATCTGGGCCGCTATAACGATGAATACGACAGCCCCCGCGAGATGTTGGCCGCCATCCCCAACGTTGAGCTGGTCGAAATGGCGCGTAGCGGTGACCGCGGGTTATGCTGTGGTGGCGGTGGGGCGCAGGTCTGGATGGAGACGCATCAAGAACACCCGGTCAATCAGGTGCGACTCGTGGAAGCTGTGGAGACGCTCAATGGTAACGCTCCCGAACACCATGACGACGCGCCGCGCACCGTGCCTGCGACGCTTACGGTTGAAACTGGCGGGACAATTGCGGCGGCGTGTCCGTTCTGCACGGTGATGCTCGACAGTGCGCAACAGTCGATGCAGGTGGAAGACGTGCAAATTCGTGACGTGGCGGAAATTGTGGCAGATGCCTTACCAGAGTAACCGTATAGCCCCCTTAACCCAGGCTTGACCTTGGCTGGCTTTGCGCTATACTGGCATGGCATAGTTGGAGGGGTAGCATAGTCTGGCCTAATGCGCTCGCCTGGAAAGCGGGTACACCGGTAGTCCCGGTGTCGAGGGTTCAAATCCCTCTCCCTCCGCCACATCTTGAGCAGGTTCGGAACACCGGCCTGCTTTTTTGATGCATAATTGTATTGGTAGGAAAACATCACAGTGAACCCCAACAGCCCACCCCCATCACAAGCCGCTCAGGAAGCTCGGCGGCGTGGATTCCGCTTTTTGTTCGTCTTTATCACGATTGCACTGATCGTCATCTGTGGCTTGACGGTGCTGCTTATCCGTAATGCACTGCTCAATGACCGCCGTGAACCGTCGCCCGTGCTGCCCGGTGTTAGCGTTGAAACACTGGCTGAACTCCCCGGCGATGACGTTTACCCTGAAGCGTTGACCCTTGGCCTGGACGGTAACATCTACGTCTCAAGCTATTGTACAGGTGATATTCTGCGCGTCACGCCCGATGGTGAGGTCGACACTTATTATTCTGGTGACGATATTGGCGCGGCGTCGGGCCTCGCGTTTTCGCCAACCGGGGCCCTGTATGTAGTCGATGGTCGAGATTGCAACCCGCGTCGCTGGACAGCAACCATCAAGCGCATTGCCCCTGACGGTGAAACGGTTGAACGTGTTTCAGATGTAGACGAGAACGACATCCCGAATGCGCTGGCCTTTGATGAGGACGGAAGGCTATACATGACCGATACCCAGAACGGCACCATCCGCCGCCTTGAAGATGACGCCTTCCTTGACTGGTGGCAGTCACCAGACAACGATGCTCGGTTGACTGGCCTCGCTTTTGACCCGACTACAGGCACATTCATCGTTGCTGATACTGAATATGGCAAACTCTGGCGGGTTGGCTTTGACAATGAGGGGCGTGCGCTCGAAGGTGAATTGCTCTTTGAACGCGAAGACCGTGCGCTGGACGGTATCTCGCTAGATGAACAGGGGCGCGTGTATGTGACGCTCTTTAACGTGAATCAGGTAGCGTTGTGGCAAGCGGGCCTTGGCTTCACCATCCTTGCGGACGATTTCCGCGAACCCAGTGATGTGTTGTATCTGGATGGACAGGTCTACGTGACCAATTTCGACTCGGTATCACTGGCACCGTTGGTTGGCTGGCTGCTGGAACCGTCGTTGCCTTTCACGGTTGACGTGATTGACCTTCCTGACGACCTGGTGAATGCCCCGGTACAGGAAGACTGAAATAGCCGCGTGGCTAATCATAACGGTTGAGTGGGTCGAGGCGTTCGAGGGCTGCTTCTGCGCTGTCGCACAACATGCTACCGCCGCTATTCAGCCAGCGGTTGAGGGTGGCGCTTGTCGCTGCGCCGCGTGAGGCTTCCCCCCATATGCCCATTGACCAGACCACGTAGTCAATCGTCTCTTGAAAGCGGTTGTTCGGGTTCACAGCGTTGGGGCCGCCGTTGTAACACGCGAAAGCCGCTTCAAGGTCATCCCCTGCAAATAATAGGCAATCAATGCTGAAGATATAGAGCCCCGCCGCCGCGTTATAGTCCGGGTTCAGTTGATTGGTACCCGGTTCTAACACGCCGATGCTGGTCTGAAACTGGTTGTTCACAAGGCTGTTGAAATTGGCCGGCGTTACCTGAAACAAGCCGTTGGCAAAGCCAGACCCGGCGTAAGGATGCCCGCAGGACTCAATTTGCATCAGGATCGCGACGATATTCGGGTTCAGCTCATTTTCTTCGGCCCACTGGTAAATCTTCGGTTCCCAATAGAGAACACTCTCGCTATAGAAGGGGGTCAGCGGGGCGGCGGTGTTGTGAGTACCCGCGTACGTGGTCTGTGGATTGCCAGTAATCGTGCTTATCTCGCTACCACGCTCAGTGTCAAAGCCGGGAACTGTAATTCCGAGGTTGCTGCCGACAAACAGCATCACGATGAAAGCCAGCATCAACCAGGCCGGCAGATAATGCAACTGACGGCGCAGCCAGCTCATTTCTGGCGTGGTTTTGCCCTTGCCTTTTGTAGACTTCTTACTCGCCGATTTTTTCGCCGCTTGCTTTTTACCCCCGGACTTGCTGCTGCTTTTCTTCGCCACTAATTCGACGCCTCAATGAACTCAATTGGGTTCGGAATGAAAATCAGCACGAAAATAATGATCATGATGAAACCCAGGACACGCCGTCGTCTATCCAATGGGGTGATGTCTTCCAGTGGACGTGCGAACCCGGCACTGATGAAAAATAGCAGTACAGTCCACAACAACCACGCCTGGTTCACCGCTAGTGCCAGATACGCAAATATGCCCAAAATCGGGAAGCGTAACAGCCTTGCTCGTGGACCGAACAGCGTATAGAGTACATGCCCGCCATCAAGTTGCCCGACCGGAATCAGATTCAATGCGGTCACAAATAAGCCCGTCCAGCCGGCCTGAGCCATCTGGTTGAGCATGACGTCACGGTTGTCTTCTTCATCCGGCAAGAACTCCCCAAAGATGACATATTTCGAGGCGGCGTAGAGGATCGAGTTACCCTCACGGATGATGCTCTCGTCGTTGGGGGGCACCTGCACGTCAGATGTCGCTAGACCGATCAACAAAATTGGGATCGTGAACACCAGACCAGCCAACGGTCCTGCAACGCCAACGTCAAACAGCACATCGCGGTTTTTCATCGGTTCGCGCAGTTGGATGAATGCACCCAGTGTCCCAAAAAAGCTGATTGGCGGCGGCAGGGGGATAAAGTAGGGCAGTGTTACATCTACCTTGTGATAACGTGCGGCAAAATAGTGCCCCAGCTCATGTGCGCCGAGGATCAGCAGCAGACTAAACGCATACGGAATGCCCTCCCACAGCCGGACATCAGTCAAGGTGTTGATGTCGCGTTCGTCTGTGGCCGCTTGAATCAATGCTCCGACAGCAAGCATACTGAATAGGGTCAGCACAAATAACACCGCGTTGGGCCACCACGGGCGCGGCGGTGGGTCATAGCGTCCACGGATGACGGTGACAACGTGCTGGTCGCTGTCAGGGCTTTCATCTTCAGAGAAATAAGCATGTACGCCATTGCGCTCAAAGACAGGTTCCATCTGTTCAAAGGCGTCTGCACTATCAATGCGCAACGTGCCGACGAATTGCACCACAATTTGCTGCTGCTGCGGGTTCAGCGGGCGGTCGGCACGGTCAATGACCATGACTTGCTCGAGCGCTTCGCGAATGTTGCTGATCTCGCGCGGTTGTTGCGGCTCTTGCGATGCTTCCGGGTTTTCTTGCTGAATCGACTCGTAGTCTGAATACTGTGTGGAGCGTTCGTTAAGCATAAGAGGTTATTCACCTTCTGGTGTTGTTGTTTCTGGGATTATGAGTTGCCATTCAGTACCGTCTGGCAACAGTTGTAGAATATCACCCTCGCGGCGTTGGATATATTGAATGAATTCGCCTTCTGGATCAGTACCAGCTTGCGTTGTGCCACTGTACGCTGTTTCGGCTTCAACGGCCCAACCAAGGCGATCACGGACGCCGGGCTCGTCTCGCCACACACGTCCAAAGCCGCGAATCGGTTGAACCAAACCGGCCGCTGGCGGAACAAGGGTGTCATCGCGTTCGGGGTCGCCGTCGCGGAACTCGTCTGGGACTTGTTGCCACTGCGGGGCCTCATTATCTTCATAAAAGATAAAGATTTCGTTAGTCAGGCTTGACCAGATCATCAATCCGTTCTGAAAACGTTGTTGGGCAAAGGTGCCGCCGCTGCTTTCTGCACTGGGGCAGCCGCCAACCGCCCCGGCAAAAAACCACTGTCCTTCGCAGTTCACTGCGACTTCGACGGTGGCTTCGACGGCCGCGCCGCTGACTTCTGCGACCAGCACAAATTGCGCCAGTTCGGTGACGTCGGTGGCTGTGCTAAGCGTGATTTGCCCTTCATCACGGAGCGGTCGGGGATTTTCGCGTTCCCCTTGACCATTGATCGTATAGACTGTAATGCTTTCCGCGCCACGCACCTGCCAGAATAAAGTGACGTTATCGCCGGGTGCTATAAGTTCTGCATTGGTGATGAAGTATTCAATTTCAATGCCAAGTTCCGTAGGGGCCGGGGTAAAAGTGATGGTCGGCGGTGCCGGGGTGAAGGTCGGCCCCAGTGGGCTTGTCGGCGTAATGTTGGGGTCGAGTGCAAGTGGTGTCGCGGTTGAGACAATACTGACTTCGGGTGCAGGGGTACTGGTTGGTATGGTTGGGGTAGGGCTTTGCGGTTGTGGTGTGGTGGTGGGGGTGGGCTCAGTTGGGCGCGGGGAGACGATGATGGGGCTACGGTTGCTGCCTGTACAGCCTATCAACACCAACAAGAGCAGCAACAATGGCACTACGCGGTTCAACACTGGCTCCTACCATAGAAATACAAAAGCGCCCCGTGTTTGGACGACGCTTTCCCTAAGCCATGAATTTTAGTCTGATCGTGTGACCCTGGAGGGACTCGAACCCCCAACCAATTGATTAAGAGTCAACTGCTCTGCCAGTTGAGCTACAGGGCCGCAATGCTTTGAAAGTATAGCACACTCGGGGGGCGTGTCAAGCTGGCAATGCCACAAAATATAACGTACTCATGCCCCCATCACGCAAACAAGTTATGATTCCCTACGATTGATAATTTGTTGCTATTGAAAGAAGATTCTACATGCTTAAAGGTCTCCAATTCACAGATGACATCGAGATTCAACGCCTTCTCAATGGAATGTGGCAGGTGTCGGGAGCGCACGGCCCGGTTGAACCCAAACAGGCGGTGGCTGACATGGTGCGCTATCATGACGCGGGCTACAAAACGTGGGATTTAGCCGACCATTATGGCCCCGCTGAAGACCTGATTGGTGCATTTCGTAAGGTGATTGAACAGCGCGACGGTGCAGAGGCCCTGCGTGATGTGGTTGCCTTCACCAAATGGGTACCACGCCCGGGACCGATGCCGCGTGATGTTGTGCAGGACGCCATTAATGTCTCACGGCGCAGAATGAAGGTTGAAACGCTTGATCTATTGCAATTCCACTGGTGGGATTATCGCAACCCGGCCTATCTGGACGCGCTTGATCACATGGCTACCTTGCGCGACGACGGGCAAATTCGGCATCTGGCCTTAACCAACTTTGATACGCGCCGGGTGCAAAAAATCACGGAGCATGGGGTGCGCATCGTGTCGAATCAGGTGCAGTTTTCGCTGATTGACCGTCGTCCCGAAGTGCAGATGATTGACTATTGCGCTGACAATGAGATATGGCTGCTGACCTATGGCACACTGTGCGGGGGTTTGATCTCGGACAAATATCTCAATCAACCAGAACCAACACCGCGCCAGTTGACAACCGCCAGCCTGCGCAAATACAAACAGATGATTGACGCCTGGGGTGGGTGGTCGCTGTTTCAAGAATTATTGCAAGCACTGAAGCATATCGCGGATAAGTACGATGTCAGTATTGCTAATGTTGCGACGCGGGCGATTCTGGATAAGCCAGTGGTTGCCGGGGTCATCGTTGGGGTGCGGTTGGGCAATACCGAACATCGCACTGACAATGAACGTGTCTTCAGACTTATGTTAGATGAAGATGACCACGCCGCGATTGACAGCGTGAGTGCCCGGGCCAACGACCTCTTTGCCATCATCGGGGACTGTGGTGACGAATATCGGCGCTAACGGTGCCAAAAAGCATTGACAGCGACTCTTGCAACCCTCTATACTAAACGCAATTGTATACCCCTCCCCCGGGGGGTAGGGTAGGCTGGAAAGGATTTCAAATGGATGACCAAACCCGTAGCGCTGTGATCAATCGCCTGAAATCTGTGGCAGGACACATCAACGGCATCATCAAAATGTTAGAAGATGATCGCTATTGCATTGACGTGATTAAGCAGATTCAAGCAACACAGGCGGGGCTGGCGCGGACAAGCGACGTCATCCTCGAAAATCACCTTGACACGTGCGTGACAACTGCCATGCGTGGCGATGATGCTGGCGAACGTGAGCAGGTTATCGCTGAAATCCTCGAAGTCTTCCGTACCGAAAACCGCACCAGCAAAAAATGACATTACTTTTCCAGGACCGCAGTTCATCAAAGGAAGGAGAGAACACGATGCAAAAGACCGTTACCGTTCCCGGCATTAGTTGTGGGCACTGTGTTGCTACCATCGAACGTGAGTTGAGCGAGCTTGACGGTGTAAGCCATGTCAAAGCCATTGAAGATTCGAAGCAACTCACGGTTGAATGGGGCGACCCGGCGACCTGGAGCGACATTGTAGAATTACTTGAAGAAATTGAATATCCACCTCAGGAAAACTAGCGCATAAACAAGCGGGCATCCGGCTTTGGGTGTCCTCATCCTCTCTGCGAATTTCCTGAAGAAACCACCACAGAAACGGAGAACGACCAATGCCGACGACCACCCTTGACCTACCTGTCACCGGAATGCATTGCGCCAACTGTGCTAAATCTATTGAACGAAATGTCAAAAAACTTGACGGTGTAGAAACGGCCAGCGTCAACTATGCGAGCGAAAAGCTACAGGTTACGTTTGACCGCAAACAAACGTCACCAGACACGATTGTGCAACGCATTCGCGACGTCGGATATGACGTTCCGCGCACGAGTATTGAGTTGCCCATCACGGGGATGCATTGCGCGAATTGCGCGAAGTCCGTGTCGCGGTCGCTCAAGAAAGTGAATGGTGTGCTGGATGCCGATGTTAACTATGCCAATGAACGGGCGGTGGTATCACTGGCGTCTGGCGTTGAGCGCCTTGACCTGATCCAGGCCGTCGAGAAAGCGGGCTATGGTGTGGTCGAAAGCGATGAAGCCGATGGTGATATTCATGACGCGGAAGCTGAAGCCCGTGAAGCCGAGCTGCAACACCAGATGCAACGCTTAATCGTCGGCGTTGTGTTCACAGTGCCGCTATTCCTATTCAGCATGTCGCGTGACTTTGGCCTGCTCGGTGAATGGGCGATGGCGGGTTGGGTGAATATGCTATTCTGGGCGCTGGCGACCCCCGTTCAGTTCTATGTTGGCTGGGACTACTACGTCGGCGCGTACAAGTCGTTGCGTAATGGTATGGCCAATATGGACGTGCTGGTGGCGATGGGCTCCTCGGCAGCGTACTTCTACAGCATCCCGATTGCACTTGGTTATCACGGGCTTGGGCATCATGTCTACTTTGAAACCTCTGCTATGATTATCACGCTGATTGTCGTGGGCAAAGTGCTTGAAGCGCGTGCTAAGGGCAAGACCAGCGCCGCGATCCGGCAGTTGATTGGCTTGCAACCGCGCACTGCCCGCGTGGTACGTGACGGCAATGAACGCGACATCCCGATTGAACAGGTGCGCGTTGGAGATGTTGTCATCGTCCGCCCTGGCGAGAAAATCCCCGTTGATGGCACCGTTGTGGATGGCCATAGCGCCGTTGATGAAAGCATGTTGACAGGCGAACCTATCCCGGTGAACAAATCTGCTGGTGACAAAGTTTCAGGCGCGACGATGAACAAAAACGGGATGTTGCGCTTTGAAGCGACCCGCGTCGGCCGTGACACCGCGCTGGCTCAGATTATACGACTGGTGGAACAAGCGCAGGGTAGCCGGGCCCCCGTGCAAGATCTGGTGGATCGTGTTGCAGCGGTGTTTGTGCCGGTGGTATTGGTCATCGCGACATTGACCTTTGGCGTGTGGTTCATGGGTGATGGAGACTTCACCACAGCGTTAATCCGTACCATCGCGGTGCTGGTGATTGCGTGCCCGTGTGCGATGGGTTTAGCCACTCCGACGGCCATCATGGTGGGCGTGGGACGAGGCGCTGAAAACGGAATTTTGTTCCGTAACAGCCGTGCCTTGCAAAAAGCGCATCAACTTGACGCGATTGTACTTGATAAAACGGGCACCATTACTCGTGGTGAACCTGTACTCAGCAGCATCGTGGTCAGTGATACCAGCGACCTCTCGCAGGATACGGTGCTGCGGCTGGCAGCGAGTGCAGAACGTGGTAGCGAACACCCTATCGGTGCGGCGATTGTCCAGGCGGCGCAGCAACAGGGCGTTGCATTGGGCGAACCGCAGGGCTTTGAAGCGGTTGCCGGGCATGGTATTGTCGCAGAGGTCGAAGGACAGCGGGTGTTGGTGGGCAGTCAACGCTTTATGGAAGAACGTGCCGTGCATTTGAACGGACTCGGCCCCAGGTCTGAAGCGTTGCAGGGACGCGGCGAAACCCCCGTCTGGCTGGCCGTTGAAGATCAATCGGTCGCGTTGCTGAGCGTGGCTGACACCATTAAAGACGGTTCGCGTGAGGCTGTCGAGGCTATGCACGACCTCGGTTTGCAGGTGATTATGCTAACCGGGGACAACGAACGCACTGCGAAAACCATTGCCGCTGAAGCTGGTATTGAGCGCGTCATTGCTGGTGTATTGCCAGACCAGAAAGCCGCACATATCAAAACCTTGCAAGACGAAGGGTTGAGCGTGGCCATGGTTGGCGATGGTATCAACGATGCCCCGGCCCTGGCCCGGGCAGATGTCGGTGTGGCGATTGGCACGGGCACCGATGTCGCAATGGAAACGGCCGACGTCACCTTGATGCGGGGCGACCTGCGCACCGTTCCCCATGCAATCTATCTTTCGCACCGGACCATGAACGTTATCCGCCAGAATCTATTCTGGGCGTTTGGCTACAATGCGCTGCTGATTCCTGTAGCGGCTGGCGTGCTGACGCTGGTTGCGTTTGCGCCGGAATTTTTGCAGCAACTGCACCCGATTCTGGCGGCGTTTGCGATGGCGTTTAGTAGCGTGAGCGTGGTGACGAATAGTTTGCGTTTGCGGGCGGGCTAGGCACTACCACAACCCGCTCAAATCACGGTGGCGATTGTCGAGTACATATTGATTAATCACCTGTCCGTCTTTGATTTCAATATGATGCTCGAATTCGTACACCGACCCGAACCCCATATGTACATACTGCAACAATTCCCCTTTAGGGATATGCAGTACCGCCTTCACCCAATCTGCGAAAATTGGGATGTCGGTAGTGACCTGATAACGCCCGACAATATCCACCAGATAAAAACGGTTGTCGCGAACCATCCATGTACCGATGTATTCACGCCAGCACGCTGTTGAGAAAATGATAGAACTGACGTTGCCAGCCAGCCCATTGTGAATTTCGGTATCACTCAACTTGCGAATGTCGGGGTGGTCTTCAGGGATACGCGGACAAAAAGCCATAGAAGTAACGACACCATCCAAAATAAGTTGCTCATGCACCTGGGCAGTCATGAAGGCATTATCCTACTGTATAGATTTGTTAGCACTTGTATACAAAACTATACAATAGCCCCCGGCGAAACCCTATAGTGCCAGAGAACTATTTTTGAGACGGTTATAGTGTGGCGGATTAGGTGCTTGCGCTATTGACCAAATGGAGTTGGTGTAGGCGGAAAGCGTATCTCATTAATTGGCGGTGGGGTTGGTGCGGGGCCGTCAGCGCCTAGCCAGCGGGCCCAGTTGGTTTCAATTTCCGATAAGGGCAACCCGATTGCCTGCTGAATCGCTTCATTGCGGTCAGCGCCGTCAATCAACGCTTCTACCATGACACGGTGCGCGTCCAACCCATAGTTGAGTACCATCCAGTGAAAGAAGCTGTAGCCGATGTCGTAACCCAAACGGCCGAGCCCATCTGAGCCGACACTGCTTGCGAACAAGGTGTCATAGCTACCCAGCAATAAAGAGGGCAATTCGTCGCGGTCAGCGAAGTTGCGCACGCGGTCGAGGTAGTCATAGGGCTGGCTGAGTTCAAACAGTGTGGCGTTGCCCTCGCTGAACCATGAACCAGCCGGGAAACCATCATCACCGACGACATCAAACTGATACAGGTGCGCGATTTCATGCGGCACAGTGCCATAGGCCAGGTCGGTCAGGTCATTGTCCACAACCACCTGCACAGTCGCCCCCCAGCGGCTGTCAGTGCGCCCAACCACGCTCACGAAGAACAACCCAAAAACACGATCAAACTCCTCACGGTCTGCAAACAACACCACACGCGGCTTGTATGAAAGGGTGCGCCCCCATGCCTGTTTAAAGGTCTCGCGTTGTTGTTCCATGGCGTCGAAGGTCATGTCTACCAGTTCATCAGGGAGGTCACCTTCCAGCACAAGGATGATGTCTTCAGACTCGAAGCGCTGCCAGAGTTCAAGGTTATTGGGCAAGAACTCATTGCCTACAATCCATTCTGTGCGGAAGCGGTTGCCTTCGCTGTCGATAAAGCTCCAGTAGTAATTCACCGCCGCGAAGGGGGCCAGCGGTTCACCGAGGCGCACGGGTAACGTGATCTCACCACTAGCTGGCACGTTGCGAACCTCACGGCGTTGGAGTTCATCGGGCGTGTGTGACCAGATGACAGAGGCCGTTACGATGTCGCCTTGATCGCTACTGGCGTTGACCGTAAACGAGAAGCCATCGGGGTAACTACTACTGAACGAAGACTCACCGACCGCCCAACTGGCATCACCGACACTGGTGCCGGGTTCAGCGAAGCGGTTGTCGTCCCACTCGCGTTCCGTGTCGAGATACCAGTCTTCTACAAAGGGGGTTGGCGTTGGGCTGCCCTGTGCAAAGGTGGAGACACTGAGCAGCGTAAACAGTAGGGAAAGCGTTATTCCGGCGGCAAGAAAGATTGGTATAATGCGGCTTTTGTGAGGGGGCATAAGACAGTACCTTTCACGATAGGTTTAGTCTACATAGAAGCACAGGAACGTAAGCAGTCAATGAAAACAGCGCATGAATAAGACAAATTTCCTATGGCTTCTCACCGGGGTGTTACTCCTGGCGGCAGTGTTGCGCATAGATGGCTTGAATGCACAGGGGTTGTGGGGCGATGAAGGCTGGTCGGTTGAGTTTTCTGCTGACCCTGATCCACAAGCAGTAGCGCTGGCATTGGTGCCAGACCTCCACCCGCCGTTATATTTCATGACGCTGGCGTGGTGGCGCGAAGTAGCCGGCGATGATGAAATTGCATTGCGGTTACCTGCTGTTTTCGCTGCGCTGGTCACTGTGGCGACTGTGGCCCGGTTGACCGAAAATCATGCGGCGGGGGTGGTTGCTGCGGTCGTGTTGGCTATTGCTGATAAGCACATTGTACTATCGCAAGAAGTCCGTCAATATCCCGCTGCATTAATGTTAACCGCGCTGTCAAGCTGGTTCTTTTTACGCACGTTACGGCGGCCAACCCGTGCCAATGTGCTGATCTACGCTGCATTGATTATCGCTAGCCTTTACACACATTACTACACAGCATTGGTGATTCTGGTTCACGCGCTGTTCACTCTATTGATGCAGCATCCGCGCCGCTGGCCGCTGGTTCGTGTGATGGGGCTGGCATCACTGGCGTTTTTGCCGTGGGCCTTCGTGGCGGTGCAACAGTTACAAATCCGGTCAGAAGGCATTTTGCATTCCATGCCGCTCAATGCCGATACCCTCGACTTTCTGTTGGTCGATTTTCTGGGGCGGCCGGTGGTGTTGTTGGGACTGCTGGTCGTGTTGGGTCTATGGACAGCGGTGCAGCGACGTTCACAGCCCGGTATGGTGGCGGCGTTGTGGCTGGCGGTGCCGATTGCGGTGACGGTGCTGGTATATCCGGTTGTTACCCTTGTCACGGATCGTAATCTGGCGTTGTTGTTGGTGCCGATTGCCTTGCTGGCCGGGCAGGGGGCGGTGCTGTTTCGACCGGTGGGGCGTATTGCACTTGTTGTTCTGATGGTGGGAAACGGGCTGGCAAGCCTTGATTCTTACTATGAGCATCCTCCCTGGCGCGAGATGGCCGAATATGTGGCCACGCGCTATCCGGCTGGCGAACCTGTCTTTATGGATGTCGTCGGTGGTGACAAGGCGCTGCGCTATCATCTAGAGCAAGAACTACCCCCCGATGCTGAAATCGTCTCATTGAATCAGGTTCGCATTGATCAGGGTATTTATTTCCTCGGCGTGTGGGATCAGTATTTGCAGCAGAATGATGGCTTCTGGGTGGCATATTGGGTTAATCAAGACCGTGAATGGGACATCCGCGAACCGTTGGAACAGGCCGGCTTTGTACGCACAGCGACCCACCGGACGTTTCATTTAGGTAACCCAATCGAATGGCATCACTACGACCGCCTCCCTGAACTGAACGAGGTACGCACACGTTACGATGATACGATTCGGCTACATCGGGTGCAGTATCCGGCGGCAACAACGGCTGACATGCTCAATGTTAGCCTGTGGTGGAGTACAACACGCTCACTTTCTATCAGTTATAGTGTGTCCGTCTTTCTTCTAGATGACACCGGGCGGCTTGTGACTCAGCATGATGGCCCGCCGCAGGATGGCGCTGCACCTACCAACACCTGGGCAGTCGATGCTGTGGTTCTAGATACGCATCAGGTAGACCTCTCATCTGTAACAGCAGGAACCTATCAATTGGCGGTGAAGCTGTACGACTCTGCGACCGGGGCGGTCTTGCCTGCTGGACAGGATAACGCCGAATACTATATAGTGGATGAGGTTCAAATTGCTGATACAGGAGACTAATATGTGGCGTGTTTTCAGGATGCTGATGGTGGTCGCGTTATTCGGTGGTGTGCTGTTGGGCTGCACGGGTGGCGATGATGAAGAAGAAGCGACCAATGTACCGCCGCCAGCCCCTAATATTGACTTTACGGGTGGTGATCCTTCTGACCCGTTTAACCGTGGGCCGCGTGCCGGAACGCTTACTTCTAACACCATTGCAACGCTACAAGCGCAAACCCGAGTCGCCGCGACCCTTGAAGTTGTGACTGAAACGCCCACCCCAACCGCTACCATTAACCCAGAATTTATCGTCACCTTTACGCCCATGCCGACAGTAGTAGTAGATGATGAAAATGACTTCATCGGCAACAGCTACACCCAACAGGAATGGTTGCAATACAACTTCACCCTTACGGATGGCAGCGGATTCACGCTGGAAGATTTTGTCGGTAATGTGATCGTCATCAGTGTGATTCAGCCGCAGTGTGGTGAATGTGTTGAACAAATTCGCACTGTGCGTGAAGGGGCTGAAGTCTTTGAAGAACAGCTTGGTAATGCTGGTATAGACGCCATTTTTCTTGCGCTGAACGTTAGTACGACCACGTCAATTGAGTCACTTGGATTTGTCGCGGAGCGTGACGGTTACGCCGCGAGTGAGGAGCTGTCGTGGCTCACCGGGTTGGCATCACAGCCACTGCGGTCAGCGCTAGAAAGTACGTTTGGCGAAGACATATTCGCGGCCACTAACCTGCCTGTTATATTCCTCGACCAAAACGGGATTGCGCATTTGACGAACGCGGACTTGATAGATCGTTTCTTTATCCGCGATGCACTGATTGTCTACAATGGTGGATCATTGCAAGCGGGGGATGAATAGTCGCCGCGTGAGAAGGGCCTGCCGATGCGTTGCAAGCCCTTTGCACAGCCGCCCTACAGCCCGAACATACTCTGTAGCTTCATCGCCAGGCCCATGTCACCTTTGACTTTGACTTTGCCCTGCATGAAAGCGTTCATGGGGGCAAGTTCGCCATTGAGCATCTTGAGATAGTTGTCGGCCGTGGCCTTGATGGTAATTGAAGGCTCGTCGTGTAGACCTTCGTGTACCTCTACCTCTTGATTTTGAACGTTCAGCCAGTATTGCCCGCCATTCTCACCAGAAATGTCAAACTGGAATATGGCATCAACGCCGGCTGCAGCGTTCGGATTAAAGCGCTCCTCCATCAGTGTGATGGCGTCTTCTAGCTTCTCAATTTTGTCAGACATTGAAATCTCCTGAATTGCACATGGTTTTCCGTTGCGGCAGCAGTGTCATGGGCAAAGGCTGCCACATTCCGATAAATTGACTTTAAGTATAACGAATATAGTCACAGGTGCGACGGTGAGCTGCGTAAAATTAGCGAGATACTAACGACGCTAGCGGTTCGCGATCCGCAGCAGCACTTGTAAATACTCGCGGGTATATTGCCGCCATAGAGCGCGACCTTCTGCAATATCGGTCAGGCTGATGGCCAGGGTATGGTTAACGGGGGTATGTAGTTGCATGTCGTGTGCTTCTTTGGCGATGACCCCATTAAGGTAGGCGGCATCACTGCGGCCATGGCCTGCTTCTAATTCTGTTTGCAAACTGGGTGGGCTGACATTTGCTTGCAGCACACGGCGGAGCATCCTGGGCGGTAGCATACGAATTTGCCAGCCCAGCCGACGCACCGCGACCCCCGGCAAATCGACCAACGAAATTTTTTTGCGATCAATGATTTCCATTGCTTCACGTATCTGGCGGTATTCAATCGCGAAAAGCTCGTCGTCGGCATAGACGTGTTCCGGCGGCACCCGCAAAACACCTGGTAGTGCATTCGCCTGAATTTTCCACAGCAGATTGCTCCACTCGAGCGGCTCTGTCTCGTGAATACTGACAGGACCAAACCCGATCATCCGCAGCAGATGTGCAAGGCTTTCGGCACGCGGGCTACGGGTCAGCGCAAAGCCACCAAAACCATCACTGACGACGGTTTCATGAGCTGGTGAACCATTAGCAAGGTGCGGCCACACAAATTGCCGCGTTGTAAAGGCTTCAGTTATTAATTCGCTGGCGAAGAAATCCTCAAGTTTGGTACGCGCACCAATTCCGGTTCCCAGCACTAGCACCGGGGGGCATTTCGACGGTGGAATGCGGCGCGACATCTCACGGATGACTGATCCCAGTGCCCATGTCGGCATCAGTAGCATGATGTGGTCCAACGGCGGCTTAAGCAGGGCGTCGATCTCAGTGCCGATGGTCAGGTCTTTAACATAGAGTTCCCGTTGTGGGCTGCGCAGCGTCAGGCGGCCAAAGCGTTGGATATCGTGTTGGATATTTTCGTCAGTCAGCCAGAGCGTTTCGTGCCCAAGCTGGTGCAGTCGGGTGGCTGTCCACGCTGCAACCGGGGTGGCACCCCAAACTAAGATTCGCATGATGTTGCAGATTGCCTTCTACTATCTGTTTCGCTCAGTCAGCAAAGACCACAGTGGGCAAGATTGTAGCGCCCTTGCACAAAAGCGCAACAAAAAGGCGTACTCCGCTTGATGAGGAAATACGCCTTTGCGTTGAGCAATGCTTTGTACAAATTTGCTCTGTGTCTGATGTTAATTGTTCTCGTCAATGATGTCGCCGAGCAGGTCTTCGGCTTCTGGGGTGTCCGGGATGCGTTCTTCCCAGTCGCTACGACGTTGAATGTCTGCAATCGTGATCAGGTCAATTTCCCACTGACGATATTCTTCAGACCGTACCTGTTCCAGCTCACGTTCTGGAATCGGATTGATTTCCTTTTCCAGCACCTGAATGATGTGGAAGCCGAACTGTGAGCATACCGGGCCGAGATATTCCCCAACTTCACCGTCGCGGATAGCCTGAGCGAAAGGTTCGACGTACTGCGTATCCACATCGTTGACGGCACCGAGCAGCCCGCCGTTGCTGGCGCTACCGTCAGTAGAAAAGGCTTGCGCCATCGCTGCGAAGGATTCACCGCCATTGAGCAGTTCCAGCACACGGTCGGCTTCTTCGCTATAGGGCAGCCAGTCTTCAGATTCACACAACGATTCACTGAAGTTTGCACGCTGCAAGTCTTCGGGCACGCCAATCAGAATATGACGCGCTGTGGCCCCAACACGGGTGTCTTGAATGTCACCCATAGCGATCATTTCATCGGTTACAGCTTCTTGCATTGCCTCACGCAGGGCTTGCAGATAGAAGATATCGCGCAGAATGTCTTCATTAACATCTGCTTCTTCATCGGCGTCGCCGTACAGGTCCGACTCAAAGCGCTCCTGGGTGGCACGAATTTCGTCTTGTGCCAGCGGCGTGTTGGTGGCTGTTGGTGTTGCCGACGGGGTTGAAGTCGGTGTGGCAGTCGTGGTTGGCAACGGTGTCACGGTTGGGCAATCGGTTGGGTCTTCGCAGCCTTCAATTGGCGGCAATGGCGTCTGGGTGATGGTCGGTGTGATGGTGGGCGTGTGCGACGCGGTGGCAGTGATGAATGGCGTCAGTGATGAAAGTGGCCGTTCGGTTGGGGTGCTGGATGGTATCTGGGTCAGACTCACCCCGGTGAAGTTCGACGCATATTGTTCGACCTGAGCTTCGATGGCGTCGTTGTCAACGGTCACATCGCGCAGTGCGGCTTCCTCTTCTAACAGAATGGCCAGTTCCATGTCATCCAATACACGGCTGCCAATATTTTCGGGTTGGCGGTCAAGTGTCAGGATCTGATTTTCAAGCGTGGTGAAGTCTTCGGTTTCTTCATAGAAATCGCGTAGTTGCTGGATGACGAGCCAGCGTTCAGCACGAACCCGCTGCTGAAAGTCACGTGTTTCAATATCTTGACCATTGACGGTCGTAATGGACTGACTCGGCTCAATAACGGTGTCTACCACCAGCCCGATAATCAACAAAAGCACTAC
Source organism: Anaerolineae bacterium (assembly GCA_034437655.1). Lineage (GTDB taxonomy): Bacteria > Chloroflexota > Anaerolineae > Aggregatilineales > J027 > J027. The sequence continues at coordinate 30,948 of DAOTTU010000113.1, forward strand.
AAAAGCTGCGACGCCGCCAGCCCCAATCAGGACATTCCGTTGCAAGATGCGGTCACGCTCGGCACGTGACAACGGACGCGCTGAGACGTCTTCTGTACGCTGTTTGCGCGGTTTTCCGCTAGTGTTGCGTTTTGCCATGCGAACGCTGTCTCCAATTCTGTATTCAGGTCAGTGAGGAAAGAGGCGGTTACTTAGCGCGCAGGTGCTGCGGTGCATATGGCAAGAGTGCCAGGAAACGTGCCCGTTTGATAGCAACTGCCAGCGCACGTTGGCATTTCGAACACGCCTGTGTTTGTCGCCGGGGGCGAATTTTGCCCGTGTCAGTCAAGTACATACGCAGGGTATCAACATCCTTGTAATCAACTTCGCATTTGCCGTTTACCTTGAAGGGACACCCACGCCGCCGCCGCCGGCCACCACGACGCCCACGACCACCCGGTGGCCGCCGCCGGCCAGTGTTGCCACGTCGCCCGCCACCACCACGACTTTCGTTATCGTTTTGCTTCTCGTTCGTACTCTGTTTTGCTTGATCGTTGTCACTCATGTGTAGTTCTATCCTTTATTTACAGATAGGGTGAATTCATTCAGTTTTTGGTTCAGCTTTTAACCCACCAAAGGGCTACAGTTGTGATTGCGTGTATCGAAAGCGTTTACTTAAAACGTCAAGTCATCGTCATGATGATGCTGGTGTTGCTCATCGTCGTCATCGTCAGCAGACTGGGCAAAATGTGTGCCCTGGCGCTCACCAAGCATGATCATCTCTTGCGCGACAATCTCTGTGCGGAAGTGGCGACGACCTTGCTCATCTTCCCAGCCACGGGTCTGCAAACGTCCTTCAATGTAGACTTGATTACCGTTTGTTAGGTGCTGATTGCAGATTTCAGCGAGCGGTCCCCAGGCAACCACATTGAACCATTCCGTCTCCTCGCGACGGTCACCGTCGTAATTGACCCATGTGCGGGTCGTGGCAACACTAAAGCTCGTGACCGGACGGCCGCTCGGGGTGTATCGGATTTCTGGGTCGCGGCCCAGATGGCCGATAATCATCACCTTATTGAGTCCACGTCCCATGTGATGTTATGTCCTGGTTAGGCTACTTGGGCGGTGATGAGCAAGCTAGTCGTCAACGCGCACGACCAGGTGACGCAATACGTTGTTTTCTAACGACATGCGCCGATCGAAATCGGTCAGGCTGGACGGTTCCATTTCGCTTTCTATAAAAATGTAATAACCGTCGCGGTTGGTTTTGATGTTGTAGGCAAGTGAGCGACGTCCCCAGTGGCTTGCGTTTTTGATTTCACCACCGCTACCAGTGATCCATCCTTTAACACGTTCTTCGGTAGCTTTTTGTACGTCTTCACCGAGATTGACGGGGAGAATATACGTGATTTCGTAGGTACGTTTCATAGGTTGTTTGGTCCTTCCCTTGGGTTTGCCCAGCTTTCGAATCTGGACGGAAAGTTACTGAGAATAGCGGGCAATAGCTTACCGTAAAGCCCACCGTCTGGCAAGTGCAAACTCCACGCTTGCCCCATGCAGGCTTGCCCTTCGCTGGCGCTGGCGCTAGAATTTTGAACTGAATTCGTGACACAAACATTAGGATGCAATCAGCAGTGACTGCTAAAGGAACCCTGCAAACAAGACGGTTACAGAGTAAAGCACTACAAGACAATCGTCTTGATGACCCCACCGAGCGCGACGTGATTATATATTTACCGCCCGGCTATGACGACTCTCAACGTTACCCGGTTGTGTATTTCTTACCAAGCCACGGACGCAACAACAGCTATTATGTGGCCTGGAATCAGTGGGATGAGCGCCTTCAGGATCGGTTAGACCGTCTGATTATGACAGGTACGATGCCGCCTGCGTTGGTTGTGTTGCCAGACTGCTGGACGCGCTTCGGGGGGTCACAGTATGTTGATTCCACACTTGGTAATTATGAGCAATACGTTATCAATGAAATTGTGCCTTTTATTGACGAGCATTTCTCCACGCTAGCGACCCGTGAAAGTCGTGGCATTATTGGGCATAGTAGTGGTGGGTATGGGGCGATCACATTGGCAATGAAACACCCCGATGTCTTTGGCGCAGTATCGGCACGCGCCCCGGACATGTACTGGGAATACAGCGTCTTGCCGGCCGTTGCACAATTGCCGTTGCATATGCAAAAGTGGGGCGGCTTTGCGCAGTTTATCGCAGATATTCCGACTATTCATCCCAAAAAAGGTGATTTCTGGGTGGCGGTGCATACGCTGATGCAATGCATGGCCTATGGGCCAAACCCTGAACACCCGCTCGGCTTCGACCCACCGATAGACGAGCAGACCGGGGCCCTGCGCGAGGATGTATGGGCGCGGTGGCTAACCTATGACCCGGTTCGGATGCTCAACGAACCTGCCTATCAAGATGCGTTGCGGTCGATGGTGTTGGTATATCTTGAAGTAGGGCGCTTCGACCAGTATTTGTTGCAAATTGGGGCACGCATCTTCACCAATAAACTTGACGAGGCTGGTATCGCTCATACCTACGACGAGTTTGACGATGGCCATAGCAGTACAAGCTATCGCTATGATGTTTCATTGCCGCTTTTGGTGCAGGCGATTAGTCCAGACGCAGGATAAACCTTGCCATGTTTACAGGACGCTACTTTATTCCCCTTGGTGTTATCGTTATTTTGATCATTGCGGCGCTGGCCTGTGCCCGACCGGGTTCTGAGCGCATTATTGAAGTTAGCGCTACACCACCCGCAAATGCATTGCTTTTTACCCCTACCCCAAACGGACCAACCCCTGAACCGATTCGCCCAACACCGAACCCGGTTCGCTTTCCGATGCAGGTGAACGACGATGGCAGTTATGCGGTGCAGCCCGGTGACACACTCGCGATGATCGCCGCCCGGTTCGCTGTATCATTGGACTCTTTGGTAGCCTTGAACAATATTACCAACCCTAACCAGCTTGAAGTTGGGCAAACCTTGCAAATCCCTTCCGTTCGCGCCGAGCCGGGTACCAGCTTTAAGATTATCCCCGACTCTGAGTTGGTCTATGGACCGACAACGGTTGGCTTTGATGTTGCAGATTACATGAAGCAAAAGGGCGGTTTTCTGCGCAATTATAGCGAAGAAGTGAACGGCCAACTGCTGAGTGGGGTTGAGATTGTTAGCGCAATCGCACTGGAATATAGTGTCAATCCGCGTTTGCTGCTGGCGCTTCTGGAATATCGCAGTGGGTGGATTACCAACCTGGGGCCAAACGCCGAGCAGATTAGTTACCCCCTCGGTTATATCGACCCCAATCGACAGGGATTGTACCGACAGGTGGCAACGGCAGCCGATTTGCTCAATGAAGGTTACTATGGATGGCGGTATCGGGGGCTTGAGGCAACGATCCTCACCGCAGATTCAAGTACGATGGCGTTCGCACCTGACCTGAATGCTGGAACGGTAGCGGTACAATTCTATTTTGCAAAAATCAGTTCGCGTCCCCAGTGGGAATTCGATGTCAGCGAACAGGGGCTATTCCAGATCTATCTTGCCTTATTTGGTGACCCGTTCCGCAATGCTGTAGAGCCCTTAATACCATCTGATTTAGCGCAACCTGCGCTACAATTCCCTTTTCCGGCTGGCGAAACATGGTACTACACGGGCGGCCCACATGGCGGCTTTGCGAGTGGGAGCGCCTGGGCCGCTGTGGATTTTGCTCCACCCTCACCACCCGAAGAACTATTGATTGAGCAGGGTATTTGTTATGTCTCGCCTGCATCAGTAGCAGCGGTGGCAGATGGCGTCATTGCCCGTAGTGGCGGCGGCTATGTCGTGCTGGACCTTGACGGCGACGGCAATGAACAGACGGGCTGGTCCATTGTCTACTTGCACATCAGCAGCAACGGTGTTGTCCCGGCTGGAACGCGGGTGCAGACAGGGGATTTGCTCGGTAACCCTTCTTGTGAAGGTGGTGTTTCCAGCGCAACGCATCTCCATATTTCACGGCGTTACAACGGAGAATGGATTCCTGCTGACTGTCAGCGTTGCCCGGGCGATTTGCAAGTGCCGCCGTTTATCTTGAATGAGTGGCGCGTTTTTCTGACGACGGGCGAATATCAGGGCACGATGCAGCATATCAAGAGCGGTGAAGTGCGCCAGGCGTTGCAAGGACGGATCAATACCAATAATCATCTGAGCTACTAATTGAATAGGCCGCAAGCATGGTAGACAAATCTGGTAGGGTAGGGCAACATTATTGCATCAACGCATCTGTAGAATATCACAATAAATCGCTGCTGCCCGTGTACAGTAGACACTATTAGGTGGAACGCATTGACTGATGGATTTGTCAATTATCATCATTAGCTGGAATGTCTCGGCCCTGCTGGAAAAATGCTTGCGTAGCCTGTCTGTTGCAGAAATTACGCGCGTCGGCCAGGATGGACAGCTATACGGCAGCGGCCCGACGACCGAAGTAATCGTCATTGACTCAGCGAGTGCAGATGATACGGTCGCGATGGTGAAAAAGCATTTCCCGTGGGTGCATCTCTATCCTCAGTCTGAAAATATCGGCTTTGTACGGGGCAACAATTTTGGCCTGCGCTATGCAACTGGCGACAGCATTATGTTGCTCAACCCCGACACCGAGGTGTTCCCCGACACGCTACCCCGCTTGCTAGACCAACTGCACAGCCACGACAGCATTGGCGTGGTGGGGCCGCATACTCTCAACACGGACGGGACACACCAATCCTCGCGCCGACGTTTTCCCGGCTTGCTTACGGGTATATTCGAAAGTACCTGGTTCGAAGCACTTGCGCCGCAAGCGGTGATTTCACAATTCCGTGTGGAAGATCAACCAGACGATGGTGTCTATGCCGTCGATTGGGTGCAGGGACATGCATTGCTGGCGCGGGCAGAAGTCTGGCAGCAGGTCGGCGCGTTGGATGAGCGTTATATCATGTTCTCGGAGGAATTAGATTGGTGCAAGCGTGCAAAGCTGGCTGGCTGGGAAGTCTATTACGTGGGGGATGCGAAACTGATTCACCACGGCGGCCAGTCTACAGAGCAGGTTAAGGCCCGATCGCACATCCATTTTCAGCATAGCAAGTTGCGCTACTTTCGAAAATTTCACGGTTGGGGGGCATTCCTGCTGGTCTGGATGGTATTGGTCTTCAATTACGCGCTGCAACTGGTGTTAGAGGGAGCAAAATGGTTGATTGGGCACAAACGCGCGCTGCGTGCCGAACGTATCCATGTCTATCGGCGTGTGCTTGGGTCTTTTTTTGTTGGCGAAACGATTGCAATGCGGAAGGTGTAGCGGCATGCGGATTGGATTAATCACAGGCGAATATCCACCCATGCAAGGCGGGGTTGGCGACTATACGCGGGCACTGGCCGAAGCGCTGGTGCATCCTGGGCATGAGGTTTTTGTGTTGACGGATCATCGCGCCCAACCTGTGACAGAGCTGCCAATGGTTCATGTGAAGCCGAGTGTGGTGCAGTGGGGGCGCTGGGGAGACGCTGACGGAAAGCCGACCGGGGCACAGCAAGCGGTTGAGTGGGTGCAATACAATCAGCTCGAAGTGGTAGTCGTGCAATATCAAGCTGCTGCTTACAACATGCACGCCGCCGCAAATGATCTCCCCCGCCGTTTACGTCAGTATTGCCCGGTCATTACGACTTTTCATGATTTGCGGGTGCCATATTTATTTCCAAAAGCCGGGGCGCTACGCAAACGCATTGTCTATCGTATGGCACAGCGCAGCAGTGGTGTGATTGTAACCAACATCGCCGACGAATTAGAACTTAAATCGGTCGGGAATATGCCCCCGCTCGAACGAATCCCGATTGGTTCAAACATTGCTGTTGAACCGCCACAGGGCTTTTCGCCGGAGGCATGGCGGGCCAAACTGCATGTGCCAGAACATGTATTGCTGGTTGGCTATTTTGGCTTCATTAATGCAACAAAAGGGGTAGATACGCTAGCCAATGCCTTGCGGCTGTTGATGGACCGTGACGAGCATGCTGAACTACTCGTCATCGGTGGCCAGACAGGCGACAGCGACAGCACAAATGTTCAACAGGCGGACGAAGCTGAACGCTTGCTGGGTGGGCTGGGCATTAATCGCCGCGTCCACTGGACCGGGTTCGTTGATGCGCAAGAAGTGAGCGCCTATCTGTTGACAGCGGATGTAATTGCGTTGCCCTTTAAAGACGGGGTGTCGTTTCGCCGGGGGACGCTGATGGCCGCGCTTGCCCATGGTTGCCCAATCGTGACGACGCATCCGCAGGTCGAGGTGCCAGAATTGACTCACGGTGAAAATGTCTACCTGATTCCGCCCGACAGACCCGACGCGCTGGCAGACGCGCTGCAAGACCTCTATTTTGATCGTGAACAGCGGCGGCGTTTAGGTGCAGGTGCGCTGAAATTGGCGCGGCACTTCCAGTGGGACACCATCGCAGCGCAGGTAGTCGCTATGGCTGCGCGGGTGCAAGCATCTCGTCGCTGAGCCACACCGCATTATCTTCAACCGCGAATCCTCCGGAGTCTGTGACCTCTAGACGTTCCAGGGTCGGCAAGAAATACAACCCGATCCGCAATCGCAGTGGCCCGCTGGTGTCCGTAGGCACTGCTAGCTGGTGCGTGGTGCTAATTGTTGCGCCAGCATACCAGGTGCTTGTCGGGAAGCCCGTCTCAGCAAAATTGGTATCGACTTGTGCGATGGTTTCCCCGGCTGCGTTGACCAGATGCACAAATAGCGTGTAATCCTCTGCAATCGCGGTTTCAGCGTGCCAGAAGAATTGCAAATTGAGTATGTCACCGGGTCGCACTATGTCGAGAGGTGGGTCGTATTCGACGTGTGTTAAGCGAATTTGTCCGGCGCTATGCTTAAATGCGATGTCGGTTGATTGTGCGTCTGCTGGTGGTGGGGGGAAAGGGTCTGGCTTAATCCATGTTTGCCCGACAATGATAGTGTCTCTGCGTATTCTTGCACCATAATTGGTCTCTACATCGGCAAACTGCACATTAGGGTGATAATGAACGCCGAGCGCTAGCCGATAGCCCCGTTCGGGTGCATCTGGAAAGACTGCAACCCAGCGGGTATCGCGCACGATTTCGCCCACTTCCCACATTGATGTCGGATAGAGAAAGCGTTGAATGCCGCTGAACGTGTCGCTTTGTCCGCCACGCCGCTCAATTTCATCTTCTACCAGTTGCACAAAGCTGAAATAGTCGCGGTTGGTGTCGCTGCGCAGCCGCCAGTAAAACGTCGCCGGGAATGCCTCGCCCGTGGTGATGGTGTTGGGTGTATCAACGTGCAAGAGTTCCAGTGTGTCGTCATACACAGCCAGCGGTGGTGAAGCTATTCGTGGCGGCATGGTGAAGTTTGATAAGCAGCCATCAATTTCGGTAGTTGAAAGCGCATACCCCAGCAGCCATCTGTTGCTGTTGTAGAGCGCGGTACCCTCAGCGCGGAGCTGCGCAGCAATTTCCGTATAGCAGCTACCATCAGTGGGCCAGGGGAGAATGATGGCGCGTTGGGTTTGCGGATTGAGCAGAACATAACCTGTCGGGGCACTGGTGAATAGGGCGTTATTGTCAGCCAGTGTCGGAAAAATTACTAAACCGTCGGGGAGTGCCTCGCCTGAATACCCCTGTATATCAAAGCCGGATACTCGTAGGAATGTCGCCCCCAGTGCGTTGTTAAGATGATGATGCGGGAAGTATACCGGGGTGTCTGCGGCGGCGACGCGCTCAATCAACTGACGAAAACGGATGTTGTAATTCCAGTCGATGCCGAACTCAGCCAGCGGTTCCTCAAAAAGCAGTGGCTCTTCATGATAATGATAATCCATAGCGGTATAAGTGTTATAGGCGCTCCCAATGAATAAAGCTGCTAGCCCTACGATCGCCACAGCGCGTAATCTGCTCCTGCTTAACGTGTGCCAGATGATCCCAATCCCAACCCCGGCAAGGATTGCCAGCGGTGCAAAGAGTGGCACCAGCCGTGTTGTGGCATGCATTTCTGTTGTCGCCAGCGCTGGAATCAACAATCCAATTGTGAGTAACCCTGCTACCAGCGGATACCCGCGCCGCCAGCGCCATATCGCATACAGTGTTCCGATAAGGGCACAAAATAGCAGGGCAGGATTCAGAAATGGTTCGGTGAAAACGTTGTACCGCGCCACAAAAAAGCCGCCTTCTTCGGGGTAGTTGTCGAAGGGGGCATAAATCTGGCTGGTCCACGCCAAAACATGGTCAAGGAATGCGCGTGGTTCAAGCGGGGTAGGTGGCGTTTCGCCGCTGGCCCCGCCGACACGGTAGCCAAGCCAATTGTCTATGCGCAGGTAGAAGTACAGCCACGGTGCAAAGGTCAACAGGGCGACACTCGCTGCTACCATATGAGAAGCGACACTGGCTATATCGCGCCGATTAAGGATATAAGCCAGCCCGAATAGTGCTATCAACGGCGGAAACATCAGACCGGCGAGGTAGAACATGCCACTCAGCGCCACGAAAACTCCGGCTGCAATGTAGTAGGTCCGTTTACGGGTACGCCATGCCCATGTTATCAACATCAGCGCGAGCATCGTAAAAGTAGGCACCCAGTTGGCACGGTAGAGTGTGCGCCCGAGCATTACCGCTGCGGGAAGCACCGCAAACGCTAGCCCTGCCCCCACCGCGATGACGTCTCGTGCAGAGTGTCGCCAGTAGAGGGCCCGCGCTGCGCCGATGGTTGCTGCTGTTGCGAGTGTGTGCAGCAAAACGGTGAGAAATCGTGCTGAAAAGATGCTGGTGCCTGTGACGGTGAAGAACACACCCCGCCCGATGCCGTCAAATGGTTCGGGGATGTCGTCAAAAATCCAGTTGAGTCCGTACCCTTCTGCAATGCGCCAGGCCCGCATGTAATTGCGTGCTTCATCATAGTTCAAGCCCGGGGGTTGGGTGGCGAGGTCATCCATTCGTAGCCAGAACGCCAACAATGTGACCCCTGCAAACACCAGCAGTACCCAGAAAGAATGGCGGCGCATTACGAACTGGTTTCAGGCTGTGGGTTTTCGGGCAGGCGGATTTTGTGAATGAGCGTTGAAAGGATCAGCGCCTCATTCCAGGCGTCATCGACACCGCGATGTTGGCGCCCTTCGAATGTGATGTCCAGATTATCAAGTGCAACGCCTAAACTCACTTCACGCGGAAGCCCTATCAGCATTGCATAGAGACTTTTGATATTGATATGCGTTGTGCCGAACGGGTACTTGATGCCGCGTTCTTCACATTGTTTTTCGAACATGCGGCGGTCGTAGTCCCCATAGCTTGCCCAGATGCGACGCCTGGTAGCAAATTTCTTGCGGAGAATGGCGCAGGCGCGGTCAAAACGAACCCCTTTCTCGACCTGCTCTTGTGTCAGGCTGGTGAGCCTGGTGCAAAACGGGCTAACTTTGGACTTGACGGGCTTAACGAGGATGCTTTCACGGTCGCGGCGTTCCCCGGTTTGTATATCGAGCGTACATACCCCAATTTCGATAATCTCGTTTTCTTGATCTTTCGGCGCGGATTTTTCCCAGCAAGTGGCTTCAATATCAATCACCACCACTTGATCTAACTTCATCACCACCACTGTTCCTCACTAGACGCTGCTCAATTGCCAGGTTAGACTATGCGACCGAACAACTGTACCAGAAATGTACATCACCTGCTATGTGGAGACCAGGCATTAAACCATTACAAAACCACCCCGATAGCGTGGCTGTACTGCTGTTGATTGTGCTATGGCTGCTGTTCTTCTGGCGGATATTTACCCCGGTTGAATTGGACGCAGTATCCTTGCGTGAAGGCGATTTCTCCGGGCAATTTGTAGCGTGGACCTCCTATGCTGTTGAGCGTGTTGGTGAGGGTGAGTTGCCGCTGTGGAACCCCTATATGAATGCCGGGGCCCCCTTCCTCGCAGACCCGCAGACAGCAGTGTATTATCCACCCCGACTATTGAACGTTGTACAACTTGCAGCACGTGATGCAACGAGCGGCGGTGAGGTTTATCAGGCGCTACAGCTTGAGATGGCCGCTCATGTACTGTTTGGTGGCCTGATGATGTATGCTTTTTTGCGCCGGGTGTTGAGTGCTGCGCCACAGTTCACCGCGACAGTGAGCAGCTTTGCCGGGGCGAGTGTCTTCGCGTTTGGCGGCTATTTAAGTGCGTACCCGCAGTTACAGCTTCCCATTCTTGAATCGGCGGTCTGGGCCCCATTGGTGTTGCTGGGTGTGCATGTCGCCACTGAAGGCAAAGCCGTCATCCGCTGGAACTGGTTGCTTGGGGCGAGTGGCGCATTGACGCTTTCGGTGCTGGCCGGGCATCCACAGACGTATGTGCTTCTGGGATACACGGCGGCTGGGTATCTCCTGTATCGACTCTGGGGGCAGGGCTGGCGACGAATTGTGTTAGCTTTACTGGTCTTTGGAGCCGTAACGGGTGGGCTTTCGGCCCTGCAATTGTTGCCAACGCTGGAGTTTCAGCAACAAACCTACCGCCAGGAATTTGGCTTTGATGATAAAAGTGCGGGACTGGCTGCGCAGGATGTCTTACAGGTCTTGTTCCCGGGGATACTCGGTGAATGGTCGCCGTTGTATATCGGTATTGTAGGGCTAATGCTGGCCGGGCTTGCGCTCTGGCAGCAGAGGGGGGCGGTGGCGTTCTGGGGCGGGTTGGGTGTGGTCGGGTTGCTGCTGGCCTACGGACGGACGCTTGCGCTCTATAGTGTGTTTTACGTGTTGCTACCGGGTTATAGTCTATTTCGAGGGCAGGAGCGCGTTGTGTTTCTGGTGGTGCTGGCGGCCTCGGTGCTGGTGGCTTATGGCGTCTACACAGTACAAACGGTGACATTCACTGCTGAGCAGCGACGATTGTTGCGGCGTGTGCTGGTGGGGCTGCTGCTGTTTTGTGCATTTTTTGCGCTGGTGTTTTTCTTCTTGCGCTTGCAACCGCCGGACGGCGAATTATTTCAGCCAGCCGTGCAAGCCGCGATTTATGCAACAGCGATGGTCGCAGTGAGTGCGGTGGTGGTGTTGCGCGTTATTGGAAAAGTGGCGGTGCAGAGTGGAGTGGTGGCGTTGGTCGTGGTGCTGGTTTTTGACCTGTTCAGCGTCAATCTTAATAACGCCAATTTTGAACCCATCCCCGCCAGCGACCGCCTGCCTGTACCAGCACACATTCCCGTGATGCAAGCGAACCTCGCGCCCGGTCAACATGCCGAGGGGTTGCGTGGTGTACGGCGTAGCTATGGCGCGTTGTACCGTGTCCCTGACATCTGGGGGGATAGTCCGCTGCGACTTGATGCGATGGATTACTACCTGTGGCGTATGCCAATTGAAAATCGCTGGGAATTGCTCGGTGTGCAGGTCGTCAATTCCGAATGGGAAATGCTCCCCGTGCCGCATCAAGCCGTGGGGACGGGTACGGATGTCGAGGGGCAATTTACCGTCTATCAATTGACTACACCGCGCCCCTTTGCTCATCTTGTATACGCCGTCGATGTGATGGAATCGGAAACCATGCGCGAAACACTCGCAGGGTTGGACTACGATTTGCGTAACCGCGTTATGCTTGACGCTGCGGTTAACATCTCAGATGGTGAAGGGCGCACTTCAGTTAATGTGTTTGAGCCGGAATATATCGAAATCTCGGTTGAGACGACGACGCCCGCCGTGTTGACGCTGGCATTACCCTACATGCCCGGTTGGAACGTGATGATTGACGGGGAAACTGCTGAAATCATCAAGGCTTACGATGGCTTAGCAGCGGTAGTTGTGCCCGAAGGGACGCATACTGTTATGCTGCGTTATGAACCCTTAAGTGTTTATGAAGGGCTCGGCATTTCGCTGCTGACTCTGGTACTATCTGGCATAGCGTTTGCAATCTGGCGTCGAGAGAGTGATGAAGGAACGGTGCAGGATGCAACTGAATCTTGAACGATGGCTTTTTACAGGAGACATGCGCGGCTATGCGCTTTTGACCGGGGCATTGGTCGGCTTGCTGGGTGGTGTATCGGCATTGTTGCTGGTGGTGGCCGGCCCGGTGATGACCTTCGGCTTTATGTTCGCTGCGATCGTAGGCTTGCTGGCGCTCTCGAATTTGGACATAGCGCTGGTGGTGCTGATTGCGACAACTGCACTGTTGCCTTATGGCACATTGCCGTTTGACGTAGGCGTGACGCCCTCCCTGATTGATGTGGCGCTGGCGACATTGATCGTCGTATACCTGTTTCAGTGGATGACCGGCCGCCGGATGCATATACGCTTGAACAGTGTGCATCTCGTCTTTGCAGCATTCTTGCTAATCTTGCTGGCAGCATTTGTGCTTGGTACCGGAAATGCACCATTGACCCCCGGTGTATTACGGCGCTTCGTCGGCTTAATGGCCAATATTGTTATGGCACTGGTGATTTTTGACATTGTGCGCACACACCAGACTGCACGCCGCATAGCAGCCACTTTTATTGGTGTAGGTGCGGTTTCGGGGCTGATTGGGACGGTGCTCTGGCTGTTGCCCGACTTTACCGCCGAAACGATCTTGAATCGCTTGGGGCGCATCGGCTACCCGGTCGGTGGTGTGATTCGCTATCGTGAAGACGGTGTTTCCATCGGGATTGAACGTGCTATCGGTACCTGGATTGACCCTAATGCCTATGGCGGGTTTCTGATGATGGTCGGTGCCTTGACTGCGCCGCAACTACTCGCACGGCGGCCCGTGTTTGGGCGGCGGTGGTTGGCGTTTGCGCTGTTTGGGGTGATTGCACTGGCCTTATTCCTGACGAACTCACGCGGCTCGATGCTCGGTCTGGTGGCTGGTGTTGGGTTCGTGTCCTTGATTCGCTATCGGCAGTTGATCTGGGGATTGGTTGCAGCGGCGGCGGTTATGCCGTTTTTGCCACCAACACGAGCCCTGCTAGAGCGGCTATATCTCGGCTTCACGGGCGCAGACCTTGAAACCCAGATGCGCTTTGGTGAATACGGTGACGCGCTGGAACTTATCGCCCGTTACCCGGTGATTGGTGTCGGCTTCAGTGCCCCGCCAGACATTGACCTCTACCTCGGCTTTGCCAGTACCTACCTCACCATTGCTTCGAATGCTGGTTTACTTGGTCTGGGTGCCTATTTGTTGACATTGGGGTCGGTGGCTGTCTTTGGGATCGTCAATCGGCGGGCGGTGCTGGAGGACAATGCGGTGAATGATGTCTGGTTTGGCTTTATGGCGGGTATCGTCGGCGCGATGGTCAGCGGTATTTTCGATCATTTCTATTTCAATATCGAGTTTCAGGCGACCTCGCTAACCTTTTGGCTCTACGTAGGCATGTTCATGGCAATTGTCCGCATCAGTAACCCGCCGGACGCACGCGCAGTCTACGGACAGGTGCATATTCCGAATTTGCCGCGTATTGAACCGCCTACCGACGATTTACCAGACGATGAACGTATACCCGACCGTCGCCCGGAGATGTCACCTGTACCGGGAGACTGAGCGCCGCCATAGCTAATGCGCCGGGCGTTCTTGGCTTGAGTGACAACATGACTATGCATCCCGTTATTGTGGATGCATTATTTTTTTGGATATTGGTAGCAACAAACGAGGTGTAACGGATTAATGGATACGTATATTGGAGAAATGGCAGCGTTGGGCACAGCGATTTGTTTCGCCTTCGGCTCGACATTGTTCACCTTTGCCGGGCGTGAAATTGGCTCGCCATTGGTGAACCGTACTCGCTTGTTGATGGCCGTCTCTGCAATTATGGTTGTGCATTGGGCGACCTTCGGACAACCACTCCCTTTTGACGCGACCTTTGAAAACTGGTTCTGGCTGGGGTTGTCCGGGTTTATTGGCTTTGTATTGGGTGATGCATTCCTGTTTCAAGCCTTCGTGATGATCGGGCCACGTTTATCAATGCTAATGCTGGCCTTGCACCCTGTGATCGGTACAATGATCGCGTGGGTGTTCCTCAGTGAAAACTTATCGTTGCTAGAAGTCACCGGGATATTCTTGACCGTTGGCGGGGTGGCGTGGGTTGTCTCGCGGGACGGGGTGCCCGGTGTGCAGGATCGGCGCTATTATTTTGCAGGAATCCTGTTTGGTCTGGGTGGTGCGCTGGGGCAGGCGGGCGGGCTGGTAACCGCCAAGGTTGGGCTGGCAGATGATTTCGATGCGCTCTCAGGCATTGCTATTCGCCTCGTGATTGCCACCGTTGTCATCTGGACTTATACTGCCGCCCGTGGATTGGTGCCGAGCAGTTTTGCCAAACTACGCCAACACCCCAAATCAATCTGGTTTATGGCCGGGGCAGTGGTGGCCGGCCCGCTGACCGGGGTCTATTTTTCGCTGGTGGCGGTGCAACAAGCGCCCGTCGGTATCGCTTCAGCACTGATGAGCCTGACGCCGATTTTCTTGCTACCTGTTGGAATGATCCTGTTCAGTGAGAAAATCACATGGCGGGCCGTAGTCGGCACCATCATTGCGTTGACAGGTACGGCGGTACTATTCCTTTGAGGCGGCTCAGGCGTAGCGAGATGTCCCACAGCTTACCAGCGGCGTGCTGATTGTAAGAATAATTAGACGACCGAACCTCCGTACAATCTTCGAAGAATTTACCGCTGACACCTTCGACGTCGGGGCTACTGGCCAGATAGACATTCGTCGCTGCACCTTCTTCAGGACCATCCCACGTAAGCCCGACAATGCGCATCAAGAGCGCCAGAAATATGCCGTTGTTGTGGCCAATGCGCGTGCGGACGCCACCGGGGCTGAGTGCGTTCACGGTCGGGGGGTGTCCCTGCAAGCGGCGCGAGAGTTCGTAAGTAAACATGATGTTCGCCAGCTTGGATAGGGCGTAGGCTTTGAGCCCGGTGTAGCCGCGTTCCAGCGGGAAATTATGCCAATCGAAGGTGGCGGTGCGGTGCATCCCTGACGATACATTGACCACACGTGGGCTCTCGGCGGCGCGGAGTTTGTCGAGTAGCAGTAGCGTCAACATGAAATAAGCGAGGTGGTTTAACGCCATCGTCATTTCGATACCATCTGCCGAGACAGCACGTTTCATAAACACCGCGCCTGCATTGTTGACCAGCACATCGAGCCGGGGGTAGTGGGCGTTGAATGCATCGGCAACTTTGCGCAGTTCTCGTTGGGAGGAGAGGTCAGCGCGGAAGCTCTCAACGCCGCGTCCACTCGCTTCACGGATACGATATTTGGCCGCCTCAATTCGATACGTTGAGCGCCCGACAATAATTACCCGGGCCCCTTTTTGCGCCAGTTGACGGGCTGTGGCTTCACCGATGCCGCTTGTGCCCCCGGTGACGAGGCAGATTTTGCCCTCCAGCGGATACTTTGTCATTTGCGGGGAGTGCCCTGAATGGTGGCGTGGAACAGCGGCAATGGCGTGACCTCATGATCGCTGATGTCAAAGACATGTTGCTCAATCCAACCCATCGCCATTGACAGGCGCGTTTCGTCATTGGCGTGGAGCCGGAACAGGGTATCACCGATTTCGACATGTTCCCCGACTTTTACCAGCGTTTCGACCCCAACCGCATGGTCAATCGCGTCACCTTTCTTTTCGCGCCCACCGCCGAGGTCCACCACAGCGCGGCCAATCTGGCGAGCATCAATGCGGGCGATATAGCCTGCTCTGGGTGCCGCGATGGTGTCTTGCAAGCGGGCCTGTGGCAAGAGCGTCGGGTCGTCTACCTGATTTGGGTCGCCTGCTTGTAGCTTGACCATGTCGCGGAATTTTTGCAGGGCGCTACCGTCATTGATGGTGTCCTGCGCGGCTTGTTTGGCGTCTTCTAGCTTGTCATAAGGGGCGTCTGGCGAGAGGAGGAGCATGTGCGCGGCAATGGTTGTACAGAGGTCAACAAAGTCGGCCGGGCCTTCGCCGCGTAGGGTGTAGATCGCTTCGGCAACTTCGAGCGCATTGCCGGCCGCAAACCCCAGTGGTTGATTCATGTCAGTAATCACGGCGGTGACGTATTTGCCCGTATCTGCGCCAATATCGACCATTGTCTGGGCGAGGTCGTGGGCGTCGTCAATCGTTCGCATGAAGGCCCCTTCACCAACTTTGACATCCAGCACGATGGCGTCGGCCCCGGCGGCGAGTTTTTTGCTCATGATGCTGCTGGCGATCAATGGGAGACTGGGTACAGTGGCTGTGACGTCGCGCAGGCTGTAGAGCATTTTGTCAGCGGGAGCAAGGTCAGCGGTCTGGCTGGCCAGAACAAGTTGATTTTTTTCGAGCGCTTTACGGAATTGGTCTTGCGTAAGTTCGGCCCGAAAGCCACGAATAGACTCGAGTTTGTCGATGGTGCCGCCAGTGTGCCCGAGGCTGCGTCCACTCATTTTTGCCACGGGGACACCGCAAGCTGCTACAATAGGCAGCACTGCCAGTGAGGTTTTGTCCCCCACGCCGCCTGTTGAGTGTTTGTCCACGGCGAAGGGTAGTATATCAGAGAGGTCAATAGTTTCACCCGATTGCACCATCGCCTGCGTTAATGCGGCGGTTTCGCGGCGCGTCATGCCGTTAAGCTGTACCGCCATTAGCCATGCGGCCGCCTGATAATCCGGGATTTTGCCGTTAGTGTAATTTTGGATAAACCACTCGATTTGTTCGGTGGTGAGTTCAACCCGGTCACGTTTACGGACGATAATTTCGACCGCGTTGAGGGTCTTCATTGAATCTTTAATTGAGGGTTTCATGATAATCTCGTTTTCGCAATCAAGTTCTGCGCTTGACTATAAGCTGAGGTAAAGTGTTGTGCAAGCATTTTTTGTTGCTTTTGGTCTGACAGTTGCCTATGGGGCCGTACATAGTCTGCTAGCGGCGACCCAAACCAAGCGTTTTGCCCGACACATCATGGGTGAACGTACCTATGAAGGTCTTTACCGCCTATTTTTTAACACGATGGCTGTGGTGCTTTTGTTACCAATTGTTTGGATCGTGTTATTCGAACCCGGTGACACCGTGTGGCGCGTGTATTTTCCATTGAACGTCCTTTTTTATGCCATTCAAGGCGTGGGCGTGCTGGGTTTACTGGTGTCGTTGTTGCAAATTGACGGCAGCCGCTTTTTGGGCATGTCACAGTTGATGCACTGGTTCGAAGGTAGAAAAAAGCCCCTGCCTGATGAACCGCTGGCAACGTCTGGCGTGTATGCGCTGATGCGTCATCCGCTGTACTTGTTCAGCCTGATGATTATCTGGCCCGTTGTGACAATGAGCGAAGCGTGGCTGGGCTTTGGTGTCGGTGCAACGCTCTATTTCCTTGTTGGGTCAATCTTTGAAGAACATAAGCTACGGCAGGCCTTTGGCAGTGCCTATGAACAATACCAGCGTCGTGTCCCGTGGTTTTTACCGACGGGGTGGTGGCGGCGCTCATCGTCGACATCAGACCGTTCATAGTTTTTCTAACCCTATTTTCAAGCCATTAGCAGGAGTTGAACCACATGTCAAAACGTACGACTTCATCCGCACGCGACCCGCAGCAGATGCAAATGCTGATTATTGGCGGGGGGGTGACGGCCGCCTTGATTGCTGCGATTGCCGCGATCTTTATCATCACCAGTGGTGCCAGCGTAGATGCTTGCGACGCTGACGATGAAAGCTGCTATAGCGAATACCTCTCCGCCGAGCAGGGCTTCACCGAGCAGAACTTTGCCAAAATTGGTAGCGATGATGCGCCAATCTACATTGCTGAGTTTGCAGACTTTGCCTGCCCACATTGCCGTGACTATCACCCGACTGTCAAGCGCCTTGTCGGTGAATTTGCGCCAGAGGGTGAAGCACAGTTCTGGTATGTGCCGCTAGACGGAACAGGTGGCGCAAACTCGCGGACTGCTTATCAGGCGGCATATTGCGCGGGCGAGCAGAATGCTTTCTGGCAGTTCCACGAAGAAATCTTTGAATTGCAGGAGTCTGAGGGGTCCAACGCCTTCGAACGCGACGAACTGCTCGACATCGCTGGTGACATGGGGCTGGATACAGGTGAGATGGAAAGCTGCATGAACAACAGCCGTTCCCGTATTGCTATTCCGCAGGCACGCCAGCTTGCCACTGAATTGGGCGTGACAGCAACCCCAACCGTTGCAATCAGCCTGGACGGTGGCGAAACGTGGCGTGTAATGCCCAGCCGTGACTACAACGCGCTGGCCGCTGAAATTGCCCGCGCCAACAGTTAAACGAGCCTGGAAACATCGAAATACGCTATAAAACAAACCGCCTGGCCACAATGACCGGGCGGTTTTTGATTACCTGTGTTGAGTGTCTGGTGCTGTAGGGGCTTTAGCCTGTGATCGGTAGGGTGTTTACATCGACCGGGATTTCAATCCAGTTACCAACGTTCGACACCCACCCGACGAAAGTACCTTCGCCCAGTGCCTCGAAGCGGACTTGCAGCCAGGCATTGTCAGCGGTGCGGCCGAGAACTTCAACGGTTGCACCAGACGTCAGCGAGCGAATCTGAACACCGTTGATACTTGGCGTCTCGAACATGTTGAGGTTAGAGCCCTGTGGAATGTTGACAGTTCCCGTGACGCTGCTACCCGACGCGGGGGGAGCGCTTGCACCTGTGTCACCTGTGCCCGGGCCAGCGCCTGTACCGGGTGTGCTTGGCGCTTCATCTACAGCGACAATGGCGGCCGGGGCGTTGTATGGCACCGCGATAAAAATGTCGAAGGCATCGTCTGGGTCGTCCAGCGTAAATAGACGTTCCAGGTCATCAACAAACTCGTCGCGATAGATGAGCGTCAGGAAGTCCAGGCGCACCCAGCAGTCAATCGTGTTGCCGTCGCTCGGCGTAAAGAGCGCACTTAACCAGATATCGTTGAAATCTAGCGCTTCAAACTCGGTCTCAGTTTCAGGTGGCAGTGTCTCGAAAACTGCGATTGATTCGTCGTCAACCGGGATAAACGGCGTCGTGATTTCGGGGTCGGCCGGTCCGGCAAAACCAACAACCTGAAGCTGAGTATTATTCTGAATCAAGCCCAATGAACGTGCAGTCGGTGAGGGATACTCGCGGCACTGCAAGTTGTTGTTGCCCGCGACATCAACAATACCAACAATCGGCAGGGCACGGCGGTCTACAACCGGCCCTTGCGTGGTGGGGTCGATGGCGGTTGTGTCTGGCGTGGTGACAGCGGTTTCGACATCAACCGGGGCTGCGGCGTAGTTATAGGGAATTGGGCTAATCACCGGGCGTGGTAGCTCAATAAAGCGTTGCAAGCCGAAGAATTCGTCCACTTCGTTAATGAACTCATCCTGATAGGTCAGCAACAGCAGGTCAGCACGTGCCCAGCAGTCAAGTACTGTACCTTCTGGTGTCGTCCACAAGGCACTCAGCCAGATGTCTTCAAATTCGAGATCATCATATTCACCTGCGACATAGACACGGTCGCCAGCGTCGTTGGTCACCACTTCACCACGTGGCAAGGATTCATAGATGGCAATGTTTTCGTCATCAACCGGTATAAATGGAATGTTTACTTCGGGGTCAGCGGCGGCTGCATACCCGACAATTTCCATCACTGTATTGTTTGGCACAAGCCCTAAAGACCGTGCATCTGCAGATGGATATTCGCGGCATTGCAGGTTCACACCCGGGTTAAGGTTGACCTGTCCGCGCAGGGTACGGTCAATGCCCTGGCGAGGTGGGGTGCCACCGGGAGGGCTGGCGGGCGGCGCTGTTGTCGTCGTCGTCGTCGTTGTAGTGGTGGTGGTAGTGTCCGCTGCTGGTGGGGCGGTAGTGTCGGTGGTTGTTGTAGTGTCCGCAGGTGGGGCACTGGTGTCTGTCGTATCGGTAGCGTCTGTGGTTGTGGTTGTGTCAGCGGGCGGCGCGCTGGTGGTATCGTCCGTTGCAGCGACGACAGGCTCAGCGATCACAGCACCGGGCAGGCTGCTGAGATTAGGTGCAAGCGGTGTATTGCTTACACTCAGGCCAGCAGTCGCGTTTGCAAACAGCAGCAAGGTGTAATATGAACCACCGACGAATGGCTGTGCAGGCGCGTCAAAGGATAATGGCGCACCAGCCGATTCGATAATGGCGCTGACGCTATAGATACCTGCTTCAACGTCAACTTCTGTGCTGGCGCTGAAGACCTGTAGCCCGGAAGCGACCGGGGTATCTGCGAGTGTGACGTCAGCGGGCCCAGCAGTGACAGTGTTTAGCACACGAATGCGGGCGTCACTGGCAGCCAGGCCTGCAACACGATCTTCAAATACCGAGAATGTGAAAGTATCGTCAGCCAACGACCCCACAGCAACGAGACTTGCAGCGCCGGTGCTGCTGCTGAGGTTGATATTGGCTGTTGTGGCAGCTTCACTGTTGGGGGCAGCACCAGCCTGGCGCACAGCCAGTGTAATGTCGGTGCTTGGTAGCGCGACATGTGGTGTCAGGTCGCCCGGCTCAAGGTTAACCAGGACTTTCACATCGTTGGCGTAAACATCAACAGCGGGGGCGTCTGGGCTACCATGTGCGATGCGAGTGAGTACTGTCGCGGCGGGGTCAGCACTGTTCAGGGGGGTTGCGAGTTGAATGACCTGCGGTGCATCGACACTGCCAGCAATAATGAACTTGTACAGCAGGCCAGTGTTGACTTCGACAGCACCGATGTCAAAAATTGAGTCGGCTGGCGAATCACCCGCAGAAACGACCAGATCATAGACGTTTACTGGTGGGTCAATGGTGCGGTTTTCTTCACCAAACGTTACGCCCGGGGCGATGGTGCCGCCGTTGCTGGTAAATACGTTGACCGGGGGCGCTTCGGGGATGGCGTGAACAAAGTGCAGGCGCGCTTGCCCAAGTTGCGCCGGGTTCAGGTCATCCTCACTGATAACCAGTGCCGGGTTGCTGCTGGCGTCTGGCTGAACAATCAACGACAAAACGACACCGGGACGTGGTTCTTCGGCAATAATCGTTTGTGACAGAATCGGCGCATCGCCACTGTCTGCCCCGGCGGGTCGAATAGCAACTGAGTGGGTACCAGTCGGGACATTCAGGTGCGGGGTGGCGTCAGTAAATGCGACGGTGGGGGCAACCAGATTGTCGTTAACATAGATGTCAACCTCGCCCGCGCCTGCAAATGCATGGACGAGCCGCACCCCGATAGTAGTGCTGTCTGCTTGTGCAGCAGTTGTTTGTGCTTGCCCTGCCGTAGAAACCAAAAGCATGGTCAATGCGACAAGCGGTAACCAGAAAAATTTTCTCATAGAATCATTTCCTCCGTCAATCTAACATCGGCAGATAGTGTAGCACATATGTACCGCCTTGCTGTACACATTTGCCAACGTTCTGCCGACGTTCTTCAAAATTATGATGCCGACTTATGTGGCGGTTTGTGCATTGCACACAGCGTGTAAAAGAGAAGAAGCGCTAGGTGCCTTCTTGCCACTGATTCAGGTATTCAACCTGTTCATCGGTCAGTGTATCAAATGCGACGCCCATCGCTTCGAGCTTCAGGCGGGCGATTTCACGGTCAACTTCTTCAGGGATCGTGTAAACGCGGTTTTCGAGGGTTTCATGGTTCGCCAGCACAAATTCAGCACCGAGTGCCTGATTGGCAAAGCTCATATCCATCACGCTTGCCGGGTGGCCTTCAGCGGCGGCGAGGTTAATCAGGCGACCGTCACCCAACACATACAGAATACGGTCGTTAGCCAGACGATAGCCGCGCACATGTTCGTTCACACCGTCGAAGACCTCTTTGGCCATGGCATTGAGCCCATCGAGGTTGATTTCAACATTGAAGTGACCAGAATTAGCGATCATCGCGCCAGACTTCATGACTTCCATGTGATGCGTGTCGATGACGTTGATGTCGCCGGTTGACGTCACGAAAATGTCCCCGACGCTGGCGGCGTCTTGCATCGGCATGACCTGGAACCCGTCCATCACAGCTTCGAGTGCTTTGATCGGGTCAACTTCTGTGACGATCACCCGTGCGCCCATGCCTTTACCGCGCATAGCGATCCCACGGCTGCACCAGCCATAACCTGCAACAACCAGCACACGCCCGGCCAGCAACAAATTGGTGGCACGGATAATGCCATCAATTGTACTTTGCCCGGTGCCATAGCGGTTGTCAAAGAGGTGCTTGGTCTGGCTGTCATTCACAGCGATAACCGGAAAGCGCAATGCCCCGTCTTTGGCCATTGCCCGCAGACGGATGATCCCGGTGGTGGTTTCTTCGGTACCTCCCAGAATGCCCTCAATCAGTTCAGTGCGGCTCTTGTGCAGCTCGCTGACAAGGTCGGCGCCGTCGTCCATTGTGATATGCGGTTTGTGGTCAAGCGCGGCTTCAATGTGCGAGAAATAGGTGTCGTTATCTTCGCCACGGACGGCAAACACCGGGATTTCGTCATGCGCGATAAGTGAGGCCGCAACATCGTCCTGCGTGCTGAGCGGGTTTGAGGCACACAACACGACATCTGCGCCACCAGACTGCAATGTGCGCATCAGGTTAGCGGTTTCTGTCGTGACATGCAAACATGCCGAAATGCGCATCCCTTTCAAGGGGCGTTCGCGCTCAAAGCGTTCGCGTAGCTGTCTTAGTACGGGCATTTCTTGCTCAGCCCAGTCGATCCGCTTGCGCCCAGACGGGGCAAGGTTAAGGTCTTTCACATGGTACTCGTTACTCATGGTTTTTTGTAATCTCCTAAAGGTCCAATTGGTGCGACAGTCTATGCTACCCCGAAATCAGCAGCGTGCAATACTGCGTTTTATCGAGACGCATAGCCTTCGACGATTTTTGTATGGGTTTTGAAGCCCAGTTTTTGATAGGCATGAATAGCAGCGGCATTGGTGCGTTCAACGTTGAGCGCGACCGTTTCGACACCAGCGGCGAACATATGGCCAACGACAGCGGATGTGGTTGCAGTGGCAAAACCCTGCCCACGCGCAGTTGGCTTTGTGTAGACAAAACCGATAATGCCGATACTTTCTTCAGGGGCGAAAACATGGCTGCCTGCTACACTAACAAGCTCCTCTGCAACAAATGCGCTATAGAATACACCATTTTCAAGTATGTCAGCGGAAAGGGCGTTGATTTCCTCTGGTCGTGGGCCGCCATCGCCATGACGGTAAAGTGCTTGCAATGCAGCTATATCTGCTCCCTCGAGTTGGCGGGTTGCAGTGACAGACTCTACAGCAGAAAAATACGCTGTATCAACGGCCATGCGCCATAGCGGCCGAATATGTGATGTTGTGTAGTGGCGCTGAAACGCTGGTAGTAGTGTTTCGGGTAGCATGTGAAACACGTGGGCAGGAGTGTTTTGGAGGAGTATATCGGCAGCGGCTTCAGTTCCAAACAGCAACAACACAGGCGGCTCGACACCATGCCACAATAAGGAAATCCCCTGCAATGCACCGTCAGTGGTTTGCGCTCCGTGATAAGTGGATTTGGCCCACATAAACGGCACCAGATCACCCAGTGCATACGCATGAAGCGCTGAATCCTGGCGTAAATAAGCGCGGAGTACGCCTTTATCGGTGATGTGTTGCACAGTTAAATGGGTTGGCATGGTGTCTCCATGACGAATGGTTATGCGTGCCCGGCGACCAATGCGTCAAGTTGACCGTTGTCGTCGTGGTGCTGACGGTAGCGCGTGATGAAGTCGTTGATTTCAAAACGGTGATTCTGCGTCCCGGTCGACTCCACAGCATAGGTCGCAATTAAGGCCCCGGTGCGTCCGATAACGTCCCAGTCCCAGCCCAGTTCAATGCCGCGTAACAAGCCAGCGCGGAAGGCGTCGCCGCTGCCAGTGGGGTCTATAGTAGGCACGTCGTCCATAATTGGGATGCGATAGCTGTGGTCTGGTGTATGAATCGTGGAGCCACTTTTGCCGTGGGTGATAATCAGCGTTACACCTGCGTCGCGAACTTCGTCGAGTGTAAGTTTTGTTTTCTGCTGAATCAGTTTCCACTCATAGTCGTTCACTGCGACATAACGCGCATTCATGATCCCATTTTGCAGCGTCTGGCCGTCGGTGCGTGGTGTTTGCTGCGATGGGTCATATAAATACGGGATGTTATGCTCAATGCACTCGGCAACATAGCGATTCATCGCGTCAGGTGCATTGGGAGAAATCACCACGAGTTCGGGGGCGTCCTCAGCAACATCGAAAATGCCAAATTCCCCGGCGCGGCCCATTGCTCCGGCGTAAAACGTCGCAATTTGATTGTTATCAATGTCGGTGTTAGCGAAAAATGACGCAGTGAAGACGTCTTCAAGTACAACAACGGTTGATGTATCAACGCCGATGCTATGGAGGTCATTACGATAGCCGTCGAAGTCACGCCCGGCCGTACCGAAGAGTTTGGGGTGGCTGCCAAGTAGGGCCATATTGTAGGCGATGTTGGCTGCAACGCCGCCGTTGTGTTTCGTCATTTCGTCTACCAGGAAGCTGAGGCTCACCTGGTCAAGTGAGTCCAGGACGATGGCTTCCTTAAAGCGCCCCGGAAAGCGCATCAGATAATCGTATGCGATCGAACCAGTTACCAGAATATCCATTGAAATGTCGCGCTGTGTAGCGCTTTATCTCCCTCATCAGTCATTATCAACAAATTTGAACCGGGAGATTATATTATTCTGGTTGCGACCTGTCAAACCAAAACCCCGCTTTGGTCACTGGCACCCATTCACACGGAATTGAAAATACTCTTGGTGTTCCGCGAATGTTTCAAAGAAAATGTGCTGTCCGCCACCGGCACAAGAGGTCTGGAAATAGAAATAGGGCGTGTCTTCGGGGAAAGCGGCCGCCCGAATTGACCGCAGCGCCGGGCTAACGATAGGGCCGGGTGGGAGCCCCAGATTGACGTATGTATTGTAGGGGCCGATGACGTTTTGGTAGTTTGCCTGAGTGATGGCCGGCCACCAGTCACCATCCTGACGCTGGTTGGCAAGTTCGTATTCGACGGTCGGGTCGGCTTCGAGGCGTTGGCCATTCTCAAAGCGATTCCAATATACAGAGGCAATGCGGGCGCGTTCTTCATCCAACACAGCTTCACGCTCGATGATAGACGCCATAATCACAAGTTGATAGACAGTGCGCCCCTGAGCGCGAGCGGCATCAATGATTTCTTGCGACATGTTGCGTTCGAAGCTGTTCAATAGTAGTGTGCGAAAATCGCTAGCGGTGATGGCATAGGGGATGTCATAGGTGGCCGGGTACATGAACCCTTCCAGTGACTGGCCCGCCGGGATGCCATAGCGTTGCCGGAAATCTTCAGGGATGAGCGCCCCTTCACTGACCAGTGCCAGGAATTCGGCCCCGCTCATGTCCAGTTGCTCGATAGCGTCGATTTGCTCGGCAATTTCTTCAAGACGCATATTTTCCCGGATGAGAAAACGTACTGTATTGCTGGTAGGGTCTGTTAACTGTGCGACAATTTCAGGAATATCCATTGTCTCGCTGAGATAATACACCCCCGGCCGAAAATCGTTATCCAGGTCTTCATATTGTGCATACCGCGCAAACAACGTTCCATTGCTGATAAACCCCTGGGTTACCAGCTTAATGCCAATGTCGTTGGCATTTTCGCCGGGTTGAACCTCGAAGCGGCGTTGGGTGGGGTCATTACCAAGCGGGGTGTTTAGCTCATCATCGTTTTGCAGTAGATAGACACGCAACACCAGCGCCTCAAGCGGGTTGGTGCCGGCCGGCGCAAGTGCAACTGCCAGGCCACCTGCAATGCCGCAGATGAGGCAAATTGCCAGAATGATGGGCAGAATAACCGCCGGGGAAATATCAAGAAGACGTCGCATATAAGATTGTAGTTCCTACTGAGTCACGTTGTTGGCAAAATTTGGCACGCTCATTATAGCAAAAGCAGCGGTGTGCCCCGCCTACCGTTGACCGACGCTTTCTGTTCCACCTATGGTTTCTCAGGGTGGGACGAGTCGTTATCGTTGGGCGTAAAGGGTGCTGGCCATGATTGTCCTGCGCGCATGGCGTCCAAAAACTGGCGCAGAATCACCGCTGCGGCGTAATTGTCAATGCGGTCAGGGATGCGCTTGCCCATTTCACGGAGTTCGTCTTCAGCATCGGCGCTGGACATGCCCTCATCCCAGAAATAGATGGGAACATCAACAACGTGATACAGGCGCTTTGCCCAGTTACGCACCAAATCTGATTGACTGGTGCCGACGAAATCATGTGGGCGTGGTGGCAACCCGAGAATGATGGCGGCGATGGCTTCCTCAGTGATGATTGCTTGCAATTTTGCGAAATCCTCATGGCGCGATTTGCGTTTGATGACGCGAAATGGCGTCGCTAGCATCCCGATGCGGTCACTGGTTGCCAGCCCAAGAAATTTCAGACCGTGGTCAATACATAGCAGGCGGCCGGGAAATTCATTCATTGGTGCGGATGTCTACCTGAATACGAATGGGCAGGATAGGCAAGCGGTTGGTGATACCGGGCCAGGTCGAAATCTCAGGTGGGTAGCGGGCGTCAAGCAGATATTCGTTTTCAAGCACAGTGCGTGCCTCGGCTGCATTGAGCCCGGTCACACGGTCGCGCACCTCATCGGCATTAATGGCAACATAGGTATCGCCCTCAATCCGCATTTGAAAGGCGATGCTGCCGTCGTCTAGCACGCGCTGAATGCCACCACTACGAAACAGGAGACTGTTACTGTCCAATCGACGATCAGCGGCAATATAACGGCTGAGGTAGCCCCGCGCCACCAGTTCAGCGTCAGCCAGGCTGATGACAGTGGCAGCAACCGTGGCACGCAGGCGCAGGGTGACACTTTCGGCAGGTTGGTCAATGTCAGCAGAATAGTCCAGGTTGCGTTCGTCAACAATCCGCATTGATTCCTCTACGACAAGAAACTCGCCTTCAGGCAATGACACCAGAATTGCATCGCGAGCATCTTTGAGTACCTGGTCACGGGCAAGGTTCAACAGGCGACTGTGGTCATTCTCAGTGACGAACGCAATCTCGCGCACGCCCTCACCATAAGTCGCATTGCGATTCACAACGCTAATGCGCCCGTTCAAGTCTCCAAATACCACGTCAATTGCCCCGGGCGGTTGGTTGCCCGAAAAGCCCTGTTCAGGCTCAGTGGCACGGATGGCAACATTGACTGTCGCACCGATTCGAGCAGGTAAGGCAGCATCATTTTGTGTGGTGTACTGCACGGGTGGCACGGATGAGGTCTGTACGATGGTACCGACCGGGATGAACTGTGCGAGGCTGGTGGCGTTGGTAAACGTGACGATACCTTCGGCCAGTGAGTTTTCGGCCGGGCGGCGTCCGCTGGACTGGATACTCACGCTGCTTTCTTGTAAACGCCGCTCGACTGTAGCTGGCACGCGAAAACTTTCAATCACGGGCGTGATGATGTCCGGATCGGCGACCATAGGTACAGTGATATTCAACTCGTCGCGGGCGGGTGTAACGGTGACGGTTGCGCTCGGTAGGGCGGCATACATGCCAAATAACACGACCAGAATAGCAACCCCGAAAACCCCACCACGCAATAGCCGTGCGATACCGCTTTGTTTTTTGTGGTTGGCGGGCCGTAGCCGGGCGGCAATCTGCATCAGGTCAAATTCGTCGTGTTCGTATTGTGGACGTTCAGCACGGCTAACGAATACCTTACGTGTGGGTGCCTTCCACGTCTTGCGGCGGGCTTCGGACGCATTGCGAAAGGTTGAGATTTGCAGGGCGGCGGCGTGATCAATAATTGTGAAGTCATCAGTGATGAGCGCGATTCGCATGTCCAGTCGTGCTGCTTCACGTTGAATAAGCACGAGGTCAAGTTGTCGCTGTAGAATAGTGGCTTTTGGCGGCAATACCAGCAACACCCGCCCGGCTTCTACAAACTGTAAGCGGTCTTTTATTGAAACAACATCGTCATATTCATCCAACACCATGCGGTGGATGCGGTGTGTGCGTGGAATCGTGTTTTCGGAGGTGGTCATCAGTTGCGTAACAATGCCAATAATAACTTTGCGTTTATGCTTGTAGTGTAGTCAATCAGAGCTGACCGCGCAACGGGATGTGGGGTGTGGCTGGTTTACGCAGCGTAGCCACGATATACAGTTTTAACCATTGCCAGCGTGGGGCGTCGGTCAGTTTTTCGAAGACGACTGCTGCGCGAAAAGCCAGTACATTGAACACCATGTAGAACGGATTGCCCACGAATACAAAATGCTCAATTTCTAGCCCAGATGCCGCCGCCAGCATAGTGAGGCGCTGGTGAGTGTTGGCGCGAAAATAGGTCGGGAAGGATTCACCTCTGGGGCGCTTGAGCAGTGTCGTGATAAGAAATTCCTGGAGTTGAGAGGGAATCATGCGGCTGATAAGCGGGATATAGTTGTGGGCGTTGGTGGTCATCAAGATAAAAGCACCGCCGGGCTTCAATACACGGCTGATTTCAGCAAAAGCGTGTTCTGGTGCGGTGAAATGTTCGACAACCCATTGGCTGACCACGACATCGAAGGTTACGTCTGGGAATGGAAGATGGGTCGCGTTGGCCATGCTGGTGCTGTGCAACAACTGGTTCTGTTGCAGGTCTTCAAGTGCAAGGTCGATCCCGGTGGTGTAGTGGGCACGTTGGATGGGTTGTGCGGCAAGGCTATCGCGTCCACAGCCAACATCCAGCAGCAAAGACTTCGGTGTCACCTGCGCGGCGATATGTTCTGTGTAGTGGGTGCCAGCGTCTTTAAAGGTGGGATAGGCGCGGTCAAAAATCGCCTGACAACGTTGGTAGCGTGCGCTCTGTGTGAATGACGACATGTGGCGTGCAGTCTCGATTGTTTTTAGAGGCTAACAAACGCCAATAGTGTAGTCGATGCTTGCGCTCCTGACAACGTTACTGGTAGCGCAGAATGTCCGAGACGCGACTATTGGCAGCCACCAGCGCCGGCCACAAACTGGCCCCCGCACTGATCAGCAACACCCCTAACAGACCGATAGCGGCTACGTCTGCGTGTAGTTTCGCGCTAAAAAGCTGATCCAGTTCAGAGACAATCAGCAGGCGTTCGGCAATCCACAGGCTTAGCGGTAACCCCAGCAACCACGCGATAGCACCAATTGCTACCCCCTGTACCAGAAATTGCGTTGCAACATCCGTGCTGCGTGCCCCAACAGAACGCATCACCCCGATTTCGCGCTGCCGTTCCATGACGCTCAGCGAGAGCGTTGTTAATAACCCAAAGCCACCCACCAGCGCAATAAGCAGCGAGACGGTACTCAATAAAACTTCATAGGTGCGCAGATTGACACTGAAATTTTGTAGAAGGGTGATAAAGTTGAACGATGGCACGCTCAAATCGTTCGGTGTGCTGATTACTGCTGGCGCGGTGTAGCCTTCGAGGGTGGCGAGGTCTTCCCAGTACATCCCTACAAAAGCCGCTGAGACAGCCAGTGTTTGTATTTCACTGGGTGGCTCAAAAATACCGACGATGGGCTGCGTTGTTGTTGCAGACGCTCCGCGTAGCGTAACGACATCCCCAACTTTGACGTCCCATTTAGCCGCTAGCGGTGTCGAAAGGATGACCCCCGGCGTCGTCTCAGAGAACGGGCCACCCTGTTGATAGTCCAATAAAGTCGGTAAGTTTTCATCAAAGCCAACCGCGTCGACTTGATTGTTGGCGCGATTCGCAATCAGGGTGGCGGTGAAGGTGTTGGGGCGTGGTTGTGCGGTGACAAGTGTATCTGAGATCCAGACCATATCTGTTGGATAGGGGACGATGCCGACGATGTCGAAGTTATAAACGCCTGTTTCAAGCTGTAGCTCGAGTGTGTCGTCAAGTCGGTAGCGGGTATGGCTGGCGACTGTATCAGATATGATCACTTCCTGTTCACCATAAATGACGCGACCACGTTCTACATGGAAGTCGGCATTTTGAACAGCGTTGAATGACCGCATCGGCAACGACCGTTCCAGCCCGGGGGCATAGACGATTGGTTGCACATTCATGCGTAAGGCTGCGGTCAATTCATAGGGATTTTGAACATCAGTGACGAGTTCACTGTTCAGGTTAACAATCAGGGTGTCGGCCTCATCGCTTACGCCTTCAAAAACGACCAGCACTCCCATGAATGCGCCCGATGCAACTGTCAGCGCGAGGACAGTCAAAAACAGACGTCCTTTCTTCTTATTCAACTCATGAACGCTAACACGCAATGTCATTGGCAATGGCAGGCGGTGAATCAATCCAGCTAGCAGCCCATCATGATAGTCTTCGTCAATGCCCCGGTCGGTGATGGCCTCTAGAATACTGACGCGGGTACCACGTAAGACTGGCAATATCGCACTGAGTACAGGTATCACCAGTCCGAGCAGCAAGCCGACCCCTACCCCGGTCCATGAGATACTGAATTCAGTGACGACGGTGTTGATTTCAGGGGCAAGCCGCATGGCCAGCCAGTTTCCAAGCGGAACGCCAAGCAAGATACCCGGCACAACACCAATCACCCCATAGAGAAACGCAATGCCCATGTATATCCAGACGAGTTCGATGCGACTGGCTCCCATTGCCTTCAAAAGCCCAATTTGTTGCTTTTGTTCGCGCACAATTTTGTTGATGACGTTGACAACTGAAAAACTGGCCATCACCAGCGCAATGAGTGCCAGCAAGTTAATCGTGCGGGTGACGCGCTCAGTACCTTCAGTGAGAGGGTTAAAGCTCGGGTCTTGCAAGTGATATTGTAAGGGTGTGTACGTCGTATCATGCAAGAGGGTTGCGGAAAGATGGTCGGCGGTAGCGTCGGCGGTTTCCATATCTACAAACCGTGATGAGATGACGTTAAAGCCGTTGGTATTGGTCAGGTGGTTGGCGGTCGGCAGTGGCGCGAAGATGGCGTCTTCTGGCGATAGGTTGTAGGCGTGTAGTACGATTCCCGTCACGGTCAGCCGCGCAGGTGAAGCATCGGAGGCATCTGTGACAGCAACGCTCAAGGTGTCACCGACCTGTAAATCATGGTCACGGGCGAAGCGAATTTCAACCGCGACCTCATCCGCCGCCGCAGGGTAGTCACCTTCCAGGAGGCGTAGTGGTTCCAGTTTTAGCGCTTCGAACGGCAACTCATAACCGTGCATTGTGCCAGAAAATGCCTCACCCCCGGGCAATTCGCCCACTACTGGCGCACGCAAACTTCCTTCCAGCGCAGTAATTCCGATGATAGAGCGCATGTAGTCCAGGTAGGCGTCATTGTTGATGGCGGTGTCAAGCGGGGCGGCGACAATGGTATTGAGCATTGCGATGTCGTTGTTATCAATGTCCTCGCGCAGACGTTGCAACAAAATGGCACTCATGGTGAAAAGGGCGACAGTGCCCAGTACGCCGATAAAAATGCCTGTCGAAATCAGAAAAGTGCGGCGTTTGCGGGCGAGGATGTCTCGAAATATTTTGCGTTCACGAACTCTCAAGGCGGGTATGTCCTGATAAACTTGGGGTTGGCAGTTGCGAAAAATTAATTTGATAGCATTTCTCTTATTGTAGACTACTTTCGCCGCGAGGATAATCAAGCAATATTGAAAAATCTGTAATACATTTTCGCCGGGCGCGTATTTACGGGTGAACTGTCCTGAACTATACGCGGAGACCAATGCAGAGATATGAGCACTATGGCACTTGCGTTACCCGATGAAGCTCAATTGGTGCAACAGGCTGTTGATGATCCAGCCGCGTTTGCAGTCATCTATGATCACTACTTCTCGTCAGTGTATAACTACATTCGGTATCGTGTGGAAGATGCACCTACCGCCGACGACCTGACCGCGACCGTTTTTGAGAAAGTGTTGCACAACCTGCATCGCTTTCGCGCCGAGAAAGCACCGTTTGGGGCATGGTTGTTCTCCATCGCCCGTAACACCGTCACCGACCACCGTCGCCGCTATAAGCAGCGTAAAACTGTGTCGATAGACCGTATCCGTGAACGGGTGAGTGATAACCTTCCACCGGAGACGTTTGTCATCGAAAAAGATCGTCAACAACAACTACTCGATGCCGTGCAGCAATTGCCAGAACGTGAGCGCGACATCATCAGCCTGAAGTTCGGTGCCGGGCTGACCAATCGCCACATCGCCGACATCAGTAACCTTTCCGAGAGCAACGTTGGGGTCATCATCTACCGTGCCATTCGTAAGCTCAAAACCCAACTGGAGGCTGACTAGCTATGCCACGCCACGAAGACCAATTTAACCAGGAACTGGATCGTATGTTGCACGAAGGTCAGCGCCCCGACACCCCCGATAGTGAACACGATGCTATGCTCGACATCGCTGCGGAATTGCGTCACGCGGATTTTTCTCAGGACAGTCAAATTCGCGACAGCTTGCGCGAGAAACTCGTGAATACAAACCCAAAGGATGAAAAGCGTATGTTGAACATCACTACCAAGCGCCCGATGCTTGCCCAATTACCTTCGTTAAATGTGCTGGCGGCTGTACTGGCCGTTGTGCTGGTGGGGGGCTTCCTGCTAGCTGTATTGTCCGCACCCGGTGGCCCTAAACCGCCGACAACGGATAACAATTCTGGTGCCGCTACCGACGAACAGACTGCCCCGCAGCAACAAGACGCCACCGCCACACTGCCGCCAACCAGCATACCGACGGCAACACCAATTGCACCGGCCCCCGCCGGATTCTCGACTTATCAGGGCGCGTGTGAAATCATCATGCCGCAGGGTAGCCAGATAACGACCATCATTGCTGATGGCGCTGTTGCGCTGTATGCGGTGCCTGATGCCTTGACTGACCCAATTCTGCCAGATGTGGCAACGGATGAGACGCTGCTGCTACTGGCAACGGCTGTCTGTGAAGCTGATACGATTTATCATGCGGTGTTGCTCGCTGAGTCTGGCCAGGTTGGCTGGGTTGGTGGCGCTGAAATCCGTTTGCAAAGCCTACCCAACCAGTCAGTCATCACTTCCAGTAGTGGTGAAATGCCAACACCAGTCGTGTCGAGTTCGTTCCCAACTGCCACTGCTATTGCAACTGCCTGTAACAACACAGTTGTGACCCGCATGGCAATTGGGCGGCGGGGTGTCGTGACAGATGCGTTCGCTGGATTAGAGCTACGTTTGCGGAGTGCGCCGACACTGTTTGAGTCAGACGTGATTGACAGTTTCGCAGCGGGAACAACTTTCATTGTAGTCGCGGGCCCAGAGTGTGAAGACGGGATTCCATTCTGGCAAGTTGAAATCGAAAGCAGTGGCGAAACGGGATGGTTCAGTGAGATATTCCAGGGTGAATACGTGATTGAACCAGCAGCTAGTGTATCCGCAACGGATAACGAAATCTGCGCGGGCGGTTTACCAACGCGCCTGGAATCCGGCGACCGAGGTGTTGTTAACAATGATGCCTTCCCGGGTTTGGAATTGCGCTTACGGACTGCGCCATCGCTGTTTGAATCCGAAGTGATTGCAACCTACCCGGCCGGCACGACGTTTACCGTGTTTGATGATGCCGTTTGCGCGGATGGTCTGTACTTCTACCGGGTGCAGATTGATGCCGATGACGAAATCGGGTTCTTCGCTGAAACGTTTGAGGGTGAATATGTCATCGCGCCGGTGGAGGCGGGATAAACACCCACCACGCTGCAAGACGACCGCGTACACAATCCTAAACGAAGCGTACGCGGTCGGTATGTTCTACCCCAACGCCTCGGCAATCATCTCCTCAGCTTTGCGCAGCGCGCCTTGCAGTTTCTCCGGGTCTTTGCCGCCAGCCTGCGCCAGATTCGGACGGCCACCGCCACCCCCACCAACTACCTTCGCCACATCGCGAATCAAATTGCCCGCGTGAACCTTCTCCGTCAGGTCTTTGGTCACAGACGCCAGTAGTTGCGGGGTGCCACCTTCGTTGACCATCCCCAGCACCAGCACGCCGTTGGTCGGGTATTGGTCGCGGAACCAGTCGGCCATTTTACGCATGGTGTCGCTATCGGTGGTTGCAATCTCAGCCACCAGCACATTTGCCCCGGCAACGTCGGCTGTATTGGTGTCCATCAACTCCAGAAATTCGACTTTCGCCAGCTTGGCCCGCATGGCCTGAATTTCACGGTCTTTCTGCTTTAGTTGAGATTGCAACCCGGCAACGCGGTCGGGCACATTCACAGGCTGGATTTGCAATTGATGAGCAGTCCGTTCGAGTGTTCGCAGCCCAAACGCGGCCAACGTGTAGGCCTGTCGGGCTGTCACAGCTTCAATACGGCGCACACCCTGCGCAACTGAGCTTTCGCTGACGATGATTAGCGGCCCGATAACAGCAGTGTTTTCGACATGCGTCCCGCCACACAGTTCATAGCTGTAGCGGTCGCTGTTGCTGCCTATGGAGATAGTGCGTACTTCGTCGCCGTATTTTTCACCGAAAAGGGCCATCGCGCCTTCAGATTTGGCTTCATCCAACGATTTGACCTTTGCCCAGACATCCATCCCGGCAATGATGGCGAGGTTCACATCGCGTTCAACATCGCTGCGCTCGTCGATGGTCAGCGCTTCGTCGTGGCTGAAGTCAAAACGCAGGCGGTCGGGGGCGACCAGTGAGCCGCGTTGTTGCACATGCGTGCCGAGACGGTCACGCAGCGCTTGATGTATCAAGTGGGTGGCGGTGTGGTTGCGCATAATGTTCAGCCGCCGTTGTGCATCGACGGTTGCGGTGACGGTGCCTGCTGGCTGCGCGATGCCTTCAACGACCTCACCAATATGGATAATCAAGCCGCCGACGGGTTTGCGCACATCCTCCACATCGACGGCCCAACCATCGCCCTCGATCACACCTGTGTCACTGATCTGGCCACCGCTTTCGACATAAAAGGGCGTTTCTGCCAGCACAACTTCAACACGGGTGCCGAGTGTGGCATTTTCAATCGGCTCGCCGCCGTGCAATACCGCGACGATTTCTGTTTGCAAGCGCAGGTCGCCGTTGACCTCATCGCGACCATACACATACTGCTTGACGCCACTGAAACCCTCGGCTTCGAGCGTTTGCAGCAACTTGCCATAGACTTCTTCGATGTTGATTTCGCTGAACATGGTGCCTTTTGAGGCTTCCGCATGTTTTTCGCGCGCTGTGCGGAATGCATCCGTATCAACGCCGTAACCACGTTCCTCAGAAATATCTTTCGTGACTTCAATCGGGAGGCCGAGTGTCGCGTGCAGATAAAAGGCCTGTTCGCCGCTGAGGTGGTCGCCTTCTTGCAGATCATCCAACATGGCGTCGAGTTCGCTCAAGCCACGATCCATCGTACGTAAGAAGCGGCTTTCTTCTTGCGCAATGGTACGCTGGATGGTCTGTTGCTGGGTCTTGAGTTCGGGGTAGGCATTGCCCATATGATTGACGACGAC
The DNA here is from genome assembly GCA_034437655.1 of Anaerolineae bacterium. Lineage (GTDB taxonomy): Bacteria > Chloroflexota > Anaerolineae > Aggregatilineales > J027 > J027. The sequence goes on from DAOTTU010000113.1 coordinate 66,268, forward strand.
CTGTGATAGGTCTGCAAGGAAGGTGTCGGTGTCAAAAGGCAGCTTTTTGCCAAAACGCATCGCCCGCCGCAATACCATACGGCAGATGTAATCACGGCCCTGTGTACCCGGTCGTACGCCATCAGCAATCAGGAAACTGGCCGCCCGCAGATGGTCAGCAATCACACGATAGGGCACAATGTTGGCGTCGCGTTCGGGGTCGGTGTGCCCGGTCAATTGTTGTGTGGCACGGATGATGGGCATGAACACATCGGTGTCGTAGTTGTTGTCTTTTTCCTGAATTATTGAAACCATGCGCTCAAAGCCCATGCCCGTATCCACGCCGGGGTGTTGCAGGGGAACACGAGTACCGTCTGGCTGTGCGTTGAACTGCATGAAGACGAGGTTCCAGAACTCCAAAAAGCGGCCGTCGTCCGCGTCGAAGCTCGCCTGTGCGCCTTCAGTACCAAGTTCGGGGGTGCGGTCGAAGTGAAGTTCGCTGGTGTAGCCGCAGGGCCCGGTGTCGGCCATCATCCAGAAGTTGTCTTCGTCCCCCAGTACGCAGACATGATCTGCCGGGACGCCCACATCGTTCACCCAGATGTCGTACGATTCCGTGTCATCTTTATGCACTGTGTAGAAGACACGCTCCGGTGGTAGCCCGTAGACCTGCGTTGCCAGTTGGTAGGCCATCTGGCAGGCTTCGCGCTTGAAGTAGTCCCCAAAGCTGAAGTTACCTAACATTTCAAAAAACGTGTGGTGGCGCGGGCTGGGGCCGACGTTTTCAAGGTCGTTGTGCTTACCACTGACACGCATCACTTTCTGGGCGGTGGTGGCACGCTTATAGTCACGTTTGTCTTGCCCCAGAAACACGTCTTTAAACTGTACCATGCCCGCGTTGGTGAACAGGAGCGTGGGGTCGTTGCCGGGTACCAGTGACGACGATGGGACGCGCTTATGCTTGTGTTCTTCAAAAAAGTCCAGGTACGCCTCGCGGATTTCGGCGCTGCTCATATATTTCATAGGCTTTGATTGTCCTGCCATTGGTTGCTGTATGGGTTTAAAGCGTTTCAGACCATCGATTATAGGTGATGGCTGCGGACATCTCAACAGGTGTGGTACGCTATTGCTGTAGCGTTAATCAAAGTCTGTTGGGAAATGCCGCGATGGATGCACAAACTGCAATTCAGGCCCTACAATCTGATCATGTTCAGGAGCGTATTGCAGCGGCCGCCGCGCTGATTGATCTGCGCACCCCGGACGCCTTCGAGCCATTGCTCAACGCCTTGCAAGACCCAGATTATCGGGTACGGTCGTGGGCGGCCTCGGCATTGGGGTGGCTGGGGGATGCGCGGGCGGCAGGCGCACTGACCCCGCTTTTAGAGGAATCGCCACAGTCTGAATGGGATGTTGAAGTAAACCCGCCGACATGCGCCTCCTTTGCGCTGGCGATGCTTGGTACTGCGCAACCTGTCATGCCGATGTTGACCCACAATGACGAACATGTGCGCTCATTAGCGGTGATTACGTTGCGCTATATTGGCGACACATCAGCTATCCCTGCATTGGAAACTGTGCGCGATGGTGACCCGGCTGAATGGGTGCAACAGCTTGCGGCTGAAGCAATTCAGATTATGCAAGCACCGGACTATAAACCGCTCCATCGCAAGCCAGAGTGACGTCCTGTGATGTGTTATAATCCCCGACATTAAGCTCAACTTTAACAATCATGCTAAAGGAAAAACATATGTCTATCGCCTCCTCCGTGTCGATTGACGAACAAGTCGCTGTACTGATGAGCAATACGGGCTATGGCGACGATCAGACCCGTGAAACCATGCGTGCTGAGTTGCGCGAACGTCTGTTGCAAGCCGAAAAAGAGGGCCGCCCCCTGCGCGTGTATTGCGGCTATGACCCGCGCACCACTGACCTGCACCTCGGCCATACGATAACCATGCGTAAACTCAAGCAATTTCAGGACTTTGGGCATCAGGTGATCTTTCTCATCGGGTCGTTTACTTCGTTGATTGGTGACCCCGACGACACGTCTGCACGTGACGTTCTCACGACTGAACAGGTCGCGCAGAATGCTAAAACCTACACCGAACAGGCCTTCAAAATCCTTGATCGCAACAAGACCGAAGTTCGCCACAACAGCGAATGGCTCTCTGAACTGAGCTTTCTCGACATCATCAACATCGCCAAAAACTACACCGTGCAGCAGTTCATCACGCGCGAAAATTTCCGCAACCGTATTGACGAAGGCAACCCCATCCAACTGCACGAGTTCTTCTATCCGCTGATGCAGTCGTATGATGCTGTCGCGCTGAAAACAGACGTACAGGTTGGTGGGCAGGACCAGCTTTTTAACCTGATGGCCGGCCGCCAGTTGATGAAGGCGATGAACATTCCGCCGCAAATTGTCATTGCAATGGGTGAGAGCTTGCCGGGAACCGATGGCGTCCTCAAGATGAGCAAGAGTAAGGGGAACCATATTCCGATTCTGTCTGAACCGGGGCAGATGTACACCAGCGTGATGAAATTGCCGGACAACACCATGCCACTGTACTACAAGTTGTTGCTGGGCTGGTCACAAGATGCTGTGGATACTCAAATGGCGAAAATAGACAGTGGCGAATTGCCCATTCAGGATGCCAAAGCGGAGATGGCCTTCGCGATCACAGAAATCTTCCACGGTACAGACGCTGCTCAAGGCGGGCAAGAATTTTCGCGCACCGCCATGCAAAAGGGTGGTATTCCTGACGACATTGAAGAATACATGGTTGCAGAAGATACCAGCGTCGTTGATCTGCTGGTGGCCACGGGCTTGCTTGGCAGTAAGAGCGATGCACGGCGGCAAATCAAAGGTGGCGGTGTTCGGCGCGATGGGGATAAAGTCGAAGATATTGATGATATGGTAAACGTAGCGGACTTGCCGATTGTGTTGCAATTCGGCAAACGCAAATTTGTTCGTTTAGTCAAAGGTTAACCAAACCACATGTACAACGATCCACAATCGCCACAGGGTAATCAGCAAGGAAGTGGCTCAAGTTCAAATCCACCGTCAGGACCACCACGCTATACACCCCCGCCATATTACAATCCTCCGCCGCGCAATGAGGGCAATGGCGGGCGTACGGTGGCATGGGTGTTTGTTTCGTTGATCACCGGATTTTTGTTGCCAGTTTGTGCCTGTGGCCTTTTGATAGCGTTCTCGCTTGTCGGGCTTGGCTCGCTTGGCTCAGACTTCACCGGAGCGGACACCGAAACAGGTCCAGCGGTTGGCGTTATTGACCTGGTGGGGCCGCTCACCACGGGGGATAGCTTCAATGCATCAACGGGCTATTTTCAGGAACGGCTTGATTGGATGGCGGACAACGACGATGTTGAAGCGCTGGTGATCCGTGCCAACAGCCCCGGCGGCGGTGTCAACGCCAGCGATGAAATGTGGAACATGCTGCGCGAGTTTCGCGATGACACGGGCAAGCCAGTCGTCGTGTATATGCACGGCACCTGTGCCTCAGGATGTTTGTACGTGGCCGCCGCAGCAGATGAACTCATCGCGACCCGGAACTCCATCATTGGTAGCATTGGCGTCATTTCGACCTTTTTCGACGCTTCCGAGCTTCTGGACGACATTGGTGTTGAGATTACGACCGTTGAAACGGCTGACTCCAAAGACTTTGGCAGCTTCTACCGTCCGCTCACCGAAGAAGAACGCGAGTTCTGGGAATCCCAGATTGATGTGGTGCTTGAAAACTTCATCGAAGTGGTGGCGAATCGCACGGGCTCAACACTGACGACAGGCGATGTCTCCGAATTGGCGACAGGCCGCGTTTGGATTGGCGAAGAGGCGTTGAATCTGGGGTTGGTAGATGCACTGGGCTATGAAGAAGACGCACTCGACCGCGCCGCTGATCTGGCTGGCATGAACGGTTACCGCGTGCAGGAATACCCCTTCGATTTCAACTTCTTCAATTTCTTCAACGCCCCGGGTTTTGAAGCCAATTTAGAGGAGTTGACGCCGCAGCAGGTTTTTGCATTGCCGACGACAAATGACTTGCTCGATAGTTTGCAACAGCCACCCCTCCAATACCGTTGGATGGGCCCGGCTGAGCTGCCACAATCACGTCGATAATAATTGGCAAAAATTATGGGTGGAGAACCATTACTCCACCCATGAATTATCGCTACATGTTTTATGTCTTATTCGACTGTGTAAATTACAGCCGTTTCGTAGGCTGCGGCCAGCAATTGCGTACCGTCGGTGCTAAATTCCAACACCTCGAGATTACCAGGGATCGGCGTGACGAACTGAGTGAGTAATTCACCAGTGGTGGCGTCAAAGGCAAGTAGCAGTTCACGTTCGTTCAACAGCACTGCGCTACCGTCGTTTGTAAAGGTAGTGACGGTTACTGCTCCGTTGTTTTCTTCGGTGCGGTCAACTTCCCATACCACTTCACCAGTGGTGGTGTCATAAGCCTGGATTTTGTTGGCACGGTTGTCCGCATCCACATAGTCTTCAAATGAGACGATGAGCAGCCCGCCATCCGCGCTTAATCCGACACTGTCAACCTCAACCTCGCCGCCCTCCAGCAATCCAGTCAGATTAAATGTGTTTCGAGGATCATCGAAAGTCGTGGTGCTGGCATCGTACACTTCAAACGTAAAGGTGGCGTCGAAGGTTTCTTCGTCTTCAGTTATCTGCAATATGACAACTGTACTGCCATCAGCGCTATACTGTGGCGCAAAATACCAGGAGCTGAGCGCTTCTTCACCGAGTGTCCAGAGCGTGCTTTCATCGGCCAAATCAGTTAAGGCGGCGCTGAACTCGACCTGATCTACTGTGATTAGGGCATTCAGGCTGGGGTAGTAAGCAAGCGGAATGCCATTCAACTGGGTGACTTGCTCCCCATCTGGCAGCGTGACGAAATAGGTGGTGTTGCTTACGAAGTTGAAGTCAACATCGAAGATGATTTCACCATAGGCAAGCGTGTTATCGTCGATAAATAGTGGCGCACCATAGCTGATTCTGCCGCCGTCTTCGGTTTCAGACGTAGCAAGAATTTCGAAGATGAGATCTCCAGAAGCGATGTCAAAGACGTTAATATCACTAACGTTTTCAAAAGCCACGAGAGTTGCATCAGGGTTGAGGCTGGCAGAATAATAGTCGTTTTCATCGTCGCTTAAATTAGTGGTAATCGAAAGGCGTTCGACGTTTTCTGCGGTGATTTCCGTTTCGCTATCATCCTGTGCCATTACCACACCACCAGTAATGAGCAGTAGAGCCATAGAGAACAAAACCAGATAACGCTTCATAGTTGAGACGCTCCTTTTTAATTGAATTTGCATAATTTGAAGTATAGTCGCAAAGCGGTCACAAGAGCTGAAGCTGGCACGCAACTGGTACGCTCACTTAGACGGTTCCTCGGCATCTTCAGTCTCAAGCTGTTCGCGCAGTTGGCGCATGGTCGCATTTGGTGTTGGGGAGCCACCCATCCGCCCACGGATACGACGCCAGCGCCGCACAATTGCCCGCCGTTGGATTGCGTACCAGTAGGTAATCTGTCGCCGTGCATCGCCGATGGTGTCGGCTTTGTATTCAAGCTGCGTTTGCCATTCAATAAGCATTGTTGCCCATGTCAGCCCACCGCCGAAACCGACAAAAATGATATTGTCTCCCTCGTTAAGCCGGCCTTCGTCAATGGCTTCACATAGTGCGATAGGGATTGATGCAGCAGACGTGTTGCCATAGCGTGAGACGTTGCTGTAGAACTTTTCAATCGGCAAGCGCAAATTGCGGGCCGCAGACTCTAGAATGCGATAATTGGCCTGATGCGGCACAACGAGGTCAATATCATCAACGGTAATACCTCCCATGCGGCACACATCGCGGATGCTTTCGTTAATGACTTTGGTCGCAAAGCGGAACACACTGCGGCCGTCCATGTGTAGATGGTGCATGGCGCGTGGGGTCTCGTCTTCGGCTTTGTCGCGGGTGCGGTCGTCCACCAGATAGGTTTCCTGGCTGCCGACTGTCGGCAGGCCGAGTACGTCCCACCCGGAACCGTCTGAGCGTAGGACGCTGCTGGTCACGCCGCCCGGCTCCGCTTTGGCACCCAGCACCACCGCCCCGGCCCCATCACCGAATAGAATACATGTCCCACGATCTTTCCAATTCATGACACGGCTCATGGTTTCAGCACCAATCACGAGCGCATAGCGGATGTCGCCTGCCCGAATTTTGGCGGCGGCCATATCCAGCGCATAGACAAAACCCGAACACGCTGCACTGAGGTCAAAGGCGCCGGCCCGTTTGGCCCCAAGCCAGTCCTGTACCTGGCTGGCGGTGCTGGGAAAAATATGCTCTGGGGTCGAAGTCGCGACAATGACAAGTTCGAGGTCGGCGGGCATGATACGGGCGACATGCAGTGCTTTACGCGCCGCACGCAGGGCGAGGCTCCCGGTAGATTCTTTATCGCCGGCGATACGCCGTTCTGAAATGCCTGTTCGCGTGCGAATCCATTCGTCGTTGGTTTCCACGATGGCTTCCATGTCGAAGTTATCAAGCACACGGTCTGGCACTTCCATGCCCCAGCCAATAATATGTGCATAGCGTGCGGGTGCTTGACTGGTATTGCCTCGAATATTGAGGCCGGGTAGCCGCAGGCCAGTGCCGCTGGTGCCGTTTGTCCCATTTGATTGAGTGCCATTGGCACGCGCAACAGGCCTGGGCTTACCGCCATTGCCATTGGCAGCAGGATGTGCGTCAGTCATGGGTGTGGTACGCTCCTTTGCGAATGCTTGTCACAGCACGCTGCCCAGACGCAGTGCCAGGGCGTTGCAGCGAACCGCTTGGTGTCTTACGGATACGGTTGTCATACAAGACTACTGATGTCCGTTGACAGTGTAGCGCTTGAATATCAGCACCGTGTTGTGCCCACTAAAACCGAAGGCGTTGCTCATCACAACATCAATGTGATGATCGCGTCCGGTGTGGGGAACGTAGTCGAGGTCGCATTCCACATCAGGGTTATCAAGATTGATGGTTGGTGGCACAAAATTATCCTGGATGGCCATAATGCTCAAGATAGCTTCAACCGACCCCGCCGCACCGAGCAAATGCCCCGTCATTGATTTGGTGGCGCTGATGGGCACATCGTAAGCACCTTCACCGAAAACGGTCTTGATGGCGCGGGTTTCCATAACGTCATTAAGAGGAGTGCTGGTGCCGTGGGCGTTCAGGTAATCAATATCTGTCGTATCCATCTTTGCTATTTTGAGCGCACGTTGCATGGCCGCGGCTGCCCCTTCCCCGGTTGCCATTGGTGCGGTCACGTGATAGGCGTCTGAGGTGGCGCTGTAGGCGGCAACTTCAGCATAGATGGTTGCGCCCCGGGCTTCGGCATGTTCCAACGCCTCAAGCACAAGCATCCCTGCGCCTTCAGCGACGATGAAGCCATCCCGGTCAGTGTCGAAAGGCCGCGAGGCTTTTTCGGGGGCGTCGTTGCGGCGTGACAGTGCGCCCATATTATCAAAACCGGCAATCGAGAGGTCCAGCACGCCGGCTTCACAACTGCCAGCGACCATTGCATCGGCAGCACCGCGCGCGATTATAGCGGCGGCCTCGCCAATGGCATTGTTTCCGGTCGCGCAGGCAGAGACGATACACATTGACGGTCCACGCAACCCATAGTCAATGCTGACTTTGCCCGCGGCGCTATCGGGCAGCATCATGGGGACTAATAAGGGGCTGACCCCTTTTTGGCCACGTTGCAAAAAGCCTTCGTGCCCAAGTAGCGTGGATTTTATCCCGCCGATCCCTGTGCCAATGAGAGTGCCGATGTCATAGCAGTTTGTCTCGGTGACGTCGAGCTGGCTGTCGGCAATGGCTTGTTGCGCCGCGAATAGTGCCAGTTGTGTTGCACGGTCCATGCGTCGGGCTTCGCGCCGCCCAAAAACAATTTCTGGGTGAAAGCCCTGCACTTCGCCGCCAATCTGGCAGCGTAACGCCGATGCATCAAACAGGCTGATTGCACGAATTCCACTGACGCCTCGTTTGGTATTTTGCCATGTTTCGGTAACACTATTGCCAATCGGGCAAATAACCCCCATCCCGGTTACTGCTACACGTCTTCCGTACACCGATGTCTCCTCAATTTGTCTGGTTGTAGTGAGCAAGGGCATAGCAGCCACGCTGCACACTACATGCTATAACCCGCTGGCGGCTGCATGGTTGCTTGCCGGCCCTTAATTTCGTATGATAGCATGTTTGGACGGTCATGCCGTTCTTTTTTTGGTCATGTAGGAGGGTAGGGCCATTATTCTGGTTACTGGTGGTGCAGGTTTCATCGGTCGGCATTTAATTACTCAACTATTGAGTGCGGGGTTGCCGGTGCGCGTACTCTTGCCGCCACAAACGATTGCAGCGCTTACCCGGCGACGTCGGCAATATCCGTGGGCAGCAGCCGGTGAGGCAGAAGTAGTTGAAGGCAGTATCTTTAGTGGTGAAACATTATTCCGTGCGATGCAAGGTGTGCATACTGTCTTTCATCTGGCGGGGGCGCAATGGTGGGGCAACCGTCAAGACCTCGAAGAAATTGACCTCGTTGGGACACGACAGGTTGTCGCAGCAGCACGGACAGCTCGCGCCGGCCGACTCATTATGCTCAGCCACCTCGGGGCGGGGCCTTCATCGGGTTATCCGTTGTTGCGCGTTAAAGGTCAGGCTGAAGAAATTGTGCGCTCGGGTGGGGTTGCCTACACCATCATCCGCACCGGGCTTATTTTCGGTGAAGATGACCATTTTGTGAACAACCTGGCGATGACCCTGCGGGTTAATCCGTTGTTTTTTTTGCAGCCCGGGCAGGGTGAAAATATCTTGCAACCGCTCTATGTCGGTGACTTGATGCAAGCTCTTGAAAGAAGCCTTGAAGCGATTGACCTTGTTGACGAAACCATTGAAATTGGTGGTGGAGAATACTTGACCTTCAACGAACTGCTCCGCACTGTCATGCGTGTTAGCCGGGCGCAACGGATGGTGGTTGTTGTGCCGCCCTACGTTCAACGACTATTGAATGGTCTGGCGAATGCTGCGTTGCCACGCTGGCCCATTACACAGCAATGGTTTGACCTCTTCGCCAGCAATCGCGCTGCGAAATTGGGCAATTTATATCATTATACAGGGGTTCACCCTGTCCGATTTGAAGATACGCTATTAACGTATATGCCACGTCGTCGCTACATGCTTGAACTCTTGCGTTATGTGGTTAAGCGGCGGCCGGGTGTCCGCTTTTGATAAGTTGAAGCCGTTGTGCTTCATAGAAAGAAAAGTATTCACGATGCAAACACAGGACTTCACGTTGCGTTCCCTGACTACCCCTGACGAATTGCTGACCGTTATTGAACTGCAACGGCTCATTTATCCTGAAGATGCACCAAACGTATTTCATCACTATACGCTGGTAGAATTGGCCCGCAACGGTAGCCCGCTGCTGGGTGCTTTTAATGAACATGACCAGCTCATCGGTTATCTTGTATCCTTTTTAGGCTTGCATCATTCTGAACCAAGCCGACCGGCCATGGCTAACTTGAAACTGGTCTTTGAACGGGTGGCAGTTCATCCTGACTACCGTGGGATAGGTATTGCGTATCAATTGTCGTTGCGATTGCGCGATGTTATGAATAAACAGGGGATACGCCTTGCGACGCATCCTTTTCACCCGCTTGATAGTCGTGCGGCATATATCGCAGTCGGGAAACTGGGTGGTATCGCCAAAGAATATGTTACCGATTACTATGGTGTCTATACCGAAGGCGCGTCAACAACCGCTTCGTCGGACCGGATTATCGCAGAGTGGTGGGTGTCGCAAAATCGTGTAGATGAGCGTATCAACGGGTCGCGCTTGCGCCTCGGCTTAAAACAATATCTGGATGCTGAGACGCCGCTGTTGAATCCGACCCATGTTACAGATGGCCTCGTCTATCCTTACGAAGCCTCCATTGCAGTACCGTCCAAGCGCCAGATGCTCTTGCTGGAAATTCCGCACGACTTTGAAACGATCGTCCGTACGGATGCGGAACTCGCGCTGCAATGGAAGCAACATGTCCGCGACGGACTTTCTACCATCACCGGGGCCGGCTATGTAGTAACGGATTTTCTGTATGAGGAGTTTGAGGGGCGCGAACGAGCATTTTATTTGCTGAGCTTTGATGGCCCGCAGTTCACAGTCCAGATGTAAGTCTGGATCCAAAATTTGTAAATTTTCTCAAAAACTTCAAGAATAGGACTATCGGCGCATGTTCAACGGAAAGAAACTTGCTTTTATTGGAAGTGGACAGATGGCTGAGGCCATGATCAGTGGACTGTTAGATGAACAAATCATTGAGCCAGAGCAGATCATTGCGGCCGGGCCACGTGCCGAACGCGGACGCGAATTGACCGCCTGCTATGGGATTCGCACAACAACGGATAATGTTGAGGCGGTAGCAGCGGGCGATATTGTGGTGTTGAGCGCTAAGCCACAGATGTTCGATGATTTATTGCCACACGATCACACCGCCATTGCCACCTGCGACTTTGTGATCAGTATCGCGGCAGGTTTGTCGCTGGATTATCTTGTGAGCCACTTTGGCAATCCACGTGTGGTGCGGTCCATGCCCAACACCCCTGCTAAAGTTGGGGAAGGGATTACCGTTTGGGTGACGACAACCGAGGTGGACGCGACGCAACGTGAACAGGCTCGAACGGTGCTTTCTGCCTTTGGCGAGGAGGTTTACGTTGACAAAGAAGAATATTTGGACATGGCGACAGCGCTCAGCGGCACCGGCCCGTCTTATGTATTTATGCTGATGGAGGCTATGATTGATACAGGGGTTCACCTCGGATTTTCGCGGCGCATTGCCCGCAAATTGGTGTTGCAAACCCTTAAAGGTGCGATTGCCTATGCACATGAAAGTGAATTGCACGAAGCCGCACTCCGGAATGAAGTGACAAGCCCCGGGGGGACGTCGGCAGAGGCGTTGTATCATTTGGAGCGTGGGGGCTTTCGCACGGTCGTGTCGCGCGCAGTTTGGGCAGCTTATCAGCGGTCAGTGGCGCTTGGCGGTGGCAAGAAAGTCAGTCAACGGCTTGGAGGACGTCCGGGGACAGAACTGGATGGGGACATCTAGCACAGAACATGCAGCGGGGATAGTGTAATTTGTCAGTGGTATTTGTGAAATTTTTTCACTATAATCATGATAATTAAAAAGGATTAATGTTTTTATGGCACTACATAAAGCACCACAAGGCATTGAGAATATCCCTGATATTGTGATTGGGCGCTTGCCCATCTACCTCCGAGCGCTGACACAGATTATGCAGGCCGGGCGTGCTGTGACGTCCTCGCGTGAGCTGGGTGAATATCTTGGTATTAGTTCTGCACAAATTCGCAAAGACCTGTCGCATTTTGGTGGGTTTGGCAAGCAGGGCACCGGCTACAATGTCGAAACTCTGCGCGATAAACTACAAGAAATCCTACATGTTGATCATATGTGGCCAATGGCAGTTGTTGGTAGCGGTGACCTTGGGCACGCACTTGCACACTATCGCGGTTTTGAAACACGGGGCTTTCAGGTGGCAGCAGTCTTTGACAATTCACCGCACAAAGTTGGCAAGAAAATCAAAGGTAGCGACCTGATTGTGCAACCAATGGGCCAGTTCACCCAAACCATCGAAGCCTGTAATATCCAGATTGCGATGCTGGCTGTGCCTGCTGAAAATGCGCAAGAGGTGACCGATGTGTTGGTTGATGCCGGGATCAAGGCGATTTTGAATTACGCGCCGATCAATATCATCGTGCCCGATGACGTGCGTGTACAGTACATTGACCCGGTTATTGAGCTGCAACACATGACATTCTACTTACGCAAGCCCAGGCACGAAGAAGAACCGTTTGGCCAGTAGGCGTCGTCGTGCTGCTACTGTCTTTCAATAACCCCACGCAACAGTGCCGGGTTTTCGAGCGCACGACCTGCCCCGATAGAAACCGCCAGCAGCGCGTCATCAGCACGATACGCCGGAACACTGGTGTGCTGCGTAATGTATTCCTCGATGCCACGCAGCAAAGCCCCACCGCCCGTAAGAACAATTCCACGATCAATAACATCCGACGCCAGCTCAGGGGGGGTTTTTTCCAACGTTTGGCGGGCGACTTCGGCAATCATCTGGAGCGGTTCGCGCAGAGCCTCAACAATTTCACTGGTTGAAAGCGTCAAGGTACGCGGTAGCCCGCCGACCTGGTCACGCCCCTGAATTTCCATTGAAAGCTCTTGTGCCTGCTCAACGGCTGCACCAATCTGAATTTTGACGGCTTCGGCGGTTGGTTCACCGATAATCATGCTGTACTTGCGGCGTACGTAGTTGATAATGGCGTCGTCAAGGCGTTTGCCCCCGACGCGCACCGTTGAGGCAGCAACAATCCCGCCCATTGCGACCACTGCCGATTCACTGACACCACCACCCAATGACAGCACCATATTGCCGGCCGGGGTGTGGACGGGCAGGCCAGCCCCAATCGCGGCTGCAAGTGGCTCATGGATCAAAAAAGCCTCACGCGCACCAGCCTGCAATGCAGCTTCTTGCACAGCACGTTTTTCGACGGTATTGACGCCATAGGGTACCGATACCATTACTGCTGGCCGCCGGAACCAGCCGCGCCCCTTGATTTTGCGAATGAAATAGCTGAGCATCGCTTCAGTTACTTCATAGTCAGCGATAACGCCATCTTTGAGCGGTTGCACAATCGTGATGTCTTCGGAATGGCGGCCCCACATATCGCGTGCTTCTTGCCCCAGTGCCCGCACTTCGGGGACTTCTTCGTCGGTGGTCAGGGCGACCATCGTCGGTTCCTGTAGCAAGACTTGCCCATTGCCATAAACGACAACGTTGACGGTGCCGAGATCAATACCCAGATTTTTTGCAAAAATGCCCATAATGCTTATGAATCCTCTACGACGGGCAACCCCCGCCACTACCTGCTGCTGTGTTACATGTTTTAACAGAGACGCCCCGCAATGCTGTATCGTCGGGGCGTGTTTTTTTTATGCTACTGACCTGAAAAGTTGTCTGGCAGGCTATTGTTCGCTGCCGCTATCCGCTTTACTGACGATGCGGACACTACCAGCACCGCTCTTGGTTTTGCGAGCGATCTTGATTGCCAGTTCGGCGTTACGCAATGATTCGAGGTAAGCCTTGCGTTCCTCTTCTGACACTTCTTCACCCAGCATTGCCTGTGCGCGTTCACGGGCTTCAAGCGCTTCATCCAGACTGATGTCGGCTGTGAAGTCTGCCGAGTCTGCTAAGACACTTACACGGTCCGGGCGCACTTCGACGACGCCACCATAGATAACGAAGCTCTCTTCAGCGCGACCCTTCCGTATAATCAGCTCCCCGAGCTTCATTGTCGTTAGCAAGGGGGTGTGGCGCGGCAGGATACCGAGTTCGCCATCGGAACCTGGCACCAGTACCATATCAACTGCGTCGTCTTCAAAGAGTTTGCGTTCTTGCGTGACGACTTCGACTTTAAAAGGCATAGCTCCTTATCCTTCCCGGAATTAGTTGTTGTCCTGATTGGCCATTTCTTCATCATACTGTTGAAGTACGTCTTCAATGGGGCCAGACATGTAGAACATGCTTTCCGGAATATGGTCCACTTCGCCATCCAGAATCATACGGAAGCCGCGAATTGTGTCTTGCAGGCGCACGTACTTGCCCGGCCGCCCGGTGAACTGTTCGGCCACTTTCATGGGTTGGGTCAAGAAGTTTTGAATGCGACGGGCACGTGCCACAACGCTCTTGTCTTCTTCACTCAGTTCTTCTACCCCTAGAATTGCGATAATGTCCTGCAATTCTTTGTAGCGCTGCAAAACGTTTTGCACTTCGTTGGCGGTGTCGTAGTGTTCGTCACCCACAATCAGGCGGTCCAGAATCTTGGAAGTCGAGCTAAGGGGGTCTACTGCTGGGAATAGTGCCTGTGAGGCGAGTTCACGAGTCAGCGCGATAGTACCGTCCAGGTGCGTGAACACGGCCACCGGGGCCGGGTCCGAATAGTCGTCTGCGGGTACGTACACGGCCTGCATTGATGTAATGGAGCCATTGGTGGTGGAGGTGATGCGTTCTTGCAAGCGGCCCATTTCTTCAGCAAGGGTTGGTTGGTACCCCACTGCGGAGGGCATACGACCGAGCAGCGCTGACACTTCTGAACCACTCAGCGAGAAGCGGAAGATGTTGTCAATGAACATCAACACGTCTTTGCCCTGGTCACGGAAGTATTCAGCGATAGCGAGTCCGGTCAGCGACACACGCAAGCGCACGCCGGGCGGTTCGTTCATCTGGCCAAAGACCATTGCTACCTGACCAAGCACGCCGGATTCTTCCATTTCCTGGTAGAGTTGCGTCCCTTCGCGGGTACGTTCACCCACGCCAGCGAACACCGAAATACCAGAGTGTTCTTTCGCGATGGAGTCGATCAGTTCTGTGATGATCACAGTTTTGCCGACACCTGCGCCACCAAAAATGCCCATCTTACCACCTTTGGTAAAGGGGGCGATGAGGTCAATCACTTTCAGGCCAGTCTCAAAGACCTCAACACTGGCGCTCTGGCTCACGAAGTCGGGTGCTTCACGGTGAATGGGGTAGTAGGCTTCTACATCAGGGGCCTCTTTACCATCAATAGGGCGGCCGAGTACGTTAAAAATGCGGCCCAGTACTGCATCACCTACTGGTACTGTGATATAGTCGCCGGTTGAATAAGCATCCAGCCCGCGCGACAGCCCGTCGGTGGTGTCCATAGCCACGGTACGCACACGATGATCACCGATATGGTTCTGTACTTCCAGAATCAGATCGTCATCATCTTCGCGAGGGACACGGATCGCGTGAAAAATTTCTGGCAAGGGGTCTTCAGGCATAAAGGCAACGTCTACTACGCTACCCAGAACTTGAACGACACGGCCTTTAACTTCTGACATGCGTTTTTCTCTCCTTCACGATACAAAAATGGTTAGTCGCCGGGCATCTCGGCGCGTAATTCCTGGATAAGTTGTTCGGGGGGCTTGGATGGCCCGCTATCTTCACTTTGTTCAAGCGCGTTTACGGCCCCAACAATGTCCAGAATTTCGGCGGTAACGGCAGCCTGACGCACGTTGTTGTATTCCAGTTTCAAGTCTTCGCTGAGCGCCTTTGCATTTTCAGAGGCGTTGCGCATCGCGATCATACGGGCGCTGTGTTCGCTGGCCAGGCTCTCTAGAAACGCTTGATAGATCAATAAAGTGACGAAGCGCGGGATAACCTCATCCAGAATAGAAGTTGGGTCTGGTTCATAGAGGTAGTCGCGCCTAGAGATTGTTACTTCAGGGCTTTGCGCAACGAGGTCTTCTTCAAGTGGGCTACTTGCAGCGTAGGCTTTCAGTGGCAACACATTAAACACGGTCGGGCTCTGGGTCAATGTGTTGATAAAGTCAGTATAGGCAATGAAAACCTGGTCGCTGGTGCGGTTGTTGTATTCATCAAGCACAATATTGGCAATCGGGATGATGTCATTGATGCGTAACGGGGTGGGGAGATTGCTAAATTCTGCAATCACGTTTTGCCCGGCACGGAGCAGTGCATCGCGTCCCTTGCGCCCAACGGCGATCCAGCGCACGTCTTCGCCATCGTGTTCCAGCGCGAAGTTCAGGGCATGGCGGATGATATTGTCATTATATGCCCCACACAATGAGCGATCAGACGTAATGAGGATAATGTCAATCGCTTCAACGGTTTCATGCACTTCGAGCAGGGGGTGTTCGCTACCAAGCGTTGTTGCAGCGACGTTTGCTAGCACTTCATTGGCTTTTTGTGCATAGGGGCGCGTGTTCATAACCTGTTCCTGTGCTTTACGCACCCGGCTAGCAGAAACGGCCTCTAGCGCTCGTGTAACTTGCGAAATGTTGTTGACGCTACCAATGCGTCGTTTGATGTCTCTTGCTGTTGCCATGGCTTGTCCTGCTACAAACTAGGACGCCGCAACAGACCCACGGTTGAGCCTGTTGCGCCGTACGTCGGATAACTTAGTTCCAGGTGGTGTTGTACTGTTCGACGGCTTTGGTCAAGAGGTCTTCGACAGCATCCAGACGCGGGTTTTCGCGAATAGTTTTTTCATATTCCGGATACTGGGTTTCGAGGAAGCGCAGGAAGCCTTCTTCATATTCTTTCACACGCTCGACCTCGACCTTGTCCATATAGCCACGAGTACCGGCGAAAATAATCGCTGCTTGACGGTGGATGGGTTCTGGCTGGAACTGTGGTTGCTTCATGAGTTCTGTCAAGCGCTGACCACGGTCGAGTTGACGCTGGGTTGTCGGGTCCAGGTCAGAACCAAACTGTGCAAACGCTGCCAGTGAACGGTACTGGGCCAGGTCAGTCTTCAGACGGCCAGCGACCTTCTTCATAATGTTGGTCTGAGCGTCACCACCCACGCGGCTCACCGAAATACCCATGTTCACAGCGGGACGCTGACCAGAGAAAAACAGGTCTGGTTCAAGGTAAATCTGCCCGTCTGTAATGGAAATTACGTTGGTGGGCACATATGCGGACACGTCGCCAAGCTGGGTTTCAATAATTGGCAGCGCCGTTAGCGAGCCGTTGCCATTTTCTTCGGAAAGTTGCGCAGCACGTTCGAGCAGGCGGCTATGTAGATAGAAGACGTCACCGGGGTAGGCTTCGCGGCCGGGGGGGCGACGCAGCAGCAAGGATACTTGGCGATATGCCCACGCATGTTTGGACAGGTCGTCGTAAACCACCAGTGAGTCCTGGCCCTGATCCATGAAATATTCACCAAGTGCGCAACCAGCATAGGGCGCAAGATAGTTCTCAGCCGCTGAGTCGGACGCAGATGCGATTACAACGATGGTGTGTTCCATCGCGCCGCGTTCTTCCAGCGTTTGCACCACGCGCCGAATCTCAGAAGCACGCTTGCCGATGGCTACATAGATGCAGATCACGTCTTTTTGATTAATGATGGTGTCAAGGCAAATTGCGGTTTTACCAGTTTGACGGTCACCAATAATAAGCTGGCGTTGCCCGCGACCGATCGGGATGGTGGCGTCAATAACGCGCAACCCGGTTTGCAGCGGAACGTCCACATTGCGGCGTTCCATCACGCCCGGTGCCAGTTTTTCAAGCGGATAGAAGCCGCCACTGGCACTGATTGGTCCCTTGCCATCGAGCGGTTCACCGAGGATGTTGATCACACGCCCCACCATTTCTGGGCCGACCGGGACAGAATTAATGCGCCCTGTTGCCCGGACTTCGTCGCCTTCACTCAAGTCGTCATATTCACCCAGAATGATGATACCAACGTTATCTTCTTCAAGGTTAAAGGCGACGCCGAGCGTGCCGTTGCTGAATTCGACCAATTCCTGGGCGCGGACGTTCGTCAAGCCACTAATGCGGGCGATTCCGTCACCAATTTCAAGGACTTCACCGACTTCTACAGCGGCGAGGTCGCGCTCAAAGGCGTTAATTTGGTCGAGCAGACCCTGGGTCAGGTCTTGTGCTTTGTCGGTCATGCAGTGCCTCCGTAAGGACAATACTGTGAGATTTGGTTACTTTTCACAATGTTTGTTAAAGATAGAACAAATGGGACTATCTGTCAAAAATTCGTTTGCTTATGCACCGTTATATGATTTAATAGGAATGATCCGTTTCTTAAGCTGCGCTATATTGTAAACGAATGTCGAACCCACCAGAAGACCTAAATGCACGTTTAGAAGAGCTTGAGTTCCTACAAAATCTAGATCGTGAGTTGCAGCGTCAACTTGATCTCGATCATGTTCTGGCGCTTACGCTGGACTGGGCAATGCGGCGTTCTGCGGCCGACACCGGCCTGATTGCCCGCCTTGATGGTGATGTTCTGCGTGTAATGCGTGTCGCTGGCTACGCCTACCAGTATGCGAGCAAACTAACGCGCGAACCAATCCCGACCACCAGTGGCATTCTAGGGCGCGTGGTGACATCTTGTGCGCCTGTCTATATGGCCTACAACAAAACCTCGGCAGAACTGGACCACATCTACGAGCAGTCCCGCTCACATTTTGCGGTGCCACTGACTACCGACGATAACCTTTTCGGTGTTTTGCACCTTGAAAGTCGTCACCCGGCACATTTTAAAGTAGATATGCGGCGTTTTATCATCGCGGTTGCAGACCGGGCGTCGTTATCCATTCGCAACGCAGAGTTGTTCACGCAAATCTCGCGTTCTGAACAGTTGAAGTCGGATATGATTGCGATGGTTGCACATGATCTGCGTAATCCTCTCAACTCAGTCATTAACGCCGCAACGTTGCTGAAACGCCTGCGCGATGTGATGCCCGACAATGTGCAGAATATTGTCCGCACGATTGAATACTCCGCTAACCAGATGCGTTCGTTAATCGAAGAATTGTTGACGCTAGAGCGGCTGGAGTCTGGTGCGGAAATTGAGCAAAATGCGATCAATCTTGGCAACGTTGTTGATGATGCCGTGGCGCGTGTGCAGGGTGACGCGAGTGCTAAGTCACAGCAAATCGAGATCACGTTACCAGAAACCGTCGTCATTGTCCGTGGTGAGTTTGCGCATTTTCGGCAGGCCGTCGTCAACCTCATCAGCAACGCGATTAAGTACACACCCATGCAGGGGCATATTGCAATTAAATTAGAAGTATACAGCGAACGCGCCTTTTTTGATGTCACTGATAATGGCTATGGTATTTCGCCTGAACGGCAAAAACACCTTTTTCAACGCTTTTACCGGGCACATCAACCGGGGACAGAGCATATTCAGGGCACGGGGCTGGGGCTTAGCCTTGTAAAAGCTGTAATTGAACGGGCGAATGGCGAAGTGTGGTTCAAAAGCGAACCCGGCAAAGGCAGCACGTTTGGCTTCTGGTTGCCACTCGTTGAAGACGAGAATGCATATAAAGAAGCGGAAGACACCACGCGCCGTGCTGTTGACGCCAGCATTTTTGCAGTAGATCGTCACACGCAAAAGGCCGCTATAACATCTCTCCGTGTTGAACCGCCTCCCGCAGATATGTCATCTGACCGGGACACACGTACAGATTAATCTCCAGCCTGAGTAGCCAACTTATGGAGAACGCAAAACCGCCGCTGGGAATGTACCAGGGCGGTTCTGTGGTTATGACGATGTGGAGGACCGTTCTACTAGCCGAGGGCGTCGTAGCCGGGACCTTCAGCAAAGTAGTCGTAATTGGGCTGGATGTCTTCGGTCAAGTCAAAGACTTCGCCGCCTGTACCTTCGGTGCGCGTACCATCGTGCGCGACGTAAACCTGGCCCTCTTTAAGCTCATGGCTGTCAGGGGTTTCTTCTTCAGTGAAGATAGCTTCGTATGGGCATTCGGGGATGCAAGCACCGCAGTCGATGCAGGTGTCGGGGTCGATATAGTACCACGGCCATTCATTTTCAGGGATACCGGGTATAATGCATTCAACCGGGCAAACTTCAACGCAAGCGCCGTCACGTAGGCATAAACCAGTGATAATATGAGTCATTCTAAAGGCTCCTCAAATTTTGTTTCAACTAGATTTTTAATCTACAATACCTTCGCCAATTTTGAAATTTGGGTAGAACTCGCTGGAAAACGTGATGAATGGCGCGAAAATTGGGTTCACAAAAGCTCATGACGTATCAAATTTCCGCCAAAAT
>DAOTTU010000114.1:0-24939 GCA_034437655.1 Anaerolineae bacterium
AGAACTGAAGTTCGCCTGCTCGGAAGGTTGCTCCTGATGCAGTAATGGCTACATCCCATTGCGTGAGCGCCCTTCAGGGCTGTTCACGCACCACACCTGCATAGCCCCGTCGTTTACGGCGGGGAAAAAGGCCGCGCGTTCGGTGGACACAACGATGGCCATATGCTGTCTGCGTTGCAGGTTATCTCATACCAGGTTCGCGACAACGGTTGTTTTGTGGGAGGGGTTGCCGTCTGCGACGTCAACACCTCCCCTTGTATCTACGGCACGTTTTCGGCTTGTTGATAAGGTTTCGTAGGGGCTGTGTTGGCTTCTGCAAGAAGACATACCTGCCCATTTTATGGTTGTTGATCACCCGAACTTGGTATCAACCCTACCAAGTGTGACACTTTTGCAACCCCGGGGTGCCCAACACTGCTATGGTCGCGGTATACTACTTGCATCGCCGGGTCCACACGTTCGGGAGAGAGAAACATGTGGCGCTATTTATATTCATGGCGGCATGCCATCCGCGAAATCGTCATCATCGAAGCGGGGTTTATGGCGGCGGCGCTGGCGTGGTGCCTCTACCGCAACAACCTCACCCTGCAAAACTATGGCTGGGCATTGATGGCTGTTGCCGGGCTGGCGCTGGGCTTTGCGACCATCAGCGCACTGGGGAGCTATGGCAGCACGCGCAGCTTTGAGTACCAGTATGCTTCGACGATCAGCCGTGACTCACTGGAAAATCAGGCCCACGCCGCCGAAGAACTCGACCGCGCCTATGGTTTTGTCACCAACACGCTGCTGGTGTCTATGATTGCGTTTGTGATCGGCTTTTCGCTGGTCTTTTTTGTGTAGCGTCACCCCACAATGTTGATGATAAAAAATCGGGGGCACCGCATTGAGTGTTCCATCCGCATCAAGTTCAGGAATTTGTATCAAAGC
Organism: Anaerolineae bacterium; assembly: GCA_034437655.1. Taxonomy (GTDB): domain Bacteria; phylum Chloroflexota; class Anaerolineae; order Aggregatilineales; family J027; genus J027. The sequence continues at coordinate 928 of DAOTTU010000114.1, forward strand.
AATGAAGGTTTTTTGTTAACGAGGTTTATTAAACGTCAACGCTTCGCTAAAAGCGCCCGGACGTGAACCGCACCTTGATTTCCAGCGTCCCGAGGTTGAGCAGATCGCCGTCATACAACGGATAGCCCAGCAAAGGCTCGAGCAGTTGCCCGTTGATGTAGGTGCCGTTAATGCTGCCGAGGTCCATAATTTCGAGGTAGTTGCTCGCGCTGACGTGGACAATCTGGCAATGGCGGCGGCTGACCCCTTTTTCGTCGGCGTCATAGTGGGCGAGGTCTATCCCACGTGCAGCACCAAGCGCAGCGTCACGCCCTAGAACGAGCGTCTGTGGGGCACGCACTGCGATTGACTCCCCTTCAAGTTGCAAAATCAGCGTATCAGCGGGGCCAAACTGGAAATTGTTACGGTCTGCGGGGCGGGCGACCTGCTGCGTCAATTCGCGCACCTTGTCGCGTTTCATAATGGTGGCGTCCGGGCCGAGCTTGTCGGTGTCGCTGACGTTGCCGTTGCTGTCGGTCGTCATCCCGGTCAGCTTGCGCAATCCTCTAATCAGCTTCATCAACCGTGAGCGGCCGCCGCTGGCATCATCGTGGTTGCCATTGTTAGACGCCGCGTCCGCTTCTAAGGCAGCATAGCGCAGGCGTTCGATCTCATTCAGCAGCCATGACCGTTCGCGCATATCCGCCTCTACCCGAAACCACTTGCCGCCGAGGTGAACAATGCGGGCCGGCTGTTTGTGATGCACCGAGTAATACGCCGAACAATATGCATCAATAATGTTTTTAGTGGTAAAGGTATCGTCTTTTCGCAACTGCACGGTCGCACAACTCCAATTTCATGTGAACTACCTGATATCATAGTAGCAGTAACTGTGCAAAGACTCTAGAAAAGTTTGAGCTTCTTCACGCTTTCTTACCATTTCGCCGTTCATCAGCGCAAACACGCCGCCTGCAGCCGCTGCTCAACCCACCCAACCGTGCGCCGGGTTGCCAACCGCACCAGCAACACCACCAGCACCGCGATGCCCCCGACACCGGCCCCGAGTACCGCGCCGACCACGTCCGCAGCGGCAAGCCCGCTCAATAGCACCAACACCACGCTCAGCGCCGCCACCGGCCATGCCTGCCGCCAGCCCCGGTTCTGGGTGGTGATGTTGACCGCCGACTGGGTGTCATTCCCCGCTGCGACGCCTTCTACCAGCGTAATGTTGAGGTGGTGAAAGGGGGCGGCGGTCTATGAGCAGGCGAAAGCGCAACGGGGCGGCGGTGTCCAGACGTGGCAGGTCGCGCTCATCCTGTGAAAAGTGGCCGTTGGGCAAGCGCCACGCCGTGCGCACCCCGGGCAGGGCAGAAAGCGTCGTCACTGTGCGGTCAATGGGTAGGCTGTAGAGTCTGGGGTGGTGGTTGCGCATGTGCAGGTTCCTTTCTGGTTAGCAGCAATAACAGATACACACAATACCCGATGCATCGGTCAATTTTCGAAAACACCATCAATGCCCGGCCCTGAGCCAGTCTAGTGCCGCAACTTCCCCAGTGCGTTAAGCGCCAATTTGCGGATGGCAGGGTTCTCATCATCCAGCGCCTTTTCTAGCGTCGCACGCGCCCGACCATCGCCAAAGGTGCCCAGCGCACGAATAGCCGCCATTTTGACCGCCCGCGTTGGGTGTTGCACATACTGGCAAATCGGCGGCACGGCGTCATAGTTCATGTGGTTGACGCTCTCGTTGATAAACGCCATAATGCGGTCGATTTTGCCCATCATTGGCGGCGGTTCCAGCGGTGACGTAGACGGCAGCGTAAACGGTGACGTCATGCGGGTCGGCTCGTCAAAGGGCGGCTCCTCTGGCGGGGCCGGGAGCATCAAGTCCAGCCGGGCGGGCACGGTCGTTGGGCGGCGCGGCCGTTTGCCCGGTGCATTGAGCGTGGCGCGGACGATTTTCAGCGCAGCGTTGGTGCTACGCCCCTCAAATTGTGAGAGATAGTGCGCAAAGGCCTCTAAGGTGTCGTCATCGGCATAGATACGCAGGTATTTCAGAATCGCGGCGAAGGTGCGGTCAATCGTCGCGTGCAGATCATCAGCCGGGTGCAACGGCAGCTCATAGACCATCTGGTTAATCGTCGGTAACGCCGTACTCATATCAATCTGGTCGGCATAGTCCGCAATGGCTACCAGCAGGTTGGCCCGCTGTGGTGGGTTAAAGGTGTCCGTGCGCAGTGCGTCCAGCAGCAACGCCGCGTAATGGGGTGTGGGATAATGTTTGAGCATTAGCAGGGTATCTTCAATAAAGCCGGGGTGCCCACTATGCAGCAAGCCATGCAACGTTTCAACGAGATCCACGTCGTCAGTTGGATGGTATCTCACCAGCCCCAGCGCAGTCGTACGTAGTGCATCGTCAGTAGCGGTCATCAACTGTAAGATGCGTGGCTTGAGTTCTGGCGCGGCGTGGAAATGGTTAACCAGCACACGCAGGGCCAGCGCTGGCATGGGGGTTGCTTGCGGGTCAGGCGGTACACCGTCAACAGGGGCGTCGTCTACCAGTTGCGAGAGGACATTCTTCAGCGCAGAGCGGTCAGCATCATCAATCGCGGACGGTTCTGCATCAGCGAGTCGGTGCAGCAAGCGGCGTTTTTTCCATGTTGGCACCTCAACGTCCAGCAAGCGCGACGACAGCGGTCGGTGCGGCGTGGTTTGCAAGTCCTGCAAGCGCTCACGGGCCGTCTGTAAGCTGGTGGCCAGCATCGGTGCATTATAACGGGCGGCGCTATCAATGACCTCGCGCAGGTCGTCGGCATCGCCGTAGCGTTGCACAAAAGCCAGCACCTGAAAGGCGATCCCGTACAGGTTGGTGCGCTGTTCATCCTCCAGTTTAGACACTGCACTGGCAATCGGCAGGTCATCGGCAATTGCTAGCACATGCGGCAACATATCGCCAACGTCACGCTGCCGGGCAAGGTTGTTTAAAGCCCGCAGATACCAGTAGCGGTCGTGCGCATTATCGGCCGGGGTGGTCATGAGGCGTTCGCAGATGACCGTCACAGCGCGGTCGGTCGCGCTTTTGCCCATCCGATAGATGGCAGCCGCACGCATGTCGGGGTCGTCATCATCGAAGGTGGCTACCACAGCCGCCTGCGCGGTCGGGTCGTCACCGTGATTTTCCAGCAACACCCGGACCGCCAATTGGCGGATGTCATCGTCATCATCGTGCTGCAAGTGGTGGATATAGGCGTCGCGCAATGTCGCATCGTCTGGAAAGCAACAGGCCAGCGTAGAGAGTGCGACCCAGCGCAGTTCTGGTTCTGGGCGGCGCAACACCCCTTGCAACACCGCAGATGTCTGGGTGTCAATCCCATGTGCGGCGCGGGACTGGTGCAACGGTTCGGGTGTGTTGCGGCTTTCGTCACAGCGTGCATAGAGTTGTTCAATGCGGCTGATGCGTTTACGGAGCGGAATGCTATCGTCGTTCAGGTATAGGTGTAGTTCGGTCGTCATCCCTGGAACCCTTTGCAATGGCATAGGCCAGCACAAATGCCTCGCTCCCCTGGCAACGAGCGCATGGTGTTGGCATGTGTGTGATGGTCACTGAATTGCAAACGCTTTGCCTTAAAGTGTGCCGCAATTTGTGTAAATTGTAAAGATGTTGTAAAGAGCGGGTACGCTTTGGCGGTGGGGACACAGGGCGAGCGTACCCACTTGATTGTGCGAGCGTTATGGTTCAAGGAGGGGCAACAGCCCACTTTGGCAGCCCCGTCAGCTTAGCAGCGACCAAACATCAGACGCACCCACCGCTTTTTGGTTACAATAGCGGGAAGTTTGATGCTTTGTGACACACTGATTGGGAGAGCCTGCCGATGCGTACACCTCGCTATAACAATGTCCCGGTTTTTGGCGATGACATCCGCACCACACAACGCCAATATGCCAATTATGGCGGCTTTTTGCGCTGTCTGGGAACGCTGGTGTTGACTGTGGTCCTGTTTCTGGTGACGCTTGTCTGCTTATTCGTGGGGCTATACGCGCTCTATCCACTCGACCCCCCCGCCCCCACCAACATTCTCATTCTGGGCGCAGATCACCGGGCCAGCAGCGAAGAACTCGCCGACACCGCCCGCACCGACGCCATTATGGTCGTTAGCATTGACCCCGAACGCGAACAAATCGCCGTGCTATCAATCCCACGCGACTTGATCCTCAACGCGCCGGCTTATGGACGTTTGCGGGCCAATAGTGTTGTGCGCGAAGCTGAACTCAACAACCCCGGCAGCGGTCGTGCGGAAATGGCGGCGGCGGTCGAAAACACCTTCGACATTGAAATTGATCATGTGATGTGGCTCGATTTTCAGGGCTTTGTGGATGTGATTGACGCTGTGGGGGGTGTGGAAATTGACGTGCCGCGCACCATTGTTGATACCCGCTTCCCCCTACCCGACGACAGTGGCACCACCACCGTTCGCTTTGACGCCGGCTTGCAATGGATGAGCGGGGAAACAGCCCTGCAATATGCCCGCACGCGCCAGGCAGACGACGACTACGCCCGCGCTGCGCGTCAGCAACAGGTCATCGCCGCTGCCATGCAAAAATTTGAAGACCCGGTCTACTGGTTACGCCTGCCACAGGTGATGATGGCGGCCAATAACAACACTGAATCCGACTTCACCGTTGCCGATGTGGTGCGCTATCTGCCCGGCGTGTTGCACTATCAAGACCGCATCGAAACGCAGGTCATCACCCGCGAGTTCATTGAACTGGACGGCGCAGTGGCATTGCCCAATATTGAGGCGCTCCGCCCGTGGCTAGATGAACACCTCGTGCATCGCACCCCAACCGTAGAAGATGCAGACGAGGATTAAGGGCCGGGAGGGTGTCGCTGCCCTACTGGTTTTTCGAGAATTAAGCGGTAGATTGCCAGCGAATTGCCCTCACCCCAAACCCCTCTCCCGACCGTGCCAGCGGCACCAGGAGAGGGGCTTTACCCACCGATAAGCCCCGCTGTTCACCGGTACAACGCCGCCAATGGCTCCCCTTCTCCTAGCGCTGTCCGACACCGTCGGGCAGTAGCGGTCGGGAGAAGGGGCTGGGGGATGAGGGCGAATTTCGCGCTAGCACCCTGTAAGCCGACCCCTACGAAGCCCGTCCCGCAGAAATAAAGAATACAGCCACTATCTTATTCGTCGGTCAATTCTCGAAAAACTATAAGCACGGGGCTATGCAAGTCTGGTGCGTGAACAGCCCTAAAGGGCGCTCCCGCAATGGGGTGCTGGCCGTTACCCCACCACAATTACCAGACCCATAAGTTAGGTTGCCGACTTTGCAAAAGCCCTGTAGGTGGAATACCCACAACACCTGGTTGCCGCCGCAATCGCCCCGTCCTAATAGCAAAAATATTCTTGCATCGTCTGCCATTAGCGTTACAATAGTGTTAAGGCTATGGGAGCCTTAACGCTATATTTATTAATTCTTCACGACTTCGCAAGGTGCTATATCATGAAGACATATATATCCAACAATCCGCGTGTTTCGTCCTCGAAACGCAACCGTCAACCTCATTCACAAAATAACACAAGCCCAACCCTACCCATGACGCCGCTGACCACGCAGCCGCAACAGGTGTTAGCCATGCAGCAGCGCTTTGGTAACTAATCCGTGATGCGAATGCTCAACGTTGGCAGCACCAGCGCCAGCAGCAGCACCCCACCCGCCGACGTACAACCCTTTATCGGTGGCCTGATTGACAAGGTGAAAGACACCATTACCGATACTTTTGCGGACATCGGCGGTGTCGCGGGTGGTCTGATTGACACGCTCGGTGATGCTGGCGAAAAAGCAGCCGTCGCTGCCTTTCACGAAGCGCTAGAAGCCGTCGGTGCTGACCCGGACAAGGTCATTGATTTTTTGCAACGCACGGGCGGTTCCATCGTCGAGATCATCAAAAACCCGGATCACTACGCCAGCGACCTCTATTGGGCGATTTTCCGAGGGGTGGCGCAATTCGGTGAGCTGGTCGGCGACGGTATCGGCTATCTTGAGGGGTATGCGCAATGGTTCGCAGACCAACTTGGCATGCTTGGCTTTCAAGTGCCGGACAACCCCTTTACCGCGAAGGGCATTTTTTCGATGATTACGCAGGGTTTTGAACTCTCGTGGGACGCCTTCAAGACCCATGTCATCGAGAAGTATGGTCGGGCCGCGTGGCAAGAACTGCAACCCTACCGCGAGGAGATTCAAGGGTTGTTGAGTGACCCGTCCGCCCTGTTTGACAAGATCACCGAAAAGGCTGGAGACGCCTTTGACGAACTCGTCGAACAGATGCAGAACGTCATAGTAGGGCTGTAATACCTGTCACACGCGCCAGGGTAAAGGTGAACGGTGGGCTATGGCAACCCACCCCAGTGCGTGGGCACCCTTTAGGGCGGGGGAAACGTCGGTAACATGACCTTTTCCCCGCCGTAAACGATACGCTATCACGTCTAGCGAATGCACAAGCCCAAAACCTTAATCTACGTCGCGGCGTTCCCATTCCGTTGCACGTAGCGGGGCCAGCGCCCGCCACACCGGGGCCAGCGGAATCATGCCCAGTTCGCGCACAATCTGCCGGGCCGCTAACCCGATAATCGAGCTATAGGTTGGGTACGCCAGTTCGAGGTCGGCAAGCTGTTCAACCCGCAAGTCACCCGCCATGCCGGCCGACACCATCGAGACGATCTCCAACGCCTGTTCCCCAACCGCATGTGCAGCCAGCACGCGATGTGTTTCGCGGCAAACAATCAGCTTCAGAAACCCCTTGGTACGGGCGTCAATCACGGCACGGTCGAGGTCACCGAAAGGCACCTTTGCCGAGATGATGTTGTATTGTTCCGCCAGTTCGGCTTCAGTCTGCCCGACGCTACCATATTCGGGGTCAGTAAAGCCTCCATGTGGCACGAGATGGTGCGAAATGTCGTTCTCTTGACCCAGCAAGGCGTTCTCTACGGCAATGCGGGCCTGGTTACTGGCAGACTGCACCAGCATACTGCGGCCGGTGATGTCCCCGGCGGCGTAGATGTGCGGCGCGGTGGTTTGCAGCCGGTCGTTGACCTTCACATAATGCCGATCGAGTTCAACCCCGGCGTTTTCCAGCTTCAACCCGGCGACACTGCCCGGCCACCCGGCGGAAATCATCACTGCGTCAACGCGCAGTTGTTCCTCTTTGCCGTCAAACAAATAGACCAGCGTCAGGTCACCGTCGGCGTCGTTTTTCTCAATGCGCTGCAAGCCGCCAATATTTGCGACAACGTTCACACCTTTGGACTTAAATTGATAGGCCATTTCGGTGCCGATGTCGGGGTCTTCCCGCACGAGAATGCGCTCATTGATCTCCAGCAGCGTGACTTCTGCGCCAAAGTCCACAAAAATAGAGGTGAACTGGCACCCGGTCGCCCCACTACCAACAATGGCGATACGCGGCGGCAGTTCTTCCATCTCCCACACGTCAAGGTGCGTGATCGCATATTCACCGCCGGGCATGTCCAGTCGGCGCGGTCGCCCCCCCACACAGAGGATGAAATTGTCGCCAGAAACCTGCCCGCCGTTTTCGAACATGAGCGTGTTCGCGTCTTCGAACCAGGTGTTGCCAACGCCAGTAAAGGTCGCGATGCGGACGTCTTGCAGGTGGTCTACCAGTTGTTTTTTGTCATGGACTTCTTGCACCACCGAATGCACACGCGCAATCGCAGCTTTCATATTCAGGCGCGGCTCGCAGTCCAGTTCGAGGCCATAATTCTTAAATTGTTTATAGTTGCGCATATGGCGAGCGGTGCGGGCCAGCACGCGGGTCGGCACGCAACCATCGTTGGTGCAGGTGCCGCCGATGCGATCTTTTTCGACCAGTGCAACGGTTGCCCCCAGTTCACGGGCGCGCAGAGCCGCTGTTACTCCGGCAGGGCCACCCCCGACAACAACTAAATCATACATATTTTTGGGCTCCTCTAAAGGCGTATGGTAAACAGTTTTTGAACAGTTCAAGTGCGGTGTAAGGCGGGTATAGGCCCGGCTAGTATTGTGAAAATCGTTACAAAAAAAGATGAGTACACACTGAACTGCGCATGAACCCTTGCCCTGTAATACCAGGTTCGCGACAACATTTGTTTTGTGGGAGGGTATGCCGTCTGCGACGTCAACACCTCCCCTACGGCACGTTTTCGGCTTGTTAATAGGGTTTCGTAGGGGCTGTGTTGGCTTCTACAAGAAGACATACCTGCCCATTTTATGGTTGTTGATCGCCCGAACTTGGTATGATATCGTATGGCCGTTTTCCCCCGCGCTGATGGTTTTTCGAAAAACCATCATTGCGGCCACAACCGCTTGCATTCATCATACGCAAAGGGAGCGCCCACCTCCAAGCGACAGGGTACAGTAGTAGACACCTGTCTGGAAACGCAGAAAGGCCGTACCATGCCCGCCGCAAACGACCGCCGTGTGCAACGCACCCACCGCGACCTCAAAGCCGCGCTGCACGAGTTACTTGGCACCCATGCCTACGCCGCCATCAGCGTGCAGGACATCTGCGACGCCGCCAACATTGGCCGCGCCACCTTCTACAACCATTTTCAGGATAAAGACGCGCTGCTGTGGGCTTTGCTGGAAGATCAATTCGCGGCAATCACCGCCCAGCTGGGGACGCTGGACCCGGAAACGTTGCTGGTGGATGGCAAGCCGCTGAGTTACCCGGCTTTTGCCCATGTCGCGCAGGATCAACCGTTGTTTCGCGTCGTGCTGGGGCTGGAAGAAGGCGGCGCGGCGTTGACTGCCCGCTTGCATGACTATTTAGCACGGTTCTCCTATGCGGCCCATGCCCCATTGCGGGTACGTGCTAAGCAACAACTCATGCCGCCGGAATACACGGCTGCGTTCCTCGGCGGGGCGCTGGTGGGGGTGTTGCGGTGGTGGCTGGCACAGGGCTGTGCGCCAGACGCAACGACAATGGCCTATCGGTTTTCGCTGCTGGCCGCGCCGGGCGTGTTCGGTGTGCTGGGTCTGGATGAAGATTCAGGTGAATAGTGTGGGGTGTGTGTATAAAAAGAGAATCGCAGGAGGTTTTATCCTCCTGCTGGGGGTTTGGGGGAAACAAGATGAAACAATCGGTTTCGACCACGGAGATGCGGTCGGATAACCGCGTTCTGTCGCCTGATAAGATAAGCTCGGCGCAGAATGCCTGAGATCTGTGATGCATTTGCCTGAAAGCACTACATCTTTGATCTACAGTTACCATTTTACATTCTTCACGGTGTTTTGCAATAGTACCACAGTATATTCTAACGAGAAATTTACAAAATCGTTTGTGGTCGCATCGCTTATCCCGCTGTACGACAACGTTTGCACTGTAACACAGCCGGAACTTTTTTGTACCCTGCTATGCGTGAAAATAAACCAAATATCTAGGTGATACTACTTAATTCACTTGACCCCAACGTTATCTTAAGTATATAATTTATTTTACAACATAGCGTTGCAAGCCACCACAAATAAAAAAAGGGGAAGACGATGGCACTTATTCTTGTTATAGAGGATAACCCACAACATTCACGTTTGGTTGGGAAATTGTTAACACGGCAAGAACATGTCGTGATTTCTGCGAAGAACGCACACGATGGCCTGACACTGGTCGCCAGCGAACGCCCCGACCTCGTGCTACTGGATATTGATTTGCCAGACCTCGACGGTAAAACGGTCGCGAACCGACTGCGCCGCATTCCACACATGCGCTATGTGCCTGTGGTGGCGTGTAGTGCGAATGTTTCGCCAGTTGCGCAGCGTCTCGCGCTGGCCTATGGCTGTGACGGATTCATCCCCAAGCCCATCGACATTCGCAGTTTCCCGAAGCAAATTGACACCTACCTGAGCGCCAAAGAAGCCCTCAAAAAACAAAATAGCGGTGACCCCATCGGCGCTTAGGCGTTGCGTTTATGGCTAAGCCATTGTCCATTTTCTGTATCGTGATAACCCGGGCCTCGTATTGTACAGCTTCATTTTAATTTGCCTGTTAGACCTCGTTCGTCGCGTGGTGGATGCTCGGCGCATCTGGCGGCGGGCTTTCGGGTTGGCGTGCGCGTTGTTGGGTGGGCGGCGTCGGGCGGGGTTGAACCTGACCGACATAGGTCATATCGCGCGAGGTCGCCACCAGATAGAGCGGACGGTTGTCAGTGCCCAGCATAGGTTTCAGGTCCGTCTCAATCCAGATATAGTCGCCACCTTTGCGCTGCATACGGCAAATGTGTTTGGCGATGCGGTGCCCTTTCACAGCCGGCAGATGCGCCCGCTCGCGGAAGTTGGCGACGTCTTTGGGGTGCAACAGGCTATAAACGTCAACACCATTAAGTTCGTCGGGGGTATAGCCCAACAACCGTTCTGAGGAGGGGCTGAGATACGTAAAGCTGCCATCAAGGTCGTGCATACTCACGAGGTCGGTCATGTGGTCGGCCAGAATGCGATAGCGCTCGGCGAGTTCTTCTAACGTTTGTATACGCTCGGTAACATCGCGCAGCACCATTACCATCCCCACCGGGGAGTCGTTGACAAAGGTCGGGTTTGCAACGTTTTCTAGCCAGATATAGTGCCCGTCGGCGTGCTGGACGCGGTAGGTGGTTTCGTAGCGTTCACCACGTGCGACGTGTTCAAGCAATTCATCAATGGCGTGTGTATCGTTCGGGTGGACAATCGGGTACCAGTCTTCGATAGAAGTGCCAATGAACTGATCCGGCGCGTAGCCAAGCATGTGTTGCATCGACTGGCTCATGTATTCAATGGTCGTGTCCGAGTCCGCCTGCAAAATAATATCATTTGACGCTTCGAGAATCAGGCGCAGTTCATTGCCACCACGTTCTAGCGCACTTTCGACGTCGGTGTCAATAAAGTAGCCCCGTCCACGCCGATTAATGATGTAATTGTCGCAGCCGACATCACGCAATTTGTTGCGCAGGTTGCTGATATGCGCAGACAGCAACGAGCGGGCCTGAGATTGGTCAACGTCGGTGCCATGCACGGCCCGCGCGAGGTCAACAAAGGACACCAATTGCCCACTGGCGAGCATCAGGGTATGGAGAATGTCAAATTCGGTTGGCGACAGTTCAACATGTAAATTGCGATACGTCACCTCTTGCATCTGCGCGTCAAGTTCGACGCCACGCACGTCAAGCCGTGCTGGATCATCGCCCGCTGGTGCCGACAGGGCGTGCGTTGTGCTGCCAGCCGTAAAGGCGTGGTGTGCTGAAGCGGTGTTGGCGTCGTCGCTGTGGGTGTGGTCATCAATGGCTGCTTGCAAGAGTGCAAAGGCCTGCTGCAACTGGTTTTGCCGCGCACTATACTGGGCTCGGTGGTGGTGCGCTTGCTGGGCCGCGTCTCGCAGGGTGTCGACGCTGATGTCTTGAACGGGTAAATAGCTTAATGCCCCGGCCGCCATCAACCGCACCGCTGCATGGATGGTGGGGTGGGTGGCGAGGATGAGTACAGGCAAGCCCGGGAAGTCGTGGGTCAAGCGTTCAACGAAGGCGGCGTCAGTGTGGTCGGTGATGAGAAGCTCAATGTGCGGCGTCGTGGAGAGGTGTTCGACAACCTGGGCACTGAACTGCGCGTGTGCAAGAATCTCGATTCCAGCACGTTGTACAGTTGTAGGCTCCATACGCACATGTGGCGTATAAAGCAGTGTCCCAATCATGTTTGTTTTCCTCAGTACAACCCGATTAAGCAGGAAGGGGTCAACACGGGCGGTGGTGGTGGGCTACGGTGTCAGTGTTGACAAAGGTACGGTAAGCAGATGACACCTAAACGTTAAGTGTTTTTTGCTTTAATTCTATTATACGCTTAGTGGGACACAGAAACCATATATTTCGTGGGCTTTTAGTCTGATGCTCATCCAGCATTAAGGCTTCCGTGCTAGCTGAAAAAGGGGGTTTAGGTGCGGTTATTGTCCCAGTAACGACGGATCACCGCACGGGCTTCGTCGTCATCCAGCCGCGACAACACCTGGAAGGCGGCCACCCGCGCGTTCTTATCCTCGCTTTGCAAGACGACCTGCACATGCGGAATCACCGCCGCACCAAAGCTCACCAGCGACCACACCGCCGTGAAGCGCACCGTATAGCTGGGGTCTGAAAGCGCTTCGCATAGCGGTTCGATGCTGACTGCACACTGTAACATGCCGAGCGTTTTGGCGGCCTGTTCGCGCACGGCACTGATGCGGTCGGTGAGCAGGCGCAACACATCGCCAACGAAGTCTTGCTGGTTGTGCCGCCCGACGAGGCTCAGGCCAGTAATGCGATCTTGTGGGTCGTTAGATTCAAGATAGGTGAGAATAACATCGGGTGACAACATGGTCGTGTCCTCAAGAAGCTATAGGGTAGCGGCACAGTTCGCAGCGTTGGTTCTATTGTAGAGGAAAGCGCGCACCGATACTACCGATACTACAGCGCACCCACCCACCAGATGTGGTACACTACGCACATAGTCTTAAACCACAGGGCGATTGCAGCAAATTGTCCGTTGCAGACGACGCATTGGAAAACCGTCGCTCGCCCGGTGTCGTGCGCGCACACTGGGCTCAAGTCCGCGTGAACGATGGCCATGCGCTGCATCGAGCGTGCCCCCTGAGCAGGCGAACTTCAGTTCTGTCTGCTCGCCGGGCGGCGTGCTAGCGCCGTACTTCAGTGCGGCGAACCCATCGCAGCATGAATGTTGCTGCAATCGCCCTGTCTTAAACCGACGTTGTTTGGAGGACACCGACCATGATTGTTGTCAATAACCGCATTCCCGTTAACCCCGACCACGCCGCCGCTTTTGAACAGGCTTTTGCTGATCGCGCCGCCGCTGTGGACGGAATGCCCGGCTTTATCTCGTTCCAGATATTGAAACCCACCAAAGACGGCGACCCCTACGTGGTGCAGACCTTCTGGGAATCGCAGGCACATTTTGAAGCGTGGACCAACAGCGACGAATTTAAGCAAGGCCACGCCCGCAGCGGGACATTGCCGCAGGGCACCTTCCTCGGCCACCCGACGCTCGAAGTCTACGATGTCATTCAGTCCACGGCCAAAATTGACCGGGAATAGGAATGCCGCCCGACGACATAACCGCCCTCATCACCCGCTTGCCTGATGACGATACCTCTGCGCCCGCTCTGTTAGCGCGTGGGGTGGATGCTGTTCCGGCGTTGATTGCGGCGCTGCGGCATCGTAACCGCGAAGTCCGTGCCATTGCGCGTGAACTCCTCGTCGCGATTGGTGCGCCGGCCGTGCCCGAATGCGTCCATGCTCTGCGCGACCCCTTTCGCCGCGATGCGCTGATGGTTGTGCTGCTGCGCATTGGCGACCCCGTGCCGCTGATTGAGGCGTTGCCCACCGCCCGTGCCAACGTGCAACGCTTCGTCCGTGTGGTGTTGCAGGGTATGCCGCCAGAGCTGGTGGTCACGCCGCTGGTCAGGGCCTATCGCCGTGCTGGCCCTGCCGACCGTATGCCGTTTATCACCGCACTGGGGATGGTGCCCCACGCCGAGAGCATCGTCGCGCTGCTGGAACTTGTCACCGGGGGGGACGATCATCACGCGACCCATGCGGTGCTGGCGTTGATGGAGATGCAGCACGACGACGCCACCAGAGCGCTATTGTTAATGTTGGACCACCCCGACGAATGGGTCGCTACACGGACGTTTTCGGCCCTGTTGCAGTTAGGGAATTCGGGTGGTGTCGCGCTGGTGAAACATGCGTTGCTGAGTTCGCGTGAGTTTTTGCGGATGATGGGCGTGCGGGCTGTGCCGACGTTGTATCGGCAGGGCTTTTTGTCTTATGACGACGCCGCCGACATTTTGCAAAATCTGGTGCGGGACAAGCAATTCGCAGTCGGGATCGCGGCGACGGATGCGTTAAATGAACTGGACCACATCAAAGAAACGGATGAATTGCGCGGTGAGGAGGACTGAACCCCCTTCAGCGCCGCTTGTACGGAAACGCCTCACCAAATGTCCTGTGCAGCAAGTGGTCCATCGCCCGCAATAGCACGACGGTTTGCACCGACGCCCACAACAAGACGCCACCCAGCGCATATAGCCCCAGCCAGCCGCGCAGCCGCAACAGCAACAACGCCAGTAGCACCACCCCCAACACCAGCGCCAACCGTTGCAGCGTCAGCGGGATCAGGCGTACCGCAAGCCCGGCCTGTGTCGCGTCAAGTTTCATCAAATAGCCACGAATGGCTGCGGCGGGAATTTCTATGCCGGGGAACGGTACCAGCAGCGCCAGCACACGAAACTGGGCCGACGCCCCATCAGCAACACGCAAATCGAGCCGCAGGCGAAAGGGCAGCAGCATTCGCCCGGCTGTGGCGGGGGCTTCCGCAGCGGCCCCAACGGCCGTCGGGAAATCAATGTCCAGCAGATAATCGGGTGGGGGGATGCGTTGGGTGATGCGGGTCATGGTGTGGGTATGCTCCGTATATTTCTTAAGTTGCGTGGGAAGGGTTGCCGTCTGTGCCGTCAACCCTCCCCTACGGCAGATTTTCGTCTTGCCGATGGGGTTTTGTAGGGGCTGTGTTGGCTTCCGCAGGAAGACATACCTGCCCATATTTCTGTACAGTGATGACCTGAACCTGGTATCACAACTCGCGGACGTGCTGGCCCTGAAGGGCGCTCAAGCAATGGGATGCTGGACGTTACCCGAGCAAAATTACCAGACCCATCATCCCACCTGCGCGGTGGGGTCCTGATGCCGGGAAACGGGCACGGTCAGGCGGACTTGAGTCCTGTCTGACCGCAATATCCTGCTAGCCCCGTACACTTCAGTGCGGGGCCAACCCCCAACGCGGCGTCTACGGGGCCTCACCATACCATCGTCCTGGCAGCGTAACGGCGCAGGCGTGCTGGCAGGCTCGCGTCTTCGAGCGCCAGGTTGACGATGGCGTCATGCGCCAGCGCCTCGACCTTTTCCGCGACAAGGGTATCTACCGAGACATCAAAAGCCGGCACCGTCGATAGTTGCACGTCTACCACGCAGAACGGTTCGGGCATAATCGGGTTGCCTTTGGTGTCGCGCCGATAGGGTGCGGTCTTTTCGCCCGCGTTGGCCATGCTGGTGAATGCCTGCATCAGGGCCCATTTGCAGCGATTGTTCTCGCGGGGGGTGCCGTTGACCATATACAGTGCATCGACGCGGGTGCGTGGCCGGGCGGGGTAGGCGAAGCTCAAGGTGATTTCGATGGTACAGGTGTCTGCTGTGCCCAGCGACGGTACGGTCAAAAAACCGCGCGCGGTAAGTGGTGGAAACAGCGTCGGGGTATTGTCGAGGCGGTGGTAGAGTAGTTCTGGGATGCCATGATACGCGCTGAAGGCGTAGTGCTGGCGGTAAACGCGCCCGTAGCGTGTGTCCTGCACATCGACTGCCACCCCACGCACCGTGGCCGCTGTTTGCAGCCCCAACTCGCTCAACCGCTGGCGTGAGAGATAGTGTTCGGGTTGCAGGCGTAGCGCAAACTGAATGTAGGGGGCTTCATGCGCTTGCAGTGGCGGGCCGATGTGCAAGCGGGGCACGGCCCCCTCGCCCCCTAACAGATACAACCGCATGTGTCGCCCGTCGTAGCCGAGATCGAGATACAGAAATTCGACGTGTTCGGGTGAGACTTTCAACTGCGAGAGGGCGCTGCTGCGCCGCGGAAAGGGAGCCCGGCCCGGGTTTTTGGGTCGGCCAAACGGTGAGGCAGGCTTGGGGTCTTCGTCGGGCAGGTACATGCGTCGATTGACGTGCGTCGGGGCTTTGGGTGGGTTGATGCGCGTGACGATGGACTGAATCTGGTGAAAGCTGAGCGCGTTGCGGCCAAAGGGTGACGAGTTGCGCCGGCCAGAAAAGCGCGTGTGGGTGAAATTATTCTTGTTGTTACCCATTAAGTGCATGATGTTGAAATTCTGGGGCAGGCCGTTCACATGCAACAATAACCCCCCGTCAGACCGCATTTTTAGCGAGATGTGGTCGGCGTTGCCCTTGCGCAGCGACGGGCGCAACCAGCGCAACAACTGTTCAAGCGGTTCGCTGGCGGTGCTGTTGAGTAGGACGCTATAGAGCCGTTGCACGGTGTCATAGCGCGGTAAACGCCCGAATGGTGAGCGCCGTTGGCCGGGGGGGCGGGCGAAGGGGTTCTTGCTGGTGTCGAGAATATCGTCAAAGTCACGCGGCGCGACGAGAGCCAAATCGTTGTCACTGATAAAGGGACTCTGGCCCATCGCGTCAAAAAAGCGCTCATAAACGGCGTTGTGGTCGTCGGGTGGGGGCTTGGGGTCCATTATTCAGTCTCTTTTCTGGCGAAAATAGCTCTGGCATGGCCGCCCGCACTGCGTTGGACGGCCCGGTGCAAGGTGCAAGCGCTGACCAAATTGGTGATCAATGCGGATGGCATGTTCAAGGTCCAGCAGTACTGTTTTCTGCACGTCGTCTATCAGCCGTTGCACCAGCGCGCTATTGTTCGCAGGGGGTGCAGGAATGATCAGCCACAGGTGCATGTCGAGCATCCGCAACAACAGCGCCGGGGCGATATGGTGCAGGTGTGGCATCCGGCCGCGTGTGGTGATCCAACGATGCAGGGTGTCTGCCAACATCTGATGCAGCGGGGCCTGCATATTGCGGATGGACTCGTCCGGGTAGGTGCCCTGTAGCACGCTGATATGCACCGACTCGTCTGTATTATCCAGCAATAGCCCGACTGAGTAGGCATACTTTACGCCGACCAGCATCGATTCCCCGGCCGCAGAATGGAGGCGGAAGGTGCGCTCATGCACCTGTGGGGGCAGCGGTACATCGACTACAAACCGCGTTTTGCGGATGGGGTGCCACGTTGCGACGCCGCGAATGTCTTCCAGTGGGGTGAAAAAGCGCTGTTGCCGCAACACCCCAAAGCGATAATCGCGCACAAGGAGTTCAAGCCCCGGCATCATGGTCGCCAGGCGCCAGCACCCGGCGTAAAGCTGCGAGTTATCGGGCATAAACATTGGCAGCGGGCGTAACAACAAGCGTAGGCCCGGGGTTTCGTTGGGGTAAACCGGGCGCACAATGCGCAGTTGAACGTGGTCTTTGTCGGCGTCGTGGCTGATGATGATCATCCGATACAAGCGGGCGTCGAAGCTGACTTCAACGGCGTAGTAGTCCACAAGATCAGGGTCAATAAACAGGTTCAGCTCGTGAAAGCGTAGCACTTCAAAGACAAGGCGCGAATGTCGGGCGGGGTGGTAGGGGCCTGAATAGAGGTAGCCAAAGCTAGCCGTGATGCCGGGGGTGTCGGGGCCAACAAGGGGCTGATCGTCATCCTCATCGTCGGCGTGATCCTCATTCCGATGTTGGAAATAGATGTCGGGGAAGAATTCAACGTCGCCGTTAACGTGTAGATCCAGCAAATTAGTGTTACCAACCGTCAACACCGCGCGGGTCGTGCGCCAGACCGCAAGACGATTTTCCAGGTAGTTCAGCCACCGCTCAAAAACACGGTCATAATAGGCAACTGTGCTGCCGTCAGAATGCCACGCGGTATTGTGCTGGATGCTGCCCACAGGCGCACCGCCTAGTCGTTATAGCCCGGGCCGAAGATTTCTGTCATCAGCGGGGCCAGCTTGCTGCGGTCGGGGATGAGGTATTCCTCGCCATCTTCACCGATGTACGCCCGCAAGTATTCCCAACCCAGCACGGTGTTGCTGATGTTAGCGAGGTCAATTTCGGCTGCATACAAGCCAAGTTCAACCATCTGGTTCACGCTCAGGCTGGTTTCAATGCCGCCTTCAACATCATTCCAGATATTGAGCGATTGCGCGGCGAGGGTATCGACCATATCCAGCGAGAGGACGCGGTCGCGCATGGCGAAAATGATCTGTTGCTGACGCCGGCCGCGGTCGATGTCGTCGGTGGTGTTGCGGCTACGGGCGTATTTCAACGCGGTTTCGCCATCCATGAGGTGTGTCCCGGCTTCGATGTAGAAGGGGTCATAGCCATAAAATTCATCGGGGTAAAGCTGATCGTCTATTGTCTGCGAAACAACAACCTCCACGCCGCCGATGCGGTCGATGATGCTGGTGAAGGCGTCGAAATTGACGAGCATATACTCATTGACGCGGATGCCGAAATTATACTGAATCGTCTGCATCGCGAGGCGCGGGCCGTTGCCGGGGGCCTCTAAATTGCCGATGACGCAGGCGGTGTTGATCTTGCGCAGGCCGTCGTAGCCGGGCACCTCAACGTAGGTGTCACGCGGAATGCTCAACATCCCGATGCGGCGCGTGCCCGGGTCAATGCTGATGACGAGGATGGTATCGGTGCGGCAGATGAGGTCGCTTTCGTCGGGGCGGGTGTCCATGCCCATCAGCAGCATCGTCAGGCGTTCGCCGCCCTGCCACGGTTCAATGAGCAGCGCGTTGGCGTCTTCGAGCGCGTCGCCTTCTGCGCCATAAATTGCCGAGGTGGGTTCGATGGCCGCCGCCGCGATATTGCCGCCACCGTCTTCACCGTCGCCGCCGACCACAAAGGCCAGTAACATCACCACCAGCGCGGTGAGTCCAAACAGCACGCCCGCGATCACAATCACGACCCAGTTGTCTTGCGTCACCCCGATGCGGAGTTGCTGGCGGCGTTCGACGCGCTGGCGGGCCCGGGTCTGGCGGGTGGGAACAGCGGTTTTGGTGCGGTCGGGCTGGTAGTCGTCGGGTTTGGGTTTGCGCTCGGCGCTGGGGCCGTCGTCGTCACGCTGGCGGCGGAGGGGGTCTTCGGTATGGTTATACCAGTGGTTCCCGGCGTCGCTGCGCGAATAGTCATAGAGGGTGCGTTTGGGCTTCTTGTTTTCGCTGCTCATCAGTTGTTTTTCGTCTGCTTAGCAATTTTGCCTAGTATACAACCTGTGCGGGAAATTTGCACCCTCAGCGCGTTTGGGGGCAGAGCGATTGCAGCGTCACGTCCAGAGGTCAGATGATGGCGGGCGAATCGGATATGCTGTGTATCTATTATTTTTGTGGCGTGGACAACACGCCGCGCTGAAAGTTAATTTGATGGAGCCGTATGCACCTGCACCACGCGCACCTTGCCCGCCAGATCACCCACCGCCACCCGACCGCCGCCCAGATGGCTTAAGGTCAGCAACGGTTCTTCAAGGTGCAGCCGCGCGCGTTGCTGGCCCGTCGCGCTATCCCACAGCCGCAGCGTCCGGTCGAATGAACACGACACCACATCGTTGTCGTTAATGCCGACCACGGCCGTTACATAATCGTTGTGACCTTCCATCACGCGCTCGGTGCCCGTAATCAGGCTCCACATCCGCACGGTGTTGTCGTTGCTGGCGGTCAAAATGCGCGTTTGGCCGAGCAAACTGGCGTGGCGGATCATGCCTGTGTGGCCGCTGAACTCGCGCACAGGCTCACCCCGGTCCAGGCTCCACAAGCGCACCACGTTGTCACTGCCGGTGGTGACAAAAGCCCGCTCATTGACTGCCACCAGTGCCGTTGGGCGTGTCGTGGCCGCGGGAATCTTGCGCTTTTCTTTGCCATTGCGCAAATCCCACACGCGCAGGCTGTCGTCGGCGCTCAACGACAACACATGGAGGGTATCGATGCGGATGACGCCGATAATCTCATTGGTGTGACCTTCTAACACGCGCAACAGCTTGCCGTTTTCCGTCGCCCAGATCCGCATCAGCCCATCCGCCGACGCTGACAGAAAGCGATGCTCGTCCAGATACAACAGCGCCGAAATACCGTCCTCGTGCCCGTTGATGCGCTGGCGGGGTTGCCCGGTGCGGCTGTCGAGGATGAACAGGCAGTGGTCTGCACCCCCGGTGAGGATGTCGTCGCCGCGCATGGGAATAATGGCGGTGGTCCAATCATTGTGGAGGGGGCGCGTTTGCACGGGGGGTTGGTCGGCGAGGATGTCCCACTGGCGCAGGGTGCGGTCGGCGGCGACACTGACGATTTCTTGCGTGTCGGTCTGGGCCAGTCCAAGCACGCCGCCAGCATGACCGCGCAAATCGCGCACTGCCAGGCCCATTTGCGGGTTCCAGACCTTGATGAGGGCGTCGGCACTGGCGCTCAACAGCAAGCCTTTGTCCAGCATCAGCAAGTCCAGCACGCCGTTGCCATGCCCGGAAAGCACATGCTTGCGGTCGCCCGTTTCAATATGCCAGATCACGATGTCGCCATTGCCCAGCCCCGCCGCAAAATAGACGCGATCAATGCGTGCCAGCGCGAGGACGGCGTGCCCGTCAGCGTCGTAACGGTGTTCGGTGTCGCCGGTTAGCATGTTCCAGCGATAGACGTAGCCATCTTGCCCGGCCGAAAGCAATGTGCGGCTATCCCAGACGAGTACATCGGCGACAGGTTGGGAGTGTTCCTCAAACACACGCACCTCACTCCCGGTAGGGATATGCCACAGGCGCAGCGTGTTGTCGTCACTGGCAGAAATGATGCGCTCGCGGTCAATCGGGAACACGGCCCGCACGGCCCATTGGTGCCCGCTGAAGGTGGCGAGGTTGGTGCCGTTTTGCAGGTCAAAAACGCGCACGGTGCAATCTTCTGCCCCGGTGACGAAGCGCCGCTCGTCCAGCACCGCGATACAGTTCAGCCCGGCTTCGTGCCCCTTGTACTGGCGCAGGGTTTGCCCGGCGAAGATGTCCCACAGGCGGGCCGTACCATCGCGCGAGGCGGTCAGCACATGACGTTGATCGACGGTGGCGACGTCGGTAATGGCGGCTTCGTGCCCCCAGTAAGTGTTCATCAGCGCGGGGTTAAGGGGGTAGCGCCAGGCGTTTTCGGTGCGGAAATGCGGATAATGCGCAAGCCAGGCGTCGTAAGCGTCGCGCAATTTGTCGAGTTGCTGGTGGTGGGCGCGTTCACGGATTTGCTGAATAAGGCGCAGGTCGTCCTGTGTCCAGTCCCGTAGATAGGGCACTTCCCATTCCAGCACGCGGGCAAAGGCTTTGAGGTCGTCGGGGGCGCGGCCGCCATCCATCGCCGCAATGACCACCTCGCGGGTGTCAATCAACAGGTTGCGGCTGCCGCGGGCGCGGCTGTAGGCATCTACACGGGCCGGGTTATGCAGCGCGCCGCCATACCGCCGTACGGCACCCGGCAGCGGGGCACGGTAGGTCTGGATACGCCCGCGAATATAACGCCGCACCCGCGCATGGAGTTCAAGCTCGCCGGTGGTCAGTTGTTCAACGAGGCCGGCGCTGTGTAAGTGTTCGATGGCGGCGGTGATGTGGTCGGCGTTGAGTTCCGTCATCATGCGCAGGCGTTCGACGGGCACCACCGACTCGCGCCGGAACGCGGCCAGTAGCTTCCAGAGCAGCAGCGCGTCTTCGGGCAGGCGGTCATGGTGCCAGCTTAGCATGGCCGTTACAGGGTCGCGCCCTTCCATATAGTGGCGTAGCGCCGAGGCTTGCAAAGAGGGGGCCAGCGCCAGCGCGGTGCGCAACAGATAGGCCGATTGTGGAAAGCCGCCGACCATTTCTTGCATTGCACTGGCGTCGGTGCCGATGATCTTCTGAATATACTCGCTGCCGAGCGGGGGCACGTGGAAGGGCACAAACGGCTCTGGAATGTCCATCGTCTCGGTGATGGTGATGAGGTGTGCTTTGAGGTCGCTAACGTGTAGCCCCTGCCCGATTTCGCGGTCGGTGATCTGGCGCGGGTCGATGATGTTGTCCAGTATCAGCAGCAACGGTTCTTTGAGGTCGTCGGCGAGGTAGCGTTGCAGCGCGATAGCCAGCCAGCGGTCATGTTCAAGGGGGGCGGTGGCCCGGCGGATGGGGTTGAGTCCGCGCTGCTCAGCGATGCGGGCCAGCCCATAGGACCAGTCGCGCCGGGCGTTGAGATAATACACACCACCGGGGTAGTCGGCGGCAAAGCGATAAGCGTATTCGACCGCGACCCGTGTTTTGCCGATGCCCGCCGGCCCACACAACACGGCCGCGCCCTGGTCGCCGCGATGGTTGCGCACATGCGCGTGCAGGTCATTGAGCAGTAGGTCGCGCCCGATCAGTAGCGGTGGCCGCGGTAGCACGACGTTGAAGGGGGGCGTGGTGTCGGTGATGGTGTTGGTTGTGGTTGCTGAGTGTTGCTCAGGGTTAGGGTTGGGTTGTGTATCCATAATCGTAGATTATACGAGGGGGCGCGGGCATACGCCAGTAGGTTAAGGGTTATACTGCATCCGTTCTCAAAATCACGTACAATAGAAGCACCAACAACCAGCACCCTTAACGCCAGCGAAAGGAGCCCCTCGCGATGGCTGACCGTCAACGAGTACGTGTGCGCCGCAAGGCCGATGCGCAAAGCCCGAAAAGTGTGCGCCGCAAGAAAAAAGGCACCGAACAAGAACAACAACCTGCCTTGCTCAAGGGCAGTAACCAGCGCCTCGGTAGCCGCGAAATAATGAACCTTCAGCGCCGCTTTGGCAACACAGCCGTGCAGCGCATGCTGGTGCAACGGTCGCAGGATGGGGACCAGAGCAACCCACCCATTAAAGAAGCCCAACTGACGCTGCAAACCACCCCGCCCGAAATGGGGCTGGCACTGCAAAAAATGTTGATGGACATCTTCCAGCTTGCCGAGTCTATGGACATGAGCAACCTTGAACTGCGCGTCATGGAACAAACGTTTATGTTGCGCGACCTTGAAGAAATGGCTGAAGCCTATCTTGAAGCCAACAACCTTGGGCTGGTGGGCTCTATGCTCAAGAATGGAGAATTGCCCACCGACGCGACCGAAAACAACCCCTTCCAGCAGATGGACGAACGGCTAGCCGCGATTGCCATGTCGCCGGGGGTGTTGATTGGGGCGCTGCAACAGGCGGCCATTCAGCTTGGCAAAATCCTTGTGACGAACCCGGGCACCGATACCGTCAACGAAGCGGACCACGAGGTCAACGCCGCCATTGAACGCTTGGAGGGCACCTATCAACCCCTGTATGAGACGGTTGCGGATGGTCAAAAAGCGGTCGAAGCCAGTGTGAGCGCGATCATGCAAATCTGGAAATTGAAACGGCAAAAACGGCGGTAGGGGGGCGGTTTTTGCCCATACACGCGCAAAAACTTGACCTTTTCAGCGTGCATGGTAAGGTTAAGGCACGATGAGTGATTCAGGAGATACAACGCACAATGGAATGGCTAACGCTTGGGTTTGAGGTGTGGTTGCTCAGTGGTCTGGTGCCCTCGGTCGTTTATATGGTCGCTCGTGCCCGTAAAACCTATTATGTAGACCCTTTACGACCGCTCTATGGTGCCCTGCAAGGCCCGTTTGCGGCGTGGCAGGTCTATGCTAATCTAAAGCGGCAGCACTACCCTGCTGAACAGTGAGCAGCAGCGAGGCAAAATTGCGCGTGACGGTGCCGGCTTGTATGCCACAAACCAGACCCGGTTCGGCAGCAAGGACGGTGCGCACAATGCCTTCAATAAATGGATAGGGGTAGCGCAGTGCAGCGGTAATTTGCCATTCGCGCTGGCTGTGTTGCTGCACAAATAGCCGGCCGGCGTGCCCCCGGTGCAATTCGCAGTAGCGCTCTGGAAGGGTGTGTAGCGCGTCGGCCAGCGTTGGGGATGTGTTGACACCCATAAAGTTGTTGCCCATGGCCCGCAATGTAGTGGCACGGCGTGGGTCCGGGTCGCCAAAATAGCGTAAATACTCGACGAAGATGCTATAGTTTAGCCATAGGTTGGCGCGTTTGAGTTCATGTTCCATTTCGGTGGGCAAGCTGGCCCGTTGTTGCGGTGACAGCACACGCAAACTGTTATCAACTGCAATTCTACTGACGAAAGTGCCCATATGTCGTTTAATCCCTTTTGGTGCTGTACATTATGTACCTGACTATAGTGACTGTTCAGGCCCCGCACTGAAGTACGGGGCTAGTAGGGTGTGGCGGTCAGACTGGACTGATGAGTTTGGTAATTATAATTGGGTAAGGTCCATCATCCCATTGCGTGAGCGCCCTTCAGGGCTGTTCACGCACAAGACTTGCATAGCCCCGTCCTTCAGGGCGGGGGAAA
>DAOTTU010000115.1:0-6935 GCA_034437655.1 Anaerolineae bacterium
TTTCCCCCGCCCTGAAGGACGGGGCTATGCAAGTCTTGTGCGTGAACAGCCCTGAAGGGCGCTCACGCAATGGGATGATGGACCTTACCCAATTATAATTACCAAACTCATAAGTCCGCCTGACCGCGGCCGGGGCCCGTTTTTCCGCATCGTGACGCGGTCTTCACCGCGCGGGGGAAAAGGGCATCTTCGCGTTTTGCACCCACATCCAGCAGTGCCTCGCTACGCCGCCGGACCATCAAGTCGAAAACCTGCAACCGCCAGCAACCCGCCCCCCACCACCACCGCTACCCACGGCCAGCGCGGTGTTCGCATTTCTGGCGGCACGGGTGGCGCGGCGAAGACCTCTCCCCGAATGCGGGTACGTTCCGTCCCGGTGGTGATGTCCAGCAGTAGCGTGGTGTCTACCCCTCGGATGCGACCATGAACGGCCACCGTTTCGCCATCAGGAAGACTCAGGACCGGGCGCTCGTTATCAATCCAGAAGCCGGCCGATGTCTGGATGTTTTGCAGCAGGATATACGCCGCGCCTGTCTCTATATTAACCACCATCAGGTTGCACAAACCGTCATCAAAGGTATCAACGACGATGTGTGCTGCATCGGGCAACCGATGAACGATGGGGTTAAAGGTGCAGGCCGGCCCGGGCAGTAGGGCGTCGAGGTCAGCGCGGCGGGTGACAGCGGGCGGCGGTGGCGCGACCGGATACGGTTGCTGTCGGTGGGTTTGTCCATGCCACGGCAGGCTAACCCGTGTTATACGGCCCGGGCCAGTGCTGGGCCGGTTCATTATGGGGAGAACAATACGCCGCCCCTCGTCAATCAAGGTCGGTTCTGGGAAGGAGAGCGTATCTGCTTGTGAGAACGCATGCAGGCGTATATTGCGCTCTACGTGAACGTAATCAAAGGTATGCATACCCTGTTCAACCTCACGGACAGCCAGCCAGTACCCCGCCAACGGCGCGGCACGTCCCAACGCCAGCAGGGCACTGAGCGTGAGCAGGCACAGGCCGCACAGGAAGACAACACCGCGTGCGAATGACACCGCCACCCTCACCCCGACGGATTGCGTTCAACAATCGCGTTCGTTTCGTCCAACACCAGCACGGTCGGCGTCCAGTCAGCGGGTGGGGGAGTGTCGAGCTGGGCGTAGGCCATGACGATGATGCGATCGCCGACATTGACGAGGTGTGCGGCGGCCCCGTTAAGTTGCATTACACCGCTGTTGGCTGCGCCGGGGATGACATACGTTTCCAGACGGTTGCCGTTTTCAATGTCGACAACCTGCACGCGCTCATAGGGATACAGCCCGGCAGCTTCGATCAAGTCCTGCGCGATGGTAATGCTCCCGACATATTCGAGGTCAGCCCCCGTGACGCGGGCCTGATGCAATTTGGCACGTAAAAGGGTGACAACCATAGGCGGTAGTATATTCTCCTTCAGGATTCTGATCATTCAGGATGACGCTCCGCACTGAAGCGTCTTGTCCGATAATTCGAGGATGTCATTATGCGGTTTAATGCCATAAAAGGACAGGTATGTCTTCCTGCGGAAGCCAACACAGTCCCTGCACAAACACGCTATTTGACCAGAATGGTCGTAGGGGAGGGTTGACGGCGCAGACGGCATACCCTCCCGCAACACTTTGGAACGACACATTGGTCGTTCCCTGCACGAATCGCGTGTTGATACGATGGTCTGTAGGGAGGCACCGATGTGTGCCTCCACCCCAGAATAAAACGCCTACCTGCCGATTGCGGCGGTGGTCAGCGAATGTAAGCACTTGCCCCGGTATTGTAGCAGGAAATCGTGGGTTTGTTGACCTTGCCATCTGCGCGGATTTCCGCTCTAATACAGGTGGGATGCCAACGCCCACCGCATTGCTGACGACTTAAATTCTGGAAAGGCACCCATGCCTGCACGCCAATCATCGCACACCAACACCACCAACGACCCCGCCCACTACGCAACCCTGCACGACCTTCCGCCGGTTACACCGCACGCTTTTGCACCGGGGAGCCTCGCCACCGCCCGTCTGGGGAAGATTGCCGTGGCCCGCGCCGGGTGGGGGCATCCGGTGGACAACGCGCTGCTGATTCGTCACTTCGTCGCCCACGGCTGGGATGTTGACGACGCGAGCGAACAGGTGTTCAGCACGGGTTTCACCAGTGGTTATTATTATCCGCTGGACAACGACATCTACGACCCCGACACGCAGGCCTGGCACACCACCTACGCCGCCAACCTCGCCGCCCGTGTCGCCGCGATGCGTGGGTGGGACACCCTCGACCTGCTGGTGATCAGTGGCTGTTCGATGCTCAACACGATTCATCATGACGTGGTGCGTGTGTTGCGCGAGCGCGGGGTGCAGGTAGACACGGCGCGGCTGTATGCGATGGCCTGCAACGCGGGTATGTCCGCCATAGACGATATACTGCGCGAAGCCGCCCCCGGGCAACCCTACCACGGCCTGCGGGTGGTCGTCGTCGGCATGGAGACATTCAGCGGGGGGCGCATGGACTATGACAACCCCATCACCGTGCGGACTTTTGCCAACGGCGGCGGCGCGATTGCCTTCATCCCCGGCGTGGAAATTGAGTTCATCATGGGCACAACGGTCGTTGAATTTGACCAGCGCGGTGTCGTGAGCGGGCCCTATCCGTGCAAATTGCCGCCCCCCGCTGCCCGGCGTGCTGCCCCGGCGTGGTATACCTTTGCAGATGACGACTCGCGCGACAGGCTCTACACCACCGCCGCTGGTGACCTCTATATGCAGCTTCCCTATAGTGACGATGGACGGCTGCGCAGCGATGGCATGGCCACAGCGGGCTATTTTGCGCGGCGCGTGCCGGGGGTGGTTATGGAGATGGTAACGGCGTATCGGGCGCAATTTGCGGCAACCTATGGCGCGCTGGCACCCATTGCCTACAGCCATCAACCCAGCGGCCCGGTGATCGCGTTTCTGATGCAAGAACTCACGCGCCATAATCTATTGTCGCAGGGCATCGAAAAACGCCGCGCCCGCAAGCTCGCCCGCCTCACCGACAGCACCCTGCATGACACCCTCCGCGCTGAAGGGGTGACGCTGCCGACGATACCGCGCATTGACTGGTTTATGCCGCGCACGGGTTTCAACAACACCCCGGCCGGCACCGGCATGATTGTGCTGCACCAGATGATTGTAGATGGCACGCTGGCCGTCGGGCGGCCGGTGGCGGTGTATGCCTTCGGGGTGGGCAGCGTCATCAGCGCGAGTGTGTGGCGGTTTTGTGTGGGGCAGGATGGCGTAGCGCCTCAGCCATGAATAATCGTTCAAACCCCATCTTTGCGCGGAAGTAGGCCCCAATGACATACACGCCGCAATGCCCGCGATGTGGGGCCGTGTTGGACGCCGACCAGCGCGTGCATTGGCCCTGTGTTCGGGCGCGAGTATGGCATGTGGGGCGCGTGCCGCTATTGGTGCTGATGGTGGTCGTGGGTATGCTCGGTGGCGCGCTGTGGCTGAGCGGCGATACGTCCAGCGACGAGCCCGCCACGCCCACGCCAACCGTCGCCATGACGCCAACGCCCACAACCACGCCGCGCTCTGCCACGCCGACGACACCCCCACCCGCAGAAACCGCCAGCCCTACGCCAAACGCGACTGCAACGCTGCCGCCGCTGGTGCGCGTCAACGCCATTCTGGGGCAAATTTACGATGCGCCGGGCGAACCGGGCACCCTGACGGTTCCGCGTGACACGGTGTTACAGGTGCAAGCTGTCGTTGAGGCAGACGGGGAAACCTATTACGCGGTCACAGGCGATGTTTTCGCAGGGACGCGCTATATCCCGGCGGCGAGTGTGGTACCATTGCCGTGAGGAGTCTAATCATTACCCCCATCGCTACGGGTTTTCCCTGCATTAACAGGGCTGTTACAAAGTGATGCGGACAATCGCAATCGGTGAACGGGTACGTCTCTCGTTGGGAGCCGACAAGCGCACCTACGACACCCCGTCAGCAAGCGGAAACCCCATCGTAGGCGAGTTGTTGACGGCGCAAGACGGCATACCCTCCCACACAACAACCAACGTCGCGAACCTCGTATAACACATGGCCCGTCCGCCGGGCCTTGCACACACCACCCCCCACCCGGCACAATGCATAGCATCAACCAACACCGTCAACAGAAAGCAGCGTCCTATGGCCTTTAACCCTGATGCCTTTGCCAAATTACCAGCCCTCTACCAGCCGACCCTCAGCCATCAGCGCGACCGGGTGGCCTATTATGACCAGAACCTTGACCTGCAACTGCTGCATGTCTACACGGGCGAACGGCGAACACTCACCGCCGGGGGTGCTGTGCAAGACGACGTGCTACCCTTTGCCTGGAGCCGGGACGGGCGGTTCATTTTCATATCGCGCAGTGAAAACGGGCTGGAAAACTATGACGTCTATCGCGTTGACGTGGAAACAGGCGACGTTGTTCCGCTCTGGCAAAACCCCGACGTGGCCGCCTATGTGCTGGATGCCTATGACGATGATGTCCTCATCGGCAGCACGCAGACGGGTATATTCAACCTCGCCCGCATCCCGGCGACTCCCACCCCCGCGACGCTCCACACACAGCCGCAGAGCCTGACCGAGTTCCCCTATCCCATCCACGACGCCCGCTATAGTGAAGATGGGCGCTATATTCTGGTGGCAGGCAACCACACCAACAGCCCGCGCAACGTCGATGTTTGGATGCTACGCAGCACCGGTGCGAACCTTGAGCGTCTGCTCTCGAATGGGGAAAACTGTCAGGATGGGTTCTCGCACTGGCGCGGCCGCTTGATCGCGGTGCATTCTGACGTTAACGGTATGCGGCAAACCGGGGTACTCGACTACAAACAACAGACTTTGCGCTGGCTCTCCCCGTTAAAAGGACACTATTGGCCCGGGCAGTTGTCCCCCGACGGCAAGCGACTGCTGGCCTATCTCAACGCCGAGGCGGCCATCACAGCCACGGTCTTCAGCACGCGCGGCCGGGGCGAGACGCCGCTACAATTGCCAGATGGCATTTACCATACCGGGCAATGGCTCAACAATGACGAAATTTTACTGGCCCAGGAAACCGACGTCACGCTGACGCGGCTGCTCGTCTATAACCTGCAAACGCACACCTTCCGCGTCGTGCATGAACCGGACTATGGCGACCTCGACCCGACGCAATTTGCCCCGCATGAATACGTCCGCTACACCACATGGGATAACCAGCAAGTCCCGGCGTTGCTCTACCGCCCACGCACCCCCGGCGCCACGCCACGCCCGGCGGTGGTCTATGTGCATGGGGGCCCGACCGCGCAACATTTCCGCAATTTTGACCCCACCACGCAGATGTTGGTCAGTGCCGGGTTTGTCGTCTTGATGCCGAATGTGCGCGGCAGCACGGGTTATTCGGCGGAATGGCGCGACACGATTGCGCTCGACTGGGGCGGTGGTGATTTGCAGGATGTGGTCGCAGCGGCGGACTATCTGGGTGGCCTGCCCGACGTGGACGGTGAACGGATTGGGATCTTTGGTGGCAGCTATGGCGGGTATCTGGCCAACATGGCTATGACAAAATATGGCGGCGCGTTCAAAGCAGGGCTGTCCTTCAACGGCATAACGGACCTGAAATTGCTGGACACCACAACCGACCCCCGTTATCGCATGATCTTCCGCCGCTATATGGGTAAACCCGAAGAATACGGCTCACTCTGGCACGCGCGCTCCCCAACCACCCATGCCGCCACGTTTGCCGGCACGCTGCTGCTGTTGCATGGCGAAAACGACCCCCGCATCCCGGTGTCGCAAATTTATGCACTGAAAGACGCGCTCGAAGCGGCAGGTCACATGCTGGGGGAAGGTTTCGACGTGCAGATATTGCCAGACGCGGGGCACATTCAAGGCGATGCGGCTGGCACCGAGCTAGCCATGTTCCGCATCCGCGAATTTTTCCTGCGTGTGTTGATGAACACAGCTTAGGATGGGGATGAGTCGTGTCTCAGCGCTTGGTGAGACGTCTCTGAAAACGCCCTTCCCGGTGGTGCTTCCATGCTAGACTGAGGTTAACGTAGTAATAGTAATGGAAGCGAAATCGGATGATGAAAGCGTTTGCGCCAAACACACTCCCGGCAGAGTTTTTCCGTCGCCAGGATGACCGCGACGACACAACCTTTTATAGTATGCCGCGCAAAGTTGTGCATGTGGACGATCACGCCATCGCTGCTATCCGTAGTGTTTATGCACGCTTGCTGCCCGCTGAAGGCACAATCCTTGACCTGATGAGTAGCTGGCGCTCGCACCTACCCACAGACATCAACTTCGACCGTGTTGTTGGGCTGGGGATGAACGCCGCCGAAATGAACGACAACCCGCAACTGGACGACTACACAATCCATGACCTGAATCGCAACCCGGTCCTCCCCTATGCAGACCATAGCTTCGACGGGGTGGTGTGTGCTGTGTCAGTCCAATACATGACTGCACCGCTACGCGCTTTTGCTGAGGTCAATCGTATCCTGCGGCCGGGCGCGCCGTTTGTCGTGACGTTCTCGAACCGGTGTTTCCCCACCAAAGCGGTTGATGTCTGGCTGCGGATGAACGCGCAGGGGCATCGTGAACTTGTGCGCACCTATTTCGAGATGGCTGGCAACTACACCGACGTCGATGAAGCTGCCTACCCCGGTGAGCGCGGGCTTTTTAGCCAGAAAGACCCCCTCTATGCCGTGTGGGGCTGCAAAGCTGGGTGCTAGCATTCGGTAGCATTGCATGTGTAGACTCGTCTCGACAATTGCCCATAAGAGACGGTGTAGAAAGGGAACAAGTTGATTCGGAACGTGGTGTATGTCACACGCTGTAGGGGTATGGTAAGGTCAAACGCAAGCGCGGTATGGCAACACGATCCGCTGCGTGAGCGCCCTTCAGGGCTGTTC
>DAOTTU010000116.1:0-3392 GCA_034437655.1 Anaerolineae bacterium
AGGGCGTTATTACCCGGTCATGCTCAACATTGGCTGGGTCAAGCCCGCTGCTAACAGTGCGGTTGGTTATGCGGCCCTCGAATGGACGGTCAACAGCGACTGGTTCAGCAAACCATTCACCTGCTGGGCCGTGTTTGGCTATGAAAAAGGCGGGGCCTTCATCCCGGTTTATGAGCATGAACCCTTTGAACACATCCCGTCTGACACCGAAGATGAACTGCCTGTGCTGCCGGAACACGTTCCCGCCGATGAACAGGTGCGCCGCCGCGCCGCCACCGTCAAGCTGTTCATCTCGTATAAGCGTGAAGACATTGCGACGGTGCGCCCCATCATTGACCGCCTCAACGATGAATTTTATTACGACATCTGGATCGACTACCGCAGCATCCCCGGCGGTGCGCAGTGGCAGGACGAAATTGCAAAAGGCATTCATGACGCCGCAGCGGTGCTATTCATGGCCACCCCCGCCGCCTGTCAGAGTCGCTGGTGCCGTGCCGAGATTCAACGCGCCAAAGAACTCGGTAAGCTCATCATTCCGCTGAAGATCAATGGCAGCACCACTCCAGATGACTTGACCGCGATTAAACTCGACAGCCACAATTGGATTGACTTCACTATCGACTATGACAAGCCAGCATGGGACAAATTGCTTAACGACCTACCACCCGTGATGGCCCGCAACAAACGCATGCTTGACCCGCAATTCCGACGCTTGCATGTCGCCTACCTCAAGACGCTGAACGATCTGGCACAGGTTAACCTGACCTATCTGCTGGACGCCGCCCCCAGAGACCGTGTGACCCTGTTTGATGTGTATGTTCCGCTGAAGTTGAATGTCAGCTTTAACATTGACGTTGAAAACCAGGAAATAGTGCATTGGTGGCTACGTGATCTTGATCAACTAGAGCGCGACGAAGTTCATGAAGTCCCAGAAAAACAGAAGCCACAAGCAATCAAGGGTTTTGCACCTTCAGGGCGTGGCATGGCAGTTTTTGAGCAGCAGTTACACGATCTGTGGGAAGACTACAAAGCGGCACAGAAAGAACCACCTGAAGATTCAACATACTATTTGCGACGCATCGAATCCGAAACTGCACCTGCTCTGCAACAACATCTGGTCATCACTGGCGACCCCGGTAGCGGTAAAAGCACCCTGCTCAAGCATCTGGCATTGTGTATGGCCGGTGACATGCTGTTGCAAGAACGCGAAGATGCCCGCGCTGACCTTGACTCGCTCGGCTTCTGGCCACATCCGGCATACACCCCTATTTTCATTGAACTGCGCAAACTGGTGCAGAGCAGCTTTCCATCCATTGACGCACCGCGTGCTGTGGAAGATGTCTCGACCAAAGCCTTTTTCGCTTACATTCGTGAGCATATCCTTGAGCCAGAAGACCTCGAAGCCTACGAAAGCTATCTGAAAGAGCAACTGCGCGATGGCGATGTAATGATCTTCCTTGACGGGCTGGACGAAGTACCCAACGCTGACCACGAGACACGCCGGGAGCAAATTAAACGGCTGTGTGATCTGTTGCGCACCCGCTATGATAAATGCCGCATCGTCGTGACCTCGCGCCCCTACGCTTACAACGGGGATTGGGCGCTGGATGCGTTTGGACAGGTCAGCCTGACAACGCTGGACAGTGACCGCCTTGAACAATTGGCCGAGCGTCTGTTTCGCGTGGTGCTCGGTGTTGAAGGGGCTGAGCAGGAAGTTGGCGCTTTCAAGCAACAGATGGAGAATGTCCCCGCTGAATTACGTAGTAGCCCGTTATTCTTCACACTGATGGCGGCCATCTGGCTCAACAACCAGACCGCAGCCCCTGAGCAACGGTTGCCTGTCAGCAAAGGTGCTATTTACCGCGAGTGTGTCGAGATGTTGATTCGGCGTTGGACACGCAAAGACCTTGCCGCCGATGGGCAATCCGTGGCAGAGGCTATCGGACTCGATGAAAAACAACTGCGCGACATGCTCGAACATCTGGCCTTCCGCGTCCACAGCGAGCAGGAAGACGGGGACGACCTCGCCGTGTTTGAGAGTGGCTTGATTATGACCACCGTACGTAAAGACCTTGGCATTCGTAACGTCGAATTTAACATCCTACTTGAAACACTTGCCCAGCGTGCCGGGGTGATATTTGAAAAAGCTCCTGATGATTTTCAATTTGCGCACCGCAGCTTTCAGGAACACCTCGCCGCCTGTTTACTGACACGTGAGGAGCACTACCCGCAGCGTATCATCACCGAAGTCGAGCGCAGTCCGGGCTTATGGCGCAATGTACTGGAACTATTGCCCGATGAAGTCACCCGTCAGAATGGCGATCTGTGGACATTGTTCCGTGCCCTGCTGCCGGATGCTGATGCTGCGTTATCGGATGATTCCAGCGCCACCATTTACCGTCGTATCGCCACTGCGGCTCGCCTCTTCCAGCAACACCTGATGCCGACAGGTGATGAACTCGTGACACTCTACAAACCACGTCTGCAACCACTGCTTACGCAAATTAT
Organism: Anaerolineae bacterium; assembly: GCA_034437655.1. Lineage (GTDB taxonomy): Bacteria > Chloroflexota > Anaerolineae > Aggregatilineales > J027 > J027. The sequence goes on from DAOTTU010000116.1 coordinate 2,509, forward strand.
CACACTGGGGGCATTACCGTCGATTGAACGCGCTGAGGTCGGACGTTTACTCAGTGAAATTGGTGACCCGCGCCCCGGCGTTGGCGTTGGTGCTGATGGCCTGCCCGACATCGACTGGGTGCAGATTCCAGCGGGCAGGTTCATTTTTGGTGATGATAACAAATACGATTATCCAGACTTTGCAAAGCCTGCCGACCGTCAAGAACTGGAACTCAATACCTTCTACATCAGCCGTTATCCAATCACTTATGCTCAGTTTCAGGTGTTTCTGAGTGCTGATGATGGCTTCCGTGACCCGCGCTGGTGGGAAGGCTTAGCCACTAGCGATGACCACAAAGCCAATCCGGGTGAACAACGCTTCCAGCATGATAACCATCCCCGCGAAAACGTGAGCTGGTATGATGCGATGGCGTTCTGTCGCTGGTTGTCATACAAATTGACGGGGGACATACCGTCGATTGATGTGCCGCTGGCGTTGCCAGTACGCCTGCCCACCGAGCAGGAATGGGAAAAAGCCGCACGCGGTACGCAGGGGCTGATTTACCCCTACGGCAACGAGTTCGACGCGACGAAAGGTAACACCAACGAAGGTGGAATCGGGCAAACAAGCGCGGTGGGCATGTATCCGCAGGGAGCCTCGCCGTATGGTGTGCTGGATATATCGGGCAACGTGTGGGACTGGTGCTTAACGGAATATGGAACAGGCGAAAGTCAAGACATAACGAATGCTAATAGTCGTGTCCTGCGCGGCGGGTCCTGGTACTACGATCGTGACCTCGCCCGTTCTGCGGTTCGCTACCTCAACTATCCAGACTCCCGTGACGGCAGCCTCGGTTTTCGGGTTGTGTGTGTGCGTCCCCCTTCTCTAAAAGCCTGGTCACTGT
>DAOTTU010000117.1:0-6055 GCA_034437655.1 Anaerolineae bacterium
GCAGCAATGTATGTAGCGAACCGATACTAATGGTCGAGCGCTTTCCATCAGCATCATGTTGACTGCCACAGGTGGTCTGAAGAAATTGTTGGTCGTTCTTCAGGGGACGACACGTGAATGTAAGGCATGGTATTCAAGCGGGTTGGGTGCAGCCAGACGCATCCCCCGCAGACAATAGCCGGTGAGAATGTGTGTGTGTGCAAGATGTTGGTGGCCGCGGCGGCGAGGGTCCACCTGGTTCCATCCCGAACCCAGTCGTTAAGCTCGCCAGCGCCGATGGTACTGCACGAGAGATTGTGTGGGAGAGTAGGTCGCTGCCAACCGCTCCGCACACCCACCCGCCTGCTATCGCCTGCGGGGGATGCGTCGTTTATGCTCCTGTTGCCCTGAAAACCTCACCAAATCCCACAACTACCCTGCATTGCACTGTTTGCATTTGGACTCATTCCATCCCATTGATCATATAAATTAACCATAGTTAATTATGGGATTGCTGCTGTTCCAACATGGTGTTTAACTGCATGTAGCCTCAAACTTAATTGATCAAACCCTATATTTTCCATGACAACCTGCACTGCTCAGAATGTGCCCATGTCCGTTATGCTGGTGTCAACTGGATTTTTGGACAAGGAAAATACGATGCAGCTTGATGAACTTTCTCTTGGACAGACTGCAACCATTGCTAAAGTAAACGCAGACAAAGCATTGCGTCATCGGTTGATGGATATGGGCATTATTCGCGGCACACAAATTGAACTGTTGAATGTTGCGCCCATGGGCGACCCGCTGGAATACCGTATCCGTGACTATCATCTCTCGCTGCGCAAATCCGAAGCAAAACACATCGAAGTGAAAGTCAGCGATAATGGCTAATTACAATGAACGTGTACCACTGAGCATGCTACGTGCTGGTGAAGAAGGCGCATTAGTTGAATTTCGCTGCAAAGGGAATATGCGTCATCGGTTGACCGAACTTGGTCTCAATTGTGGCGACTGTATCTATGTTGTCAGCGGTGAATGCGACGGCCCCATGATTTTGGCACTTAAGAACGACGCACGTTTAGCGCTTGGGCGTGGTATGGCCCATAAAATTATTGTTGAATTACATAAAAAGCAGCAGGCAGTATAACAATGACCACAAGAATTGCACTTGCAGGAAACCCCAACGCTGGTAAAAGTACCCTTTTCAACGCCCTCACTGGTTCTAATCAGCATGTGGGCAATTGGCCCGGGAAAACAGTTGAGAAAAAAGAGGGATTGCTCCAGGTAGACCAACAACAAATTACTGTCGTTGACCTTCCCGGTACTTACAGCCTGAATGCCTACTCTGTAGAGGAACTGATTGCACGTGATTACATTATCAATGACCATCCTGATATGGTGATGGTGGTTGTGGACGCTGCAAACCTGGAGCGTAACCTGTATCTGGTTGTCCAACTCCTTGAAATGGGCATCCCCATGATCCTGGCGCTGAACATGAGCGACATCGCAGAGAGTCGTGGCATTCGGATTGATACAGATAAGCTCTCGCAACATCTCGGTGGTATACCCATTGTTCGGACAGTTGGTTACCGACAAACCGGGCTTAGCGATGTGCGCGAAGCGATTGCGCAAGGGTCGTTAGCAACAACAATCCGTGACGCTTTCCAGTTGCCACTACCCCCAGAAATGTCCACAGAAGTTGACACACTTATTACCTTGATTCAACAAGATGCAGACCTGACTGAGCAATATGTTCCACGTTGGCTGGCGATCAAATTGCTTGAAGAAGACGACGACATTGTGAATAAGCTGGCAAATCGTCCGGCACTATTGGTAGCCGCCAGAGATGCAGCCGCCCGCATTGAAACAGCACTCGATATTGAGCCCGATACACTGGTCGCTGAAGGCCGTTATGAGGTCATCGGGCAATGGGTGCGCGATGCAGTGAAACGCCCGTCAAATCGTGTTGTCACGCCTTCAGACCGTCTGGATAAGATTCTGACCCACCGCATTTTTGGCTTGCCAATATTCTTTGCCTTGATGTGGGTAGTCTTCCAAATTACGGCTAACGTGAGCGCGCCTTTCCTTGACTGGGTAGATGGCGTTGTCGGCGGCCCAATCACAACCTGGATGACCACTGCCCTCACAGCCGCCAGCCTGCAAGATACCTGGTTTGGTGCGTTGATGCTGGATGGCGTGATTGCTGGTGTTGGTGGCGTGTTAGTCTTTATTCCAGTGTTGATCTCGCTTTATCTCAGTATTGCTGTGCTGGAAGATTCGGGTTACATGGCCCGCGCCGCTTTCGTCATGGACCGCGCCATGCATTCACTCGGGTTGCAGGGCAAGAGCTTCTTGCCGTTGCTGGTTGGTTTCGGCTGCACAGTTCCAGCAGTTTATGCCACTCGCACCCTCGAAAACGAGACAGACCGCAAGATTACCGGTTTCTTGACGACCTTCATGAGCTGCGGCGCACGCTTGCCGGTTTATGTGTTGTTTGGTGCCGTATTCTTCGCTGGTTCCGGTACATTCATTTTTGCGATGTATCTCATCGGAATCGGTGTCGCGATTTTGACCAGTTTCCTATTAACACGCCTGATTTTCCGCGACAAACCGATTACCCCCTTTGTGATGGAATTACCACCCTACCGCACGCCGAATCCGACCGTAGTGTGGCGCAGTACCTGGAGCCGCACTGTCAGCTTTATCAAGAACGCAGGGACGGTCATCCTTGTGGCATCAATTGCAATCTGGTTGCTGCTCGCACTACCGACAACCTCTGATAACTCGTTCAATGATGTTCCACCGCAAGACAGCGTCTTTGGCACAGTCAGTGCGGGTATTGCACCAGTCTTTGAACCGGCTGGTTTTGGCAACTGGGAAGCCAGTGGCTCGCTGGTGACCGGGTTCCTCGCAAAAGAAGTCGTGATCGCCAGCATGAACCAGATTTATGTCGGTGAGGAAGCCGCTGAAGAAGAACCGACCCCCACATTGATTGAAGATGTTGAATTTATCGCGACGAGCTTCGTTGATACAAGCATTGTCACAGCTCAGGAAATCGTCAATATCATACCGCGCACTGTGAACATTATTCCCGGCATCAATATGGCAGAAGCAAATTTCCTCGGCTCGGGTGAAGAAGAAGGCGACGAAAGCGCCCTTGAAAGCGCACTCAACAGTGCATTTACCCCCCTGTCAGCCATCGCGTTCAACGTCTTTATCCTGCTCTATGTCCCCTGTATGGCAGCGGTTGGTGCGATGCGGCATGAATTTGGCTGGCGCTGGACACTGGCGCAGGCTGGGTACACACTGGTCGTGGCATGGTTGGCGGCGGTCTTGGTCTACCAAATCGGGACTTTGTTAGGAGTCTAAATATGTCAATGCTACGCGAGGTTCTGCAAGCGTTCAAAGACACGTCACAACCGCTTTCACTGAGCCAACTGGCCCAACGTCTGGATGTTGACCGCGCACTGGTAGAGGAAATGATCGGCTACTGGGTGCGCAAAGGCAAACTAAAGGACACAAGCACTAGCATTGATAGTACATGCACAAGTGGCGGCTGTTCACGCTGCGGGGTTGTTGAGCAAGGGTGTCCCTACGTGATCGAGATGCCGAGACGCTTCGAACTTGTTCAAGAAAGCGACCGGCCACGCCCTACGCTTTCGAGTGGTCTAATTGAAATTCAAGATATTCGTTAAATAGCAAACGATAAGGAACAGTAATTGATGATTACGTTTAGTGAAGCGGCACAAACACGGCTGACGGAAATGCTCAAGGCAGAAGGCCATGAAGGGCATGCTGTCCGTTTGCGGGTGAAAGGGCGCGACAATACCACCTTCACCTATGACATTCGCTCGGTTGACGCTGGCGAGCAGAGTGTTGGGGATGAAGTCATTGAGACCCCGAATTTTAAGGTTTACGTTGACCCGGCCAGTAGCAAGCGCCTTAAGGGAGCCACCGTAGACCTGTCAATTCAGGAAATGGGACGCTTCGTTGTAGACAACCCGAACCCCGTGTGGGAAGACACACTTGCCAACGAGGTTGCACGCCTGATCGTTGACAACGTGAACCCAGCCGTAGCAATTCATGGTGGCCGTATTTCACTCGTCGATTTTGAAGAGGGCGTCGCCTACATTGAAATGCAGGGCGGGTGTCAGGGGTGTGGCTTGGCGGCCGTTACCCTGCGGCAGGGCATTGAGAAAATGATCCTTGATGCCGTCCCGAATGTTCAGAGCATCGTTGACGTCACAGAACATGATGAAGGTGAAACGCCTTTCTTCCGCCGTGGTCAGGTGGGAGCGTCACCCCTAACCTAGTTACCCCCTTTCAAGGGACGTAATTGATCGCACAAGGTGTCGCTGTTTGTAACGGTTGTGGTGGAATCCATAAGTTACAAAGGGCGACGCTTTAGTTATACCTTACGACCAGACTGCCTCAAACACCCGCATGAAATTCCCGCCAAGCACCGCCGCAATATCATCCTCACTCAATCCTCTTTCGATTAATGTGGCCGTGAATTGCGGTAGCTGTTCGACCTGTTGACAGTTGTCAATCCAGTTATCCAGCAAAGCAGGGTCTAGCGATGTCTGTTTCAGCGCTTCTTTGCCTGGCTCACGCAGCGGCGACTCCAGCAAATCTGGCCCCAGCCCGACATGCTCAATCCCAACCAGTTCTGCGATATGGATCAGATGGTCGGCCATGCGTTCACAGGTGGGATGCTCAGCATCAATGTAAAAGCCGACGAAATTTAAGCCAATGACGCCGTTGGTCTGTGCAATAGCTTTAATCTGCTCATTGGTCAGGTTGCGGGGATGATCCAGCACGGCGCTGGCATTACTGTGCGAGGCGATAATTGGCTTATCAACGATGTTCATTGCATCCCGGAAACCTGGTTCTGCAAGGTGGCTGACATCGAACACCACCGGATGTTTCATCATCTCGTGGAGCGCCGTCCGACCAACAGCCGTCAAGCCACCCGGATTGCGAACGCCAGTGCCATCTGCAAAAGCGTTTCGCCGCTCCCATGTGAAGCCAACCATGCGTACCCCAAGCCGATACATCAGCCGCAGCATAGCCGGGTCACCTTCTAACCCATCACAACCCTCAAGCGCCAGCACACCTGCTATTTTGTCACGTTGTACACTGTCATGAATCCCCTGAATATCAGTTGCCAATTCAACGACGCTGTTATCATACTCAACATCGGCAAGCGCCGCTTCAAGGGTGCGGAATGCCTCACGCAAGCCGAGGCCCGGCAAGTAACGGTCTTCAACGAAAGCAGGCAAGATTTGCACATTCACGCCGGCCGCTTGCAAGCGTGGCCCCCATTCGCCAGAAAGCACGCCGCGCTGACCTTTTTTGTGCTTCACAAGTACATCCATCAAAATATCGTGGTGAGCGTCAACAACGGGATGTTGCTGATGGAGTGCAATGGCTTCTTCATAGTGTGACATTGTATGGTATCCAAACGATGCAGATTTCTATCAGTCGATAATGTAGGCAGAATACCATAAATTGGTGAAATGCCACAACTCCTGGAAAGATGCGCTATCATTGGCTACATAATGCATGAAACGCCTCTTGTGACTGAAGGATTTGGAACATGATTACTTATGACACGATTATTGTCGGTGGGGGCATTGTTGGTGCGGCAACGGCTTATTCGCTGGCAAAACATGGGCAGCACGTCGTCTTGATAGATCAGTTTGAACCCGGGCATACACACGGCAGTTCACATGGTGATGGGCGTGTTGTGCGCTTTAATTATCCCGAACCGATATATGTCGAAATGGCGAAAGTTGCTTATCCGGCGTGGCAAGCGTTGGGTGAAGTTGCCGGACGTCCACTTTTGAAAAAGACTGGACTGGCTGAAATGGGCCCACATGGCAGTGAGAAAATCGCGGCACAACGAGCGAACTTTGAGCAAACTGGAGTACCATACGACTATTTCACCGGGGAAGCCTACATGCAACGTTACCCACAGGTGAAATTGCCTGCGGACAGCGAAGTGTTGCTGCAAGCTGATGGTGCGGCCGCTTTTGCCACCCCCGCCGTGTTGGCACTCTGGCAGTTGGTC
>DAOTTU010000118.1:0-15901 GCA_034437655.1 Anaerolineae bacterium
GCGTTCGAAAGCCTTGCGTCAGTATATGAAGGTCAACGAATACGAAGAGGAAGATAAAGCGTGAAAAAACTATTCCGGTCTGGCTTGATTCTAACAATGCTCTTTGCAGCGGTAACAGTCGTGTTCAGCGATACACCGTTGTCACAGGCGCGTCAAAACGAGCGTGCAGACACTGTCATTATCGTTGTCGATAATTTTGGTGAAGAACCGTTAATTTCTCAGCTTGCGCGGGAATTACCACCCGGCGAGATTGCTGATGTCGTTCGGCGTAATCTTGATACTGGAAATTACTCTTTCTCAGAGTTTTCGCAAGCGACAAATAGCGCTACCTTACCTGTACGCCCTGACGTTGCAGAACTGAGCAGCGGCAACGCAGCCGAAAATGCTGGTGGTATCGGGAGTTCAGGGGGACGCGGTAATGGTGGCACCGATGGCCGCGGGGGGCGTCCTGGCGGGGGTGGTTCTGCTGGGGACACTGAACCTGTGGAGAACAACTGTGTGGCAACGCTTGACAGCCAGATTTTTGCTGTGCGCGGGGCCATTTTTGCGGTACGCGGGGCAGGGTCGATTGAAGATTCGGACGAGACGCATGGCGAACAGGTGGTCAATGTCATTGAGGCGCAACTTGAAGCGCTTGGTATGCGTGATCAGGTGGACATCGTTCGGCTGGATATTACGTCACTAAGCACCGAACAGCTTGCCAACCAGCTTGCAGGGGCGTTGACGCAATTCGGTGGCCGCAATGTGATCGTCAACATGAGTCTGGCCATCCTGCCCTGCGGCGATATTCCAGCGATGGTTGCTGCTGAAAGCTACATGGAAGAATTACTCTCTGACGAAGATGCTGACCAGATTCAAAGCTTGCTGAACACGATCAGCGAACACTTGCAGGGCGTTCGGGAAGATGGGCTAGGCAACGATGCGTTCCTCCGTTCAACCGAACCCGGCACAGGGCCGGGGCGTATTGAGCCAAATTCGCTAGTATTTGTGGCGGCGGCGGGTAATTATGGGGCCCGCTTCTCATTTTTGCCAGCCGCGTGGGAAAATGTGCTGAGTGTCAGCGCGAGCGAAGATTTGCTTGACACCTTGTTGCCACAGGGCGAGCTGGCTGAATACTCAAATGATGGTCAACTTATGGTGCCACTTCTGCCAGACTCCCCGGCGGGGACATCCTTCGCTGCGCCGCGTGTGAGTGCGCTGCTGGCTGCAATGACGGTTGATGGCGCGAATAGCCTGTGCCCTAACGGTAGCTTGCTGGCACTGAATGGGCTGGACTATATGAATGTCACGGCCGACGCTGCTTTTGATCAAACATGTAGCGCAATGGTGCCAGAATTAGCAGGCTACGGCGTGAATTAACATGCTTCAGGTAGCGTAGAAGTCAACCCCGTTTAACCGGGTAATACCAGGTTCGGGCGATCAACAACCATAAAATGGGCAGGTATGTCTTCTTGCAGCAGCCAACACAGCCCCTACGAAACCTCATCAACAAGCCGAAAACGTGCCGTAGGGGAGGTGTTGACGTCGCAGACGGCATACCCTCCCACAAAACAACCGTTGTCACGAACCTGGTATAAAATATGAAATCAAAAAGAGGCTGCCGCGTGGCAACCTCTTTCGTTTTTAGCGTGTGGTACTGTGGGCTTATTGCAGTTCTTCGACGTCAACGCCAGCAGCGTCAAGCTGTTCGCGGAAGTCGTTGAAGAAGCTGTCAGAAGCACGTTGCAGCGCGTCCCAGCTATAAACAGCGTCGAGCAGTTCAGCGTTGGCTTCGTCGCTGGCGATTTCGAGCAGCGCTTCGGTCAGGATCAACTGCATAGCGTAGGGAACGTGGTTACCATAGCTCAGGGTGTCGTTCGGGATCGGAGCGCTTTCACCGATGACAGCAACGCGGTCGAAGACGTCCGGGCTTTCTTCTTCAATGGTGTCACGAGCGTCAACATAGGTTGCACCAGCATCGCATTCACCATTGTAGACACCAGCCACAACACCGTCGTGACCACCAGCGTCAACAACATTCAGCGTATCGAGGTCGATACCAGCGGCGCGCATGGCAATGCTGGGGACGATCCAACCGCTGGTGCTGAGCGGGTCAGGGCGGCAGAAGGTCACTTCGCTGTCGATGTCAGCCAGGCTTTCGATGCTGCTGTCAGCAGGAACAATGATCTGACCAGCGTAGAAGTTGCTGCCGAAGCGAACGCTCACGACACCCACAGTCGCGCAGTCACGCTGGCTGGCGAGGATGTAGCCAAAGGTGTTGAGTGCGCCGATTTCAGCTTCTTCACCACAGAGGGCTTCAATAGCCGCAGCATAGTCGGTGGAAACGCGGGCTTCAACTTCGAAACCGCTCTGTTCAGAGACCAGTTCAGCGAGGTCGTCCGCACCAACAGCAACGTTCTGGGCATCTTCCGAGGGGATGAACAGCAGGGTGATGGGGTCGTCTTCGGTGCCAAGTTCTTCATCTGCGATCAGGCTACGCAGGACGCTTTCGGGGAGCAGAACTTCGTCAATTACGTGAATCACACCGTTGCTGGCTTCAATGTCGAGGTCAATGAGGTTCGCCTGGTTGATGGTGACGTTACCACCGCTAACCCGCACGTTGATGGGTTCACCCTGGAGGGTTTCAACTTCGGCGTCACCCAGTTCAACAACGCTTTCAGACATCACAGCGCCGTCAAGGACGTGGTACTGCAAGATGGTGGTCAGCAGTTCCTGGTTGCTTACAACGTCTTCAGGGCTCAGGCCCAGCTTGCTGAAGGTTTCAGCGAATGCTTCATTAGTAGGCGCAAAGACAGTCAGTTCGCCTTCACCGCTGAGGGCTTCAGCAATAGCAGGGTCAGCAGCGCCAACAGCAGTCATCAGGGTAGAGAAGTCTTCATTACCACCAGCGATTTCGGCGATGGTCTGTTCTTCGCCATCCTGTGCAAAGCCGGGGGCAACAGCTACAATAAGCAAAGCGAGCAGAGCAGCAAGTACGGTAATCGATTTACGCATGTACGGTTTTCTCCAAATGAATCTGTATTCGGATGAGATGAAAATGTGTTAGCACTCGACACGTCGAATTGCCAACGGGCCCAAATATAACGCGCCAACATAAGAAAACAATTTAATTCAATTAAAATTGATTGAAGATGTGATTAAGTTTTATTTACAAGGGGTGGTCGCTTCTATAGCCCTAAACCACCCCAATAGCAAAAAGGCGTTCTGCCGCTTATACCAGGTTCGGACGATCAACAACGATCGAATGGGCAGTTATGTCTTCTTGCAGAAGCCAACACAGCCCCTACGAAACCTCATTGACAAGCCGAAAACGTGCCGTAGGAGAGGTGTTGACGTCGCAGACGGCATACCCTCCCACAAAACAACCAATGCCGCGAACCTGGTATTACACATACGCCTCGCGGATGCGTGAACTGGTGTAGTCCAAAATCGTGACGACAATCGCGATCATCCACACGGCAATACCGACCGAGTGATTGTCACCGAGGCGAATCCACTGGATTAACACCACGCCGATACCGCCACCCCCAACAGCACCGATAATCGTAGACATACGCACATTGATGTCCCAGCGATAGATACTGAAAGAGACAAACGGCGGTATAATCTGTGGCACAACCGCATAGATGATGGTCTGTAGACGGTTGGCACCTGTCGCTTGAATCGCTTCAATAGGACCGTCGTCAATGCTTTCGATGGATTCCGAATAGAGCTTACCCAGCGCTGCGATGGTGTGAATGGTCAATGCGATGACGCCAGCAAATGGCCCGGGCCCTACCCAGATAATTGCGATCAATGCCCAGATAATCGGCTCAATAGAACGCACGACATTCATAATCACGCGGACGACGTAGTAAATGCCCAACGTCACCGGATTTGTTGACATCAGATTACGCGCCGCAAGGAAGCTCATCGGTACCGCCAACACCAGGGCACCAGCCGTCGCCATCAGCGCCAGGAACAGGGTGACAACAATACCTTCCAACGATAACCAGAATTCATCGACCAGATATGGTTCACCGACTTCGCGAGTTTGTCGCACCAGCACTTCAGCAACAATGGGTTGTGTACGGTCGTCGGGGAAGATGATGTTATTCGGGATCATGAACTCAAGTTCGAATGCGCCGTTTGCGTCGGTCTCAACAGTGATAATCTGTGCGTTTTCATCGGAACGGGGGCGGAACGGTTCACCAAAAGGTTGCACAATAAACAATACTGCTTCTTCGTTGGGGCGATAGTTGCCACCCGTGACGGTGATGTCGGTGCCTTCCCCAAGCGGCCCGCTGATTGGGCGCGGCGCAGCCCGCAGACCACAGTTCGGGTCAACCCGCACCCACGGTTCATCTTCAGGGATTTCTTGCTCAGGGAGGGCAACGTCTTCACAGAGTTCTTCAGCACGGTCATCAATCAGGAGGTTCTGTTGCAAGATCAAGCAGTCAGGGTCTTCTGATGAACAACGGGCAATTTCTGGGCTGGGGACGACCAGCGGCGTACTGGCGTCGAGTGCTTCGGTGTCGCGTTCCAGAATTTCGTCCGGGTCCCACGGCCACAGGATCACTGACAGGCGTGGCCCGATGTCTGAGATTTCGTTGACGGCTTTTGCAACGTTGATTTCGGTGATATGCGCGCCGATAGTCAATGTACCGAGGAGCATAAACAACATGCCGAGGCTTGGCGGCGATCCTTTGCCGCGCACCGAACAAGCATACGCATCGTACATGTTCCACACGTAAGCGATAAGGGCAAAAAAGCTCGCCAACAACGCATAAAACGCCGCCGTTTCCTGGGGCCGAGCAAGGTCGTTCAGGCTGACGAAGGGGAAAATGCCGAGTTGTAGTTCGCCAATGTCGTCGGCAGAGGTCGGTTCATCGGCGGCGGTTGGCGCTTCCTCTGGTAACAGGCCGATAGCAGTAGTATCTAATGTTTCAGTGACCTCAGTGTCTTCCTCAAGCCCCACGCCGCGTTCCTCGTCAAGCGTCCCCGGCTCACGGATTTCAGTTAAGGGGTTGGGGGTCGGGGTTGGTTCGCGTCCAGTGCCGCTGCTGCCCGGTTCACCAAATGTACTAAAGGCTGATGTGGCAGTTGGGGCGGGGCCGTCAGGTTGCGCTTCAGTATCTGTGTCGGTTGCAGCGGTGCCGTTGCGCACGTTGGCGTCGGGCTCGTTTAGTTCGGTTTCAAGCTGTGGCGTGATGTTCGATGCGCTGGTTTCTTCTTCGACTTCCTGACTCAAAATCGTGACGCCAAAAATGCTCAGTCGAATTTCTTCTTCGTCAATGCGCCAGAGCGACAGACCGAAGATCGACATAATGAAGAACCCGATCAAAAAGCCGCGCATCAGGTGCCCGGTGACGATTTGCCCAAGCCCCGGCACGATGGATAACGCCGCTGCGATTCCGGGGGGTACCTTGCTTGGCAAGAGCGGTATGCGGTCGTCGTCATCGTCGTCGGGCGTGGGGGCATCGTTCGGGGGCTGGTTGGGGTTAGGGTTCGTTGTCATCAGGCTGTCGCTCCTGTTACACCGCCCATAATGCCACCTTCAGCATTACCGAGGCGTTGGGCTTGTTCACCATAGATTTGTTGAAATTCCTTGTCGTTCATTTGACGCACTTCTTCGCGGGTGCCTTCGTAGACTTTCCGACCACGCCGCAACCCAATCACGCGCGTAGCATAGCGCTGCACGAGGTCAAGGTAGTGCAGACTACAGAGAACCGTCAATCCGCGCTCTTTGTTGAGCTTTTCAAGGTATTCGAGGATGGAATGGGCCAACACGGGGTCAAGGCTGGCGACGGGTTCGTCGGCAAGGATAACCTTGGGGTTTTGCATCAAAGCACGGGCAATGCCAACGCGTTGCTGTTGCCCACCACTGAGGGTGTCGGCGCGGTTATTGGCCTTATCTGAAATCCCGACCTGTTCCAGCGCTTCGAGGGCGTCACGATGTACATTCGGCGGCACATGCCCCACCAGTGAATATAGCGGGTTCATATACCCTAGCCGCCCTGAAACAACATTCGTCAGCACCTTGGAGCGCTTGACGAGGTTGAACTGCTGAAAAATCATCGCGATTTCACGACGGGTGCGGCGCAGGTTGGCACCATTCTCTCTTGCAATATCGACCGTGCCATGTTCACTTTGAAACCAGATGCTACCCTCAGTAGGATCAACGAGACGATTGATGCAACGCAGCAGCGTAGACTTGCCCGAACCACTGAGCCCGATCACGACGAGAAACTCGCCCTCATGCACTTCAAAGCTAACCTCACGCAGCGCACGGGTGCCATCATCATAAACTTTGGAAAGATTTTCGATTCTAATTACAGCCATAGATAAATCCTGACACAAATTATCTTGTCACTTTGCGACCTATATTATAAAACATGCCTCCAATTGTGCGAGGATACCACAGCTAAGAAAACTTAACCTTTTGCCGCAGGATGTCACCCGCGTAAACACCAAAAAGCCCCGCACGCTGGGTGCAGGGCCTTTGGGAGGGGAATAGCAATAAAATGTATGGAGAGTTTACCCTCTAACGGGATGGTGTTTAGACGAATTGATGGCTTTCGGTGGAGCCTTCCATCGCGCCAGTGGACGCACCACCACCCGTGACCGTGTACAGAAGCTGGTCGAAGTAGCTGGTACCGCTTTCACGCTGATGACGAACAGCGGTGTAGCCTTCTTCTGCCGCTTCGAATTCCTGTTGTTGCACTTCAACATAAGCTGGCATCCCGGTTTCGACATACTTCCGCGCCAGGTCAAAGGTGCTGTAGTTGAGTGTGTGCCAGCCAGCGAGGGTAATGAACTGGAATTTATAGCCCATGGCCCCCAGTTCGCGCTGGAACTTGGCAATCGTATCTTTATCAAGGTGCTGCTGCCAGTTGAACGACGGTGAGCAGTTGTACGCCAGCATCTTACCGGGGAACTCGGCGTGAATAGCTTCGGCAAACTGGCGGGCTTCTTCAAGGTTGGGCGTCTTGGTTTCCATCCACAGCAGGTCAGCGTAATTGGCATACGCCAGACCACGTTTGACGCAAGCATCCATACCACCACGCACATTGAAGTAGCCTTCGAGCGTGCGGCCACCCGTGCAAAATTCCTGGTCGTAGGGGTCAATGTCGCTGGTGAGCAGGGTTGCGCTTTCAGCATCGGTGCGTGCAATGAGCAGTGTCGGGACACCCATCACATCAGCGGCAAGGCGTGCGCCTGTCATGGTGCGGATGAACTGTGAGGTCGGCACGAGGACTTTACCACCCAGATGGCCGCATTTCTTTTCAGCCGCGAGTTGGTCTTCAAAATGAACACCAGCAACGCCCGCTTCAATCATAGATTTTGTCAGCTCAAAGGCGTGCAGTGGACCCCCGAAACCTGCTTCGGCATCAGCCACAATCGGCGCGAACCAGTACGTATCGTTGTTACCGTCTAACCGTTCGACCTGATCTGCACGCATCAGCGCATTGTTAATCCGCTTGATGACGGCTGGAACGCTGTTGGAGGGGTAAAGGCTCTGGTCCGGGTAGGTCTGGCCGGCGAGGTTGCTGTCAGAAGCGGTTTGCCACCCGCTGACATAGATTGATTTCATGCCAGCACGCACCATCTGCGTGGCCTGCATACCCGTCATCGCGCCAAAGGTATTCACGTAGTCTTCTGAGGTGAGCAGGTGCCACAGCCGTTCAGCACCGACACGGGCCAGGGTGTGGTCAATCATCAGGCTGGAACGCAACTGGACAACTTCTTCGGCCGTGTAGGTACGTTTGATACCGGCCCAACGCGGGTTGGTTTCCCAATCTTTACGCAAAAGCTCAACTTGTTGCTGTAGGGTTGGTTGCTCGAACATGGGGATTTGTCTCCTGTAAGCACATAAAGGCTTGAATAAGAAAAGCTATTTCAGGTAGTCGTAAGCGACAAGGGTCAGGAATTCGATAAAGGTGTCGGCAAAGACAAGCTGGTCCAGAATCTCGACGGCCTCTTTATAGCGACCTTGTTCAACACCACCCAGCTTTTCCAATTCTTCGTTGCGGAAGGTTTTATACAACGCTTTGTCGATGGTGCGCCCATCGCTGAGCGTGGCACCGTTATGCACCCACTGCCAGAGTTGTGCGCGGGAGATTTCGGCGGTGGCGGTGTCTTCCATCAGGTTATAGATGGCGGCCGCACCGTTGCCAAGCAGCCAGGCATTCAGGTATTGCAGCGCGACGTTGATATTCAGGCGCATTCCGGCTTCTGTGATTTCACCACCGGGCACGGCGAGGTCATGGATTTGCTCGGCCGTGACGTTCACATCGTCACGTTGTTTTTCAATCTGATTGGGCTTGTCACCCAGTACGTCGTCAAAAATCTCCATTACCACGGGCACGAGGTCCGGGTGGGCAACCCAGCTACCGTCGCAACCGTCCTGGCTTTCGCGGCCTTTGTCTTCGCGGACTTTGGCTAGCGCGTTTTCGGTGACTTCTGGCTCGCGGCGGTTGGGAATGAAGGCTGCCATGCCGCCGATAGCGTGTGCCCCACGCTTGTGGCAAGTCTTCACCATCAACTCGGTATATGCCCGCATGAAAGGCACGGTCATGGTGATCTGGGCGCGGTCTGGCAAAATCAAGTCTTGCTGGGTGCGGAACATCTTGATCGCACTGAAGATGTAGTCCCAGCGGCCGGCATTCAACCCCGAAGAGTGTTCACGCAGTTCGTAGAGGATTTCTTCCATTTCAAATGCTGCAAGGATGGTTTCGATGAGGACGGTAGCGCGGATGGTGCCGGGGGAGACGGACAGTTCATGTTGTGCAAAGAGGAAGACTTCATTCCAGAGACGCGCTTCGCGGTGGCTTTCGAGCTTGGGCAGGTAAAAATAGGGGCCACTGCCACGTTCCATCAGTTCTTTAACGTTGTGAAAGAAATAGAGTCCGAAGTCGAATAAGCTAGCGCTAATCGGCTGGCCGTCTACTTTCACGTGTTTTTCGTCAAGGTGCCACCCACGCGGACGGATGAGCAGGGTTGCAATCTCGTCATTGAGGGTATAGGTCTTCGAACCATCCGGCTTGGTGAATTCGATGGTGCGCCGTACGGCATCCATGCAATTGACTTGCCCGAGGATGCAGTTTTCCCACGAGGGTGAGTTGGCGTCTTCGAAGTCAGCCATGAAGACCTTTGCGCCAGAATTCAGCGCATTGATCATCATCTTGCGCTCAACCGGCCCGGTGATTTCAACGCGACGATTAGCAAGGTCAGCGGGGGGGGCGGCTACCTGCCAGCTTTCATCGTCACGAATGCCTTTTGTTTCTTCGAGAAAGGTAGGGCGCTCACCAGCGTCGAGTTTTTTCTGGCGCTCGGCGCGGCGTTCGAGCAATTCCAGGCGGGCGTCATTGAACCAGTGGTGCAATTTACCAAGAAATTCAAGCGCTTCAGGGGTCAGTACACGGTCCATGCCGTCAATCTTGTCTCCGAGAATTTCGACCTGTCGCGTATTTAAATCCATCAAAAATCTCCTTGTTTGTGAACTTATGAACAATATACCGAAAAACGACCTACTGTCAGAATACCCGTCGTGATAGTTTTAGAGACATAATGGGGTAGGGTCATGTTCACACGTGCGGGTAGGGGCGTGTTGGTGTATGTAGGCCCACCCCCTGCACAAATGGGTAGGTTGTTGCCTGTCTATCTTAACCAGGCTATTCTAAACGTAAACCGTGATTTAGCTAAAAATTAGAAAGTATTTACCTGTTATGTCTGGAAAAAATGAACTTGCATCACGGCGAATCATCACTGTAACGGAAGAAGAACTGAGTCGCATCGTCCTCGATATTCACGACGGGCCGGTGCAAAACTTGTTCGCAGCATTGTCACTGATTACGCGCTTACAGAACGAAATCTCGAAACTATCGTTTGAAGAATTGCAGGGCGGTGTGACTGACCTCATCCCGATTGTCAGCCAGGTCGAAAAACAGATAGAAACCACGCTGCAAGACATTAAATATTTCGTAGGGGCCTTCCGTTCACCGGGGTTTCATCGGCGCACGTTCAAGTCAATCTGCGAGGGGCTCATTTTTCAGCATGAACAGTGGAGTAACCACACCGTCGAATTTGCTATTCAAGACCTGCCCGACGACAATCTCCCATTGCATATCAAAATAGCGCTGTATCGCATTTTGCAAGAAGCGCTTTCTAACGCTTATCGTCACTCTGACACGGACCGCCAGTGGGTGCGGGTGTGGTTTGAGGACAATACGATTTGCCTTGAAGTGACGGATAAAGGCCGTGGCTTTGACCCACCACCGTTGGACGGGCCTGAGGCAACTGAGCATATTGAACATATCGGGCTGCGTGGGATGCGCGATCGTGTCGCGTTATTGGACGGTGAATTTCGGTTGTTTAGTGCGCCCGGTGAAGGCACACGAATCGAAGTGCGGGTGCCAGTGGGCGATGAATAACGGCAAAATACGTGTCTTGCTGGCCGACGATCATGAATTGGTGCTTAATGGCCTGAAAAGTCTGCTGGAACAATTCGACGACATTGATGTTGTAGACGTGGCGCATAATGGCGACGAACTCCTTGTGAAACTGGAACAACATGACGTAGATGTGCTGGTTACAGACTTGCAAATGCCCTATAGCGGCTTGCTGGCCCTTGAAGAAATCCGCAAACGCGGTATTCAAGTACATGTGCTGGTGTTGACGGCTTTTGGTGATGGCGAGAGCATCCAATCTGCATTGGAATTAGAGGCGGAAGGGTTTGCCCTCAAAACCGAATCACCCACGCAGACGGTTGAGGCGATTCGACAGGTTGCGCAGGGACGGTTGGTGTTTCCTAAAGCGGCCCAACGGCTATTGATGCAACCGCGCCGCACAGAACCTGCCGCCGCGATCAAGCTCTCCCCGCGTGAAATTGATGTGCTATCACTGGTCGCCAAAGGGCATACCAATCCCGAAATCGCTCAATTGTTGAGCGTAAGTGAAAACACCATCCGTTTTCACATGCGCAACATTTTCGAAAAACTGAACGTCAATAACCGCACTGAGGCGGCCGCGTGGTATCTGCGGCAGGAAAGTTAGGGCTGGCCGAGCTGTTCGCGCATCTGTGCCACCAGTTGACGCGCACGCTCCGGGGCGTCCCCGATATAGTGTGTCGCATCCAGTAGTCTCGTAATCTCCTCAGCGCTCAGCAACGCAGCGAAAGCGGGTTCGTGTGCCAATGTTTTGTGCAACGGGTTGGGTTGCCCGTTTTGAATAGCTTCCCACGCTGCCAAACTATGTTGCCGGATGACTTCGTGCAGGTGTTGACGATCTCCCCCCGCCTGTACCGCTCCCATCAATAGCCGTTCTGTTGCGGCAAAAACACCATATCGTGCAAGATTACGGTCAATTGCTGCGGTATCAATGCGTAGCCCGTTGAGAATGCGCTGTGTCCGTTTTAGCAACTCGTCTGTCGCGAGAAAGGCTTCTGGCAGAATCGTGCGCCGATTCCCAGAGTCGTCCAGTGTGCGTTCTAGCAGGCTATTGGCGGCGTTGTCCCACAAGACGCGGGGCAAGGTTGCGACATAGCGGGCCAGGCTATCCATATTTTCGGCGTTGATGGGGTTGCGTTTAAACGGCATGGCTGATGAGCCGATTTGTTGCTTGCCAAACGGTTCATGCCATTCGCCGAAGGGGGGGCTTTGTAGCAGACGTAGATCAAAGGCGAATTTGTGCAAGGTCATTGCCACGCCAGCCAGCGCATTGACGATGTACCAATCCTGTGAGCGAGGGTAGGTCTGGTTAGCGATGTCGAAGGCATCTAAGCCGAGCTTTTCCATTACAGCCGCTTCGAGTTCACGCGGCGTCATGTCACTGTTGACCAGCAATTGCGCATACGATGCGGACGTCCCAACAGCGCCTTTTAAGCCCTTGCCCTTAACGCTTGCAGACACACGTTGTAATTCATGCGCGCTCGCTAGCAAATCTTGCGCATAAAACGCCAGCCGATAGCCGACGGTTGTTGGTTCGGCGGGTTGCATGTGCGTGAAGGCCATGCAGACATGCTCGGCGTGGGTTTCAATTACATCACACAGCGTTTGTAGCAGGGTGCCGAGTTTATTACGGATGAGGGTCAGTGCTTCACGCAAGCGCAGGGCGTCGGCGTTGTCTTCTATATCCATACTGGTTGCCCCCAGATGGATGATGCCACCCCCGACCGGGCATTGTTCAGCATAAGTATGCACCTCGGCCATTAGATCATGACGCAACTCGCGTTCGAGTTCGTGTGCGCGGTCAAGGTCAATGTTGCCCTGTTGAGCGCGTAGGTCATCCACCTGTGCTTGTGTTACAAGGCCGGCCGTTTGTTGGGCTTCGGCCAGCGCCACCCAGATATGTCGCCACAAGCGCCGTTTATACACGAGCGACCAGACATGTCGCATTTCATCGGAGCCATACCGCCAGGTGTAAGGACTTAAGTAGGTGTTGTGGTCAAATTGTGTCATGGGTGTGTATCCTCATTTGCTATTGAAGGGCAAGCATTCTAGACAGCATGGGTTATAATGGAACTTGAACAACAATACATCGTTCGTTAATTGAATATATAGCACCATAATCAGGTGAAACACGTGAGTAAGCGAAAACGTACCAACGCCCGTTGGTATAAAATGGATTTACATGTACATACCCCCGGCTCCGCCGACTATCAGCAACCTGAGATTAGTTACCTCGATATATTGCGCCACGCCGAGGACAAAGGCCTTGATATTATCGCCTTTACTGATCATAACACTGTACGTGGCTATGCTGGGATGCTCGATGAACTAGAACGCCTGCGCTTCCTGGAATCACTGGGACGCGCCAATGACAACGAATTGCACGAACTTGCCGAATACGAGCGGTTACTGAAGACACTGCTTGTCTTGCCGGGCTTTGAATTTACAGCAACGTTTGGCTTTCATCTGCTTTGTATCTTTGAAGAAGGCACAACGCTGCGCCAGCTTGAACACATTTTGATGCAATTGAACGTGCCCCGCGACGCCATCGAACAGGGATTGCCCCATGTTGGTGCATCAGCAGATGTGCTGACGTGCTATGAAGTTGTCAGTGCAGCCGGGGGCATGGTGATCGCCGCCCACGCTAATTCGACGAATGGCATTGTCAATCGGAATATCAGCTTTGACGAAGAATTGCGCCGCACCTATTCGCAAGACCCTCGCCTGGATGCACTAGAGGTCACGGACCTGGAAAAATCGACCCGTCTTTCGACCGTCAACTTGTTTGATGGCACGAAACGCGGCTATCCCCGTCGCATGCACTGCATTCAGGGCTCAGACGCGCACCAGAAGACTGCCAGCGACCCGAAGTCACGCCAGCTTGGGATCGGGGATCGCTGCACTGAAATTTTGCTGGAAGAACAGTCTTTTAAAGCGATTAAAGCTGTGTTCCGTAGCGATGACTTTAGCCGTACGCGCCCGCATCACCGCGATAGTAAGAATAGCGACCAGATAAAAGCCATTCGGCAAGAGGGTCCGGGCCCAACCCAGAGCTTCTATCTTGATGCGTCACGGCGCAACGGTAATCTGGCGAATATCACGCAGGATGTGTGCGCATTTGCCAATACTGACGGTGGAATCATCTATGTTGGGATGCCGATCAGCCCGCGTGATCGAATTCACGGTGTTAGAGATGCGGCCCGCACCATCAAACTGCTCTACAACGAGCTTGAAAAGATCATTTCACCGTCGCTGGCTGTACAGATTGAAACACAACTGCTCTATAACGAGAATGTTGTGTTAATCCGTGTCCCGCATGGTGAAGATATCCCCTATGTGGTAGACAACTGGCGAATTTATGTGCGTGATGGCAAGACATCTCGCCTTGCAACCCGCGACGAAATTGTGCAGCTTGTCAGCAATAACAATAAAGAGCGTCCGACACCATTACTCTTCAGCGAGATGGCCGGTATCATTTAGCCGCAGCAACACAGTGCCATACTCGTACACAACAAGTTCGGTGATGCTGGTGTTGTAGAAGCGGTAGCTCCAGACATGTTCTGGTGATTGCCGAAGCAGGATACACACCAGTACCCCCAACAGCCCCCCATGTGCGACGATGAGTGCCCGTTGATTGTCTGCCAGCGTATCCAGCACATCTTGCAATGCACTACTTGCTCGTGCCGCGACCTTGAAAATGTTTTCACCGCTGGGGGGTGGGGTAGAGTGTCTGCGCCAGGCGTCCAACTCCGCCGGGTATTGCGCCGCAATCTCGTGCATATGTAGCCCTTCCCACTCCCCGAAATGAATTTCGCGCAGGCGGGGGTCGGGGTGGATGTCCTGGTGTGTGATGCGTTGTGCGGTGACCAGCGCCCGGCTGAGGTCACTGCTATAGATAAGGTCGAAACGTTCGTCTTTAAGGCGTTCGGCGAGTTGGTCTGCCTGAGCGAGGCCTTTGTCGTTCAATGGTATATCAACAAAAGACCAAAGTTTACGCCCATTCCCCTTGCATGAAGTCATCCGCGTCGTTGAGGCGCATCTCCTAGACGAAAACGGCAATCCAAAGCTCAGAGACCCACCTGAACAGGGTGAGAACTGAAGCTCTATTGCATTGATCGAATCGCCATATATAAGGAAAGGAAAATCCAACATGGCAAAGAAAAAGAAACTCGCAAACCCAGATAGCCTACTCACCATCGGTCTCGATGTGGGGTACGGTGCAGTCAAAGCAGTCACCTCGGATACCACACTCGTATTCCCGTCCGTCTGTGGGCACGCCCGCGAAATGAAATTCCAGCAGGATGAAATCACGGAGAAGCACCCCGGCGACCAGATTCAAGACGATGATGGGCGCTGGTTCGTGGGTGACCTTGCTCTCATGCAACTGACCCCCGGCGAACTGCTCCGCTTACGTGGTCGCACTGCCAACGATGATGAGATGGGCAATGTCTTCCGTCGCCGCCTGATGAAGGTGGTGATCGGTAAGCTGATGGCGGGCATTCGTAATGAGCCAGTCGTGCATGTGCGAATTGCTTCAGGTCTCCCGGTCGATCATATGGCAGACGCAGATGACCTCAAAGCCGCACTGTTTGGTCAGCATCTCATCAAGACGGATACCGCCCACCTGATCGCTAATGTCACCGAGGTGATGGTCATGCCCCAACCGTTTGGCTGTCTGTATAGCGTGATCCTGACCCCCGAAGGCGATGTCAATCGGGAACATATCTACAAGCGTACAGGCGTGGTTGATGTGGGAACCTACACCGTTGATATTGCGCTCGATGATGAAGGCGAGTTCATCAGCGCAGATAGTGGCAGTGTGGAAGGTGGGGTCTACATGGCGCACAACCACATTAGCTCGATCCTCGAAAAACGCTATCGGCAGAAGATGCCCTATAAGATGATCGAGGAGACATTGCGAACGGGTAGCTTCCGCGCTCGTGGCGAACTCGTGGATATGTCGGAAGAAGTCGAGGACGCGCTGGCATCCCTGCGTTCGGCAACACTCAATCTCATCTCGGAAAAATGGAAGGCGGGCACTGGGGTCGATGTGATCCTGCTCTGCGGTGGGGGAGCCGAACTGGTCTACGAAGCAGTCAAGGAAGCCTACCCGCATACCCATCTGGTACGGGACGCCCAACTCGCCAACGCACGCGGCTATCTGAACTATGCCACGTTCAAGACAGCCCACTAGCCGGAGGTTAAACCAAGTTGAACTGGTTAAACGGTTCAACACGGTTTAACCGACGTGATACGGAGGAATAGACATGACCCTTAACGCAACCGCTCACAAGACGAATAAGATCATCGGCTTCAAAGCGTTCTTTGAGCGTGATGACGACATCATCGACTGGTGGGAGAACATCCCGCCGGGCGAACGCAGTCACGTTCTGCGCTCACTGATCCGTGCCTACTTGACCGGCGAAGTGGTTGTCACGCCGTATGGCGAGGAAGCCATCGCGTTCAGTAGCAGC
>DAOTTU010000119.1:0-5720 GCA_034437655.1 Anaerolineae bacterium
CGCGTCCCGCATTCTCCCATCGAAAAGATGTTGCGGTTGCGGCATGGTGACCTCAGTTCATCATCTTTATCTGACTTTGCAAAAGTCCTGCATCGCGGCGAAACCCATGCGACAGAATCCTCAAGTTGTGTTAATATAGAATTAACGATCGTGTGTTATTGAAAGTGCCGCGCCATGAACGAACAAACACAATTGGTCCGTGTGATCGTCTATCGGCAAGCCAACGGCTTCTGGGTAGAAGTGCCCAGCATGCCCGGCTGCCACGGCCGGGGCCAAACCATGCAAGCCGCCCTGCAAGCCGCCCGCACCGAAATTCTCGAGACGCAATCCCGTCCGACCTATGTTGACGGTTATGCGCTGAATTAACCCCCTCGGCGGCCAGCGTCGTCTGGACGTGCCGCCACCCAGTTTTGCTTAAAATCTGCTCAGCCAGCCACCCCTCGCGTCGTTTCGCGCTAGGCTATAGTCATGGATGCGTGCCGCTGGCCGTCTTGGCGGTAAATGTTGCGCGTGCGGTACTCATCAGTTTTGGTTAACACAATAGTCAGGGGAACTGCTGCTAATGTCATTTAATCCGTGTGCCTTTTTGTTGACGTTGCTGGCCCTTGCGGCTGGCGTGGTGGGTGGGTTGGCCCTTGTTGCCTTCCTCGTATTGACTGGAAGCCCCGCCAACGAACCAACGCAGGTTGAGGCCACCGCTATCACCTCAACGCAGGTTGTCACCGTGGCCCCGCCAGATGTTTCACCGACGCCAACGCCGCTCCCACGCCCAACTGAGGCCGCCGCCGACACAGAACTGTTCGAATCGCGCAGCCTGCCCGCGCTGCCAGAACAGTATCCGTTCACCATTGCCGTGCCGCCGGGGTGGGAAAGTGAAGTCTTTGACGATAGCCTGATTGTGATCGGCTCAACAGCAGAAGTTCGTGATATTCTTATTTCCGGCTTCCCGCCGCAAGCACCTTTTGAGGGGGCCGGGCTCGGCGTGCAGCAGTTTACAGCGTCTGGCATAGACGTTAACGACCCAGCGTCCCTGCAAGCGATTCTCCGCAGCCTGGACGACCCCGCCGCCGGGCTAAGTCTTGGCAGCATCACAACGACCGAAACGCGCGAGGGCCGTTTGCTGGTGCGGGCCCGCTATAGCGAGAATGTACGACCGGGTACTGTTGCAGACCTGTATCATGGCGTGGTTGCCCTTGTCAGCGTTGAAGACCGTCTTGCCTTGATACTGGTGCTTGCGGCTGGCAATGCCGATTTCCCGCCGCTGGAACGTATCGTGGACAGTTTCGCCGCTGAGACGCGCGTCCAACCGCCGACTGGTGACGATTCAGGCGCACTGGCAACGCCCACCGCAGCGGCCTCGTTTACACCGCTCCCAACATTCACCAGCGCACCGCCCTCGACGTTGCCGCCCACCGTCACCCCAATGCCGACGACCACACCCTTTGCTACGTTTACGCCTGCACCCACAGCTACCCCGCCCGCCAACGATGTCTTTGGGGGCTAGGCCCGTGCTGCTAACCACCTGTTGCATTACCCTTTCGCGGAAGGATATTCACGCCCATGTCTAATTTCTCCTGCGGTGCGTTGTTCGCCGCGATTGTATTGCTATTGTCCCTTGTTGCGCTCGTGTTGGGCCTGTCGTTGGGGTTTGTGCTTGGCCAGCTTGGTCTGGCCCCGCCACCCACAGCCACTGAACCGCCCCCACCCACTGCCACCACACGGCCAAGCCTGACACCGAGCGATGTGCCCTCGGCAACGCGCATGGTCACAGCAACATCGTCCGTTACCCCAACTGCGTCCTTTACGTCAACGGCAAGTTTCACACCGACCGCATCCTTTACCCCAACGTCATCATTCACACCCACGTCCAGCTTCACACCGACCAGCAGCTTCACCCCCACCGCCTCCCTGACGCCGACCTTCACACCCACAGCCAGCTTCACGGTGACGTCATCCTTTACCCCAACCGCGTCTTTCACGCCGACAGCAAGTTTCACGCCGACCAGTAGCTTTACCCCCACCGCGAGCTTCACGCCCGGCGAGGGACCGGGGGCCGAGATGGTGACTGCGACGCTGACACCGACGTTCGCGCCCACCAATACCCTGATACCGAGTGCCACAGCAACGGTTACTGCGTCAGCCACGACCATACCGACCGACACCCTGACGCCAACCTTTATCCCGAGTGCAACGTCCGTCACATTGACTGCGACCTTCACCCCGCGCCCAACCGATGCGGCCGGCGATTTGGCGACGCAAACACTCGACGCCCTGTTGCCCAACCAGACCGCCTCGATTGATGTGCCCGCTGGCTGGCTTCGGCGCACTGATCGCGGCGCGGTGGTTTTTGGCCCGAACGACGCCACGATTGATTCACTGATTAACGGCAACCTCGGCATTGAAGGCACCATCACGGGGACGGGGGTGTTCATCAACACCTACACCGGCCCGGAAACGCTCGACGAACTGGGCGACACCATCCGTGTACCGGGGGCGGATGTTCAGATAAGTGAGCCAGAATCAATTGACGTGAATGGCCTACCGGGCTTGCGGGTGCGCATTGACGGGGCCGGCGGGCAGAGTATTTTCGTCGTGGTCGATGTCGGCGAGGGACGCTTTTTGCTGGTCAACGCCATTTCCGAAGACCTGAACGCCAATTTGCCACTGGTTGAAGCGATTCTGACTACCATTCGCATTCAAGCAACGGTGCCTGACACGGCAACCCCGGGGCCTGACCCAACGTCCAACAGCCGCCAATTAACGGCCACCGCCTTCATTGACATGGTCACGCAAGAAGCTCAAACCGCGACCGCCGCGCCCCCGACCAGCACACAGACCGCGACGTCAACACAGGCCCCACCAACGGTCAGCGCCCCGTTGCAGACTGCCACCGCATTCGTCGGCGAAGTCACGCAGAACGCCATCACCACCGCCACAGCCAATGCAGCCACCGGAGCCGAGGCCAGCACCCCGACCCCTGTCGCTGCTGATGTCACCCTTGAAACGCGCACCTACACCGAACTGGTCCCCGGCTTCGTGGTGGACATAGACCTGCCGCCGACATGGGTCACGATTGTGGACAATGACTTCATCGCCGCCACCACGCAGCGCGACGCCGACATTTTCGACACAGCCGACCTTAACCGCGACGAAGGGCTCGAAGGGCCGGCCATCAACATTGCGGTCGGGCTGGCAGTAACGCAACTGGGGATTGATAACGCAACGGAACTGGCCGAGGTATTCAGCGAGTTTGTCGTCTCCGAAGAAGGCCAAATCCTGACGACTGAGGAGGTCACCATTGATGGCAACCCCGGCGTTTTGTTCACATTCGACGCCCCGATTGGGACGGGCTTCTTCCAGATTCACTATACACGCGGGCTGGATGTGATTGCGGTAGGTGTGGCCCGCCCGGATGCCCCCGGCGACCTTGACCTTCTGCGCCAGATTACCGGCTCTGTGCTGGTGACGGTGCCGACGACCGAACCCACCGCCACGCTGACACCCCCCGCAGCCGCCAGCACCACCCCGACCAGCGGCCCAACCGTGAGCGCCCCACTGCTGACCGCGACCGCGTTCATTGACATGGTGACGCAACAAGCCGGCATGCCAACGCCAACGCCAACGCTGACCCCCATGCCGACGGATGTGCCCGACCCGCTGGCACCGGCCCAGCTTACGGCAACCGCATTCATTGGTGAGGTCACTGCGCAGGCGGATGGCCCCTGAGCGCCCCCGGCTCGCTCACTTCACCCCAACACGCCGCGCACCACCTGCAACGCATTAGCATCTGGCACAAGGAGGTCCATGCGCTGGAGGTGGTCGTGGGCGTCCCGGGCCGCGCCCTGTACGGCTTGCGTCAGGTCTGCAAGGGGCAGGCCATCCGTCAGGGCAGATGGCGCAGGCAGTGACATGGCCATATCATCCGCGCTCCAATCATAGGCTTTACGGATAGCCGCCGCGATAGCACGCCGCACGCCATCCAGCGTCTGTGCCGAAGCCGGGCCAAGCCCCACCAGTACCGCATGCACCGCTGCTGTCTGCCCAAAGGTTGGCATCACCATCACCGCGCCGAGGGTCGGGGCATAGCCGAGGCCGCCTTCAAACGCAAACAGCGCCCGCAACCCACCGTGCAGCCGTTCATCCAGCGTTTGCACGGGCGGGTCAAAAGGTGCGTTCTGGGTGACGGGCAACAACAGCGCTTCACATGCAAAGCTGAGCGGGTCGGTGTGGTAAGCGTGCAGTGGAATGGGCATCGGGTTCTCCTTTGGTTGTATGCAGCAAACATTGTACAATGTGATGCACAGCATTCAACATAAGGACTGTCTACGCACACGCAAGGAGCGCCCCATGCCCTATTCAGAGATCATCACCCGCCTGCCACAAGCCGACGTGCCCTTTGCGGGGGTAACTGGCTACATGCTACGCAGCGCGGATGGCTTGCAGGTCTTTTTTCATTTTGCGCAAGAAACACAAGTCCCGCTGCACAGTCACGGTGCGCAGTGGGGCATTGTGGTTGAGGGTCAAATGACGTTCACCATTGGCGACGAAACGCGGGTCTATACGGCCGGCGACACCTACAGCATTGACCGCGACCAGACCCACGGCGGGACGATTAGCGCCGGGACGCGATTGATCGACTTTTTTGAGGAACCGAATCGCTATTCAGTTCGGCCGTCTGACGGCTAAAGCGCGAGAGGTCCCACAACATCGGCACGTACAGCCCAAAGCCCGGCAATAGCGGCGTCCGGTAGCGGTGGGCGTAGTCCGGGTAGTGGGCGATGAAAACCCCTTCACTACTTTTCTGGAAAAAGCGCACCTCATGTCGCCGTACGTCCACAATCCAGTATTCCTGAATCGGGTGAACTTCATAGAGTTCAATCTTGCGGCCGTGGTCACGCTGGGCGCTGCGGTCAGACACCACTTCGACCACAATGTCAGCGGGCCCGGTCATGCCGAGTGGCGTGAAATGCGGGTTGCTGTTAAGGATGACTTGCAGGTCAGGGCCATAAAGTTGCGCGCCGAGGCGCATCGAAAACGGGGACTGGCGCGTGATGGCGATGGGATTGCGCTTGAAGTAGATACTCAACTGTTGTTGCAGAAGGTGAACTGCGTTGTCATGTTTTGTCTGCCGATACATGTTACATTCTCCGTGAATCCTCCTGATGGTGAACGGTGGTGGTGCCTTGTAATTTTTAGCTTGCGCCATTTTTCACATAATTTTTATAAGCATAGCATACTTTGATCATTTTTTGTTAATGCAAAACACGCAAATTTACTGTAAAGATTTACAGCGAAAACGGTTCCAGTCGCGCAAAAACGGCTGCCTGAACAATCATGAGTGTTTTATGAGAAAAATTAGGGGATTATGAAGACGGCTCATCAGGGGCAACTTAAAATGAATCTGCATAAAAGTGTTTCAGGCTGACACATCGGTCGTTCCCTATACAAATCGCGTGTTGATACGATTGTCGGTAGGGAAGCACCGCTGGATGCTGGTGCAAAACGCGACAACAGGTCAATTGCAGGCCATGTCGCCTCGTCTTTGAAGGATTATACGGTCATCCAACCCCCGGACAGGCCGTTTGTCACACGCTGTAGGGTTGAGATACCCTGAAACGCAGACAGCATGTGGCCATCGACTATCCACCGTACGCGCTGCCGTCAGGCGTGTGCGTTCGCCCGACTTGAGAGCGCCCTCGGTCAGGCGGACTTGAGTCCTG
>DAOTTU010000120.1:0-3530 GCA_034437655.1 Anaerolineae bacterium
GCAGCAATGTATGTAGCGAACCGATACTAATGGTCGAGCGCTTTCCATCAGCATCATGTTGACTGCCACAGGTGGTCTGAAGAAATTGTTGGTCGTTCTTCAGGGGACGACCCCGACGTGATTACATTGCATGGTGTTCAGAAGGTACGGCAGGCGCTGAACCTAGCCGTATCGAATTTCCGCATCCAACCGCATACTGACAGCATCACCCAGCCTATAAACACCCCCCCACTGCAACGCAACCAGCACCATATACAACGGATTCAGCAGCATATACCGCTTCCATAACCGGCCCGGTTCTTTGCTGAAGCGATACAGCCATTCTAGCCCGCGCCGTTGCATCCACACGGGGGCCTGCGTCACGCGCCCGGCATGGAAATCAAACGCGGCACCCACCGCCACCAGCGGCAGCGACAGATGCTGCAAATGCTCGTACACCCACACCTCTTGCCGTGGACACCCCAGCCCCACAAAGACAATCCGCGCCCCACTGTGTTGTATACGCTCAATATCCGCCTGTTTTTCTGCTGCGGAAAGCGTCCGAAAGCGCGACGGTTGCACCCCGGCAATTTGCAAACCGGGGAACCGCTCCCTGAGTTGCTGCTGCAACGGCTCCAGCACAGCAGATGAACTGCCATAGAGGTAGATTCCCAGACCGTCATCGGCAGCGCGGTCACAGACATGCAACATCAAATCCGGGCCATAGACGCGCTCATTCAAATTTGCACCATGCAGCCGATTCAGCGCCCACCGCACCGGCTGACCATCGGGGACAAGCATATCCAGCGCATTCAGGCGTGTACGGTGAATCCGATCCAACGCGCCCGTCATCACGCCATGCACCGCCAACGCAGACACCCCCAACCGCCGTTGCTCGTGCGCGGCCCGAATGATCGCGTCGCTGGCCCCATGCAGAGTGATAGCGCTGATATTTACACCGAGGATGTTGTGTTTCACGGCGTGCTTCACCCCCTACCGAATGATTATCGACTGCAAAACGGCGACATCGGGCTCGCTGGCACCACTGGCGTCTGTCACAGGCAGGCGGTCCAGCGTCTCCCAGAAATAGACGATCATCTGAAGCCGATATTGCCCCGGCGGCAGGTCGTCTGGCAACAAAATGCCGCGCTTTTCACGATACGTCTCGCCTACCTGCCACGCTGATGTGCGCCCAAAGCCCCCCACCGGAAAGGCATCATACTGGGCCACCACCTGCCGCGCCTCGTTGGAGAGTTGCAGCGCCAGCGTATAATCGCGCTCTACCGACGACAATACGTTCAGGTCCAGCGCTGCGGGGATGACGTCGCCGCCTGTGTAGGTATCCCCATCTGGCAACGTGTAGCCCTGCAAGCCCAACACCTCGCCAAAGTCAATCGCGGTCGGCAGTGGCGGTGTCTCATCGGTCACGATTGCCGTATTGACACCGACGATGTACATATTTTCGCTGATTTCGATGCGGGTAAACGGAAAATACCGCTCTGCCAGCAAGCGTTCTTCAGGACGCCGCGCAAAGTCATGGAACGGGCCGAAATACGTCACCAGCCACAGGCGGTCATGGCGTGGGGCAAGGTAATCATACAGAGTCGTGATCGGCCGGCCGGCAAGCGCAATAGGTGGTCCGCCTGCAATTAGCGGCACGTGCGTTGGGCTGTAGATTTCGCCCGGCGCAGGCGGCAATGTCGCCACCAGTGCAGGGCGCGAAAACGTGGCGGCAAAGGGCACCAGCAGGCTATCATCTTTCAAAATGATGGCATCTTCTATGCGCGCAAGGTCTTCGAGCTGCTCTATGGCCGCGGGCGTGGCAGGATAATCGCCTACGAAACGCGGATCATCCACGCTATAGAGCGCGATCATCACCACCAGCGGCAATACCGCCAACGCAGCCGCACTGCGCCCCACGTGCGTCGTCGTGCCCTGATAGAGCCGCCGCAGTTCGGAGACGACAATCACCACCAGCACGCCAATAATCAACGGCCACAGCGCACTATGCCGCCACACTACCGGGAGCGCGTCCAGCCGCATATTCTGCAAAAACTGGCTATGTGGCGCGTATTCCACCGTCCAGATGCCCGCCTCATAGCCAAGCACCCCTGCGCGGTTGAGCGTGTCGTAGTAGTCGCGCTCGGTATAGCTGACGAATAGCAGTTGGGTGATAATGCTGAGCATCGCGACGCCGCCGACGATCACCCGTTGCACCGTTTTTTGAGGATGCCGCGCAACGTCATCCAGCAGCGGCATGATCGCCAGCATTAACAGCGGGATGAGCGGCAACAGATAGCGCGGCCCGAGTGATATACCGCCCGACCAGAAGCCCTCACGCAAGACGCCATAGCCCACCGCAAACAACAAAAATGTGCCGACCATGCTCAATACCAGCCGCCATTCGCCGCGTTGCCATAAGCGCCACATTCCCCACGGTGTCAGCAGCAGAATCGGTGAAAAGAGGAACACACTCCGCCCGGGACTATAACTATAGCCGCGAAAACTCTCCGACACCCAGCGCCACTCTGTATCGGTGATGAAAGTGACCCACCGCGAGGGCGCAAAGCGGTTGCCACCTGCCACGCCGAGCTGTTCCATAACAACCAGCACACCCAGCAGCAAGGCCATCCCCAGCCCCAGCAGCACGCGCTCTTGCCAGCGGCGGCCCAGCGTCAACAGCGCCACAGCCGGCAAAAATAGCACCGAGACTTCTTTGGTGAAAATCGCGAGGACAAAGAGCCCCGCCACCCCACCCCACTCACGCCACGGGAAGCGCCCCTTGCTGCGTTGAATGCGTAAGGCCAGCATAAGGATGCCCGTCACAAACAGCGTCATCAGCGGTTCGCGGAAAAAGGTGCGCGAATAGGGAAAGAGTAGTGTGCCAAGCCCCAACAGCAGCGCCCCGGTCAGCGCTACGCCGCGCCCATAACCCAGCATCCGCACGCCCCAGAAAAACACCAGCGCCGTCAACGGCACCACCAGCACATTCAAGAGCCAGACGCCGTGCATCATGTTCATGTCAGGCAGGGACTGAAACAGCACAAACAGCGGTGCGGCCAGTAGCGGTTGCAGCGGCTCGTAGGATTCGAGTGAGGTAAAGAGATTATTGGGGTCGTTGTTGCGCTGTGGGGAAAGCGAATAGGTCAGGGTTTCGTCGAAGTTGCCACGCCGTGCAACACTTTCAGTCATATCAAAGAGCAGGATTTCGTCGCTAGAGAAGAAGATACCCCGAAAGGTGATGAGGTAGGTGGTCGTCAGGACGACCAGCAGGCCCAGTGCAGTCGCGAGTTGCTGACGTGAAACGGTCATCGTTGTGTCGCTGCGCTCCCAGCTTATTCTCCGTTAACTATGTGGCCTGCCGATGACCAGCGGTACTATACCCCGAAGTCGCATGGCTTGTAAAGCACATTTCTCGCCATACCGACCCACCCCCAGCGACAGGACTTTTGCAAAGTCACGTCCAGGATTGGGATGAAGGTCAGGGCACCCACCGAACGCGCTGCCTTTAGGCTTGTGCGGTCGCTAAACTTGATAGCGCCGTCGTTTAC
>DAOTTU010000121.1:0-46627 GCA_034437655.1 Anaerolineae bacterium
CGCTGCAAAGAGCATTGTTAGAATCAAGCCAGACCGGAATAGTTTTTTCACGCTTTATCTTCCTCTTCGTATTCGTTGACCTTCATATACTGACGCAAGGCTTTCGAACGCGCAACCAGGCCAAGGTCATCATAGATGTGTAATGCTTCATTGAACACGTTGCTGGCCATGTCGGGGTCGTTGTTTTCATGATGATCTTCACCGAGCGCGTTCAGGGCAAACGCAACCCACGGGCGCACATCGTACTGCCGGGCCAGTTGGAGTGCTTCGTCATGATGCTGGATAGCCGTGTCTAGCATATTCAGTTTGCGCTCTGCGGAGCCGACGTTGAGCAAGGCAAAAAACTCCGTTACCGGGTCTTGAATGCGGCGGCCCAGCGCGATATTGGCTTCATAAATTTCGAGGCACCGTTGATATTCCTCATTCCGTTGCGCATTGTAGCCTTTCATTTCATTGACCATACCCAGCCAGTATTCGTCTTCGAGCTGCACTGCCAGTTCTTCGGCCCGGTCCAAAACGGGTACAGCTTGCGTGTCTTCCATATCCGTATATACCTTGCCCAGTGACGCCAACAGCACCACCTCACGAGTTTTCAGTTCCAGGTGCCGCGCCAGCTCAAGGGCTCGACTATAAGCGTTCAACGCATTCTGGTTATCACCGCGATCATAGTAGATGTTGCCGAGCTTGGAATACAGTAAATGCAATGTGTCAGAGGCACTACCGTGTTGCTCTGACGTTTTAATCGCCAGCAACAATGTATCAAGGAATTTCAGGGTATGGCCACGTGCGGTGAGATAATCATTGACCATCGTCGCCATCACATCGACAAGTACCCGCTCTTTGTCACGTACCGGGGCACGCATAGCTGCTTCTAGCAGGTTCCCCAGTTCAATGTCGAGCATATCAACGTCACTACCATGCGCTGCAACAAAGGCGTGTGCTGCGTCCAGCAGAGCATTCACATCCCAGTCTTTCATCTCTGCATTCAGCAAAGTCCCGGCATAGCTAAAGGCAAGGTCATGCAGACGGTAATAATGGCTGTCACCGCGTTCGATACGCTCAACCAGTCCACGTTCGACCAGTGCATCTAAATTACTGGTGGCTTCGGTGAGCGGTTGCTGCATCGTCATTGCGACAAATTCCGCAGTGGCGCTTGGCTGGAACATACCTCCCATGACCATAAAAGTGTGATGGAGTGCTTTGGTCAGGACATCAATGCTGGCATCGAGCAGGGACTTGATCCCGGTGCGCCCTGCCTCACCAAAATTGGCGGGCATCTGGATGCGGTGCGGCGCGTTTTCCAGGCGGTCGGCCATGGTCGTCGCGTCGAGACGGTCCAGACGCATAGTACGACCAGCGATTTCAAGGGCATAGGGGTGTGCGCCAAGCAACGAGATGAGCTTCTCTGTGCCCGGGTCTTCAGCAAGTTGACGATTGCGAGAATGATAGGTGAGCAGTTCCAGCGCAGCATCTGGTACAAGCGGCTTCACGTCAATAATCATGTCTATGGGAATACGTAGGCGTGAGGTCGCCAGCACTGGCATATCTTTGGGGACAGCCCGCAGCACTTCTTGCAAGCTGGCAACATTCCACACGTCGTCAAACACAATCAGGGCCTGCATATCGTGCAACATATGCCGGATGGCCTGCTCACGTTCGAGCCGGCTAAGACTCCCGAAGTCACGCTGTTCACCAATGACACGCGCCATCGCGTCAAACACTTGCAAAGGCGTGCCGTCACCCAGCTCAACCCATAAGACATCACCGGGGTGACTTTCGAGATACTGCCGTGCGGTTTCGGCCGCAACAACCGACTTTCCAACCCCGCCGAGCCCGGCCAAAAGCACCTGGTCACCATAATCGAGTGCATCCAATGCTTCAGTGACGACGTGATCTTGCCCGATTAAACGCCGCGCCTGGTCAGGGACATCCTGTGGCCGGTTGACCATTACGGCGCTGACGTTGTTCCGCCGCATTTGGCGCGTTAACAACCATTGTTCAATTGAGAATCTAACCGCGTCGAGCAATTCATCTATGGAAAAAAACCATTTAATGGTTACACCAAAGCGCACACTTTGATGATCCTGCGATTCTAAAAAGCGTTGCAATTCCGGAGATCGTTCGTCGGCGTCGGGGGAGGTTTTCTTGAGGTAAATATGGCGTTCAATGTTGTGTTCGCTCGCTTTGAGGATTTCATCGGCGGTCCATTCGCCAAGTTCCTGCCAGAACAAACCGATAACAAGGTCGCTGTTGTAGAGAGCGTCTAAATAGACCTCGCGGATGGTTTTGCTGCTGGCGGGTGCATCCTTTTCAAAGCGCCATGCTTCCAGCGTAATGCCGTTAAAGTCAAGGGTCGGCAAGAGTGCAGCGACGGCCTCACGCTCTGCGGCAAGTTCAGCCATACGCGAACTGATAAAGACTTTAAGCGTTGTCAATTCTGCCTTCCTTAAGGCTTGTGAAACCACATCCCAATCATACTCCAAAGCAGCCAGCACGTCAGGATTCGGTTGTGGTTTAGCCGTTGTTCAGACAGCAACAGCAACGCATTATACAAAACACAGTTTGCTACAGTGATGTAAAGCGCGCTTTGGCCAGCAACAAGGCCTTCTGCCAGCGGGCTGCGCCCATACGACGCTCGAACACGTTGTATTGATTACGCTGAATGTGATACAGAATTGCGCGGTAAATTTCGAGCGCACTCATCACCGCCCAGCGGCCGCGTGCCAGACGTTTGACGCCGGCCATAGCTTGCTGATAGTAGGTCTCGGTGCGTTCGATCTCGAACTGCATCAACGCGAGATAATTCTCATTGAGGTTGCGGTCAGCAATGTCCTGCTCAGTGACACCGAACCGTTCCATGTCTTCCTGCGGAATATAGACCCGGTCAATTTCCCAGTCTTCACCAACGTCACGCCAGAAATTGGTCAGTTGCATGGCGACAGACAGCGCGTCAGCTTCAGGGTACGCATCCTGTGGGCTACCTGTGCGGGTGCCGAGAATATGCGTCATAATGCGCCCCACCGGGAGTGCGCTACCTTCCATGTAATGGTAGAGATCGTCAAAGGTTGCGAAGCGCTTGACCGTCAAGTCCTCAACCATCGCACGGAAATAAGTGTCGAGCAAGTTGGCTGGTATGCCGAGTTCCATGCAGGTGTTGTGATAGGCACGCAACACACCATAGGGGCTGTCCCCGACTTCAAACACACGCCGATAGCTTGCTTGCCAATCTTCAATCGCGGCACGTGGCGACGAAAAGCCTTCGCTGCTGACGTCAACGCGGTCATCACCCACACGCATCACCGCATACAACGCATGCACATGGCGCGCATCTTCTGGGGGCAAGACCATGCTGGCAAATGAATAGTTTTTGCTAGCCCCGGTCATCACTTGATGACACAGGGCATAATCAGCATCCAGGCAATCAGCGGCATAACGTGCAGTCGCAGCGCGCGGTAGGTCCGTTGTTTGTAGTGGCAGTGGCTTGTCGAGATTTTCTAGAGCCATTCCTGAGCGATCCTTTCTGTCACGAGTTGGGCAGAAATCAATACCATTGGCATTCCAATACCGGGGTATGTACCTTGCCCGACAAAGTACAGGCCGTCAATGTCGCGTGCCTTGTTATGAGGACGGAAATACGAAGATTGGAAGAACCCCTGTGAAAGCGAGCCAAAAGCGGTGCCGTGAACTGCATTGATCTCTGTCTGGAAATCAATTGGTGTGTACTCACGTTCAAAAACGATGTGCTGCCGGAAGTCCGGGTCAATCAACCGTTCGATACGGTCCAGAATCTTTTCGCGGATGACTGGTGCAGCGGTGCGCCAATCAACATTCCCTTCAAGGTTCGGCATCGGTGCCAGCACATAAACTGCGCTGTGACCTTCTGGTGCCAGCGACGGATCACTGGTACTGGGGATGTTCAGGTGGAAGGATGGGTCTTCAGGCAGCTTTTTCTTAACGAAGATGTCATTCAGGTTGCCGCGATAGTCATCCGCGAAATAGAGCGCCTGATGTGCGACGTTGTCGTATACCTTGTCTACGCCGAGGTAGAGCAAATACCCGGAACACGAGTACTTCATGCGGTCGAGCTTCTCGTCGGTGTAAGTCTTACGATATTCAGGGGGTACCAGACATTTGTAGGTATAGGGCAAGTCTGCATTCGATACGACAAAATCGAAGTCGTATGTTTCGCCATTTTGCAGTTGAAGGCCTTTTGTTTTGCCATTTTCAATCAGGATTTGTTGCACAGGCGCATTACACATGATTTCAACGCCCATCTCATCGGCAATCTGCAACATGTCTTCCACAATGGAATACAACCCACCCTTCGGAAACCACATGCCAAGCACAAGGTCCGCATAGGTGATTAATGAATACATCGCCGGGGCTTCGAAGGGAGACAGCCCCAGAAACATTGAATGGAATGAGAAGGCCTTGCGCAGCTTGTCTGACTTGAAGAAACGCCCTACCTGACCGTAAAGCTGATCCAGAGCGCGTGTCTGCAACAGGCGTGCGCCCGCAACAGGGTTGGCAAGGTCGGTAATGTGGTCAAAGTTACGGACAACAAAGTCCATACCCAGTTCGTATTTCTTGGCCGCAGCGCCAATAAACCGAAACAACGGTTCAGCAGAGCCGGGTTCGACACGTTCAACCTCATCGGCAAGACGCGCCATGTTAGTAAAGAGGTCGATATAGGTGTCATCGTGATAATATATCCGATAGTTCGGATCAAGTTGTTCAAATTCAATGCGTTCGTTGATGTCCAGACCTAACGCCCGGTAGGTTTCCTCGAACGTTTCTTTCATCACAAGAATCGTCGGGCCCTTATCAAAACGAAACCCATCGCCTTCAATAAGGTTACTCCGCCCACCGGGACGCTCCTGCTTTTCGAAGACAGTTACATCAAAGCCCATTTTGCGGAGTCGGAGCGCTGTTGCAAGCCCACCCATTCCTGCCCCAATAACGGCGACTGATGTCATTTGGTTTATTCTCCAATCATGATGCGGTTTACTAATTTTGCAGATTACAGTGAGCGCCTTAAGCCCCAATGAAAATAATCCATGTTGCACATGAGCATTAGCGCGAATTGTCAAGGCTTCATAGGATTATTATCAGTGGCTTTTTCATCCCTCATCTGACCTGAGTAATTTATAATTTGACTTAATATGCAGTCGTAGATGCTGCACTGTAGAACTAAAAACACGTGATAGGAAAACGCATGGCGAATCCGTCAACAACAGTGGGTAGTACCGTCTCTGAACGTCAGAATGGCGGCCCTTTTCTGGAAACGGCATCATCAGAACAAGACCTGTCCGAGCAAAAGGTTGAATCTTTTTTTGAAAGCCAGCGCACGATGACGGCGATATTGATGGGCTGGGCCGTGGGAAGTATGGCAACGGGGTGGCTCTGGATGGCCCGGACCAGTAAAGTGCTGCGCGGCGTCGGCTCGCAGTTTTTCGTGTGGGGCGCAATTGATGCTGTACTGGCGTGGTTTGGGCTACGCAATAGCCGTAATGATGCCGCTCAGTACTACAGCAAAACCCTTACGCTTGATGATGTGGACCGCAAAGCACGCGGACTGCGACGCCTGTTGTGGTTCAATTTTGGACTCGATATTATATATATGATAATCGGACGACGGATGATGCGCAATGAAAATGCGATGCGGCGTGGGTCTGGAATTGGTGTTTTCATTCAAGGTGCCTTCTTATTCGTCTTTGATGCCCTGTTCGCAGACCGCATTCAACCGCCGAAGCAGCAACGATGAATTTCAACTTTTACTCAGGTCAAGAACATCAACCCTACACACACACTGGCAGCACCGGACGGGCGGCCCTGTTTATTCACGGCTTTATGGGTACACCTGTCAACTGGCGCACGATTGCTGAGGCTTTCGCGGCTGACGGTTGGACGGTTGAAGTGCCGCTCTTGCCCGGTTTTGGCACCGACACGCCGCGTCTGGCTGAAATGACGCACCGTGATTGGTTACAAACCGCACGTGACACGTGGCAACGGCTGCAAAACACACACGACTTCTGTGTGCTAGCCGGGCATTCGATGGGTGGCGCAATTGCGATTGCACTGTCGGCAGATTTGCCACCAGAACGGTTGGTGTTAACCGCCCCCTTCTGGCATTTGAACGTCCCCACATGGCAAAAGCGCTTGTTGCCAATCGGCAAGCACATCCTCAAGGAATTTCGTGTCTTCGAAGATGCTGATTTTAACGACGCAGAAGTGCGCGCACAATTCAACCGCATTGCCCCAGAACTTGATCTGGACGACCCTGCAATACAAGAAGCCATCCGTGAACAGGTCACCATACCGCTATCCTCTATCGACTATTTAAACCGCCTCGGTCAGCTTGCGCATCGGCGTGCGCCAGCGACCAATGCGCCAACATTGGTATTTCAGGGGAATAGCGACGATACTGTGCTGCCTCACCACACCCGCGCTCTGGTAGAACGCCTGCCAGATGCAACACTGGTGCAGTTGGATGGTGGTCACGACCTTCCGCAGGGCGACACCGACACCTATCAGCAAGTGCTTGAACAAATGCGTCTCTTTGTCTCTGAAGGAGTATATGCGACATGACATATTTTGGGGTTCTGTTGACTTTTATTGCACCGCCGCTGGTCTTGCTGGCATTGCTCACCATATGGGATAGCCGCCGGGGCAAAACGCTCATGGGTAGCGGTTTTCTCCGGCGTAATGGGTGGTTGGTGGTCTTTGCACATGTCATCATCGCACTGGTATGGACTTCGCCGTGGGATAACTATCTCGTCGCAAGTGAGGTGTGGTGGTACGACGATGCGCTTGTGACGGGCATCACGATTGGTTACGTCCCCATCGAAGAGTACACATTTTTCATCGTGCAAACACTCATGACCGGGCTCTGGACACTGGCGCTCTCGCGC
Organism: Anaerolineae bacterium; assembly: GCA_034437655.1. GTDB lineage: Bacteria > Chloroflexota > Anaerolineae > Aggregatilineales > J027 > J027. Next base: position 6,912 of record DAOTTU010000121.1, read on the forward strand.
TATGGGTTCGCAGACATGGGTTCGAAATCGCCCGATAACTATACCCTGCGCAGGTGGGGAACATGGGCGATGGTGGCATTGTTCTTTGCGTCGCTGGCTGTGTTGCTCAGTGGCTGGGAACCGGGCATTTACATGGCACTCATCCTCATCTGGGTAGCGGTGCCGTTTGGCATTCAGTTTGCGTTTGGTGCAGACATTCTGCTGGCACGCTGGCAATTTGTCCTGACGGGGATCGCTGTGCCCTCGCTCTACCTGTGGGCCGTCGATGCCTACGCGATCAATTCTGGCACGTGGACAATTAGCCCAGACCAGACCGTCGGTTTGCTGATTGGCGGTATTCTTCCGCTTGAAGAGGCGCTGTTTTTCACAGTGACCAATATTCTGATCGTGTTTGGCGTAACACTGATGCTGGCAGAAGAAAGCCATCCGCGTGCGATTCGCTGGTGGGAAATTGTGCGCCAACGTATTAGCAAAAAGGAGTTGATTCATGGCGACTCGCGTTAATCAACTTGGCGCACTGAAGCTGAGTTTCCCGGTATGGTGGTTGGGTGTGCTGGCAATATGGCTCGCGGCCATGATAGCAACCCCCATCGCGGGCTGGGTCTTTGGCGAAGAAAACTTCCCCACAATGGCGACTATCGGCGTGCTGGCCCAGTTTAGCGCAGTAGCGATTTCGCTAGCGGCAGTCTGGCATTGGCAACGCCTGGTTATAACGCTGACGGTCGTCTTTGTGGGTACATGGGGCGTTGAAGCACTCGGCGTAGCAACCGGTTTCCCTTTCGGACACTACCATTACACCGACCTGCTGCAACCACAACTCGGCGGCGTGCCCCTGCTAATTCCGCTGGCATGGATGATGATGCTGGCCCCGGCCTGGGCTGTTACCAGCTATGTCCTTAACGATTGGCAGCCCCAGAACCACCTGCTGCGGCGTGTCGGGTTTGCCATTGTAGCAGCGCTGGCGTTCACCGCATGGGACTTGTACCTCGACCCACAGATGGTAGACCGCAACCTCTGGATTTGGGACGAAAGCGGGGCCTATTTCGGCATTCCGCTGGTGAATTTCCTCGGCTGGTTGGCGGTTTCGGGCACATTGAGCTTCGTCCTCGCGCCAGACCAATTGCCGCGCCGTTTTCTACTCATTATTTACCTCGTGACGTGGATTTTTCAGGCCATCGGGCTCGGCATCTTCTGGGGGCAACCGGGGCCGGCAGCGGTCGGTTTTGTAGCGATGGGCTTCTTTGCCGTGCTGGCTGTGCGGCAGGAGCTAAAGGCGTGGACACGCTAGCAATGCTGTTCTGGACAGCACTGGCGTTTCTTGCCGGGGCGGTTCCCTTCTCCGTCATAATCGGGCGTGTTGTCCTCGGCACCGATATTCGCACCGTTGGCGACCACAACCCCGGCGCAACCAATGTCCTACGCGCTGGCGGGAGCGTGCCGCTGTTTGTAGTGGCGTTTTTGCTGGATTTCTTCAAAGGCATGGTCCCGGTTGGAGTGGCATATTTCTTTGTCGGGTTAAATGGCTGGTGGATAGTCCCCGTGGCGATTGCCCCCGTAGCAGGTCACGCATTTTCGCCGTTTCTAGATTTTCAGGGCGGCAAAGCGGTTGCAGCCACGTTTGGCATCTGGGGGGGCTTGACGTTAGGCGAGGTGCCAACGCTACTGGGAATGTTTCTGGTGCTGATGTTCCTGACGCTGGATTCAAGTAGCTGGGCTGTAATGCTGGCGATGGTATTGCTACTCGCGCATCTTCTGCTCAACCACAATGCAAGCAATCTGCTGGCAGTCTGGGCCGGTAACATGCTCATTCTTGTATACAAGCACCGCGCCGACCTCAGCACCCTTCCACAGCTTAATGACACCTTGCCCCGTCTGCTCCGGATAGGCGCATGATCGTACTGGCCGCACTTATCGCCGCCCTGCTGTTTATCTTTGCACTCACGGCTCTGCTCAATGCGCTGACGTTTCCGCGAATCGGGACACGATCCGTTTCGCAAAGCGATGACCTCATTTCGGTTTTGATCCCGGCTCGCAATGAAGCAGAGGTCATCAGCGCAACGCTGGAGAGGCTAATCGCACAGGACTACGCCCACTTTGAAATCATCGTGCTGGACGACAACTCCATTGATGGCACGGCCGAAGCGGCACGGGCGGCGGCCGCAGATTTCCCGCATTTTCGCGTTGTGTCGGGAAAACCGCTACCAGAAGGCTGGCTCGGCAAGAACTGGGCCTGCCATCAACTGGCAGAAGCTGCCAGCGGCGATTGGTTGCTGTTCACCGACGCCGATGTCGAATGGCGGCCGGGCGCGTTGAGCAGCCTAATGACGACGCAAACCCATCATAACACTGACATGCTCACCGTTTGGCCAACACAGATCACTAAAAGCTGGGCCGAGCGGCTGGTGGTGCCGCTGATGATCTTTGCCATCTATGCCTATTTGCCAGAAATTATGGTACGCCGCTCAAAGCTGGTGGCTTTTGCTGCCGCCAACGGGCAATGCTTGCTATTCAAGCGTGATGCTTACGCTAAAATCGGCGGGCACACAGCCGTGCGGGGCAATATTACCGAAGATGTCGCCATGGCCCGCAATATCAAACGCCACGGCTTGAAGTTGGTCATGGCCGATGGCTTTGGGAAAGTTGCCTGCCGCATGTATCATAATTGGGCAAGTGTGCGCGACGGGTTTGGCAAAAATATTCTGGCCGGGCATGGTGATTCAGTGCCGTTTTTGCTATTTTCGACGGTTTTTCACTGGACATTGTTTGTTCTGCCGTGGGTGTGGGCGTTGCTGGCATTGTTTATGGGTAATAACGTCCTCATCCCGCTGGCATTAGGTCTGGTCGGTGTGGGGATTCGTGGCCTGACCGCGTTCGTTACCCGGCAGCGTGTTGTTGATGCTGTATTCATGCCCATATCCGTGCTATTGATGACCCGTATCGCACTGCAAGCACTCTGGTGGCGCTATCGCTATGGCGGCCCACAATGGAAAGGACGTACTATTGTCACGCAAAAATCATGATGAGCCAATTGTCGTTGTTGGTGGCGGAATTGGTGGCTTGAGCGCCGCCATCAACCTTGCCACAGACGGGCAACGGGTAATTCTGCTGGAACAGAATGCTCAGGTTGGCGGCAAAATGGCCCAATGGGAAAGCGACGGTTTCCGCTTTGACATGGGCCCCTCGGTGATTACGATGCCGCATGTCTTTGAAGCCCTCTTTGCACGTGCTGGTCGGGAATTGCGCGAGTATTTGCAGCTTGAACCGCTCGATCCGCTGACACGCTACTTCTATCGCGATGGCACCGTGCTTGATGTAACACCCGACCTCACGCAGATGGCCCGCCAGATTGAAGACATCGAACCGCATGACGTAGAAGGTTATTTCGCGTATTTGAGCTATATCGCGCGCCTGTATCGCCTCACCAGCCCGACGTTTATCTTCAGCGAGCCTCCTTCATGGCGGAGTTTCCTGAAGTTTTCGCCGGCCGACGCGCTGAAAATCGACGGATTGCGTACAATGCACCAGGCCATTAAAGGTTTCGTGAAATCACCGCACTTGCAACAACTTTTCGGGCGTTTCGCAACCTATGTTGGGGCCAGCCCTTATATTGCTCCGGCAACATTGAACGTCATCGCGCATGTGGAGTTGGTCGGCGGTGTCTGGTATCCAGAGGGCGGAATTTATAGCGTAGCCCGGGCCATGGAAATACTCGCGACTGAACTCGGCGTTGAGATTCGCACCCAAAGCCCCGTGCAGGAAATCTGTGTGCAAAACGGACGAGTCAATGGCGTCATGTTACAGGATGGGACAGAGATCAAGACGCGGTCAGTCGTTGCGAATGTGGATGTGGCGACCGTATATGAAAAGCTCATCGCCCCGCCCCACCGTGAGACAGAGCGCGTCAATCAACTGGCCGAGCGAGAGCGCTCATGTTCTGGTTTTGTGATGTTGCTCGGTGTCGAAGGGGAATATGCGCAACTGACACACCATAACATTTTCTTCTCGCAGGATTATGAACGCGAGTTTGACGATATTTTTGAGCGTGAAGTCCCCCCCGACGATCCAACAATATATATTTCCATCACCAGCAAAAGCAACCCTGCGCACGCCCCAACCGGGCATGAAAACTGGTTCGTCCTTATCAACGCCCCGGCTTTAAGCGACAAATATGACTGGGACGCCAACCGCGACCACTATCGCCAGGTTGTTCTTGATAAATTGGCGGCACAGGGGATTGATGTACGCAACTGCATCAAAACCGAGCGCGTTCTGACACCTATCGAACTTGAGCAAATGACCGGGGCACGGCAGGGGGCGCTTTACGGAGCATCGTCTAATAGTCGGTGGGCAGCATTCCGGCGGCCGCACAACCGCGCTGGTGACATCAAAGGGCTTTATTTCGCAGGTGGTACCACCCACCCCGGCGGTGGTGTGCCGATGGTGACGCTTTCTGGAAAATTAGCAGCACAGTTAGTGCTAGAGGATTTGCGCTAGTTGCTGGCGGCGGTCGGCAATGCCGATAAATCCGCAGCGCTGAGGTCGGTTTCAGAGGCCAGCGGTAGTTCTACAAAAAACGTGCTACCGACGCCTTCTTCGCTTTCAACGCGGATCAGCCCATTGTGCGCACTGATGACCGCTTTGACCAGACTCAAGCCCAGTCCAGTCCCCTCAATGTGCGCGGTGGCGTCACTGCGGACACGGTAAAACTCCTGGAACAACTTATGCTGCACGTCTTTGGGGATGCCGTAGCCGTTGTCTTGCACCTCAACATAGGCCGTGTGGTTGTCCTGCCTGAACCTTACGGTGATTTCACCGTTTTCAGGGGTATATTTCAGCGCGTTGTCGATCAGGTTGCTAAAGGCATGGCGTATTTGCTTTTCGTCACCGACAACAACTGCCATCGCATCAGGCACCATCATTTGCAACAATTGCTGGTTCTGCTCGGCTTTGCTCTGCGCATAAAGCCCAAGGTCGGTCAGCATGGTGGTCAGGTTAAAGGGCGATTCGTGTCGAACGCCGCGCCGCATCCGCTCAAGGTCAAGAATATCCTGCACAATAGACAACATTTCTTTAGAAGCACGGTTCATCTGCCGCAAAAACCGCGTCCGTGTCTTTGGTGGCAAGGTGCCATATTCAGCATCTTCCATCAATATTTCCAGATAGCCTGTTATCACCCCCAGTGGATTCTTCAGGTCGTGAGAGGCCATGCGAATCATGCGCGTTTTTGTGTCACTCAGCCGCTCAGAAGCTGCATACAGCCGGGCATTAGCAATCATTGACGTTGATTGCAACACAAATGGCCGCAAGCGCTGCATCAGTCCGCGAGAAGGCGGCTCACAATCATGCGCGACCAACACCCCGACCAACGCATCACGCCAGACCAGCGGCAGGGTAAGCACACGGTTCGCATGGCTGTGTTCAACGCTCATGTCTACATCAGGGGTTTGATGGCTGGCGAGTGTGGCGGGAAAAGCAGGCTCCAGTTGCTGCGTATCGTCGTTTTGCAACCACATATGGACATCAGTACAGCGCATCATCTTCTTAAAGTCACGGGCAATGACTTGCAGCGTATCTGCGAGGCTCAAGTCCTGGCTGGCAGCGCGAATCATGCTCTCGCGTAGCAATTCCGTCTGACGACGCAGGCGTAATTCTACAAGGTAATCAACGATTACAATTGCAGGAATGGGCAAGACCACCGCCAGTAATGCATCAAATACATTGATCCGCACCAGTTCCGCAGAAAACACCAACCCCGCCCCTATAATCACCCCCAATGCCAGTAGCACCACGGCTGCTGGAAGTGTCAACAACAGCCCACGTCGAGGCAGAACACTGATCACCAACGCCGCAACAAGCGCCAACACGACAATCATGGCCGCCTGACTGTTAGCTGACTGGGGCCGGGGGGCGTTCTCTTGCATAATGGTTTCAAGAGTATTGGCTTGAATTTCAACCCCCGCCATCTGTGCCCCCGCGATACTGATCGGCACAGTCTGTAAGTCGGTCTGCCCGGTGCTATTCATCAAGCCGATAAAAACGACCTGATCCTCAAAACGCTGTAGCGGCACTTCCCCATCCAACACATCAATCATTGAATAGACAGGGAACGTCGCGTCACCGGGTGGGCCAAAAAAGTTCACCAGCATCTGGTCATTATCATTGATTGGAAGCTGGCGTTGTGGTGTCAGCTCAAGTGTCTCATCACCAAATTCAACCACCTGCGGTGCCAATGCTTCAGGGATGCGCAAATACGCCAGATAGCTCGCCGCGCTCAAGGTCAAATACTCATCGCCCGCTGCATTTTGCATTCGCATGGTTTGCGCACGCACGGCCCCGTCAACGTTTGGGGTAACATTAGTGGTGCCCAGATAGTCTACAACCTCAACAAGCTCAGGAACCGGGCGTAGAAACTGGGTAGCGGTGTTGCCTGTTGCAATCGTGCCGTTACTTTGCAAACCAACCGCAGGCATCACTGTGCGCAGCCCGTTCTCACTATTCCGCGCCGTAACAATAGCCTCAACCAACAGAGGATCATCGTCGCTGGGTTCAGCAAACAACACGTCAAAAGCGACCACACGTGCCCCGCCTCGGTCAAGAATGCGGATTAAGTCAGCGTAATGCGCACGCGGCCAATCGGTCAGTGAACGGCCGAAGCGTTGCAGGCTGGCGTCATCCAGCGCAACGATGGAAATATTGCCCTCAGTCGGCCGCGAGACATAATAATAGTTTGTCAAGCGCAGCCGCCAATCTGCAAATAAGCCAACCTGCCAGATGCCAAGCACCACGAGTGCCGTTGCCAGTCCGATTGCTATTCGTCGCCATAGACTTAGCCCTACAATCGTACGAAGACGGAGTTGAGATTGCCTGTTTGTGCGTCTGGCACCCTGCATGGTCATTTATCTTTTACTCGTTTGACGGTGTTATGATCGTCCCGCTGAATCTTCTTCGTCGGCGGGTGGGCTCTCATCTTCTGGCGGCGTGTCGTCGGCGTCACCTACGTCGTCACTGTCGTCATTATTGTCGTCAGTGGGTGCATCAGATGTTGCCGAGGGTGGTTCCGGTGTTTCGAGACGACTACCGTCAAGGTCCACAATAGGAACATTAAATAGCGCGACATTGATCTGCAACAACGACGCATTCGCCCACCCAACTGTACCGTCTGGCAAACTCACGCGCAGCCAGTCATCGTCAGCGGAACGGCCCAGCACCGACAGCACATCCCCGTCGAACATGCGCTGAATGATCTCAAATTCCAGGCCAGGGCCCTCGCGGAGGTTTTGCACCTGCCCCACGACAACAGCCTCACCCGCCTCACCAACAAACGTAAAGCGGTCGATGTCTTCGGTGCGATCCTCGCGATACACTGGCAGCACAAAGTCGTCAGAAGCCACCCCGGTCAACTGCACGTCAAGCGTCACGCCAGACACCCAGCCGAACCCTTCACGGAATGCGATGCGATACCATTCGCCAGACTCGTCCGTGCCGAACACAGTCGTAATAGCTTGCGGCGCAATGATACCAACCCGCTGGAAGTCACGGCCCGGGCCCAGACGCACATTCAATTGAACATCACCCGGTGTCTGGAAGCTGGCGTCGAACCCATCCAGCCCGGCGTCCAGTTCTTCAAAATTTGTTGCGGGCACAACAGGGCTCAATGTCTCATCAACATTAGAACGAACCCCGAAGCCCCCCTCTACCATAGAAGTGTCCGCACCAGCCGTTGCACTCACTTCACCATCTAGCGTCACCAATGAGGAGCGGCCGCCATCTTCAACCCGTACGTCGAAGTCCGTGCCACGCACCGTTAGCGCCATACCCGGCAGAACGACGTCAAAAGACGACTCTGGGGTGGTGAAGCGTGTCACCTGTTGGCGTGTAATCCCGGCAAGGACTTCAATCGTCGTGGTGAAGCCTTCTTGTGAGTTGCCACTGTAGTCTTGAATGCGGAATTCTGAATCAGGGGCAATTTCAACATCTGCGCCGGTTTCAAAAAACGTGATACGTGCCTGCCCACTTGCATCAGTGCGAATTGCATCACCAATGCCGACAATACTTTCAGTAGAAACGGGGATCCAACTTGCCGTGCCCGCTCGCTGAACTTCAACACCGGGGGACTGGACTTCAAGCAACGCCGCCAATTCTTCTTGCGCTGCGGCAGGGGTGTAGAAAACACCGAATAGAATCATTAGCACTGCGACACTGAGCCATCTAATGGACAACACGCACTCCTTTGTGTTCTGTACTGGGTTAAGTAACAGACTATGATCGGCAAGGCAACCATTCATCCGCCGTAAAAAGTCTAGCAAAGACATATCGTTTTTTCACCTGGTCAACTGACCAGATTGTTACGCAACGCGACGGTAACCGCTTCAGTACGGCTTTCGACATTCAGTTTTGAAAGGACACTGCTAACGTGGAACCGCACGGTTGAATAACTAATGGAAAGATTGTGTGCAATTTGACGGTTGCTCATGCCCTCTACCATAAGCCCCAGAACTTCGTGTTCGCGGTCCGTAAGCTGAAAATCTCGTGGAGAGGGTTGGGTGCTGGCTTCAATCAGCATACGTGCCACGTCGGGGGTCAAGACAGGCTTGCCCGCAAACACATTGCGGATCGCCTCTGCCAGTTCATCAATCCCAACATCTTTAAACAAATACCCGGCAGCCCCGGCCTGCAACGCCTGTTTGACCATATCGCTATCATCGGTAAAGCTGGTGAGTGCAATCACACGAATATCGGGCAATTGCTCACGGATACGCTGCATCGTTTCAATGCCGCCCATATCTGGCATGACCATATCCATCAGGACGACATCAGGTTGCAGGGTATTGCAGAGGGCAATGGCATCGCGTCCACTCGCCGCCTGGCCAATCAACTCAAGGTCATCAAAGGCCCGCAGGAACATTTCAAGCCCCTGGCGCACAACCTGGTGGTCGTCTACGATAATGAGGCGAATTTTTTGTGGCGTTGTCATGGTACACTCTCCCACACTAAATCGATCTGTGTTCCTTGCGTCTCGGCACTAATGATCGTCAAATCTGCACGAATGGCTTCAGCACGCTCGCGCATAATTGCCAGGCCCATGCGCGCAGGGGAAATTGTCGCCGAATCAAAGCCACATCCGTCATCTTGAATCATCATGCTTACCAAATCTGTGGCTACCACAAGGCGTAACATCACCTGCGACGCTCGTGCATGTTTCACAATATTATTGAGTGCTTCTTGTGCAACACGATAAAACGTCAATTTAACATCAGTTGGCAGCGACGGTGTGGTTTCTGCCTGAAAGTCTACAACAAGCTGGGTACGGCTCTCAAAAGCGCTCACAAGCTGCTGTAGCAACGTGCGGATGTCGGTTTTTTCTAGTGTGGCAGGGCGTAGTTCTAACAACAGCGTTCGCATTTCAGCAAGTGCGCCTTTGGTCAACCGGGCTAGTTGATGCAATCCCTGTGTTGCCTCATTCGGTGCGCGTTCCATCAAACGGGGTAAAGTTTCAGCGATCATATTCGCAGAGAACAGAGTCTGGCTAACGGCATCATGCAGGTCGCGGGCAAGGCGTTGGCGTTCTTCCTGAGCTGCTTCTGCTTGAACCACTTCGAACGCCTGTGCATTGCGAATTGCGACAGCGGCAAGTTCTGCGAAGACTATCAACCGATTGATGTGCTGCGCGGTGAAAAAGTCCTGTTCCAGGCTATCAAGGTTTAAGAATCCGATTACCTGTCCGCTGATGAGAATTGGCACACCGACGCTGGACTGCACCCCTAGTGCCGAGTGCAGTTTGCTGGACATCGGTGACGTGTGGACGTCATTGATGATGAGTGGCACACGACGCTCGAGCATATAGCGCAGATTAGCGGTATTGGCGAGTACATACGGCGCATTGAGCAGATCGTCAATCACTTCAGCTTCATGATACCCATGATGCGTAAGGACAAAGGCGGCCTCCTCCTCAATAATCATAATGTTGGCCATGTTATGTGGAACCACCTTGCCCACATTGAGCAAAATGTGTTCCAGAACGCTATCAAAGTCCAATGTGCGGTTGAGAATGATCGAGATTTCAAGCAATGCTTCGGCAAAAACACGCTGGTTATGTTCAGCTTGCTCAGCCTTGACCTGACGAGTGATGTCTGTCAAGGTGCCCATCACTGCCGGGCGGCTGTCCAGTAAAATGATGCGCGTGGCCATGTTAAGCCACATCTGCCGGCCGGTTTTTGAGGTAGCTTCAAATTCAATGTTTGAGATCGTGTCACGGCGGTTCTCCAGCTGCAACACACTACTCACGAGATTACGGTGCGAAGGCGCGACGTATTCAACAAGCCCACGAAGCCCTATCTGCGCGATATCATCAACTGTAAAACCTGTAATGCGCGTGAAAACGGGATTGACGTATTGCAGCTTGCTGCCCTGAATGATGAACACACCCGACGGCACCGTCTGCATTAAAACCCGCTGACGTGCTTCACTCTCGCGTAATGCATTCATAGCTTTTGACTGCATTACCGCATAGCGAATTGCGCGTTCGAGTACCGCTAACTTGAGGTTGGTTTTGTCGATGTAGTCTGCTGCGCCGGCCCGCATCGCTTCCATATCAATTTCACGGCTTCCGACCCCCGTCAACACAATCATCGGGGTTTCATAGCCGTGGCGCACGCCATAATTTACCAGTTCGATACCGTTGTGTTCACCGAGGTCGTAGTCTACGAGGCAAACATCATAGACACCACTTTTCAGGCCATTCTGCCCGGCTTCGAAGGTCGAGGCCCAGTCCACATGAAATTGAATACTTGGAACAGTTTCGAGAATATCTTTAATAAACATGAATTGATTTTCGTAGTCGTCCACAACCAACACATGCAACGTTTCAGTGACTTCCATGACAACACGACCAACCCCTCGCACCAGATGAAACGAGAAATTTACAACTTTAATTCGATGTGTAACATACATTGTACCATGCGCCTAAACATGGCACTACTACGACTGTAGAAAGTAAAAAGAGGGCCACTACGTTGCCCTCTTAGATACTGTCATGGCTATAGGTTTTTGATGTCTAAGACATAGACTCTGTCAGTCGTTTTAGCGCTGCGTTGACATCTTTACCAAGGTCAAAGCGCATCAGCCGCCGCTTGTTATCTTGCAATGCCTGCGCATCGCCAAGCGCCTGAGCCAACTTCAGAACACCAAACGTCATCGCAGAGGCCTCCTCGCCAGCAGTATCTGGGATAGGGAGGTCTTGTTTGGGTTCATTGGTGAATTGAATGAACAGCCCGTTGCCACCATCTCCCTTGTGCAACTGCCCTGTTGAATGCAAGAAGCGAGGACCATAGCCGACTGTCGTTGCAACCTTCTTTTTCTCGCGCAAGGCAAGGCGTAGCACCTGCAGGGCCTCGGTTGTTTCCGGGGTAGGATGCACATAGGCTTGCAGCGCGACATAATCACCTTCTTTGAGTTCATCAACAAAGGCCTGCAGCGCCGTGTGGGCTTTGCGAGAGTTGGTGTCGCCGTAGACCGTGATACCTTCATCTTCAATGGCAGCTTCTTGTTCTGGCAGCTTGCCTTTATCTGTGTAGGCATCAATCATTTCACGGGCACGCACCTTTGCGCTTTCCACGTTGGGTTGGTCGAAGGGGTGAATGCCAAGGCTATGGCCAGCAACAGCGGTCGCCATTTCCCACAAGAAGAACTGTGCGCCAAGATCGTAAAGATCATCTAGCAGCACTGTCATCACCGGATGGCCGGCTTTTGCCAGCGCTTCAACAGCATCGTTGTGAGTATCGTCGTCCTTGAGCCGCATGTAGACAAAAACGCGGTCTTTCCCGTAAATGTCGGGCGCACCGACGTCTTCTCCTACAACAGGGAGAATGCCTTTACCATTTTTCCCGGTGCTTTCTGCAACAAGCTGTTCAACCCAGTCGCCAAAGCTCTCGAGTTGTTTGGACGTAATGAAGGTGAGCTTATCGCGCCCGGCTTTGGCAAGTTCACCCATCGCTAGCCCGAGCAGTACACCGTCGTTATCTTCAGGTTCAACACAGGAAGCACATGCCGCCGCCGATTTCTGGGCACGTTCCAGAATTTCATGTACATCTACACCAACAAGAGCGGCTGGCAACAGTCCAAAATAGGACAGGGCTGAATAGCGGCCGCCGATGTTGGGGTCATTTAAGAACGTGGCGCGGAAATTGTGTTCTTTAGCGAGAGTTTCGAGTTTACTGCCGGGGTCAGTAATGGCAATGAAATGACTACCAACATGCTCTGCACCGACTTTCGCTAGCGTACGGTTGTAGAAGAATTTGAAGAATGAGAGTGTTTCGGCCGTGCCGCCAGATTTCGTAGCAACGATGAACGCCGTTTTGCTGAGGTCAAGTTTTTTGGCGTAGGCATTGACGTAATCGGGGTCGGTGCTGTCGAGTACGTCCAGTTCAAGCCCATGTTCCTTATGAACACCAAAGGTCTCGCGGAAGACTTCTGGCGCAAGGCTAGAGCCACCCATGCCTAACAAGAGGACATTGGTATAGCCAGCCTCAAGCAGCGCGGTGCGCAGTTCGGTCATACGGGTAATGTTTTCTTGCATTTCTTCGGCAATATGCAACCAGCCAAGGCGATTGGTTATCTCGTCGGGAGATTCTGCCCAGACGGTGTGGTCAGCTTCCCAGATGCGGGTGATAAGGTTGTCTTTGCTGGCTTGCTCAATTGCTTTATCAAGCGCCTTTTGCGTGTCGCCAAGATTGAGCGCCAACCGGGCCGGTCCTTCGGTTAATTGCGTACGTTTTTGCTCAATACTTGCCATCAAGCTGTCGAAAGATTGTGCGAACTTTTCTACACCTTCAACCAGCAATTCATCCGTCGCCTCGTCAAGGTCAACGAAATAATCACGAAGGCTGGCGATAACAACGCGAGCGTCCTGCATGTTGGCGTCTACAGTTCGCGCTACCGTCGCGTGATCTTGTAGCGATTTGAGTGTTTTCGGTGGCACTGTGTTCACTGTGTCAGGGCCGATGAGTGCATCGACGTACATTGTATCCATATAGGCGGGGTTTTTAGTGCTGGTACTGGCCCAAAGAACACGTTGCCTGCGTGCGCCTTTTTCTTCGAGCTTCTTCCAGCGAGCGTTGCTGAACTTCTCTTTGAAGATTTCATAGACCAGCCTGGCATTGGCAATTGCAACCCGGCCCATCAGGTCAGATCCGCCATTTTCTTCCAGGCGTGGGTCAATCTTAGAGTCAAGCCGACTAATAAAGAAAGATGCAACCGATGCAACCTTGCTGATGTCACCGCCACTTTCTAGCAATTTTTCCAGCCCGGCGATGTATGCATCTGCCACACGTACGTACTGTTGCTGTGAGAACATCAGTGTGACATTGACGTTGATGCCCTGGCTAATCAAGGTGGTAATGGCGGGAATGCCTTCGGCAGTGGCCGGCACCTTAATCATCACATTTGGGCGCTTGAGTGCGGCGTAGAATCGTGCCCCTTCATGAACAGTGCCATCAGTATCGTGTGACAGGTGCGGGCTCACTTCAAGGCTGATATAGCCGTCCACGCCATCACTATCATCATACAGCGGCCGGAGCAGGTCAGCAGCACGTCGAATATCTTCAAGCACAAGTGCTTCATAAATTTCGTTGGCAGATTTTCCTTCACTGACGAGCTTCTGCATGTCAGCATCGTAGTCATTGCTACCCGAAATCGCCTTTTCAAAGATAGATGGGTTTGAGGTTATGCCGCGCACGCCCTGGTCAAGCAAGCTCTGTAGCTCACCTGACTCAATCAAAGCCCGGCGGATATTGTCATACCAGATGGATTGTCCGTGTTGATCGAATAGTTCTTGCGCAATCGTCATGCGGTTAACGCCCCCTTACTCTGGTGGGTATACAGAATTTAGATAGTATCTAGTGTAAAACGTTTATGGATTGTCGTGACGTTGATAAGCGCTGCATGATAGCAGATGCCCTCGGCTGGCATGGTTCTTACGAATCGGCAATCATGGAAAAATGCGCGATTATTGCCTGTTGATGCATTTCACAGTAGGATTTAATCGTTAAAAACACCGCACTCTTGGAGAAAACGTATGCCCTTAACTGACAATGACGTCCGTGAAAAACTGCGGGCGTTTATTACCCGTGACTTGATCCGTGACCCTGACTACGCGCTGCAAGATGACGAAGGCGTCATCACAGAAGGACTGATAGACTCATTTGCACTGGCAGAAGTAGGCGTCTTTGTGGAAACAGAGTTCGACGTATACATTCCCGACCCTGACCTGACTGTTGATCAGATGGACACCCTCAACCAGATGGTGGCCCGCGTGTTGCGGGGGTAGCCATGCTCTCGATGCAAACACGCCCCACTATGCAAACGCTGCTGGATGCGCTGGCTCTCGGTAGCGACAAGCCTAACACCACCGCCATCACATTTTTGCAGACAGGCTCAGCCCCAATTGAAATTTCGCGTGCCATGTTCCGCACCGAAGTCCAGAAAGCGGCCGCCGCCTTACAACAGCTTGGTGTGCAATCTCATAATCTAGTTATTATTGCGCAATTACAAAGCCTGGAAAGCATCTATGCGTTCTGGGGGGCGTTGTGGCTGGGGGCAGTTCCATCAATGATGTCACCGCTCACCGAAAAACTAGACCCCGACATTTACACTGCCAATATGCAGCACCTTATCACGCATTCAAAAGCGCGTCTTGTCCTCACCAGTGATAAGTTCGCGCCCACATTGGGTGAAATGCTCGACGCCCCCGTGCATGGATCATTATCAGACATGAATCCAACGGCTATCCCCCCCCTCTATGCTGCTGACCCGGATGAAATTGCGTTTTTGCAGCATTCCAGCGGCACGACCGGGTTGCAGAAAGGGGTGGCACTCGCCCATATGGCTGTATTGAATCAATTGGCCAGCTATAGTGAATCGCTTGAACTCAACGCAGACGATGTGATTGTAAGCTGGTTACCACTGTATCATGACATGGGCTTGATTGCAGGGTTTTTGCTGCCGTTGGTGCAGGGCGTGCCGCTGGTGCTGATGTCACCGTTTGACTGGGTTGGGCACCCGGCAATGCTACTGCGCGCCATTCATGACTACCACGGGACGCTGTGCTGGCTGCCAAACTTCGCTTACAACCACTGTGCGCGGCGCATCCGTCAGCGGGATAGCGAAGGGCTTTCGTTGCGGACCATGCGGGCATTCATCAACTGTTCAGAGCCCGTGCATCATGCCAGCCACCAGCAATTTCTAGACCGTTTTGCTGATACGGGTATCACCGCGAATCAACTGGCCGTGTCATATGCAATGGCTGAAAACACCTTCGCCGTTACCCAGACACCTCCTGGCGCTGGTACCAACCTCGACGTCGTAGACCGTGACGCGCTGGAAAATCGCCAGTACGCTGCACCCTGCTCGCCAGAACGCCCCACCGCACAGACGAACGTCTCCTGTGGCCAAACAATCCCGGGTGTAGAAGTCAACGTACTGGATGAGGCGCGGCATGTGCTAGACGAGCGGCATGTCGGGGAATTAGCCGTGCGTAGCGACTTTATGCTGAGCGGCTACTACAAACGCCCCGACCTTGATGCAACAACATGGCACGATGGCTGGTACCTGACCGGGGACATGGGCTACATTGCTGACGGGGAGGTTTACATCGTCGGACGCAAAAAAGACCTCATCATCAACGCGGGCAAGAACGTCTATCCGCAGGACATCGAAGCGATAGTGAATACTGTGCCGGGTGTGTATCCGGGGCGGGTGGTGGTCTTTGGGGTAGAGGATGAGCGCGAAGGCACAGAACTCATCGCGGTGGTTGCTGAGACTGAAGCCGACGATGAGCGCATCCGAAAAAATATAGCCAAGGAAATCCGACAACGGGTGACACAGCAAACGACCGTCACCGTGAGTTTCGTGCATATCGTTGAACCACGCTGGTTAATCAAGACCTCCAGCGGCAAAATTGCCCGCAATGCCAATCGGGACAAATGGCTGCGCGAACGCGGTGGTATATAACGTGCTTGCCACACGCTGACCTACTGTGCAAGAATATCATGAAACACCACACAAGCTCTCAGAGGGAATGCCATGATAGACCACTCTCCCACCCGCACACTGACCGCCACCGAGTTTCTGAGCCTGCCAGAGTCCAGCACGCCGATGCAGCTTATCGACGGAGAATTGCATGTGTCACCTGCGCCATTGCTTGACCACCAGATGATAATTAGCCGACTGCACTTGTTGCTGGCCGGAGTTGCCGCCATCGGGCCAGACCAGCTATTTCTTAGTCCCACGGATGTTCATTGTGACGATGACAATGTCTTTCAGCCAGATATTGCCTGGGTTAGCTCCCAAAATGACAACTGTGTGCGCGTCGAGGGTAAGCACCTGCGCGGCGCACCTGACCTCGTGGTTGAAGTGCTGTCACCGGGAACTATCAAGCAGGATAGGGGCAAGAAATATCAGGTTTATGAGCAATATGGTGTGCAGGAATACTGGATTGTCGATGCGGTAGAGCGTTATATAGAGGTGTTCACCTTGCGGCCGGGCGATAATAAGTTTGTACAACTGGGCTTGTTCAACGAAAAAGCGACGTTCAAATCCCCGGTGCTGGATGATGCGACAGTTGAAGTAAGCAAACTCTTCCCCCCTTCGCAGAACACGTAGGTTTCTATCTAAATATTTACGCCGCACTACAACGGGTTATGCTACCATGCTGCTGGTGTCCACCTAGTTCTACAGAGCCCAACCAGATGCCTATTTCCGACGACCACCTGACCTATCTCACCCCCGAAGACATCTACACCATCGCGCATGAAGCCCTCGGCAGCGAACCGGCCGTCCGTGACCGGCGCTTGTTGCGTTCCGCTGTCACTCGACCTTATACTCGTGCCTTTGGTGCTGAAGCCTATCCCTCCCTGCTAGAAAAAGCCGCAGCATTGCTGCATTCGTTGGCTGCACATCACCTATTCTGGGATGGCAACAAACGCATCGCCACGCTTGCCACCACCCGCTTTTTAACCTTCAATGGCATTCAACCTACATGGAACGATGAGACAATGTATCATTTCGTGCTGGACATCGCGCAGCATAAGCATGAAGTCCCGGCGATTGCCAAATGGCTGGCAGAACACACCACCTCAACCGAGGACACCGACACATGAGCGTGCGCTATTTAACGCTGGACGAACTCGTCTATATCAATGAAAACCTGCCCAATATTCAGCAAGTACATCTCGCGCTGTATGGCAAACGCCGTGTGCGAGATATGTCCTTGCTTGAAGCAGCCGTCGGGCGGCCGCAGCAAAGTGTTTTTGGCGAAGATGCCTACCCCACCCTCACCGAAAAAACAACAGCCATGCTACATTCCATCGTGCGCAACCACCCCTTCGCTGATGGCAACAAACGTACGGGCACTGTCGCGTTGCTGTTCATGGCAGCAGTGAATGGGTCTAGCGTGCAATGGGAGGACATAGACGCCCTCGAACGCATTATTGGTCTGGCAGAAGGGAGTGAGGATATTCATTCTTTCGCAGATTGGCTTAGAATGACCAAAAACGGCACCTTCTACGAGCAAGATGCCGCCCACGACACGGCACTCATCAACGACATCATGGCCGAACACCGCTGGCTGTTGGATGCACTGGCGGAACGGTAGGCTTTCTCAGTGGGCTCTCATGCTACACTCATCACAGGACCGTGAACGCCTGCCACCATAGAACATATGAACGAAAACACACTCATCCGAACCACCGACCGGGGTTTTTACTGCGCAGCGGGCGATTTTTACATCGACCCCTGGCGGCCGGTAGACCGCGCTGTCATCACCCACGCCCACGCCGACCACTTTGCCTATAACTGCAAATCCTATCTTGTCTCTGAAGAAGGGCGGCACGTCTTTCAGATACGGCTCGGTGACAAAGCCACTATCCAGACAATACCCTATGGTGAATCCGTAAAGATCAACGGCGTTACCGTATCACTGCATCCCGCCGGGCACATCCTCGGTTCGGCGCAGGTCCGCGTCGAGTATCAGGGGGAGGTGTGGGTTGTCAGCGGCGACTACAAGCGCGAGCCGGACCCCACCTGCACCCCATTTGAGGTCGTCCCGTGCCATCATTTCATCACCGAAGCAACCTTTGGCCTGCCGATTTATCGCTGGCCGCACCGTGACGGGGTTTTTCGAGCGATCAATGACTGGTGGCGTACTAACCAGCAAGCCGGCAAATGCACGATCCTCTACGGCTATTCGCTCGGCAAGGCGCAAGGTATTCTGGCAGGCGTTGATCCCAGCATTGGGCCGATTTACACGCACGGTGCAGTCGAAAAGCTAAACGCAGCCTACCGTGATAGCGGCATCCAGTTACCACCAACCACCTATGTCAGCCGTGAGGTTATCAAATTTAGGCCAGACTGGTCACAGGCGTTGATTGTTGCGCCACCTTCGACGCGCGGCACAACCTGGATTCGTCGCTTTGGTGATGTCTCCAGCGGATTCGTGTCGGGCTGGATGCGGATTCGTGGTACCCGTCGCCGTCGGGCTGTTGACCGGGGTTTTGTGCTATCCGACCACGTAGACTGGACCGCGCTCATGCAGACGATTGCCGACACCGGTGCAGAACACATCTATGTGACGCATGGATATACAGCCGTTGTCACCCGCTGGCTGCGTGAAAATGGCATTGATGCACACAGCATCTCAACACGCTATACAGGCGAAAACGATGAAGTCGCAGACGATACAGACGATACAGAGCAGGATGACACATGAAGCTATTCGCTGACCTGTACACCGAACTGGACGAAACCAATAGTACCAACGAGAAAATCGAGGCAATGGCACGCTATTTTGCAGCCGCGCCGCCAGAAGATGCCGCCTGGGCAGTGTATTTTCTCAGTGGGCAGCGTCCGCGCCGGGCAGTGAGTTCGCGCGTGTTGGGTGAATGGGCAGCGGCTGAGGTCGGTATACCCGATTGGCTCTATCGCGAATCCTATGACGCGGTTGGGGACAGTGCCGAAACGATTACATTGCTCCTGCCAGACAGCGGCACCGCCAGCGAAGAACCGCTCCATCGTATCGTCACCGAAAAGATACTCCCCCTGCGCAACATGGACGAAAACGAGCAACGCGACCTCATCTTGAAAATGTGGCGTGAACTGAACGTCAAACAACGCTTTGTGTATAACAAGCTGCTGACGGGTGGCTTTCGCGTCGGTGTTTCACAGCGATTGGTGACACGGGCATTGGCTCAGGTCGCGGCCCTTGACCCGGCCGTGATTGCACATCGGTTGATGGGCAACTGGGAACCGACGGCCGACTTCTACCGCGCGCTGTTTTCTGGCGACACTACCGACGCTGATCTCAGCCGACCTTATCCATTTTTCCTTGCTCACCCGCTTGAAGACGCGCCAGCCGACGAACTTGGTGAAGATGCCACGGAATGGTTGGCAGAATGGAAATGGGACGGTATTCGCGGGCAGATTATCAAGCGGCAGGGGCACATTTACATCTGGTCACGTGGCGAAGAACTGGTCACTGAACGCTATCCTGAGCTAGCCGAGATGGCCGACCATCTGCCCGATGGCACTGTGCTTGATGGTGAGTTGCTGCCATGGCGCGACGGTGGCGTGTTGCCTTTCGCACAGTTACAACGCCGCATTGGACGCAAAAAAGTCGGCAAAAAACTACTCGCTGAAGTTCCAGTCGTGTTTCTGGCCTACGACATGATTGAACACAACGGCGACGATATTCGCGAAACACCCTTGCACGAACGCCGTACCCTACTTGAAGCTGTCGTCCACACTACCAATCACAACAATTTGATCCTCTCACCCGTTATCGACTTTAATTCATGGGATGACCTCACTACCCTGCGCGAAGAAAGCCGCGACCGCCATGTTGAAGGCATGATGCTCAAGCGTAAAAGCTCAGCGTATCAGGTTGGGCGCAAACGCAGTGATTGGTGGAAGTGGAAGGTCGAACCGTATACCATTGACGCGGTGTTGCTCTATGCGCAACGCGGGTCAGGAAAGCGGGCCAGCCTCTATACCGACTACACGTTCGCTGTATGGGATGCGGAAGGTAGCCTGATTCCATTTGCCAAAGCCTATTCTGGCTTAACCGATAAAGAAATCCGGCAAGTTGACCGCTATGTGCGCAACAGCACCAAAGAGCGCTTTGGGCCAGTGCGCAGCGTTGAGCCGCAACTGGTGATGGAAATCGGCTTTGAAGCGATCCAGCCCAGTAATCGCCATAAATCAGGGGTAGCAGTGCGGTTTCCACGTATTTTGCGGTGGCGACACGACAAAAAGATCGAAGACGCGGACACCCTCGCCCGCCTACAGGCCTTGCTGCCCAATCAGCAACCCGAAAGCATTGACCCCACCGAACAATAATGATCTGCGTTGCCAGCCACGCGATAAGCAGCTATAACTAAGGCATTACTCAAATTCGCACGCACCCATGAAAGGCTGATCCCATGCCGGGCGGTACTGGAAAGCTCGTTCACCCCCACACCCAACCGCAGAAAGACCCCGCACAACGGCTCACGCTGAGTGTTGTTATTCCCTGCTACAACGAGGTCGAATTCATCCGCCCTGTAGTGGAACGTGTCAAAGAAGTTGAGGTGGTTGATGAAATCATCATTGTTGACGATGGCTCGACCGATGGAACACGAAAAATTCTGGGTGAAATGGAAGTCGAAGACTCGTCGCTAAAGATCATCTACCACAAAAAAAATCAGGGCAAAGGGGCGGCGCTGGTGACGGGTTTTGCTTCAGCCACCTGCGATGTCATCCTCATTCAAGACGCCGATTTTGAATACGATCCTCGTGAATACCCTAAACTTATTCAACCTATTGAAGAAGGCATTGCGGTGGTGGTCTATGGATCACGTTTTCTCGGTGGGCCGCGCAAAGCCATGAACTTCTGGAACATGATTGCTAACAAAGCATTGACGCTGGCCACCAATGTACTTTATAACGCCATCTTGAGCGATATGGAGACATGTTACAAGGTCTTTCGCCGCGAAATCATTGCGGATATGAAAATCCATGCGCGGAGCTTTGACTTTGAGCCAGAATTTACCGCAAAAGTGCTAAAGAAGGGGATTCGTATCTACGAGGTGCCGATTTCTTACAATGGCCGCGAGTGGTCAGAGGGCAAGAAAATTCAATGGACGGACGGCCCGATTGCCCTCTGGACGCTAGTCAAATACCGTTTTGTCGATTAATCTTCTAGCCACACAGAGGGCAACTGCTTCGGCACTTCAATATTGTCAAATTTCG
Source organism: Anaerolineae bacterium (assembly GCA_034437655.1). GTDB lineage: Bacteria > Chloroflexota > Anaerolineae > Aggregatilineales > J027 > J027. The sequence goes on from DAOTTU010000121.1 coordinate 28,188, forward strand.
GGGTCTTGCGTGCGCCATGTTGCTGCACCCACGGCCACATTTTTTGAAGACCTTCGCGCAGGCTTGTCTCGGCATCGTCGGCAAGGTCAAAAGCGTTGCGGACTTTGGTATGCACTGAATAGGCGTGGACGACCTCATGCCGGGCGGGTAAATGGCGCACCTCTGGTTCGACCCCCATCACTTCCCCCACAACAGTCACCAACTCATTCACAGAGACGGGTGTGTCTGCCCCCAGGTTAAAAATCTCGTTCTTCGCATCCGGGTTGAGCGGCGCTTTGGCAATCACCGGGCTGATGTCGCGGACATAGGTAAAGGCGCGGGTCTGCTCGCCATCGCCAAAGACGGTAACGGGTTTACCCTGCATTAACTGGTTCATGAAGATGCCGATGACATTACGATAACGATCAGCGACGTTCTGATTTTCACCATAGACGTTGTGCGGGCGAAAGATGGTATAGGGAAGCCCAAACATTTCATAAGCCAGCTTGAGGTCTTGTTCAACGGCGTATTTCGCCACACCATAGGGGTCTTCGGGTTGGGGTGTCATGTCCTCTGTCATGGGTGGGGGTGCGCTGCCATAAACAGCAATTGATGACGTAAAGACAAGGTGTTCTGCGCCAAAATTAACACAGGCGTTAATGATGTTGACACTACCGATGAGGTTGTTGGTGTAGTTAAAGCGCCGGATGAAATGACTGAGCCCTTCTGCGGCATAGGCGGCGAGGTGATACACAAAACGCGGGCGATGCTCGTCAAACAAGGCATTAATCAAGGCGTGGTCAGTAATGCTGCCTTGCACAAACTGTGCTTTTGCATGAACATTATCCTGATAGCCACCGCTCAAATCGTCCAACGCAATAACATCGTACCCCAACGTAATGAGGTCATTCACAACATGGGAGCCCAAAAAACCAGCAGCCCCGGTGACAAGTACTTTCTCAGACATAGTTGCTCCAAATTATTCAGCGCTTCATTGCTGTTCGCAAAAAATGCGTCGCGTATTATACCCATCGACGCAGCATGTGCCACTACGCCGTTTGGCTGTCGTCGTCCAAACCGCCGGACTTATGCCGTGCCAAGTTCGAGTTCTGGAAACTCAGTACTGAGTATCTCGACAAAGGCGGTTGCGATTGGTGAAAGCGGCATAGGTGCATACCACACCAGTTTTAAAATGCGTGTAAAGTGTTCGTTTTCGACACCAAGCGCACGTACCAGCCCAAGTTCAAGTTCGCGTTGAACAGCATAGTCTGGCAACACCGTCAAGCAGCGCCCCGAGACAACCGATTGTTTGATTGACTCTGGGTTGTCAAATTCAGCCGTGATGTGTGGCGCGATATTGTATTGCTCGAACAGTGCATCCAGCCAGATGCGTGTCTGGCTAGAGGGCTGACGCATCGCAAAAGGTTGCTGGTTTAGTTCGGGAATTTCGATGGCATCACGTTCCCACCAGGGGTGTTCTGGGCCAACGACGATATTCATGCGAATTTCGCGCAGTGGAGCAATCCCGATAGTCGGATGTTGCCTGGTATCAATTTCGCCTTCAACAATGCCGACATCCAGGCGACGATGCAATAGATCATTCAGGATATCTGCGGTGGTCGCCGTTTGTAAAGAGATACCCAGATTAGCATACTGTTGGCGAAAGGCTTTGATCCATTCGGGCAAGAGGTAAATGCCGACCGTCGGTGTGGCACCAATTTTGACCTGCCCTTCTGCCAGATTACTGACATCCATCACATCATTTTCGGCCTGGGCAATCAGTCGCAAAATATCCAGCGTATGAACATGCAGTTTTTCACCAGAAGTCGTCAGCTTTACGCCGCGTCGCCCCCGTGTGAACAACCGCGTCCCCAGGCTGGTTTCAAGGTCTTGCATATGCTGGCTGACCGCCGACTGTGTCATGTAGAGTTGCTCGGCTGCTGCGCTAAAACTACCTTCACGCGCAACAACGGCAAAAATTTCAAGTTTGTAGAGGTTTAACATCGCTAGTTCCTGGTTCCCGCTAAAGCCATAAGTGATACCTTATAATCACCATAAGTCGAAAGCACCCTGTCAACACATGGCAGGTACGTTACTATAATGGAGAACTTCTTGCAAAAAGTATAGTAAGAACAGGTCAATGGCCAAAAAATCCAGTAAAAATCAAGCAAAGCAGCAACAGCTTAACCCGAGCGTCATTGCAATTGTTGTGGTTGCCGTTCTGTTTGCCATTGGTGGCGTGGTGCTTGTGCTGTCTGACAATGATGAAGACAGCAGCAACGCAGCTAACAGTGGCAACATGGTCCCCATACTCAATAGTGAACTCGCAAATGAGACATCAGATGCTACTGTCCGCACGCGACTTTCGCCTGATGCCTATATGACTGACTTTGCCGAAGATGCCCCCCATGTGCTACTTGATGTGCGCGAAGATTGGGAATTTGCTGATGGCCATATTGATGGTGCGAGCAATATTTCTGTGAGTGCGCTGGCCAGTAATGTAGATCGTATTCCGCAAGATGTCCCCATTATCGTCTATTGCCGTAGCGGCAACCGGAGCGCCGAGGCTGCGCAGATATTAGCGGCCAATGGCTTTACACAGGTATATGACCTCGGTGGTGTTCTGGGTTGGCAAGCCGCAGGACTAGATTTAGTCCGATAGCAACTATCTCCCCCCCCTACTCAATTTGTCAGAGGCGGGCTATCCGGGTTAACCGGGTAGCCTGCTTCGTTTTTTTGCGTACATAAGCCTTAGCCCATAGCACATTCCACAAATCAGATATAAAATTGCACTTATAGCAGACATAAGCAAGATCACCTTATACCGTAGCGTTATAGCTCGTATACTGTGGGCACAATACTCAACATGCAGGAGATAAATCACCATGGGCTTTCTGTTCAACCGCTCGAAAACCGATACCAGCTTTGAAAACATTGATGCCCTCAGCTACAACGCGCAATTCGTGAAGGGTAAGCAAACACATACACTGGTCGATGTTCGTACAGCGGGCGAGTTTCAAAATGGTCACTTGCCCGGGGCCGTCAATATTCCGCTGGACCAGATTGGCAAACGTCACACCGAGCTTGACCAGAATAAACCTGTGATCGTCGTATGTGCTTCTGGGAACCGTAGCCGCACTGCGTCTAAAAAACTAGCCAACGCTGGCTTTGATGAAGTCTACAACCTACAAGGCGGCACAATGGCATGGATGCGGGCCGGGCTCCCCATTAAACGCTAGGCACTACAGCGGCGACTTTACCCTGAAGCGACTCAACCAAGACTAACCCAGACACCTCACAAGGAGACACACTCATGATTTTGAAATATTTCTACGACGACAAACTCGCTCAGGCATCATACCTCGTCGGTTGTGCTGCAACAGGCGAAGCGCTGGTGGTTGACCCGGCCCGCAATATTCAGCCCTACCTTGAAATGGCTGCAAACGAAGGGTTGAAGATCACACACATCACCGAAACGCACATTCACGCCGACTTCGTGAGTGGTAGCCGCGAACTTGCGGCCGCAACGGGTGGTCAACTTTACCTTAGCGACATGGGCACCGAAGACTGGAAATATACTTTCGCTGCCGAAGATGGCGCTATCCTCATCCGTGACAACGATACCTGGATGGTTGGCAATATCAAGCTCGAAGTGCTACACACCCCGGGCCACACTCCCGAACACGTGAGCTTCTTGCTGACTGACACCGCCGCCGCCGACGAGCCAATGGGTATTTTCACTGGTGATTTCCTCTTTGTTGGTGATGTCGGTCGTCCTGACCTGCTGGAAGAAGCTGCCGGTGTGGTGGGTAGCAAGGAAGTCGGTGCGCGTCAGCAGTTCAACAGCGTTGAACGGATTAAAGCACTCCCCGACTACCTGCAAATCTGGCCCGGGCATGGTGCTGGTAGCGCCTGCGGTAAAGCGTTAGGTGCCATCCCTTCGACAACACTCGGCTATGAAAAGCGTTTTAACCCCGCATTCGACTTCGACCAGGAAGAGGCTTTCGTAGAATGGTTGCTGGACGGTCAGCCAGAAGCACCGCGCTACTTCGCCCAGATGAAGAAGGTCAACAAAGAAGGCCCGGTGTTGCTTGGTGAATTGCCAGAACCCGTGCAGATGAACCGCGACACCCTTGATAGCGTGCTTGACGCTGGCGATCTGGTGATTGATCTGCGTAGCCGCGAGGCCTATGCTCAGGCCTATATCCCCGGCACCATCAATATCCCAATGGACAGTAACAGCTACATCACCTACGTGGGCTGGTTCGTGGATTTTGAGGCCCCGGTTTATGTCTTGATTCCCGACGGCGAAGGTACGGCTGAGGTGTTGAACACGCTGCGTTCTATTGGCGTCGATACACTCTCATGCTACTTTGGTGAAGACGTGCTGGAAGGCGACACTGAATCACTGCCACAGATTAAGAGCGCTGACCTTGCCGAACGTATCAGCAAAAACGGGATGATGATCGTTGATGTGCGTGGCAAGACCGAATACAACGACATCCACATTGACGGTGCAACCAACATTCCCCTCGGCTACCTTCCGCGCTCGGTCGCTGACATTCCGCGTGACCGCACCATCGTTACCCAGTGCGCCAGCGGCTATCGTTCACAAATTGCAGCAAGTGTACTCCGGCAGCTTGGCTATGAAGATGTCGTCAATCTTGACGATGACCTCGCCGCGTGGGAAAAGACACTGCCTGTCGTCCACAACTAGATAAGCCTGAACCATTATGCATCGGGGTGGCCGTATGGCTGCCCTTTACATCTATCATTTACTTGAAAATTATTACGCTTAGCGGACGCTTTTGAGTTTCCACCCCATATACTGCTTCTGTCATCCGTACACCCAGCGAGAGGATACCCATGGCAACGCAATCCGTAGATTTCCAACAGACGCTCAGTGCATCGCAACGTTTGCAGCAATTTTTGCCATTCACTGACTGGCTGGTCCATTATCGGCGCGAAAACTTACTGGGCGATGTTATTGCAGGGATCATTACCGCTATTGTGCTGGTGCCGCAGGGCATGGCCTACGCCCTACTGGCTGGCTTGCCCCCCGAAATGGGATTATATACAAGCATCGTGCCACTGATTATCTATGGATTGCTGGGAACCGGGCGTGCGCTGGCGGTCGGGCCTGTGGCCATGATTTCCTTACTGGTTGCCTCTGGCATCGGGCAACAGAACCCCGCCACTGTACAGGAATACATTAGCATGGCGCTGGTGTTGGCGCTTATGGTAGGCGTCATTCAGCTTGTGATGGGGGTTTTACGAGTCGGGTTTCTGGTCAATTTTTTGAGTCACCCGGTGCTGTCTGGGTTCACAAGTGCAGCCGCGCTCGTGATTGGGTTCAGTCAGTTAAAAACATTGCTCGGTTTTAGCATTCCGCGCAGTGACAGTATTTTTGAGACAATGATATATGCGGGTGAACATATCAGCCAGACCAACCCCACCGTCGTCTTGCTCGGGGCCGTGAGCATTGGCGTGTTACTGTATTTCAAATTTGGGTTAGGCAAGTTGTTAAAGGCACTAGGCGTTAACGACGGCCTGATTATGCCGATCACGAAAATGGCTCCGCTGGTAGTCGTAATCGCTAGCATACTTGTCGTTTGGGGGTTGGACCTCAACGCACGCGCAAACGTTCCGATTGTCGGCGATGTGCCCGCTGGCTTGCCGTCGCCAACCACGCCGGCCTTTGACATAGAGGTGTGGCAGCAACTGCTCCCCATTGCACTGACCATTGCTTTAATCGGCTACATGGAAAGCATCTCCGTCGCAAAGTCTCTTGCCAGCAAGCGCCGCCAGAAAATTGACGCCAACCAGGAACTCATCGCACTGGGCTCAGCGAATCTTGGGGCCGCATTCACAGGTGGCTATCCGGTGGCAGGCGGGTTTGGGCGCTCGATGGTCAATTTTACTGCGGGGGCAAACACCGGGCTCGCGTCTATCATTACAGCGATCTTGATTGCAGTGACGGTACTACTGTTTACGCCACTCTTTGCCTTTTTGCCAGATGCCGTTCTGGGGTCAATTATCGTCGTAGCGGTTTCATCACTGGTTGACGTAAAAACTGCCCGGCAGACCTGGTCGTACGATAAGGCAGACTTCGCCTCGCTGGTGGTTACCTTTGCGGCAGTTCTAATTGTTGGCATTGAAATGGGAATTATCATCGGTGCAGCGGTTTCACTGATGCTGTATTTGTGGCGCACCAGTCGCCCACATGTTGCCGTGTTGGGGCGTATCGGCAACACAGAGGAGTATCGCAACGTGTTGCGGCATAAGACCGTCACCTATCCGTCTGTGCTGGCGCTGCGGGTTGACGAGAGCTTGTATTTCCCCAACACGCAATATCTGGAAGAGATTGTGCTGGGTGCGGTGGCAGATAACCCCGAAATCGAACACTTTGTGCTTGATTGCAGCGCCGTGAATTACATCGACACCAGTGCGCTAGAAGTACTTGAACGTTTGGGCGATGAATTGGCGGATAACGACATTGATTTCAACATGGCATCGGTTAAAGGGCCTGTGATGGACCGACTAAAGCAAATCGGTTTTGTTGATCATTTTGGTGCAGATCGCTTCTTTTTAAACATGCACCAGGCTATGCAAACACTAACAACCGGGGCCCCATTACGGCATGTTTCTGCCTAAAAACCTGTCTTCCCATGACACAAAGATTGAGTGATGACCTACGTTGTCACTTATTTTCCGGGTTGATTTTCGGTAAATTCATCGAAATTTAATCTATGTGTTTTCGCCCGTCATCACGGTGTTTTGTGGCATAAGCTATGGGTTATTTTTCAAGGATCGCACGAATATGCGCTCAATAAGTTGCGCTTTGCCAGAAAATTGTTTATATTCATAAAGGCTTCAAAGTGGAACAATGTTCGTCTTAAAGCATCTGGGGAGTTTATGGACTCAAACAGGGTAGACGAATTACAGTTTCAGGGTACAGATTAAATACCACAGCACTCCAATCAAAATCTCCTTAATCAGGAGGCGGATAGCATTGCTATCTGTCAAGTTGCCGTAGCGCAGTCAATCATCGTGAGCAAATTAAACCTAAACGCGCACGAAATAGTTTATTAGACAGTTTCCCCATATCAAAAACATTTCTTTAAGGTTGCTTTTTTAGCAACACTTGTACGTTTAGTATTCAAACAAGCAGGAGGAATATCTCAATTATGAAGAAGCTTCTTGGTCTGCTTCTTGCCGCAACAATTGTATTTGGCATTGGTGGTGGCCTGGCCAGCGCCAGCAACACCCCCGAAACCAGCAGCGATGCTCAGGCTGTTAGCAGCCAGAGTGATCCGATTGTCGTTGGCTCCAAAGACTTTGTTGAGCAAGAGTTCCTAGGCTACATTATTCTCGTAGCACTGGAAGCCAATGGTTTTGAAGTTGAAGACAGCATCGGCCTGGCTGGTACTGCTGTGTCTCGCGCTGCTCTCGAAAATGGCGAAATTGATGTGTACCCGAACTATACTGCAACCGCCGCTCTCCAAAGCCTGCCAGCCCTTGGTTTCGAAATTGATCCAGAAGTCGCTAAGGACGCTTATGCTTCCTACGCAGTTGTTGCTTCCATTGACGCTGCCTACAACGACCTGATCTGGTTGCGCCCTGCTCCGGCCAACAACACCTACACCATCGCTGTCACTCAGCAATTCTCTGAAGAAAATGGTATCACCACCTTCACTGAACTGGCTGACTGGATTAACGCTGGTAACGAACCGTTCTTGATTTCCAACGAAGAGTTCACCACCCGTGAAGACGCGCTGGTTACCTTCGAAGATACCTACGGTTTCGAAATTTCCCGTGACAACATTGAATCACTGCCGGGTGCTGTGACTGCTTCTGCTCAGCAGCAGCTTGCTAGCGGCGAAGGCAACTTCAACCTTTCCGTTGCTTACGGTACAGACGGTACGCTTGCTTCACTGAACCTGGTCGCCCTTGCTGACCCGCTCGGTGCGCAGCCCGTCTACCAGCCGACCGCTGTTTTCCGTGGTGAAGTTCTGCGCGAAAACCCTGAAATTGTTGACATCATCAACCCGATCTTCGCCACCTTTGACGTTGCGACCCTGCAGGAATGGAACACCAACGCTGCACTCGGTCAAGAAGGTGAAGACCAGAGCGTCCGCGACGTTGCGCGTGCCTATCTCGTTGAAAACGGTTTCATCGAAGAATAGACCACGCCCCACACTTTGAGATGTAAAAGACCCGGAAAGGTCCTTTACATCTCTATTTATAACACCCACCCCCAGGACAGTTGTCGCAGCATGACAACTGCCATTCCACGTTAAGCGCTGCTTTTATCATGCCGTAGTCTAAGGAAGACCAATGGGTACAAACCGATTAGCTATTTTCGGCAGCCTGTTTGCCGCATGGGGATTTTTCTTCCTACCATTACTTATTTTGATCCCAAATCGGCAGGCCGTTGAAAACGTTTCTTTCCAACTACTAGAACTACAAAGTGATTATCGATATTTTTTCCTATTTTTGTTGTGCTGGGTTCCATTATTTATCGCGTTTGAGTCTAATGTGGCGCGGCGCGGTTGGCTGCTGGTCGGCTTTGGGAATCTAATTATGATTCTGTCGATATGGTTGCCAGCTATTGCAGCGGCAGAGTTGATCCAGAGTGCGGATGAATTGTTGCCAAATTCCTTCGTTCGAAACCCACGTGTGCGACCTGTCTCGGCAATTCTAGTTGGGATTGCTGGCGGATACATTATTCTCTTCGGAGGATTGCGCGATCTAAAAAGCATCGGTGTCGGGCAACAAACGCGGCTGGCGGCTAGCTTTGCTGGTGTCGCGTTTATGTACTACCTTTTCATCCAGGACTATCTCGATGTTTATTCCGTCGTCGTTGAATATAACATTCGCGGTGAAACGCTGTTTGAAGACATCATCAAACATCTGACATATGTACTCGTTGCGCTGGCCGCTGGTCTGGTGATCGGTATTGGACTGGGGCTATGGGCATCACGGCAAGAGCGCGTTGCACCTATCATTCTCTACATTGTGGGGATTATCCAAACCATTCCCAGCCTGGCACTGTTTGGTATTTTGCTTGTGCCGCTTTCACAACTGGGGCAATTGTTGCTTGTTGACGACATTTTGATTTTCCTGATACCTGCCTTGCTTTTGCTCGGTGTGTTGTTGTACATCATTGGCCGGCTAGATGCACTCGGTGAACGGTTCCAGTTTATCGCATTGATTGCGCTTGGAGCCGTGATGGCAGTGCCCGTTCTGCTGGCAACGTTGATGATTATCAGCATCGTATTCCAGATTGGTTTCGACATCCTCATCAGTAGCGACTACCAGTTAGGCAAAACAGTATTTATCTTGTTTGCTGTCGCGGCTATGCTGCTCGCCTTTTCGGCCCGTCGGCTACGTGTCTTCCGCCGCAACGAATTACTGGCAATACGCTTGCACATTGTCCTATTGGTAGGGATGTTGCTCTCAGGTGGATATGTGTTTGGCGTGACAGGTAACGACTATCTACCTATCGGGACAGCGCTGAACGAATGGACGCTTAGTGATATTGGTATCCGTGGACTGGGAGAAACCCCCTCTTTGGTGGCGCTGTCACTCTATTCGTTGCTGCCACTGGTCCGCAATACATATACTGGACTTAACAACGTTGACGACGCCATTATTGACTCTGGCAAAGGTATGGGCATGACGCCACGCCAGATTTTCTTCAAAATTGAGCTACCGCTAGCCTTCCCGGTCATCATGGCAGGGGTACGGAATGCAGCAATTGCATTGGTTGGTATTGCGACGATTGCAGCAACAATTGGGGGCGGTGCGCTTGGTGACTACGTACTGGACGGCGCAAATAATATCGCGCTTGACCTCATTTTGCTTGGCACCATTCCGGCAATCATCCTTGCATTTGCGCTAGATGCAGGCTTGCGTGCCCTCGAAATATTCTTGACCTCACCCGGTGTTCTATCCCAGCAGGAAAAGAGTTAATGTCATGATTGAATTTAGAGAAGTATCCAAAGTATATCCGAATGGTTTTCGCGCTGTCGAAAACTTCAGCCTGGAAATTGCCAAAGGGGAAATTGTTGTACTCATCGGCCCCTCTGGCTCTGGCAAAACAACCACAATGCGTATGGTCAATCGCCTGATTGAGAACACCAGCGGCGAAATTCTGGTAAATGGGCGCGACAATAAAGAGATCCCCGCCGAAGAGTTGCGGCGCAACATCGGCTATGCCATTCAGCAGATCGGGCTTTTCCCACACATGACCGTTTCGCAAAATATTGCCACAGTACCGCGCTTGCTAGAGTGGGAAGAGGACCGAATTCGCAAACGTATTGACTACCTTTTAGAAATGGTCGGGCTGGACCCGAACATCAACCGTGACAAGTACCCACGTCAGCTCTCTGGCGGGCAACAGCAACGCGTTGGTGTGGCACGTGCGCTTGGTGCCGACCCGCCTGTGATGCTGATGGACGAACCCTTTGGCGCAGTTGACCCCATCACACGCGAAGTGCTGCAAGAAGAATTTTTGCAGATTCAGCAAGAAGTGGAAAAAACCATCATCTTCGTAACCCATGACATTGATGAAGCTATTAAAATGGGGGACCGCATCGCCATTATGCGTGATGGTAAGCTGGTGCAATACGATACGCCAGAAACACTGTTAGAGCATCCCAACGGCCGCTTTGTGCGCAACTTCGTCGGTGCAGACCGGCAACTCAAGCGCTTGGGCCTCGTCGGGATTCGTGAACTGATGGACCGTCGTGTTGTGCGGGTCTACATTGACGAAACCGCCGCCCAGGCCCGCGAGGTAATGGAGAAAAATCAGGTTAGCTCTGTATTTGTTGTGGAGCGTGATACAGATCGGTTGCGCGGCTGGGTAAATATTGAAACGCTGGAGCAAACTGACTCGCTTGTTGATGCCATGAACGAAGCCCCCTACGTAGATATCGCTGTCCGTGAACGTGCGACCGCGCGTGAGGCGCTCAGTGCGATGGTAGCACGTGGCTTCCGCGTCACGCCCGTTGTTGACAGTGACGGACGATTGGTGGGCACCATCCAACTGGAATCACTTGAAGACCTCGCGCTGTACGAACCAGTCGTACCGCCACGTAATCCTCAAGACAATGTTAAATCTACCGAGGGAGAAAACGGAGCATGAGTGTCGGTAATTTTCAGATACCGCGCGCTCTGTTCTTATGGGCGATAGCGGCTGTCCTGCTGTTCGTTGGTACATTCGTTATGCTCGAACCCAACGACACTGAGCTTGTACTCGCACGCGCCAATGAAATGGAGTTAGATAGTCGGCGTAACATCAATATTCAGGTTGGGGAAACGTCATCCGATCGTGTTCTTGTAGCATACGACGCCTGTGCCGATGTGGTTGACGAAGATGAAGATGAACGTGACGCTGCATTCACTGACCAGAGCTACTTTGACGCCGCTAATTGTGAAAAGGTTGTGCGCCAGGGTGAAACTGTATGGTTTCGCATCAACATCGTGAATGAGTCCGAGTCTCCTGTATCAGACTTTGTGATAAACGAAGCTGTACGCGGCACGATTCCCCCTACTGCTGAATGCTGGACAGTAGAAGGCCCAACGGTAGCGAACCGTGGTAATCCAGACCCGGGCTGGGGTGGTGGCGTACCGGGTGCGTTACTGGCTAATGAAGATGAAACCGTCTGCATTTTCTCCTATGAAATCCCCGATGATGCCGAAGACCCGCTCACCTTTAACCTGGATGTCGCTTTTGACCTCGGCAACCCGGATGACCTGATTGAAGTTTTTGGTAAGCTGGACCCACAAGCCGCTGCGGTTACCGGGCAAGAAGGCACATCTGAAACGGTAGACGACCCGGATTTTTCACAGCGTGCCAGTACATACCTGCGTGTTTATGAAGAATTTCCGCTCACACCAAACACATGGTTGCCTACATTGGGTTCAGATGACGAAACGCTGATCGACATCAGCAGTATCGAACTTGCGATTCCAGTGTTCGTGGTGGCCATCATTTTTGGTGCAATGGAATTACTGCTGGCGTATCTCTATCCGGCGGGCCAGCCCAATAAACTCTTGCAGGCAGTCGTCCGTGCAACTGGCGTCTATCTGATCTTCTGGTCATTTTTCGGGCATGAAATCTTCTGGGACAATTTCCTCGGGGTCTTGTTCCCCGGTGCATTAGAACGCACTGGCGATATTGAGTTACTGCGCCCGCAAAACAGCGTCATCGGCTATGCAGGCACCCACCTTGAGCTTGTGATCGTGTCCTCGTTTGTGATTATCCCGGTGGGCTTGTTGATCGGTATTTTCGTCACACGCCCCGAAAATCGTGACTATCTCCCATTCATCAACAACATTGTCAATTCAGGGCAAACCATCCCGACGCTGGCAGTTGTAGCGATCATGGCCCCAATCATCGGTCTTGGATTTACTCCAGCGATCATCGCGCTGATTTTGTACGGGGTGTTGCCAGTTGTGCGCAATACTATCGCCGGGCTTGAGGGGGTTTCGCCATTTATGAAAGATTCTGCACTGGGAATGGGGATGACCGAGCCGCAGGTGCTATTCTCGATTGAACTGCCCATTGCCAGCCGCATCATTATGGCAGGCATTCGCACAAGTATGGTTATCAACGTCGGTACAGCCGCGCTGGGCGCATATGTGGCGTCTGGTGGCCTTGGTGACCCTATTGCGGCCGGGTTGCTGCGACAGGTAGACCCCTGGATTGTGCTGGGGGCTGTGCCAGCGGCGTTGCTTGCAATTTTGCTGGACTATATCCTCGGGCGTATCGAATTTGTGGTCACGCCGCGTGGTTTACAGATTGAAAGCTAGCGCTGCCCTACTCCTAAAGACCGGGTAGTGTTCAGCAAGCATCAGCAAAAAGGCGCTGTATTGACGGCGCTTTTTTGTTTTGCTGTATTTGTTGGGTATCAAAAACGCTGTGATTCCGTAGTCGCATCAAAGGGTACTCAAGTTATAATAGGAAGTACAATTTAGCTGTTTGGCAACTAAAGTTTAATGGAGCAACAACTCGAATGAATCGGCGATTCCTATTTTGGGCGTTCTTATTATTGATGTTAGCAACCTTAAGTATGCTATATACCCCCACCACTGCCCAGGATTCCGTAACGCCGCTGGCAACCTTTGCACATGACGATGAAATTCGCGGTGCAAGTTGGAGCATGGACGAAACACGGCTCGTATCGTGGTCGGCAGATGCATCAGTGCGCGTTTGGAACACTGAAGGCACTCTATTGGCTGAACTGTCCCATGCTGGGCCAGTCCGGCAAGCAAGCTGGAGTGCGGATGATACGGTTATTTTGACGTTGGAAGATGACAACGGTGCAAGCCTCTGGGAAAGTGAAACAGGCACGCTACTGGCAACGTTTGTACATGAAGAAGCCCCGGTTGATGGTGCAATTCTCAATAGCAATGCAACACAGATCCTAACGTGGTCAGCAGACACCACGGCACGGCTCTGGGACGCCAGCGGAGAACGCCTCGCCACACTTGCGCATGATAGCAGCATTCGCGAAGCACTCTGGAGCCCAGACGAGCAGCGTATCGTCACCCGCACAAACAATGGGCGCGTCTTTCTGTGGGATGCAGAAGGCGCTGCGCCGCGTGAACTCATCGCACAGGATTATATCAACGGTGTACGCTGGAATGTCGATAGCTTTCGGCTGGTGACTTGGGCCGAGAGTGGTGAAGCGACGCTGTGGGACTTCAACGGCAATTGGATCAACACCGCCCTGCACGAGCAAGCCGTTATCAATGCAACATGGAGTGCCGACGGAACTCGTTTGTTGACCAGTTCTCGCGATAGCACCGCCCGCAGTTGGTCACTCAACGGTGACCCTATTGCCACTTTCCCACAAGACGACACAGTCCTGCTGGCACGCTGGAACCCAACCGAAACGCTGGTTTTGACGCTCAGTACCAACGGCATCGCAGGTCTGTGGGATACGGCCGGCAATCAGGTGGCAACCTTACGACAGGATGGCCCAATTAGTGACGTTCGGTGGGACCAGACAGGTTCGTTCATTATCACATGGTCCGCAAACGGTAGCGCCGTGTTGTGGGACATGAACGGTAATGCAGTTGCTGGCGTTATCCATGACGCAAGTGGTATTGTTGATGCTCGCATTGTCGATACAGACCTGCACCGTATAGTCACACTTGGGGCAGATGGCACCGTCAAGCTGTGGGATGTAGCTAGCACCCTGCTGGATACCTTGACCCACCCAGCCGCGATCACTGGCTTTGCCCTGAATGATACCACCACACGTTTGCTCACGTGGTCTGAAGATGGGACAGGTAACCTGTGGCAGCTTGGCACCGAACCCGACCCAACACCAACGCCAACCGCTACCCTGACAGCGACACCGACCGCTACCCCCACTCAGCAGTCCGGGCCTATCCAGACGGAAGAACCGGCTGAGCCAACACCAACGATTACACCGACACCGGCCCCACCCACTGCCACCCCGACACTGGGCCCGACCAGTTGCACCTTTATCTCGGCTGTGAACGCGAACCTGCGCGCCGGACCGGGGACTGACTATGATGTCGCGGGCCGATTGGCAGAAGGCGAAGAAGCAATGGTGCTGGCACAGGTTGATGCACTGGATGGTTTCGTCTGGTATTTGCTGGCAAATGAAGCGTGGATCCGTTCTGACCTCGGTGGTACATCTGGTAGTTGTGGTAGCTTGCCAGAAGTGGGCATTCCCCCATTGCCCGAGGGTAGCGATGATGCAGCCGGTGGCGGCAATAGTGGCTCAGATGACGCAGCACCGCTGGACCGCTCTACCCCACCAGAGGGCGCGGAATTGTTGCAGGGGGGTGTTGGGCAAACTAACGGTGCCCCACAAAACGACGGTGCATTTCAGATTCAGTATTATTGCACCAGTCGTGGACTGACCCCGGAAAATGATAGCGAAAACTGGTTCTGCCTTAACCCGGATGGCAGCGTTAACTTTACGCTAGAGCCGACCGACTTCGACACCATCTGCCAGCAGACCTACGGCACACCAAACGCTTTTGCCATTCAAGATGGTCCGGGTACTGCACCAGCGTTCCAATGGCGATGCTATACCGATTAGAACAGTTTTGGTTGTACCATTAAGGTCACATCAAAATAAAACGCCTCTGCAAACAATTGCAGGGGCGTTCGTGGGTTGTGGCGTGCGCCTAGTCAGCGTCAACGTAGTCTGCTTCTGAGATAGGCATCCCTTCGGGGATTTCCAGCCAGCGGATTGCGTTAGATAGCACTTCGTCAATGGTTTTAACCCCGATGAACGTCATGTCTTCACGGACTTCGTCAGGCAGTTCGTCCAGATCGTCAATATTGCGTTCTGGCAAGATCACCGTGCGAATGCCTTGCCGATGAGCCGCAAGGGCCTTCATCTTCACACCACCGATGGGTAGCACCTGCCCACGTAGCGTGATTTCACCCGTCATAGCAACATCAGCACGGGCAGATTGTTCCGAGAGCAGGCTGTAGAGTGCCGTTGTCATCGTAATCCCGGCACTGGGGCCGTCCTTGGGCACTGCACCTTCTGGGACATGAATATGGATGTCATGATCCTTGAAGCGGTCGGGGTCAATGCTGAGGTCATCTGCGTGCGAATACAGGTAACTGTAGGCAATACGGACGCTTTCTTCCATGACTTTGCCGAGTTGCCCTGTAATCGTCAGGTTACCTTTACCGGGTGTGAGTGCAGCTTCGACAAAGAGGACATCACCGCCAACCAGCGTCCATGCCAGACCGTTGGCTACACCCGGGACTTCTTCGCGTTCAGACGCTTCAAAGCGGAACTTGGGCTTGCCAAGATATTCACGCACAATTTCGGGCGTCACGTCGATGGTTTCTTCATCACCCCGGGCAATACGAATGGCAATTTTGCGCATGACAGAGCCGATTTCGCGTTCGAGGTTACGGACACCAGCCTCACGGGTATAGTCGCGGATGATCTTGCGCAGCGCTTCTTCCGTAAAGCTGACTTCGTCGTCACGCAGGCTGTTGGCCGTCAACTGACGCGCAATGAGGTGTTCCTGTGCAATGCGAACCTTTTCGTATTCGGTGTAGCCATCCAGCCGAATGACTTCCATACGGTCACGTAGTGGAGCCGGGATGGTGTCGAGCTGGTTAGCAGTTGCGATGAAGATCACCTCGCTGAGGTCAAAGTCTACGTCCAGATAGTGGTCACGGAAGGTGTGGTTCTGCGCGGGGTCGAGTACTTCCAACAATGCGCTGGAAGGGTCGCCGCGCCAGTCTGAACCAACCTTGTCGATCTCGTCGAGCATAATCACCGGGTTGCGGGTGCCGACACGTTTCAACGCCTGGACAATACGACCGGGCATTGCACCAATGTAAGTGCGGCGGTGTCCGCGAATTTCGGCTTCGTCACGCATA
This sequence comes from Anaerolineae bacterium, assembly GCA_034437655.1. Taxonomy (GTDB): domain Bacteria; phylum Chloroflexota; class Anaerolineae; order Aggregatilineales; family J027; genus J027. The sequence goes on from DAOTTU010000121.1 coordinate 44,569, forward strand.
CCACCGAGACTCATGCGGCTGAACTCACGGCCAAGCGCACGAGCAATCGACTTGCCGAGGCTGGTTTTACCGACGCCGGGTGGGCCCACAAACAGCAGAATTGTGTTGGCACTGTGATCGTCTTCGCGGCGGGCAAATTCCTCACTACGATCTTCAGCCAGCTTGCGCACCGCAAGATACTCAATGATACGGTCTTTCACATCTTTCAGGTCGTAGTGGTCAGTGTCAAGAACTTCGCGGGCATTTTCAATATCGAGGTTGTCGTCGCTGAGCTTGCCCCACGGCAATTCAACCATCCAGTCGAGGTAGGTGCGCACAACGCTATATTCAGCAGACTGTGACGAAATACGTTCCATACGCTTGAGTTCGCTAAGGGCCTGCGTTTTTGCTTCTTCCGGCATATCCGCTTCTTCAATACGCTGGCGGAATTTCTCAATTTCGGCCATTTCGTCATCGACTTCGCCGAGTTCCTTACGAATCGATTCTAACTGACGCCGCAAGTAATATTCACGCTGTTCTTTGCTGACTTCTTCCTGCGCACGAGACTTGATTTCTTGCCCAATTTCGAGAACTTCTTTCTCACGGGCCAGCGCGTCCAGTAGAACCTTCATTTTCTCGTTGACGCTGTCAAGGTCAAGGACCTCAACCCGCTTCTGGTTGCCGATGCGAGCGTTAGCAGCAATGGTATAGGTCAGAATCAAGTTGCTGTCAATTTGTTCCAACGCATCAACAATCTGGTCCGGCACGTTAGGTAAAAGCGCGACCATTTCCCGTGAAATGCTGAGCAGGCTACGATTCAGCGCTTCAGTCTCAGTGTCGTCTTCGTCTGTTTCCGGCGCTAGCGACACCTGTGCTTTCAAATAGGGGTCTTCAGCAACCCATTCATCAATGCGAGCCCGCTCGGCCGTCTGCACAAAGAGTTGCAGCCCTTCACCGTTTTGTGTCGGTGCCGACCGCTGAATCATGGCTACAACACCAACCTCATAAACCTCATCTGACGCCGGATTTTCAACGTCCTGTTCATGAGTTGTGACCAGCATAACCAGACGGTCGCCGTTGATCACATCTTTGGCGAGTTTCAACGACTTTTCACTACCCACAACGATCGGGAGCATGCTGCCAGGAAAAGCCACCGTGTTGCGCAATGGCAAAACAGGCAGTTCCCGGGGCAGTTGTGCGAGCAGGTCTTGCATATCGGTTTCGAAATTTGCAAACATTTGAGTTTCCACCTCTCAGGTGTGGGAATCAGTGTGACACTACTCTACACCTGTCAAGATATGAGAACTATCAGAACCTCGTTGTGCTTGCGTCAGATTCACACACTTCTCATCTATTACCACAGTTTGAGACGGATTCGGTGATACAAATAAAGTTTAAAATTAAGTCAAACGCATATCTGCAAGAGGGTTGGTATAATACTTAGCAGCTTATATTTTTGAACAATTGTATGATTTATGTGGAGTCGCCAGATATGATGAAGCGTCGCAGCAAATGGATTTTCTTAGGTACGCTACTTTTGCTTTTTGTAGTGGGGCAACCACAACCAATCACTACTGCCCAACAACCGACCTTAATTGTCATCAATGAGTTGCATACAGACCCTGATCTGTTCGATGGCGATGCGAACGGCGATGGCGTCGTTGAATCGGGACAGGATGAATTTGTCGAGCTGGTCAATGTCAGCGGGGCCGATTTGGATGTCTCCGGCTGGACACTCAGCGACGAGGTTGGCGTGCGGCATACTGTCCCCAACGGCACCACGATTCCTGCCGAGTGTGCGCTCGTCGTCTTTGGCGGCGGCACCCCGACTGGTGATTTCGGCGGCACAGTTGTGCAAACCGCATCACAGGGGCAACTCGGGCTCAACAATAGCAACGACACCCTCACCGTCAGTGACACCGCCGGCCCGGTCGCCTCCTACAGTTATCCGCCCCCTGCTGGTGATGCCAACCAGTCCATGACGCGCAGCCCCGACGTTTCCGGCGCCACACCGCTCGTGTTGCATAGCACCGCTCCCGGCAGCAACGGCGCACTCTTTTCGCCGGGCACACAGCTTGAT
>DAOTTU010000122.1:0-8143 GCA_034437655.1 Anaerolineae bacterium
GCCGCCGTAAACGACGGCGCTATCAAGTCGGGCGAACGCACAAGCCTAAAGGCAGCGCGTTCGGTCGGTACTTTGACCTTACCGAATTTATTTTACCAGACCCATCAGTCCGCCTGACCGTGGCCCGTGTAACAAACGGGGTATCCGACGGTTACTCGTCGATAAACTCCCCAAACACGCCGATTTCCACTGCGCCAGTGTTGCCGCCAGTCGTATCGACCAGATCAAAGCGCAACGTCTCGGCTTCGAAGGGCACCTCAAACACGATCACGTCGGCTTCGTCCGGCCCCCCGACCGTGAAGGGCCCCAATTCGGTGCCGTCGTCGGTGGTGATGGTAAATTCACGCGTGATGCTGCTCCCATCTGTCATCTGCCGCGACCAGAATTCAATCCGGCTGATGCTGGCCCGTTCGCGCAGTTGCACCTCAATCCAGGCCGCATCCCCATCGCCAGCGGAGGACCATTCTGTCGTCGGGTCGTTGTCGAAGGCCTGCCCTGCGCCGAAACGCTCATCAATGGCGGCGTTGCCAAAAGCGCTGCTAAACCCGGTGATTTCCGCGCCATTTTCGGGGCTGGCGAGGTTGTTGTTCGGCTCGGCCATGGCGTCGAAGTCCGGCGTCTCGAAGGTCATCACCTCAGAGATATAAATGCGGCCGTTGGGGTCGGTGCCTTGCAAGCGATAGAAATAGGTCTGGTTACTTTCCAGATTATTGAGGATGGGGTTGTGATCCTCAATCGCGAAGTCGGCCATGGCAGGGTCGAACACAAGCTGGCCGAAGTCTTCTGTAGTACCGTAAACGACCTGACACGCGACGGGGACATCTGTTGTCAGCACAATCTGGGCGCTGCCGGGGGCTGCAAAGTTAATGACCTCAAATTCGGTCGGGTCAGCGATGCTTTCCAGCGCAAGGATCGTCGTAGCGTCAATGCGTTCCGTGGGCCGGTCGGCGTCGTCCTGCGCGAGGATGTTGCCGCCAATGCCAAGCACAAGCACGGTCAGCGCCACGGACAAAATCAATGGAATGTAGCGAGGTTGCATAGGATGTTCTCTCCTGCTTTTCTCCGCCCTGAACAGCGCGGTTATCAACGGGTGGGCGTGAATAGGCCTATTGGTTCTTGATCATTTGATCGGTGTCGGCAGCATCATGACCGCCCTTCGCGGGCTAAATCCCCACCCTGCAATTCTTCAATCCGTTCTAACACATCCTCGTCGGCGTTGTCTTCCCTGATGAGGTCCACATACCGCTGATAGTTGCGCAGTGCCAGCGCAGTGTCGCCCTGTGCATCATACACAGTGCCGAGATTGAGGTAGGGGTCGGCAAAGTCGGCGTCAATTTCCAGCGCACGTTCAAAGTCGGGGATGGCCAGCCGGGCGTTGTTCAAGCCATAGAAATAGGCCTCGCCACGTGCGTTGAAGACCAGTTCGGGGAACTCGTATTCCAGCGCAAAGGCCCGGCTATAGGCCCCCAACGCGGCGGCGTAATCTTCCAAGCCGAACAGCGCCAACCCGCGTTGATAGTGTGAACGCGCAAATTCGGGGTCCAGTTCAATAGCGCGGTCGAAGTTTTCCAGCGCGGCGGCATAATTTTCTACGTTGAGGTAGGCCAACCCCCGGTTATAGAACGCCAGCATATAGGTCGGGGTGATGTCAAGCGCAGTGTCAAAGTCACGAATGGCCAGCCCGTATTCACCCAACGCGAGGTATGAGATGCCCCGGTTATTGTAGTAGACGGTTTCGGTGCTGCGCAGCGCGATAGCCCGGTCATAGAGTGCAATCGCCGCCTGATAATTGCCCATGTCGTACTGCGCATTGCCTTCTGCAAAGAGCGCGTCGGGGTCAGCGGTGGCGGTGCGTAGCGCGTCAATGTGTTGCGGAACATCAGCCGGGGCGTTTTCTACACCGACGAGTTCAATATAGCGCTCAAAATTCTGCAACGCGGACAGTTCTTCGCCAAGAATGTCATAGGTGCGGGCTAGATTGAGCGTGGCCAGCGCGTAGTCTGGCCGGGCAGTGAGTGCGGCTTCAAATTCCTGGCGGGCCTGCTCATAGTCGCCGAGGTTGTAGTAGACCACACCGCGCTCATTGAACAACGTCGCCACGGGTTGCCGCCCGGCGTCCAGCGCATCGTTCAAGAAACCCAGCGCCTCGTCATAGCGCCCCACAAGGCTCAGCGTCACGCCGACAAAGTACAGCGCGTCGGGGTCGTCTGGCTCCAGTTCGAGCGCCTGTTCAAAGCTGCTAAGGGCGGCGGGGTAGTCTTCAAGCTGATAGGTGGCAATGCCGCGATTATAGTGCCCCAGAAAATAGGTCGGGTCGAGCGCAATCACGCGGTCAAGGTCAGCCAGGGCTTGTTCGGGCTCGCCACTGTCGATATACGCGACGGCCCGCCCATTCAGCGCAGAGATGTTGTCCGGCGCACGCGCCAATGCCTGTGTGTAGAGGGTGATGGCGGTCGCAAAATCGTCAGCAAACAGCGCCTCATCGGCATCGTCAAGCAGGTCGTTCAGTTCGTCACTGGCGATACGGGTCGCGTCGGCATCGGGCGTAGCTGGCTCTGGCGACAACACCGCCGTGACCGCTTCCGTCGGTGTAGCAATTGCTGTGGGGGTCAGCGTGGCGGTACTGGTCGCGGTAGGGGTTGTGGTCGGCGTCAACGTCGCGCTGGGGGTTGCTGTCGCCGTGTTGGTTGCGGTCGGCGTCAATGTCGCGGTGGCCGTTGGCGTCAGTGTTGGGGTAGTTGTGGGTGTAGTCGTGGGCGTGGCGCTCGGGGTGAAGGTCGCTGTAGCCGAGGCAGCAATTTCAAGGGCAACGGTTGTCGCACGACGGTCTTCGATGTTCGGTGGATTCGTCACTCCCAGTTGCAGCGCGGTATCATAGGCCGCAATCGCCAGGTCATAGCGCCCCACCGCCTGATAGGAAGCACCCAGGCCACTATGCGCATTGGCGTTGTTTTCATCGAGGGTTATCGCCTGCCGATAGTCCAGCACAGCGTTGTCGTAGTCGTCCAGAATACGATAAGCCAGCCCGCGCCCGGTGTAGGCACCGACCAAATTGGCATCGAGCCGAATCGCGGTGGTAAAGTACTCAACGGCCTGCTCATATTCACCTTCATTGATAGAGACACTCCCCAACCCCTCGTACGCCGGGGCATAGTTCGGGTCAAGTTCAAGCGCGGCTTCGAACTGTATGCGGGCGTTTACGCGATCATTGTTGTTGAGGTAGAGCGACATGCCGAGTGCCGTCAATGCATCCGCTTGTAAACCGGCCGGGGGCCCCGCTGCGTGTTGTTGGAGATCGTCCAGCGCACTTGTCCAGCGCTCTTGTTCAAAATGGGCCAGCCCACGCACCCGATAGGCTTGCTGTTGCAGGGCGGGGTCGTCGGTGTTGTCGAGGGCGGCAGTGGCATCACGCAGGACCTGTCCGTAGTTTTCCAGACCAAGCTGGCTCTCACCACGCAGAATCAATGCCTGGACGTTATCCGGCTCCAGCGCCAGCACATCGTTAAAGCGCACGATGGCGGCGTTAAAGTCACCCTGTTGCAGTTCGTTTTCGCCCTGTTGTAGTAAACGCTCGACCTCGTTAGGTGCATCCACTGGGGCGATATTGTCAGAATTGTCTTCGGGTTCGAGCAACTCAAAGGCACCAACCGCCGCCAGCGCCCCAATCAACAACAACGCCAGCACAATTAGCACCCGCGACCCACCCCTGCGCACGGTTTCCAGCGTCCCAGAAACCTCCTCCATCACGGTGGGGCCGGTCGGGGGCTGAAGGTCCATCGTCGGGGTGTTTGCGTCGCTGCTGAAGCCTGTGGCCGGGGTGGTCTGGCGTCCGCTGCCGGGACGGGTGCCTGTGCCGGGTGTTTCATCCAATAGGCCATCAAATGTTTTGGTACGGTCGTCGGGCGCGTCCAGCACCAGTATCGCGCTGAGATCGCCACCTTGCAGGGCTTGTTCCAGCGCCTCGACAAAAGCAGTCGCTGTGGGGAAGCGGTATTCGGGGCGTTTGGCTAATGCGCGGGCAATCACCGGGCTGATCGTCGGTGGCAGCGAGGGTTCACGGTCGTGGGGGTTGGGCGGCTCTTCATACATGTGTTTGCGCATCAGGCCGAGCGGTGTCGGGGCTTCAAACGGTGTTTGCCCGGTCAACATGACGTAGGCCAGCACCCCCAGCGCATAGATGTCGGTGGCGGACACAGCGTCGTTGCCTTCCCATTGTTCGGGGGACATGTAGCTCGGCGTGCCAATGATTTGCCCGGTGCCCGTTAACCCGGCGGATGTGCTGCCGAGTAGCTTAGAAATGCCAAAGTCAGAGAGGTAGGCGTTGCCACCCCGGTCGAATAACACATTGCTCGGTTTGAGGTCACGGTGAACGATCTGTTCGGTGTGGGCGTGGTCAAGCGCGTTGGCGACCTGGCGCAAAATCCGCACGGTGTCTTCCGGCGAAATGCGCTTTTCTTTGCGTAGGTGTTGCGTCAACGTGCCGCCATCCAGCAGCCGCATCACAATATAGCTGCGTCCCCCGTCCGAGCCGTAGTCATACACGGGCAGCACATGCGGGTGTTCTAGCTTCGCCGCCAGTGCAACTTCGCGCCGGAAGCGTTCAAGGTAGCGCGCATCTTCGGCCAGCGATTGCGGCAAAATTTTGACCGCCACGTTGCGCTGCACACTTGCCTGATAACTTTCATATACGGTGCCCATACCGCCCGCGCCAAGCACACGCTTCAACGTATAGGGACCGACTGTTTGTCCGGTCAGGTCGGGAGCGTTCATCGTTTATCCTTCGTGCCAACCAATTACCCCCGGCATTATAGTTGACCGCGTAATGCTTAGCAAGCAGGTGCGCGGGGCGGCGTAGGGCAATCAGCGGTATTTATGAAGGAGTATTCATATTGTCAGGATTTGTTATGGCAGACCACGCGGGGACGACGGATTGTTTAATTTACGTTAGAATAGAGGTTGAGTTCAGTAAAATACTGTAGCGCTCTGGATGACGTAGGGCGCAAGTTGACCTTTTCCCCCGCGCTAAAGCACGGGGCTATGCAAGTGGTACTCGCGGACAGGGCTGAAGCCCACCCGCGCGGTCGGTGGGATGCTGATGCCGGGAAACAGGCACGGCCCTCGGTCAGGCGGACTTCAGTCCAGTCTGAACGCCACACCCTACTAGCCCCGTACTTCAGTGCGGGGCCTGAACAGGGCTGAAGCCCACCCGCGCGGTCGGTGGAATGCTGATGCCGGGAAACAGGCGCGGCCCTCGGTCTGGCGGACTTATGGTTTTGGTAAAATAAATTCGGTAAGGTCAAGGTACCGATCGAACGCGCTGCCTTTAGGCTTGTGCGTTCGCCCACCTGATAGCGCCGTCGTTTACGGCGGCGAAAAGGGCAGGTTACCGACGTTTCCCCCGCCCTGAAGGACGGGGCTATGCAAGTGTTGTGCGTGAACAGCCCTGAAGGGCACTCACGCAATGGGATGCTGGACATTACCCTATTATGATTACCAAACCCATCAGTCCTGTCTGACCGCACCGCCATGCTAGCCCCGTACTTCAGTGCGGGGCCTGAAACATCCGTGCCCGACCGCACGCTGCACCCCATCGCGAATGCACCCCATGAACTGACGGGGCTTGGCAAATTTCCATTTCCGTACCACACTAGGCGGGTAGCTGTATCGTTCCACCAGCAGAAAGCCGATGCCAGTGACCAGTACACACCCTGCATTTTCAACGTTCCCGGCCTTGCGAACCCGCCGCCTGACGTTGCGTATGCTCAGCATGGACGACGCTGACGCCGTTTACGACATCTATCGCCACCCTGAAGTTATGGCCTATTACCTCGAAGGGCCGCACACCTCGGTCAATGCCGCCTATGCCCTGCTGCACTATTTCCTGAACCTCTATCGCACTGAGTCGCTCATCTGGTGGGGCGTAACGCAGCACGACGACCCGCGTCTCATCGGTATGCTGGGCCTCTATCGGCTGGACCTTGCCGCCGGCACCGCCGAAACCGGCTTTGACCTGCACCCTGACTTCTGGGGCAAAGGGATTATGACGGAAGCCTTGCGAGCGGTGTTGGGCTATGGCTTCCGGGTGCTGGACTTGCAACTGGTCGCGGCGAACACCCTGCCCGGCAACGACCCATCACAACGGTTGTTGCGGCGCTGTGGCTTTCAGCATACAGGCTCGCTTTCACCGCGTACGGATGGCAATTTCCTTTCGGTTGATGTTCACCATTTTGAGTTAAAGAAAGGCGACTTTCGTGACGGGCAATGATGACAAGTTACACCGCGTTAAACGACTCGTGCAAGACCAGGAAATCGACACAGCACGCAGTTTGCTGGAAAGTATGCCCAACGACCCCCGCGCCCAGAAATGGCTGCGCCAGCTTAATCAGCGCTATCCGCCTCCACAACAAGAACGGCTGTGGGAAAGTGATGCGCATGACAAGCGGTTAGCTCAGGCGCAACAACTTCTGCGCGAACAACGCTATCGTGAGGCGCGCTGGCTGCTGGTCGAAATTCGGCATATTCCGCAGGCCCAACAATGGCTCGTTGAACTCGACGAGCTTGAAGGGCGCAACAAGTCTGCACAAAAAGAAGAAGCTGTGCAGCAGAAGATCGCGGCGACGCCAGATAACTTACAGGCGCTGGGCGACTTTGTGCGCAGCGGGACGTTCCGCATTGGCGTTGGCTCGGTGATGATGCTGGGCTCTATTGTTGTGCTGGTGATGTGGCTGACGGTGCCGTGGGTTGAAGGCGCAGGGCCGTTCGTGCCGCTGCCCGTTTTCGGCAATGTCACAGAAACGTGTACAGCCGCTGAACTCAACGCCGGGCGGTTGAAGTGCCAGCAGCTTGGCTATGTGCAGCCCGAAGTTTTTTTTCGGGGCAACACGGGCTTTGTGTCCGTGCGCATTGTTGACCGGGGGCTGACGGTAATCCCCTTTCTGGCGAGTGTGGCCATCGTTTTCGGGTGGTCATATTCTGCCCGGCGCACCGATACCTTCACCGCCATGTCGGTGCTGACATTCTGCGCGGTAATGTTCGCGGCCGTGCCGTTTATGTGGGAATCGCTCAGCCAGAGCGAGGCCGAAAATTTGTGGACCAATGTGCGGGTCGAAGGCAGCACGCTGTCGGGCTTAAACCAACCCTTTGCCAACTACCTCGAACGCACCTACGCCACCTTTCCCTTTAAGGCGGTGGGGGTGAGCATCGCGGTGTTTATGGTTGTCGCGGCGGGCCTGACGGTGGCTGAGATCAGTGGGTGGTTGGGGGTGCGCCGGCCGTCGTCGCTGCAAGACCCCGACGCGCACGAAGCAGAGTTCGCCGCCGGGGTGTTTGAACGGGCCCGCCGCAGCCGCAAGCGTTGACATACAGAACGGATGTTCGTATAATATAGTGGTACGGTCTAAACGCGAAAGGTACCCACCATGAAACCGCAAGTACTGCTCGCGGCGGGGTTTCGCCGCAACAATGGCATCATCAGTCGCCAGACGGCTGACGTCTCGCACGTTGAAAGCCTGCTCCAATTTCCGCACCGGGGCAACTGTTTTAACTGGATGGTCGGGCATATCACCTACACGCGCAACGCTGCGCTGGTGTTGTTGGAACTCGAACCGCTCTTGATTACGCCACAATTGGAACGCTACAAAGCCGGGTCGCTGCCCATTACCGAGGACGGCGACGACGTGCTGAATTTTGAGGAATTGGTCGATCAATATCTGCTGGCAGGGGAACGCATTGCGCTGGCGATTGAACAATTGCGCGATGAGCAATGGTATTTCCCGATGGACGACGCCAGCCTGGGCGGGAACCTGTTTGGGATGTATTTTCACGACACCTACCACGCCGGGCAGGCAGAAATTTTGCGTCAACTGGCCGGCAAAGACGACGCGGTATAGTGCAAAACCTTCAATCTGCAGGGTTTCCATTGCGGGGAACCGGCCAATATTGGCGGACACCCCGTTGGGTGTCTCTATTGTGTTGTGATACGGCGTTGTAGGGACGGGCAACGTGTCACACGCGGTAGGGTCAGGGTAAGGTCAAACGCAAGCGCGGTATGGCAACCCGATCCGCTGCGTGAGCGCCCTTCAGGGCTGTTCACGCACCACACTTGCATAGCCCCGTGCTTTAGCGCGGGGGAAAAGGGCCCCGC
>DAOTTU010000123.1:0-11341 GCA_034437655.1 Anaerolineae bacterium
TGGGTTTGGTAAAATAAATTCGGTAAGGTCCTGGTACCAACCGAACGCGCTGCCTTTAGGCTTGTGCGTTCGCCCGACTTGATAGCGCCGTCGTTTACGGCGGCGAAAAGGGCATGTTACCGACGTTTCCCCGCCCTGAAGGACGGGGCTATGCAAGTCTTGTGCGTGAACAGCCCTGAAGGGCGCTCACGCAATGGGATGATGGACATTGCCCAATTATAATTACCAAAACCATTATCCCTGTCCGCGCGCACCACCTGCATAGCCCCGTGCTTTAGCGCGGGGGAAACGTTCACGCTAGCCCCGTACTTTAATACGGACAAACCCAAATAAGGAGACCACATACACCCATGCGCATTGACCGTCGCCGTTCTCGTTACAGCTTCAGCCACCGCACCCGTCGCCGCAACCCGCTCGGGAACGTGCTGCTTTATGCGCTGGTCATTGGCGTGGCGTTGTTGGTACTCTGGCAACTCGACAGCATCCAGCAACAGGTTGACGCCGTGGTCATGGGGCCGCCAACCCCCACCCCCAACGCCGTGACCCTCGCCAGCCGGGGGCAAACCGCCTACTGGGAAGGCGACCTCAATGGCGCGTTGTTATATTATGGGCAGGCCAGCGACCTCAACCCGCAGGATGCCCGCATCCAGCTTGAATACATCCGCGCCCTGATCTATGCCAGCTACGAAAGCCGCAACCAGGACTATCTCGCGGAAGACGCGCTGCGGGTGGCACAACGCACCGTCGAACTCAACCCCGGCGACCCCTACGCGCAGGCGGGCTATTCGCTTGCGCTACTCGAAAATGACCGCGTTAACGAAGCCGCCGCCGCTGCCATCAACGCCGTAAACACTATGCCAGAATGGTCAGAGGCACAGGCCTATCTCGCGCTGGCCTATCTGCGCCAGTTCCGCTATCAAGACGCACTCAACACCGCCAATCAGGCTGTCGCGCTGAACCCGAACAGCGTCGATTCACGCCGTATCTACGCATTGACCCTCGCCGCCACCGGGCAATTCACCCGTGCCATTAACGAATACGAAAACGCCATCGACCTGCACCCCCGGCTAGAGGCGCTCTACTTTGAACTCGCCCCCTACTACACCTTTGAGGGCAACTACGAAGCCGCAATTCAGGCGTATGACCGGGTGCTGGCCCAGAATCCGCGCAGCGTCAAAGCCTGGGCCCGCAAATGCCGCACGCTGTTTCAGCAACGCGACGACGCCAACGCCGAAGAAGCCTGTGAACAAGCCATCAGCCTGAACGCCTCCTCGGTCGAAGCGCAGTTCAATCTGGGGCGTGTGTTGTATGCGCAAAGCCGCTTTGCAGAGGCTATCGGGCGCTTTGACACCTGTATCGTGCTGATGGATGCGCAGGGCTGGCCGCTGGATGAACGGATTCCAGAGTGTTTTTATCTGCAAGGCTTGGCGCACTATTCGCTGGGGGACTGTGCAACTGCGGAGCCGCTGCTGCGTGAAGCGCTGGACGTTGATGATGGCGACCGCACCCGCGAATTGGTGCTGATGGGGCTTGATCTCTGCGCCGCCGGCCCACTGCCCGACACCAGCCCCGCTGACGATGCGCCGCCGTTGATTGGGACGCCGACCCCAACCGCTGTCCCCGGTGTGGACATTTATTGACGTGATGCATCGCGTTCAAGCAGGTTAAGGGAGTTTGCGCCGAAGCAGTGCAGGTTTTGTGCTAACGCTGTTTGGTAGTGCCCGCGCGATTAATCAAGCACCACCCACAAAAACACCCCTCGCCGCCGTGGGTGCGGAAAGGGGTGTGCGGGATCATCGGTGGCGGTGCTGCATTATTGCCCGGGTGCCATGCCGGGGCCACGCTGACCAAAGCCGCGCCCCTCTGCGCCACGGAAGGGTTGCACGCCCAGTTCTTCCAGCACGTTTTGCAGGTTAACGTCGAGTTCCTGCGCAACGTCACGGACGGTCAAGCCCTGTTCAAAGTAGGCTTCCAATTCCGCAACGCTAATGCCGAATGCTTCAGCCAGCGCGGCGTTGCGTGCTGCTTGTGCCTCGGCACGGAGCGTTTCGCGCACGTTGTCAAGGTTGATGCCCAGTTCTTGCGCAACGTCACGGACGGTCAAGCCCTCGTCAAGGAAGGCTTCCAATTCCGCAACGCTAATGCCAAAGGCTTCAGCCAGTGCCGCGGTACGTTCCGCCTGCATTGTGGCGCGTAGCGTTTCCAGCACGTTTTGCAGGTTAACGTCAAGTTCCTGCGCGATGTCGCGAACGGTCATGCCCTCGTCAAGGAAGGCTTGCAATTCAGCCTCAGTGATGCCAAAGGCTTCAGCCAGTGCGGCGGGGTCGGTGGCGGCGGTGCGTTGCACCCAGCGTGCCATCGCGGGCCCTCGGCGACCATCCAGACCATCAAAGCGCCCCATACCATCAGCAGGGCCCATACCGGGGCCACGGTCACGGGGGCCGTCAATGCTTGGCCCATCGTCGTCTTCACCGGGACCTTGTGCGGCGGCAGGGGAAACAACCCCAAACAGTAGTACCGTAATCATTGTGATAGCGAACCAGGTCGAAATGCGTTGCATGGTGTACTCCTTTTGCGGATTCTGATACCAGGCTCGCGACATCGGTTGTTCGGTAGGAGGGTATGTCGTCTATGACGTCAACACCTCCCCTTCGGCACGTTTTCGGCTTGCCGATGCAGTTTTCTGTATCGTGATGACCCGAACCTGGTATGAACTGTCATTGTCCGTAGGATACGCCCAAAATGTAAAGAACCTGTGAAGGATGTGTTTCGAGATGATGTTGAATTTCGCAATGTATGTTGTAGACCATCATTGGTGGCTAGCGTAGCTGCGACTCACTCCCACAACCCGAAACACCCATGCAGCGGCGGCCGTTCTTGCGGGTTAGCGCGCAGGCAAGCCGACCAGCGCAAATGCGGCGGCAGGGCAAAATAGGCACGCGATGTCACCGCAGCCAGCACCCCGGCCGGCGGATGCGCTGTTTGCACACGTCCCTGTGACGGATACAACACCAGATCATAGCCCTGTGGCACGTTGTAAGGCGTCGTTTGTGGCGGCGCAAGCAAGAAATACCAGTTAATGAGGTAGCGCATCTCGGCTTCCCCCGGCGGCAAGAAGAATACACGCGGGCGGCTGTCGTCCAATTCCCACGGTTGGAAGCTCGCGGGGTCATGCACCTGCACCCCGTTGCTGTGCGGATTCTCGCGCAGGAAGTTCAGCACTCCGTTTAAAAAGCCGAGGTCTGGCACATTCGCAGCAATGATGTGTCCCTGTGTCGGGGGTGGAAAGTCGCGCAACCGAAAAACGGCGTCTTGCGCGTCGAAGTCGTGGTTGGCGCGGAACTGTCGGTTAAAGATCGGCAGATGCGTTTCGTAGTAATAGCGCGTCTGGAGCAAGCCCCCCACCCCACTGACCAGCAACACCACAGCCAGCAGCACCAGTCGCCAGCGTTGCGCGAAGTGTATCGTCAACAAAAAGCCGACCAGCACCCGCAGCCCGACGCCCATCAACAGCGCCAGCACCGGAAAACTGACCACATACCGCGCCGAAAGTTGGGTGGAGAAAATCAAGCTGGTGAAAAAACCATTCAGCGCAACCATGCCCACCAGCACCACCCCCGGCGTTGTTACGCGCACCAGCGTATACGCCCCGCCGAGCAACACCAACGGCACCAGCGCCGCCAGCACAAAGCCCCCTTCCCCCCCATAGTAGAACGTCCCCCATTCTTGCTGATGGATAAACATCATATACGCCATCATCAGCTTCTGGTGATAGGCCTCGCTGTTTTCGACGTTTTCCAGCAGGTCAAAAGCGGTGTCGGTGTTACCGACCTCCTGCACACGCGGATTCAGCGGCAGGTCATTGACGTAAAGTGTCGCATATATCGGCCCGGCGAAGATGGCCGCTGCCAACGCCGCGAGGAACAACCCACGCAGCCGCCCCCATGCATAGCCCGTCACCAGCCCCCACGCGCACCACACCACCACCAGCAGCGGAAAGAGAGTGCGCCCCAGTTCATACCAGTATTGCGTTAAGCCGAGCATCACGCCCGCCGCCACAAAATCGACGCGCCGATTATGCTTAAAACCGCGTGCGAGGAAGGCCAGCGCAAACGTGCCGAACAACGGGTCCGCGATGTTGTTCAGGCCAAGGCGGCTGAACTGGATGTGCGGCGGAAACGTCGCCAGAAACACCGCCCCCGCCAGCGCCGTCGGCCGGTCAAAAAGGGCCCGCCCCAGCAGATACACCCCCGGCACCGTCAACGTGCCCATGACGACGCTCAGCATACGCAGACCGTCCAGATCACGCCCGAGCAGGGTCACGAAATGGTTTTGCAGGTAGGGGAATATAAATGGGAAGTTGCGCACACCGGGCAACGTCAGCGGCACATAGCGCTCTACCCAGAATGTGGTGGAAACGGTCGCGAAGTTGAGTTCATCCACAAAAGCATGCACCGCCGTCCCCAGATCCCACACCCGCACACCAAAGGCCAACACGGTGATGGCCAGCACCGCCCCGATTTCGACAAAATCTCGGCGCGGCATCCGGCGCAAAACGTGGAGCGCCCGCCACGGCCGCCCCCCACCCCCTAACCCATAGATGATCAGCACAGCGGCAGCCACCAGCAGCGCAAATTGCTCATCTGGCAGCAGGGTCTGGGCAGCTTCAATACCGAGGACTTGCGTCTGCGCTTCGGTGAAGGCCACCATGCAGCCAGCGCCGAGTAACCCGGCTACCAGATTGACGCGGCGCGACAACGGGGCGTCGGTGCGTGCCCACGAAATAACGGACTGTGGATAGCTCAACAGCACAGCCAGCGCCATGAACAAGCCGCCCCAGACCACATAGCGCAACTGTGCAACCAGGTGTAGATAGTTGTACGGTTCGCCGGGGGGCAGTGGTTGCACCTCGTAGGCGTAGTAACTCAGCGCAGCAAAAGCCAGCAAGCCGGCCACGCTACCAAGCACCATCCGCACATAGTAGAGCAGGTAACCCGGCTCACGGTAGGCGCGGGTTAATCGTTGTTGTCGTTGCAGGGCGCGGTTTCTCCTCGTTCAAAGTGTGTTCAGCGTTCAGATACAACAGGTTGACACATCCCGCATAACGCATATAGAAATTGTATTATACAGTAAGCGAGATAGTTGTACCGTTGCCAGCGTTGTATAGGGTGCAGTCGAGATTGGGTCACCTCAGGGCCGGGCAACGATGGCTTTCCGATAATTAAGCGGGTGCTTGCGAGTGTTGTTTTCTCTCCGGGATCGCCTGTAGGATACTGATGCAAAACGCAACCATGCCCTTTTCCCCGCGCTGAAGCACGGGGCTATGCAGGTGGTGCGCGCGGACAGGGCTAAAGCCCACCCCCACGGTCGGAGGGTTGCTGATGCCGGGAAACGGGCACGGCCCTCGGTCAGGCGGACTTCAGTCCAGTCTGACCGCCACACCAGAGTAGCCCCGTACTTCAGTGCGGGGCCTGAACTGAACGCGCCCGCCCAATAATCGCATATTACCGTTTAAGGGACAACCCATGCGACCCCACCATCTACTGCCGCTAGTCATCCTCCTGTTGTTCATGCCGGGCAGCACCGACACCCACGCCCAGCAGAGCGACTTCACCCCCACCGACTGCCCACCCGGCATCACCGCCGACCAATGCGCACTGGTCACTGTGCCGCAGGACCACGCCGACCCCACCGGCCCGACGCTTCAGGTGGCCGTGGCCCTCTACACCGCGCCAGAAGGCATCGCCGCGACGGTATCCCCCCGTCCCCCACTGGTGATGCTGGCCGGAGACGCCGGCCATTCCACGCTGGCAACGTTGGGGCCAGCCCTTGCCCGCCGCCAATTGGACGCCCTCCGCGCCGGACGTGACGTGATATTGATTGACCAGCGCGGCACCCGCTTCAGTAACCCTATTCTTGCGTGCCCTGAAAACGAACGCGCCATCCGTGAACGTCTACGCTTACCAGAAGCCTTCCCCGTGACCCTTGACCGCGAAACCACAGCAGCGACCCGGTGTGCGCAACAACTACAGGCGGCCGGAATCGACCTCAGTGTGTTTAATCGCCGTGCGATGGCGGCAGATGTGGTTGCTGTGTTGGATGTGCTGGGGTATGTCCTTCCAGTTGATCTCTACGCGGCAGACTATGGAACACGGATTGCGTTTTTGTTGGTAAATGACTATGCGAATCGTTTTCGTGCAGTGGTGCTGGATGCCGTTCTACCCCCCGGCGAACTTCCACCCGGAGCGGCCGACGCTGTGAAAAACTGGTGGTTCACGCCAGATGTCACCGCCACCAACGCGCTGAATGGTCTGCTGGCCGCGTGTGCAACAGATGCCGCCTGCACTGCTGCTTTCCCTGACCTCGACGCCACCCTGCAAGCCCTCATCACCCGCCTTGACGCCACGCCGGCCACCGTCCCCGTGCGTGTGGGTCAGGAAACCGTCATTCTGGCGATGGATGGCGTCTTGCTGCGTGAGCTGTTGGTGCGGGCGATGGCCGATAGCGCGCAGGTAGGGCAACTCCCCGCGTTGATCGACGCCGCCGCAACGGGCAATTTCCTCATCGCGCAACTCGTCGTGCCCGACCTGTTGACGTCGCCGGGGGCGATTGGTGTTTTCTACAGCGTGTGGTGTGCCGACGGGCCCTATCCGAGCGTAGTAGACCCCGTAACACGCACCGAGCCGCCTTTTTTTATCAGTCGCTGGCAGACTCTGGCGGCGGTGTGTGCCGGGTGGCCCGGTGCGGCGATCCCCGCGCCCACGCCCACCGCTACGAATGTCCCTACCCTGATTTTTGCCGGAGAGCATGACCCCTTCAGCCCACCGACCTTTGCCGCCGCGCTGGCAGAGACGCTGCCGGGGGCCACGGTGGTGCAGTTGCCGGGCACCGGCCACGGACAGCTTCAACATGCCGCCGGGCGTGATTGTCCGCAGGCCGTCATGCTGGCGTTTCTGGCGAACCCAACGACGGCACTACAACTGGACTGTGTACGGGAAATGACTACACGATTTAGAACAACACCCATGCGCGGGGAAACACTGGTGGGTGGGCAGATTATCGCGGAAACCGCCCGCTTTCGGGTGCCGACGGGCTGGCAAGCGGTGCAACCGGGCTTCTACACTGCACCCGACGGAAGCCGTGCGCTGCTGTTCTTCGACTTCGACGGCAGCGACCCACTCATCGCCCTGCAAAACACCGCCGGCCTCACGGTGTCGGCAGAACCCGTCGCCGTGTTGAACTTCGCCCAACAATGGGACATCTACACCAGCCCCCTGACACCGGACCAGGCTGTGTTCATTGCCTTCAGCACGCCAGGCCCGGGCCGCAGCTATGCGCTGGTGTATGTCGCGCCGCGTGGGGTCGGTGCCGAGGCGGTGCCGCGTGAACTCGCACCGATTCTCGCGAGCTTCGGGTTACGCCCACCGCGCCCCACCCCAACGCCCCCCGCCGGGCAATAGCTCCCTACCGCGCTAGCGCTCCACGGTCAGGTTGAGGTCCAGCCAGTAGCGATGAATCTGGGTGATAGCGCGTTCAAAATCAGCGGCAGATGCAGGTTTGCGCACATAGCTGTTCGCCCCGGCCGCATAGCAACGCTGAATGTCGGCGGGTAGGTCCGATGTTGTGAAGATCACCACCGGGGTTGTGCCGAGGTAGGGGTCTGCACAGAGCAACCGGGTGATTTGTGCGCCATCTTGCCTGGGTAGTTGTAAATCAGACAAAATTAACAGAGGAATATCGTCGGGGGAACGGTCGGCGTAGGGACCGGTACGGTTAATGAAATGGGCAGCCGCTTCACCATCACGGAGAACTTCGACACGACCTTTAAATGTCTTGAGCAATGCCCGCTGCGTCAGATATTCATCATCGGCGTTATCTTCAATCAGCAGAATATAAGTCATCGTTTCACCTGTAAGTATGCTGTGTCAGGGAACACACGACGTCGCATTACAACGTCCTTTTATTTTCCCAGCACGCTCCCCCTGTTCTGGCTTGCCCTGTATGATAACCCATCTTCACGAGCGAGGCAATTTTGTTCTACCCCGTTCAGGGCTGTTGCATCAAATTTGGTGTTGCGGTCGACGCATTGGAAAACCGTCGCTCGCCCGGTGTCGTGCGCGCACACTGGACTCAAGTCCGCGTGAGCGAGGGCCAGCGCTGCATCGGGAGAGTAGCCGACTGAGCAGGCGAACTTCAGTTCTGTCTGCTCGCCGGGCGCAGTGCTAGCGCCGTACTTCAGTGCGGCGACACCCATCACAGCATGAATGTTGCTCCTACCCCCCGCCCAAACATGAAGATTCCCAAACCACGCGCATATTCGTCCAGAATTTGGTACACTTTTTGATATACCTATTGCCTACAGTCAGGAGCAAGTTTCCTGTGGACCGTAAAGCCAAACTCAAACAAGCCGCTGAACTCAGCAACGCAGGTGAAATCGACACCGCGCTGCAACTCTTACGTGGCCTCATTAGCGACAACCCGCAAGATAAACACGCCTGGTGGGGTATCGCGGCCACCAGCAAAGACCCGCTCGAAAAACGCCGCGCTGTGAACACCCTCCTCGCGCTGGACCCCAACCACGCCCGCGCGCTCGACCTCAAAGCACATCTCGACGCCGACAACGTGCCCGCCACCGTCAGCGATCACCAATTGCCAGACACCGCCAGCGACAACGCGCCCTTACCCGCGCCAGATGACCTCGACAGCCTGCCCGCACCTGCGCTCGAAGGAACACAGGACATCTCCGACGATCTCGCTGATGTGCTGCACGCCGACCTTGAACTCACCGACGACGAAAGCGGTGAAGATTGGCTGGCCGCTGTTGAAGACGCTGGCGAAATCGGTGACTTCGGCACGCTCGAACCGCTTGAGTCTGAAACGGGCGAAACCTTTGCCGATTGGATGGACAGTACCGAACTCGACGCTGACGAGGTGCCCGGCTGGTTAGACGAATCTGCCGCAGGTATGTTAGAGGCCGCCGATGAGATAGACGCTGACGCCGACACTGACGCCCCAGAATGGCTCGTCAAAACGGTGATGGACGATGGTGAAGGTGATAGCGACGATACGCTCTCGACCACTGACCTCAACGAATTCTTGCCGCTGGACGACGACCCCGGCCAACCCAGCACCCTCCCGGACTTACCCGACGACGCCGCTATGGACTGGGATGACCTGCTCGGTGATGTGCCAGACCTGCTCGACGACGGTGGTGAATTGGACTTTGATCTGCTCTCGACCGAAGCAGACTTTGACGACGCGTTGAATGCGCTTGAGTTCGATGACGCTGCGGATGATAGCGACTGGCTGAACTCGCTTGCTGACGCTGACGACGACACCGACACGCCCGACATTGAAGATGTCACGGCCATAGAAGCCGACCGCAGCGCCGACACCACGTCTCCCGAGTTTGAAGCCCCCGTCGCCGCTGAAGATGCGCCCATGCTCGACACGCCCGACGCCTATGCCATGACGGGCGAAAGCCTGCTGGACGATCAAGATCAAGCCGACATGATACCAGAGGATGACGAACCCCTCCCTGAACCAGACACCCTGTTGCTCTCTGAGGAAATGCAAGACAGCGACTGGTTGCAGGACTACGAAGCCGCACTTGAAGACCTCGAAGGGCTCGACGCCGACATTGACCTCTACGACGGCTTGCAACAACCCAACCTCGACACCGACCGCGACGACACCCTGCCCGATGACGTCCCCGCCGGGGCTGACCTCTTTGCAGATGTGGTCGATGAAGCCGCGCCACCCGCCGTGGAAGACTGGCTCAGCGCCACCGAAAGCCCCGAATCACCCGCCGCAGTTGATCCGCTGGCCGACGTTAGCGCGGCAGAACCGCCCGCGCTGGACGCCCCTGCTGCCGACATGGACGACGACGAACTGGCCATGCTCGGCGCAAGTTTGCTCAGTGACGACGACGTTGAATACACCACCAACCAGACGCCAATGCCTGTTGAACAGGCCGAAGAAGACGCCGCGCTCGACTGGCTGACCGATGCAGCGCAGGGTGAAGAAGAACTCGACGCCGAATTGCCGCTGGCAGAAGATAGGCCCGCCACCGAAGACGACTACCTGCCCGACGGCCCCACCACCGCCGATGAGCAGAC
Organism: Anaerolineae bacterium; assembly: GCA_034437655.1. GTDB lineage: Bacteria > Chloroflexota > Anaerolineae > Aggregatilineales > J027 > J027. Next base: position 10,119 of record DAOTTU010000123.1, read on the forward strand.
CCTTTCGCAAGCCGAAGCCGAACTCGAAGCGGCCCTTGAATCCATTCCCGATGACGATTGGATGAACGACCTCCCCGACGACGTAGACGAGGCGCTCTATCTCGAAGAGGAATATGGTGAGGATGTGCAGCTTGCCGCCCAACTGACCACACCGCCCGCCCCACCCGAAATGCCGCCCGAACTGCCTGAAACACCAGCACAAGAGGCTGAAGATGCGCAACCGGGCGCAGAATTTGACTTCGCCGCCGCCTTTGCGTCTGAAAGCGACGCGGCCGCTGATCTGGATGCGGTCGATGTTGAGGCGCTCGAAGATCAAGAACTCGACACGGCGCTGGATGCCTATCTGCCCGACAGCGTGCGCGGCTTCCATGATAGCGTCGATGCCATCTGGGAACGTGACCTCAGCGACACCGCCCAGCTCAATGCCGTCGATATCTCAGACGAACCCCCAGCAGAATCAGCCCCGACGGAAGCACCCGCCGCCCCAGAAATCGTGCCGCAATTGCAAGAAACTGGCACGCCGGGCACCGTTGAACCTGAACAACAGGCGTCGGTGGTGCGCTACGAAGACACGCCACAACAACAAATGCAGCGCGCCTGGTATAAAGACCCCGACAAGCGCGTGCAGGTCGCGGCCGGTGCCGCAGTCGGCATTGTCGTGTTGCGGTTCATCGTGCGGACGTTGTTCGGGCGTGGCAAGGGCTAGGCACAATGGCGAAGTCCAGGAAACGGCGCGGCGACACCCCCACCGGTAGCAAAATTTGTGAGCAGTGTGGCCGCCCGTTCGAAAACCGCAAAAGTTGGGCCGAGCGCGGCATCTGGGAGGAGATCAAGTATTGCTCCAAACGGTGTCGCAACGCCGCCAAACGCGCCCGCCGTGGCGGCTTTACCCCACATTGACAGACCATCTGATAACGGGGAATAAATAGCACATTTGATTTGGTATCGCCTGTAGGGATGCTGGTGCAAAACCTTCAATCTGATAGGATTCCATTGCGAGAAACCACCCCATGATTGGCAGACACCCCGTTGGGTGTCCCTACCACCGGAGTTATGATGCGATATGGTAGGGACGGGTAACGTGTCACACGCGGTAGGGGTAGGGTAGGGTCAAACGCAAGCGGGGTATGGCAACCCGATCCGCTGCGTGAGCGCCCTTCAGGGCTGTTCACGCACAGGACTTGCATAGCCCCGTCGTTTACGGCGGGGGAAAAGGGCCCCGC
>DAOTTU010000124.1:0-10710 GCA_034437655.1 Anaerolineae bacterium
TTTGGCGGAAATTTGATACGTCATGAGCTTTTGTGAACCCAATTTTCGCGCCATTCATCACGTTTTCCAGCGAGTTCTACCCAAATTTCAAAATTGGCGAAGGTATTGTACATCAAAACGGTTTAATTTACTTAACAGCAACTTCTGGTAATTCTGATGGTGTATCAAGGGTTGGCAGCGTCGCTTTGTCGCCCACCGTGATAATATTGACCTCAGTACTGGTTCTGCCAACACGTCCGTCACGATAGCGCACTTCTGCCTCCATCGTAAATTGATCTTTGCTTTCGTAGATCGCATCCAACACCTCGCCATACTTCTTTTCCATGTAGCCACGTCGTAGCTTGCGGGTGCGTGTCAGTTCCTCTTCGTCGGGGTCAAATGTACGTGGCAAAACCACATAACGGCGGATGTGCCCGGCCTCGGGCATATCTTTGTTCACACGAGCAATTTCCGTGCCAATTAAATCTACGATTTCAGGACGTTGCGAGAGGTCTGCCAGTGTAGTGAACGAGACACTCCGTTTTTCTGCCCAGCGCGCCGCGTTTTCAAAGTTGAGCGTAACCAGCACACTCACATAAGGCATGTCAAAGCCACCGACGGCCATCACATCCTGAATGTGGGGGCTAAACTTCAAGCGGCCTTCAATGTATTGCGGGCTGAATTTGTCGCCGCTGGCCAGTTGAATCATGTCTTTCATACGGTCAAGATAAATCACATGCCCGGCATCATTGATGTATCCGGCGTCGCCTGTTCTGAAATACCCATCTTCGGTGACAGCCTCGGTCGTCTTTTCGTCTTTGTTGAAGTAGCCCGCGAAGGTGCTGCGGCTCTTGACCTGAATTTCGCCATCGTCTGCCACGCGGACATTAACCGTTGGCAGCGGCTTACCCACGGTGCCGAGCCGTACATCGCCGGGATAGTGCGCGGTGTGGCCCTGGCACTCCGTAGAGCCGTAAAGCTGATAAAGCTCAACATTGATAGCACGGAAAAACCGCAACACGTCCGGGCTAAGGCTTGCACCGGAAGTATAGCCATATTTCAGCCGTGAAAGCCCCATTTTGTCGCGCAGAGGGGCAAAAAGCGCAATTTCACCGATCATTTGCTGCAAGCGGAGCAGCGGTGGCACCTCTTGCCCGGCATCCAGGCGATCAATAGCTTTGTAGCCAATATTGAGGAACAACCGAAACAGGATACGGTTGCTAATGTGTGCGTCGACCATTTGCGCCTGCACCATACTCACAAGGCTTTCCCATAAACGGCTCGGAAATAGCAGCTGCATGGGCGCAATCTCGCGGATGTCATTCTGTACGGTTTCGGCTTTTTCGGGGAAATTAACAACCATGCCGTTAATCACATGGCTGGCCAGACCGAGTGCTTGTTCGGTAATCCATGCCAGCGGACTAAAAGACACATAATCGTCGCGATGTGTGACGGTCGCAATGCCGTTCGCGTGTAAGGCGCCATACATCAGGTTGCGGTGACGAATCATTGCGCCTTTGGGGAGGCTGGTTGTACCGCTGGTGTAGCTATAGATGGCGATGTCTTCCCCATCCCCCGCTTTGACCATTTCTTCAAACCGGGTCGGGTTCTCACGGTGATAGTCTACACCTTTGGCTTCGACTTCACTGAACGCTACAAGCAAGGGGTCGTCGTACCCTACCAGACTTTGCTCATCCCAGAAGATTATCCCTTTCACCTGCGGGACTTTCTCGCGGATTTCCAGAACGTTATCCACCTGTTCCTGATCCTGTGCGATAACGAACACAGCCTGTGCATCGTTGATGAGGTATTCCAGTTCACGTGGCGACGCATCCGTAAAGACGCCGATCGATACCCCACCCGCTGACTGAATTGCCAGTTCGGCCCAATAGTGTTCCGGGTCATTGTCACCGACAATACACACTTTCTGCCCACGTTCAAAACCTATCGCAACCAACCCCATGCAGAAGTGGCGTACGTGTTCAAGGCTCTGGTTCCAGGTGTACTCTTGCCAGATACCAAACCGTTTTTTGCGCATGGCGACGTAGTCATCACCGAGCAATGCTGCTGAGCGCAGCAGGTTCTTGGGGAGCGTGTCATTGTCGGGGCGTAGCTTGCCAACAGGATCATCCGGAGTAGTGTCAAACAGTGTTGTAATCTGTTGGCGGATTTCCTGAGCTTTCTGGTCCTCTTGTTGCTGCTGGTAACGGTTGTACGCCACCACCGCCACTACACCAATAACGATGAGAATAATCAGTTCCATAATTTACACCTCTGTTTCACGTCCCAGGTAAGCCTCAATGACTTTTTCATCCTGGCTGATTGCCTCGGGCGACCCGTCAGCAATTTTCTGTCCAAAGTCCAGCACAACAATACGGTCAGCAATGTCCATTACCAGGCCGATGTCGTGTTCAATCAACACAATGGTGGTGTCGCGCTGCTGGTGAATGTCAAGAATGTAGCGGGCCATATCTTCTTTTTCTTCGACGTTCATGCCAGCCATAGGTTCGTCCAACAGCAACAAGCGTGGTTGCAAGGCCAGCGCACGGCCAAGTTCAACCCGCTTGCGCATCCCATACGGCAACATGCCCACGATGCTATTGCGCACATGCGACATTTCCATGAAGTCGATAATTTCTTCGACTACATAACGATGGTCAATCTCTTCATGGATAGCCGGTTGCCACAGCGCAGAGAGCGGTTCTCGTACAGCTTTGGGTAAGTATTTGAAGATGTCCCAGTAGATCATGCCACTGACCATGCCCGACTTCATGTAGATAAAGCGTGCCGCCATCAAATTATCGAGCGTAGACATATTGGTATAGAGCGCGATATTCTGAAAGGTGCGGGCAATGCCGAGCGGGGCGCGTTTGTACGTGGGTAGTGTGGAGATGTTTTGCCCTTCAAAAAGGATACGACCGACCTGCGGACGGTAAAACCCGCTGATACTGTTGATGGTACTGGTCTTTCCAGCGCCGTTCGGGCCGATAATCGCGAGAATTTCGCCTTTATTGACCGTAAAGTCAACGTTTTGTAGCGCTTTGATTCCCCCAAAACTGAGCGAGATATTTTCGACGTGGAGCATTACGTCGTTTTGCATCACATATCCCTCAAATAATTATTTTGCATAAATGTATTAACGTCTGGAATTGTAGTCGATTTAGCGCGGAATTCAAAAACATTTTACATAACTTGTCGCGTTCACAAAAGGATATTCATGCGCTCCTCATTTCGCAGGCGAATACGTTATGATGATAAAGCGTATACGCAATAACCTGAAGGAGATACCCGCCCATGCAAAGTAGTACAGGTGCAGCACTTGTCTTGCTGACACTCATCATTGTCTTTTTTGTTCTCAACACTGACCCCGTTACGGTCAGTTTGCTGGTGACCGAGCAAAGCGTGTCGCTGGCGCTGGTCATTATCATTTCAACATTGTTTGGGTTTTTGTTGGGGTTGATTAGCCCACGCATTTTCCGTCGGCGCGAAGAACGCTTCACCATTCCACAAAACGAAGCCGATGCCAGGAATGAAGCGCCACAAAATGAATAAACGCATACAACTCAGCTAATTCTCAACTAGATTTGTTCTATTCAGTTGCATCAAAGTATCCGTTAAACAAGGAGGAGCTGTCCCTATGGCCCCAGAATGGTTTATTGACCTTATCGGTGACGAACGGGCCGCCGACATTATTGCACGCTATACGCTTTCGCTCCTGATCATCCTATTCACGTTTTTTGTGCTGCGCTCAGCCGCCAGTTTTGTATTACAACGCCTCGTCCGCTTTACAAGACGCACGAGCTTCGACATGGACGAAGCCCTTGTCAGTGCTATTAACCCGGCACTACGTAACATCCTGCTGCTTATTGGTTTGTGGCTGGCGCTAGCTGTGCTGGATTTCAACGATGACATTGCGAACGTCATCAGTAGCGCCGCTGTGGTACTGATCGCAGCATCGTTTTTCTGGGGGCTGTATCGGTCGGTAGACGTGATTGCAGATGCCTTTGTAACACTCGCAGAGCGTGACGAACGGATTGACAGCAATCTTTTACGTTTTGGGCGACAGCTTAGCAAAGCGCTTGTCATCGTAATTGCGTTTGTCGTAGTGATGGACCAGCTTGGGTACAACCTCAACGGGCTGCTGGCTGGTTTGGGGATTGGTGGCTTGGCGGTGGCACTTGCTGCGCAGGACGGCCTCTCTAATCTGGTGGGCTACTTTATGATCGTCGCTGACTCCCCGTTCCATATCGGGGACTTTATCGTGACTGATGCCGGGTCCGGAACCGTGGAACATGTCGGGTTTCGTAGCACCCACATTCGCCAGCTTGACCAGTCTGTGATTTTTATTCCCAATGGCGTTCTTGCATCGGGTAGTATCACCAATTGGAGCCGCTTGAGCCGCCGCCGCCTGGATATGTATCTAGGGCTCACGTATGATACCAAGCCCGACCAGATGTTGACGGTGGTACAAGCCATCCGCGACATGATGGATGCTCACCCCCGTGTGATTCCGGATACGCTATTCGTGCAATTTTTTGAATTTAACGAAAGTTCGCTCGATGTCCGCATTATTTGCTACATCAACGAACCGGGCTGGAATGATTTCCATGCCATTAAAGAAGACATCTATATCCGCATCATGCGTCTTTTAGATGAACGTGGCGTTGGCATCGCTTTCCCCACACGCACCATTGTCATGCAAGACACCGCTGCTATCGCGGTAGAAGCACAAATGCCAGACTACCGTCAGCCCTTGCCCAAACCAAACAAACCTGCAAGCAACGCTGACCTTGACCAGGAACAACCCAGCGACACGGTTTCTTCTGATGAGGTTGCCGATGCAGAAGAAGCCCGGGGAGATTAACGCTATTTGCTGTCGGCTTTCGGTGGGGATGTCGTGGCATTCTCGGCAGTGTCAGTTTTGCCAGCATCCTCATCTTCTGGCGACGTGTTCGCCTGCTCAAGCGCTGCCTTGGCCGCTGCTGCTGCCAGCCCCGCCCGGCTCGCTGAGGGATTCAAAACGGTGGGGTCAGTTTCTTCAAAAACCTCATGCTTGGCGGTATCGGGTTCACCGCTGGCACTCACGGTTGCAGGTGCGGATGTTGTGTTGCCGTTGGTGCCAAGTGGCGGCGCAGCATTCCCTGCCCCAAAGCCAAGAACGCGGCGTGCGCCTGTCGGTGGCTTGAGCGGTAGCACGATGTAGAACGTCGAGCCGGGGAGTTCTTCGGTGTCGTGTTTTTCACTTTCCACCCAGATGCGTCCACCATGCCCCTCAACAACCCCCTTGGCAATTGTCAAACCAAGCCCGGGGCCCGCACCCATAAATTTCGTTGTGCCTGTCGAATGCAAGCCGGGGTCACCGATGCGGAAGAATTTTTCGAAAATCGCTTCCTGATTTTTCTTGTCGATGCCGATCCCGCTATCCTGTACCTTAATCTGAATTTCATCAGTACCAGTTTCGGCATTATTGAGCAATTCGCCCGCAATTTCGATGCGTCCACCGTCTGGCGTGAACTTCACCGCATTCAACACAAGATTACGCACAGCCTGCACAACACGCTTGGCGTCAGCCTCTAGCTGCGGCAAATTGCGGAGTCCTTTCGCTGTTAACGACTGTTTGCGCTCACGTATGCTTTCTTGCAGGGGTTCAATCGCCAGACGAACGACTGTTTCGGCGGTTGTCTGCGAGAAACTAAGGTCCAGTGCGCTCAGGTCAAGGCGGCTGACGTCGAGCATATCCCCGATCAGGGTTTCCAGTCGATCAGTGGCATTGCGTAGTTTGTCTGTCAAGCTGCTGAGATGCTCTGGTGACAGGGCCCCCTGACTGCCTAATGCTGAGATAATATCACTATGCCCGCGTATTTGTGCCAGCGGGGTGCGTAGCTCGTGGCTGGCAATTGTGATGAAATCTGTTTTCACCGCGTCAGTTGCCTCAAGGCGGCGCTTGGCAGATTCAAGGTTGGCGTTCGTTTTTTCAAGGTCTTGTTCACGCTTGCGCAGGTCATCCACCAGACGCGCATTCCGCAGTGCAATCCCGGTCTGGTTCGCAATGGAGGTCAATAATTCAAGGTCAGCGTCAGAGAACGGTGCGTCGTTGGTTTTTGGCCCCGCCGCCAGAATCCCTATCAGTCTTTCTTGCAACACAATCGGCGTGTAGACAGCCATCCGCAATTTCTGGAAGAACTGCCGTTCAGTCGGGTTGATGTCGCTAAATTCTTTGGAAAAGTCAAGCGCATATTGCAAAATCGGTTTACGGCTGTTTTGCAGCTTGGTATAGAGTAGGCCTTCTTTTTGCAACGAACCAAGCACCATCAGCGGTGTACTTTCCGTCAGGGTAGCGCGATGCGGTTCAATATGGACAATGTTGGGGTTGTTCAGGTCTTCGGTAGACAGCAGCAGCTCAGCGCGACGCACTTGCAAGCCCTGGCGTAGCGTATCATCAATGAGGTCGGTCAGTTCGTTGAGTTCAACAATCCCGGTGATTGCGGCTGAAAAGCGGTTGATATTGCTGGTTGCGTTCCGCGACGAGGTGCGTAGAATACGCCGCAACACGAACTCTGATGCTACATAGAGCGGTGCATGTAGTGTCGCCGCTGCCAGTGCCAAACCACCGAGGATCACCTCGCGGCTGATATTGGTGTCAACTTCTGCCTCATCTGCGACCAGCAAGGCCACAAGAATCACGACCGTCGTCACCAGGCTGAGGGCCATGGTGATGGCGGCGTTGCGCATCGTCTCACGAATATCTAGCACACGGAGCGACACAATCCCATAGGTGATGCCAGAGACGCCAACAATCTGAATAATCCAGCCCATTTCTTGCAGGAACTCAACGCTGCTGGCGCTGAGCATAACGCCAACCACCACCAGCGGCGTCACCACTCCCCAGAACAAGGCTTGATTCGCCAGCTCAGGCAGGCGGGCCGTGTAATATTTCCAGAAGGTGTTCCACAATAGCAGCAACGCAATGACCACCCATCCACCGATAGCCAGCCAGTGTGTATTGTTGTTGCTTTCGCTAAGGTTGTTGATCCATTCGACGTCCGTGAACGCTGAATCATTGAAGCCAGAAAGGGCCAGGACCCCCCACCATAACAACCCCACCGCCACCCAGAAGCGCATGGCATTTTTCTGCTGCAAGTAGGCCGTCGTTAGCACGCCAAACATTACCAGAAAGAAACTACTGGTATAGACCATTAAGGCTGGTTGGCTGAGGGCGTTCTGGTCAAGCAGCAGCGCATCGTCTGGCAATAATGCAAAAATACTGGCTAACATCCCCAGACCCAGCGTACTGAGCAAAAGACGAATGACCGGTTGTTCTGCGCTGTCTTGATACCGTAACACCACAGCGATCAGCATCAGATAAATCAATGCAGTGGCGGTTGTGATAAGTGACGAAGCTGTGAAATCCACAAAAATCTCCGCTAGCTATTGCTTGATGGTTAGGCACCGCGAACCCGGGATACATAATGTGTCATGGTGCCATCAGGTAAAGGCGGCCACGAGTGCTATTGACCTGCACCAGTCGGCCAGATTCCACTAATTCTAGCAAATCCTGCTGCACCGTGGCGAGATTGGTACGTTCAAACAATTGTTCCAACAAATGCTCGCTGAGGTTGCCGTGCTGCGCAATATGTTTCAAAACACGTTGCTGACGCCAGTTTAACAGAGAAGCGGTGGTCTCATCAATTGGTGCAATCGACACAACCAGATGTTTATCTTGAACGGTGAGCGCCTGAAGGTGATGGTCAATGGCTGTCAATAACGTCTGTAAACCACTACCTTTTCCCGGCATTAGACCAGCCTGCACACAATGGGCTACAAGCGCCGGATTGCGGTGAAAATGCTGCTGCGCCAGCGTCGTCAGGCTTGCAAAGCCAGCCGGCCCACCGGGGCTATAGACCGTAATCGCTTCGTTGTCTACCACCACCCGGATAGGATGTCGTTGCTGATAATTGCGATGCACCAGGGCATTCAAAATTAGTTCGCGGCACGCTGCCCGAGGAATACACTGCACTTGCGCATTACGCATTGTGTCCAGTGCATCGAGTGTGTCGGCTAGCTGCGTTGTTAGATTACCCGTGATGGTATGGGTACCATGCTCGTTTGTAACCACCACATACGCCGATGACAACCAGCGATGCGGTGCCGAGTCTGTACACAACAGGGTAGCGATGTTACTACCATCCGGCGCGGTTTGCGCATCAAATGTACCCACCGAACGCGCTTGCGCCAGTTGTTTAATCTCAACGCGGTCTAGCTGACGGTTATGGTCATTAAAGCGCCCCAGAACTCGGCCATCTGGCAACGCGGCGAGTTGATGGCCACGCGGCACCGTAATCCATAAGTCGTCATCTGCAAGTTGCAAGCTGACGTCAGTCAATGCCGGGCGACACGCAGCGAGTGAGGACGCTAATTGTGCCTCTGTTTCGCCATTATTGGCAGTGTGTATCATCCCCCCGTTGGTGTTATATAGCGCGATGACCGTCTCCACAATGACGTCGGTGGTGGGTGTTATAAGCCGAACTCTATCCACCAAAAACACGCCTCTGGGCTTCACGCATACTGAGTTCAAATGCATTTGGCGTACTGGTAGGGCGTGGCGTAAACGTTGGGGGCGGTGTGCTGGTCAGCGGCGGCGGTGTGGTGGTATCGGTGACAGGTGGCGGCAACGTCGCTTGTGGAATTGGGGTACGGGTTGGGCGCGGTGTATTCGTCGGCAGCGGCGTAAAAGTTGGACTGGGTGTGAAGGTGTTCGTGGCGGTAGGTGTCGCTGTCGGAGCATTGATCACCTCCTCATAAACAACCACAGACCCGAGTATCAGTGCTGCAACCACGATCATCATACCCACAGCCAGCCATTCGGCAGGGGTAAACAATAAGCGCGTGTTGGTTGGAGGAGGCGGTGGAATATCAAGGGGCTCTGCGGTGCCTGCAACGGGGAAAAGGTCTTCATCAAATGCACCTGTATTATCGCCCGGCGTTTCGCCTACGGGTGGTGGAGCTGATTCTGGTTCGGGCGGTTCTACCCCCAGTGCTTGCAAGCCATCCCGGGCGCGTTGATTGCCGGGGTCAAGCTGCAACACCCGTCGCAAAGCCGCAATCCGTTGCGTCTGGTCAGTCTCAACAGCGGCCAGCCATAGCCATGCCAGCGGCACGTCCTGTTGGTGGGCGATAATATCATATAACATGGAGCGGGCACGGTCAGTTTCTCCCGCCTGAGCAAGCGTAATGGCTTCTCGTAGAAGACGGTTCAAATCTTGTGCTGATGGCACACCAACTACTCCAGCAAGTTCACAATGGGCAAGGCAAGACCCTAAGCAGACCCGGTCGCTAAGAGACGGGCCACCTGGGAAGCGGTCGTTTTCTTGAGCCGATAGGCAGAGTTCACGCTTGCATGGACACTATCTTTATCAGGGAAGCGCCGCACCGCAATCGCACGTGTATCATGCAAGAGAACGTAAAATAACACAATGACGCTACCGTCCGGTTCAGGTTCCCATTCCTGAATAATAATGTCCAGCCCCGCGAGGCGATTCAGCGTGCCCCCGATGGCCGCCCGCCAAACCTCTTTGGGCAACCAGAGCAAGTGGTCATTGACGCGCAAAACATGTTTCTGGCCAGGTTGTAGTTCAATGGGTGCCCAGAAATTGAATGGTGACTGCTGGACTGTATTGCGCAGAATCTCGCGAATCTGGCTTGCGTCTGTAATTAATTCGGCATCGGTTTCTTCAGTAAGCACAGACTGTTGTAATTGCCACCCACCGCGCACCTCTGAGGCTTCCAGCAATGTGTTAAGCCCCATTTGCCCGCTGCGAAAAGCGTCCAACGGGGGTAAAATAATCGGAATCCCGGCTGCAACAAAACGTTCCAACGCCAATTCATCCGTCGGGTGTTCAAAATTAATCACCGCACGGATGTCGCCGTCGTCTTTAACGAGCGCAATGTCGGCTTTACCGTGTTCAGTGGGTAAGTTGTCGGCAATTGCGGTCACACCTTCAAGCAAGTCAGCACTATAGGTCTTTTCACTGATGACCCACTTCACCAGAACGGGTTGTTTGAGGACCATCGCCCGCCCCAATTCCAGAATCAACCACTTACCACCGATCGCTATAGCGACCGTTTCCGGTGAACAGTGAGTCAATTCTTCGTGGGCAAAGTGATGTTGATTGACGTCACCCTTTTTAGCAATCATGCCACTGTTGCAAATTGGACACAGGTAGCCCCGTGCGCCACTTTTCGCTGCGCCAATAGGGATTGGCCGGCCGCGTTCGTCCAGCGCCCAGCCATACATTGGCTCAGCACGTTCTCTTGATGTTACGCCTCGTCGTTTTGCCATCTCTACGGTATCCTTGTTCTTGATTTTCAATTATAGCGCAACTGCGCGAATCGCTCAGGAATATAAGCGCCCTTGTTAACCTTTCCCCGCATTTTCAAATTCTGGTTGCCGCTGGCCCTGTCATGGTGGTTGATGACCGTCGCCGGGCCGTGGGTGCAGGGTGTCATTAGCCGCCAACCTGACGCTGAGACGCAACTCGCCGCTTTTGGCATCGTCATGAGCCTGTCCATCACCATCGAAGCCCCGGTGATCATGATGTTAGCGACCAGCACCGCACTGGCCGTGGACCGTGGCTCGTTGCAGCAACTCTGGCGCTACATGATGGCGGTCAACGTCCTTGTAACCATTATTGCGCTGTTATTTGCCTTTACGCCGCTGTTTGATCTGTGGGT
>DAOTTU010000125.1:0-4041 GCA_034437655.1 Anaerolineae bacterium
TAAACGACGGCGCTATCAAGTTTAGCGACCGCACAAGCCTAAAGGCAGCGCGTTCGGTGGGTGCCCTGACCTTCATCCCAATCCTGGACGTGACTTTGCAAAAGTCCTGCCCCGCTGAGGGGCTTGAAACTGGTAGTGGGCGCAGACATAGCAACGCCCCTACAGTGTTGCAACGCTATAATCCCCGCTGACGACCACAGGGAGCACCGCAGGTCGGGGCTTTTTTTATTTCCACGCAATGGCACACTTTTTGCTACAATCAGAGCATAAGTAAAGGTGCTAAAACCCATGCAACTTGAGACAACTCGCGTCACTGTCGATGCATTCGACCAATTCATCGCACGGCCTGAAAATGCAGATCGACTATTCGAATACATTGGGGGAGAGATTGTTGAAGTGCCATCGAATCCGCGTTCATCGGAAATTGCGTCGATTTTGAATCTGCACTTACTAACATTTGTGCGGGCAAACAAACTTGGACGGATTACAGGTGAACAGGGTGGGTATATGGTCGCGGGCGAACGCTATGCGCCGGACGTGGCCTACATCTCCTACGCACGGCAGCCCGAACTCCCTGAGACGGGTTACAATCCCAATCCGCCCGACCTTGCCGTTGAGGTACTGTCCCCAACTGACACTGAACGCCGCCTGGCTTTCAAGCTGCATAACTATGCAGTGGCCGGTACCGTGGTCTGGGTGGTTGATCCCAAACAAAAACTGGTCGATGTCTATGTGCCGGGGCAGCCCGCGCACACGTTGACCGAGGACGATACGCTGGATGGTGGCACGGTGTTGCCGGGGTTTACACTGGCCGTGCGCGATATTTTCAGTTAATTATCCCACCCATAGCTTGAATGGCCACCACACCCCCACACGCTGAGACGCACATCTCGGCGTTTTTGCGTTTCTGAACTGCTGCACATTGACGAATGGGGATCCCCTGATTGAGCAACAAACAGCGGGCGATGGCGTGGGTGTCATTTTGCTGCAACAGCCCTGACCCCGAATCACCCCACAATTCGCAACATCTGTGCAGATTGCGTACAATTAACCGCTCATCGTGACAACTTGCAACGATAGTTCAGGATTAATGGTATGTTACAAACCCTACTTCCGATTTACCAGAACGGCGGCCCCGATGCTGTCCGTGCATATATCGCAGAAAATCAACTGAATGCCGACCCCGACCACGTTATCGAACAACTGGCAGCCATTGACCGGCCCCGCGTTGCAGCGCAGGCCAACCAGCTCATGGAATCTATTCTGCGCGACCTTGCCGAACATGGGCCAGACGCGGTGCGGTCGGCGTTGCTCCACGCCGGGTTAGATGCGGCCATCGCTGATGAATTGATTACGCAAGCCAACCAGCAACTCGCGCTTGAGCGTATGTTGCAGCTCTATCGTGACGAAGGCGAAGCAGTCGTGCGTGTACAATTGGAGACGGGCGGTGTGCCGGGGCCACAAATTGACCAGATCATCGCGCATTTGCAACAGCACCTCAGCGACGACACCGATGATGACGGGGCGTAGCGGCGGGCTTATGTTGCGCTAAACTATTCATCGTGATAAAATCGTCGCACCTTAAAAATATTTTTACCCGGAAGGAACTACGATGCAAAAACAACACCTACTGTACGGATTGAGTGCGCTCTGGCTGGTGCTGACACTGGCAACGCTGGTGATCGGCTTAACCCTGGTGGCGTTGGCAACCGTCGTCTTGTTGGCCGTGACGGTCACAGCGGCGGTGTCGTCGGGGGAGCCGCGTAGCCCTTCGCAACCATCCCTGCGTCAGCGCGCAGATGGGGTGTAGGGTTTTCAAACCGACCCACCAGTAGCTGACAGGGTAAGGGATTTGTGCCAGAGAAATGCTGGTCTTTTGTTAACGCTGTTTACGACTGGTCGCTGCTGACCCTGACCCATGCACCCAACCGCCACCCCCCCCCTCGCTGCACGCGACCACTACCCGCTGACGACTCGCATTCTCGTTGACCTCTACAACGCTGGTGCGCTGCCCCGCGTGCGCGCGCTGAATATTGAACCCACGTATGGCTATGTCGGGCGGGTTGTGTATGATAACGGCGCGGTGCGCATGTTTCGACGGACCAACGTTGGCGTGAACAATCACGGCGCGTGCGAAATGAGCAAAGACAAAGGCTACACCAAGTATTTTCTGCAATTGCTCGGCCACAACACCCCGGCCGGGCGCGTGTTCCTTATGCCGCGCTATCATCAACTCATCGACCGCAACCTCTCTCGCTACGGCTTCAACGACTATAACCTGCTGAACGACATCCACACCTATATTGAGGACACGCCTGGGTATCCGGTGTTCATCAAACCCAACGATGAATCGCAGGGCAAAGGCGTGGAGTTCTGTGCAAACCGCGACGCCGTAGCGCGGGCGCTGGCCCGGCTACAAGCGGACTATGACAAGATCATCGTTGAGCAAGCTGTCGCGCTGCACGATTATCGCGTCGTGGTCTTCGATGGGCGGGTGGTTTGCGCCTATGGGCGGCAGGGCTTAATGGTATGGGGAGATGGCAAGTCAACGATCCGGGTATTGATCCAGAATGCGCTGGCAGAGCAGTTTGCGGCGGGGCGGCCGTCGCACATTGACGCTGATGATCCCCGCGTTGCGGAAAGCGTCAGCAACCATGGCTACACGCTTGACACGGTGTTGCGGCGCGGGGTGGGCGTGGAGGTGACGCGCTTTGCGAACCTTTCGTCTGGTGGGCGCGCCATTGATGTGACGGAAAAGGTGCATCTACGCTGGCAAAAGCTGTGCATCGCTGTCACGCGGCAGATGGGTTTGCGCCTGTGCGGGGTAGATTTGCTGTGCGACGACATCACCGACCCCACCGCCGACCACAGCATCCTTGAAACCAACGCCTCGCCGGGCCTGGACAACTACGCCGCGCTGAATGAGACGGCTTATGCCCGCGTGGTGCGCCTCTATCGTGAGGTGTTTGGCTCCCCGCCACGTGAGGTATAATGTTCTCCACAGAATTATACCGAGTTCGGGCGATCAATAACCGTAAAATGGGCAGGTATGTCTTCCTGTCGAAGCCAACGCAGCCCCTACAAGACCCTATCGACAAGGCGAAACTGTACCGTAGGGGAGGCGTTGACGTCGCAGACGGCATACCCTCCCACCAAACAACCATCGTCACGAACCCGGTATCACAAGGAGAGCCTCTACATGGAAGATAACCAGATTCTGGTGGCCGGCGCATACCTGGCCGGGGGATTCATTGT
Organism: Anaerolineae bacterium; assembly: GCA_034437655.1. GTDB lineage: Bacteria > Chloroflexota > Anaerolineae > Aggregatilineales > J027 > J027. The sequence continues at coordinate 3,256 of DAOTTU010000125.1, forward strand.
GGCGTTTTATGGCTATCGGCTGCTGCGGTTGCTGATTGCGCTGGCAGGTTTCGTCGCTGCAATTGGGATCGCCCTCTTTTTCGCAGACATCACCTTTATTGAGACAGAAGCGGAACGCGCGGTGGACCTCGCCCAGACGCTCGACGAGATTGCTGCCGAAAGCGCAATTATCGGTGTCATTGTGACGCTATTCATCGGCTTTATCGGGGCGGTGGTGCTGAGCATCTTCTACAAGGTCGGGGTCGCGCTGTTGGGGTCGCTGGCGGCGGGCTACATCGCCTTTGCAATTCTCGTGAATCAGCCTGACATGAACGAGACGACGTTGTTGGGGGTGGTTCTCTTTGCGGCCATTCTGGGTGCTTTGATGGCGGTCCGCATCGAACGACATGTGATCGTGTATTCTACGGCGCTCATCGGCGGTTTTTTCATCGTGGCCGGCGGCTTGAGCATCCTCGATGCCAACGATATTTCCACGACGCGACCGCTCGGTGATAGCGAAATTGACCTCACCAATGGGCTGATTCTGTTCGTAGCGTGGATACTCATCGCGATCTTCGGGGCCTACCGTCAATTGGACGACGCCGAACTGCGCTACGATTACGTGTGAGGGTGCGCGGGTGCTGATGCCAGGAAACGGGCACGGCCCTCGGTCAGGCGGACTTATGGTTTTGGTAGAATAAATTCGGTAAGGTCAGGGTACCGACCGAACGCGCTGCCTTTAGGCTTGTGCGTTCGCCCACCTGATAGCGCCGTCGTTTACGGCGGCGAAAAGGGCAGGTTACCGAC
>DAOTTU010000126.1:0-13007 GCA_034437655.1 Anaerolineae bacterium
CTTCGCACGAGCTGCCCATCAGGTGGGCGAACGCACAAGCCTAAAGGCAGCGCGTTCGGTGGATAGTCGATGGCCATATGCTTTCTGCGTTTCAGGTTATCTCAACCCTACCGCGTGTGACACGGTGCTTGTCCCTACAATGGCGCATCACGACGCGGTTTGTAGGGCGGTGCAACGCTATGTCCGGGGGTTGCTCAAAACCCGGCGCGGTTGTAGAGTTATAGGCAGGTTTGATTGCCGCGTATTGACCACCAACGTTTCATAGGGAGACGCCATGCCCGACTTATTTATTTCCTACTCTCGCCGCAACAAAGACTTTGTGCAACGGCTGCACAACGCGCTCAGTGAACGCGATCGCGACGTCTGGGTCGATTGGGAGGACATCCCCCCCTCGGTAGAATGGTGGAAAGAGATTGAACGCGGTATCGAAAGCGCCAACGCCTTCATTTTTGTCATCAGCCCCGCCTCGGCACAGTCTGAAATCTGTTATCGCGAGGTCGAACACGCCTTCGACAACAACAAGCGCATTGTGCCGCTGGTGCATCAAGAGGTCAGCGGCGAATTGATCGACAAAATGCACCCGTCAATTGGGGCCCACAACTGGATTTTCTTCAACGACCCCGCCCAGTTTGACGCGAGCTTCGAAACGCTGGCCGAAACGCTCAACACTGACTTCGACTACGTGCGCGACCACACCCGCTTGCAAGTCCGCGCGCTGGAATGGGAACGCAACGACCACGACGAAGGCTTTTTGTTACGTGGTGAAGCCTTGATGGAGGCTGAACAATGGTTGGCCGGGGCAGCCAGCAAGGAGCCGGCCCCCTCGGCGCTGCATACGGAATACATCATCACCAGCCAGTTGTCGCGAGCCCGCTACCAGCGCACACGCTTCGCTTTTGTGACCGGGGCGCTGATTGTGACGGCCATCCTCGCGCTGATTGCCGTGTTCCAGACCTTCGAGGCCGAAGCCAACGCTGACGAAGCCGAACGCAACGCCAATGCGCAAGCCACCAGCGCTGCTATTGCCGAACGCCGCTTGCAGGTCAACATCAGCCAGCAATTCGCGGCAGAGTCTGAAGACGCGCTTGACGCCAACGACACGCAACTGGCCATCCTCCTTGCGCTGGACAGCATCGCCGCCATTGAACCGCCGCAGCCTGAATCCCTGCTGGCGCTGGCCAACGCGGCCTATGCCCCCGGCGTGCGCGAGCAGTTCCCCATGACTGACAGCGTACTCAGCCTTGACGCTGACAACACCCTCGTCGTGACGGGTGACACGTCTGGCACCCTGCGCGCGCAGGACATCCAGACGGAAGCGGAGGTGTTTGCGGTGGCGCTGGACGATAGCGGGCTGGCCACACTCGACATGGACGGCGATAGGGTCGTTGTCGGCACCGATGACGGTGAAGTCATTCTCTATAACGTGGCCCAACAGGCGGAAGTGCTGCGCTGGGTGCCGCATGTAGATGGCGACGGTTTCCCCCTCGCCCTGTTTGACGTGGCCATTCAGGGGGATCGCATCGTCACCGCGTCGGATGGGGCGCAGGCCGCCTTATGGGACACCGCCGGCAATCTCTTGCTAGACTATTCCACGTTTTATGTCGGTGACCCGGACGCAGTCATTAACGCGGTGGACTTCGCACCACAGGGTGACAAAGTTGCGCTCGGTGGGGTGAACCTCATCATCGCCGGGACAGACACCCGCAACGCGCAGTATTTCGTGCCCCGCCTCAGCGAAGACTTCCACGGCGACCCCATCACCGCGCTGGCCTTCAGCACCGATGGCGACCAGATTGTGACGGGTTCACTCGACACGTCGCTGAAAGTGTGGGACCTGATCGACAATGGCGTTGATGACCGCGAAATCCGTCTGCGCCGCACCCTCGAAGCCCACACCGAAGCCATCAGCCACATTGAATATGACAGCGCCGGGTTCACCTTTGCCACAGCGTCCGTCGCCACCGAAAACGCGATTATTTTGTGGAACACCAGCACCCTCAGCGAACGGGCCCGGCTGTTGCAACACAACGACACTGTGCAGGGCATGGCCTTTCTCAACGAGGGGCTGCGGCTGCTGAGTGGGGGGTTGGACCGCGACGTGTATTTCTGGGACGCGGAGAACGGGGCGCTGGTGCGTCGGCTGACCGGGCAGTTGGACGACATCGCCGCCGTGGCCTTCAGTGACGATGGGCGCTACGCCGCCGCCGGGAGCGATGACAGCACCGTTTTCGTCTGGGATTTGACGACGGGTGAACGGGTCGCCACGCTGGCCGGCCACACCGCCGACGTGCAAGCACTGGCCTTTGCGACCACCGCCACCAACAACGCGCCGCTGCTGGCTTCTGCCGGCGACGACGCCACGATCATTATCTGGGATGTGCTGGCCGGGCAAAATCTGCGCACCATGACCGGGCACACCAGCCGCATTGAGGGTATTGCCTTCAGCCCCGATGGATTGGTGCTGGCCAGTGCCTCGCGCGATCGTACCGTGCGGCTCTGGAGTGTCTTAGAAGGGGAGGAAATCGCCGTGCTGGAAGGGCACCGTAGCGTCGTCAATGACGTGGCTTTTTCGCCCGACGGTAGCCGCTTGCTCTCTGGCTCTAAAGACCGCAGCGTCATTTTGTGGGGGATTGCAAACCGCATCGCAGACAGCGAGCCGCTGACGACTTTCAGCGACATCGGGCGCGGGCAGGTGACGAGCGTGGCCTTTGCCCCCGATGGCCGCACGGCACTGGTCGGGGACTCGGAGCGCATGTTCTTGCTCGACATCGCCGACGGGGACATTATCCGGCTCTATCGCGGGCATCGTTCCACCATTACGGATGTCGCCTTCAGCAGTGATGGCACGCTGGCCCTCTCGGCGTCAGCGGACGCGGATATTGTGCTGTGGGATGTGGAAACGGGCGAGGAACGCTTGCGGCTGGAAGGGCACCGCGCCTCGGTCAATAGCGTCGCGTTTGACCCCACCGGCACCCGTGCGCTGAGCGGCAGTTCGGATGATACGGCCGTGCTGTGGCGCATTGATACGGTCAACGACCTGATTGTGTGGTTGTTCAATAACCGCGTGGTCGAGCGGGAATATACCTGCACTGAGCGCGAGGAATTTGGGCTGCAACCGTGTGACGCGGAGACGGGCATCTTCCCGACGCGCACGCCATTTTTGACAGCCACGCCGGGCTTTGTGCCAGAGCCAACCACCACCCCCGACCCCATGCAGAACAGCGTGGAATAGGGGGTGGGTGGCCTGCCACCATCAACGCCTACTGATAGCGCAGAATGTCGCTCACGGTGCGGTTGGCCGCGCTCAGTGATGGCCCGATGCTGGCAATCGTCGTAATCACCAGCGTACCCACCAGCGCGATGAGTGCGCCCTGCACCGGGAAACTCAGCTCGAAGGTGTCGCCAAACCCGGTGATTTCAAACAGCAGTGCTTGAATCCCCACCGACAGCGGCAAGCCAATCAGCCATGCCAGCACGCCCACCACAATACCTTCTGTCAGGAACTGGAAGGCAATAGTGCTGGACCGTGCGCCGATACTGCGCATCACGCCGATTTCCTTCTGCCGTTCATAGACTGACATCGAGAGCGTCGTCAGCAAGCCCAGCGCGCCCACAATCGCGATCAGCAAGGCTACCGCACTGAGGATAAGCTGGATTTGCAACAACCCCTGCGTGAACTGCTCTTGAAATTCGACAAAGTTCAGCGTAAAGGTCGAAATCCCGTTGTCGAGAAAGTCTTCTTGCATCATGTTCAGGCGGTCGTCAATGTCACTGGCCGTCGGATCGTCAAGATTGGTGAGCAGGAAGTAAATCTGCGGATAGAGCGAGCCTTCCGGCAGTTCAATGCCATTCAAGGACGCCAGATCACGGATATGGAACAGGCTCAGCGCGGGCGGAATGTTCGCGGCTTCGAGGTTGGCGGTGAAAGCGTTCGGAATCTCGAAAATCCCGGCGAGGGTGAAGGTTTCTGTGGTGCCCGCGTCCTGGGTAGACTGCACCTCGACGCTATCGCCCACAGCCAGCCCGGTTTGTTCTGCCAGCGACGCGCTGACGATAAATTCGTTGGCCTCAAGCTGGAACAACTGCCCTTCGGTGAAGTCCAGAATTTCGCCGAACTGGGTATTGATGCCCAACGCCGGGGTGGCCCCACCGAGCGCGCCTTCAACGCCTGCGATCATGACCGGGGTGAAGTATTCGTTATCGGTCACGCCTGCAACGCGGTCTTCTGGCGGGACATAGCGGTTGCCGCGCATGTCGGCCAGCACTTCCCAGTTGACATAGGCCTGGTCAATCGGGAACTCTGAGACGCCGATGACCTCGAATTCGCGCTGGCTGCCCGGCACGGCGAGGGTCACGGCTTCGCCAATTTCTACGCCCAACCCGCGCTGCAACGCCCCCGTGAGGATGATCCCCGTCTCCGCGTTGTCATCCGTCCAGCGTTCGCCCTCGTCCAGTGTAAAGGTGAAGGCCGGCTGGTCAGAGAAAACGTCAATGCCATAGGCGAAGATGGCCGGCGGACCGCCAGCGCCGAAGCTCGGTTCGTACTTCTCACCCTCGTCGTCAAGGAAGTCCACCTGCAGGAAGAATCCCGGCTCAATCGTCTGTATAAAGCCACTTTCGGCGTCGTCAACGCCATAGTTAGAGCGGAGCAGGGCGGTGAATTGTTCACTATCCTGTGCGGCCGTCGGTGCGATCCCGATTTCGGTGTTAAAGCTGTCCAGATATTGGCCAATGCCATCACGGATGCTGTCGAAGACGCTGTAAATGCCGACGAAGGCCCCCACGGCTACCGTCAGGGTCAACACGGTGAACAAGGAGCGGAACTTCTTGACGATGATATTGGCGAACCCCTGGCGCACGGTGATCGGGATTGGCAGCCACTTCAGCAAGCGGGCCAGTGGGCCGGTGCCATAGCTGGTGCTGATACCGATGTCGGTCATGGCTTCAAGGATGCTGACACGGGTCGCGTTAAAGACAGGCATCAACGCAAACACAATCGGTACGGCCATCCCCACCAGCACGCCGATAAACACGCCACTCGGGGAGACGTCGAAGCCATCGAGCAGCGTATTGAGTTCGGGGGCAAGTTGTTCTGCCGCCCAGTACCCGGCTGGAATGCCGACGATCACGCCCGGAATTACCCCCAGCACGCCATACATAAACGCGATGCCCGTGTAGATGAAGAAATTGTCCTGGCGCGTGGCACCCAGCGCTTTCATCACGCCGATCTGGTTGCGCTGTTCGGTGACAATCGCCGTAATCACATTCACGACGAGGAAGCCAGACACGATCAGCGAGATGATGGCCAGCGTTTGAAACAGGCTGGCGAAGGTCTGCGCCCCGGTGATGAGCTGGTTGTTTTCCGGGTCTTCGGTGCTGGTGAAGGTGACGGTGTAGGGCGAGGCTTCAAGGACGGTTTCCAGTTCATCGACGGTGGCGTCAAAGGCGTCGAAGGCGTCTTCGTCTTGCGGGTCCGGGTAGGACTCGAGACGAATGTCAAAGGTGCTGATGCCGATGGTGCCCGCGAAATAATTCACTTCTTCTGCGAAGCTGTAGAAGGTTTCGGTGGGCGCGAAGGCGTAGGGGTGGAAGACGATGCCGCTGATGGTGCGGGCTTCGGTGCGGGCGGTTTCGCCTTCACTGACCGACAACACGCGGAAATAAACCTCGTCACCGACGCTGAGCCCGTATTCCTCGGCGGTGCGGGTTTCGACCATCACTTCAGCGTCACCCTGAAGCGCCCATTCGCCTTCAATCAGGCGGAAGGGTTCAATCTGAACTTCATCCAGCGGGGTAAGATACCCCTGCATCACCGCTTCTTCAAGGTCTCCGAAGGAAATTTCGTCGGGGTCGGTGCTGAAATAGACGCCTTCCAGCGCCGAGGCCTGCACCTCGGTCACGGTGGCGACGTTGCGCACCTGGTCAAGGTAAAGCTGGTTGTTGGGTTCAATGCCTTCGGTGTCTGGCCCGACATTGATTTCGATCATGGCCAGTTCTTCTTCTTGAATATCCTCGCGGAGTTGCCCAATGAGGATGTCGCTCATCGAAAACAGAGCAATGACGCCGGCCACGCCGATGAAAATGGCGGTCGACACGAGCGCAGTACGACCCTTGCGGGCCATCAGGTCACGGATCACTTTACGAAAACGTGTGCGTATCACGCTATTTTACCCCCGTGTTGCCAGGTTGAGTTTCGGTTATCACATTTATTCTATGGACTACTACGTGCGGTGGGGCGAATGGTTGCAGGCCCCTGTGAGTGGCTCACCACACTGAGGGCTAGCATAGCACGCTTTTGGTGGGGGGCAAGGTGGCATTGTGCCCAAATTCGTGACGTGGCGGCAGTCTGCTTGTCATATGCGAAAAGCCCTGCGGGAGGGTATGCCGTCTACGACGTCAACGCCTCCCCTACGACCATTCCGGTCAATTGTCGAAAACCCATCAGCGCGGGGCAACCCTGCTACCCCAACAGCGCCTCGACCAGCGTGATGATTGCGCTGGTGGAAAGGTTCGCCGCCTGCGTAACCACTTCTTCCAGTGCTTGTGTCGAAAATGACTCCTCCAGGCGCGCGCGCAGGAGATCAATCTGCTCTGGATAAACCGCGTGGGGGTAATGATGCATGATAATGCCGTAGAGTTGCAGGGCAGGTGCGCTGCGGTCGGTGTAGACCAGCAGAATAGCGTGGTGGAAGATGGTCTGCCCGGTGGCATTGGCGTCGTCCAACTGGCGCGACAACACCCACGCCTCCTGAATTGTCGCCAGCGCCTCCTCAAAGCGTCCCTGCAACACATAGGGCAGCGACAGCGACGATAGCGCCAACGCCACGCGCCCGGGGTTTTCCATACGACGAAAGATCTCTAGCGCCTCAAGCGAATAGTCTTCCAGCAAGCCTAAATCCCCATCTTCGAAGGCGATCCACGCGAGGTTTTCGAGCGCCACAGCATAGGTCGCGTCGAGTTGCGCCTGGCGGCAAAGCTCCGCAGCTTCTTCACAATAGAGGCGGTACTTGTCTTTGTGCCCGCCCGTGAAAGCGATGATGCCCGCCCGTAGCAAACACGACGCAATGCGCGGAATATCCCCCGAAAGGCGCAACATTTCCAGCGCATCTTCGGCATATTGCAGCCCGGTCACGGCGTCCCCTTGCAGTTCCAGCGTTTCGCCCAGACGGCTCAGGCTCATGGCCATTAAACGGCGGGCCCCGACCTGCTCATAGGCGTCAATGGCGCGGCGCAGGCTTTGTTCAGCCTCGGCATACTGGTTTAACTGCATCTGAACCGCCGAAAGGTTGTGCAGCGCCCAGCCATAGGTTTCAAGCAAATTCAGCGCGAGGGCTTGTTCGGCGGCTTGCGTCAAGAGGCGCGTGGCCTCCTCAGTTTTGCGCTCAGGGATGCAGATGCGCCCCAGTTCTAGCAGGGCCTTGGCCTTACCGACTGCATAGTTATAGGCCTCGGCTAACTCAAGCGCCGTTTCAGCCTGCGCACGACTTTCGGTGACGGTGGTATGCGCGATGTATAACGCCGCCAGACGTAACCGCACGTCGACAATCGCGGCCGCGTCGTTGCGGCGGGTGGCGATCTCCAGCGCGGTTTCTAACCAGTTGGTCAACAACGCAAGCTCGCGATAGGCAAACAACAGTTGATAACCCTTGAGCGTGAAGTTAATGCAGAGCGTGGCGGCGGTGTCGTCTTGTGCGCTATATTCCACCAGAAATTGGAAGGAGTGGTTAATCTGGGCCCAGGCAGCATCAAAACGCGGCCACGTCTGCGTATCCATCATGTTGTGAAGGGCGGTGGTGTCGTCCAGCACAGTCAGATAATACGCAGCATGGCGCACAGCGGCCGATTGAAATTGTGCGGTGCTTAGTGTCATTGCAAGACCATCATTGGCTAGCGCTGCTCGTCGCTGCGATAGACAATTTCACCTTCTTCGTTGGGGAATGCAAGGTCTTCGTTTTTGCGCTTGGCTTTTTGTGAATGCAGGTATGGGTCCAGCCCCTGTTCTTCTAACAGCGCACGTTCCAGCCGCACGGTGTTGAAGGTTTCGATGCCATGTGCAACGAGCCCAATCGCCCAGCCGAAGGTTGGAAAGATGGGCCATGCGCCGGACAGGTCGCCACCCGTTGAAACCGCCCAGATCACCCACAGCATAACATTCACGGCGATATAGACGCCCAGATGGGTATAGAACTCGCTCTGTTCCTCGTGAATACGACGGATAGCGGCAAGGCGTATTTCCGTTGGCGATGCGTCTGCATCGGGTTTTTGGGTCATGGTAAACGCAGCTCCTGTGAAGATTGTTGGCGATGCTTCAGGGGTATTGTACATGTCGGGGGTGGGGCGGCGCAATTTTGGAATATGCTACACCATGCCACGCCACAGCAAAAACACGCCCATGCCCACAATGATCGTCGGCAGCAACTTTTTGCCTGCCGCCGCGACAACAATAGCCGCCACCCCGCCGATGAGGTGCGCGTTGTCTATGGCGAGGTTCACGGGGGTGTCGGTGTCCCCGGCGAGCATAATCGGGGCACTGATGGCGGTCAGCACAGCGACGGGGACGAATTTCAACGCCGCGAAAACCTGCCCCGGTAACTGAATGCGCCCCACCAGCACCAGCATGGGGTAGCGTGCCGCGAATGTCACGGCGAACATCCCTGAAATGAGTAGAACATCGTTCATGAAATATGTTAACCTTATAGTTGGCCTATATAAATCAATCAGATTGACGTGATGTTAAACTGATAGTGGGTCTGTGAAACTACGTATACACGACTGCGCGCCACTACCCAACACTACGTATTTCGCTTGCTGCCGCCACCGTAGCGGGAATTTCTGCGGTACAATAATATGTGAAGGCTAAACGCAATATTAAATAGATCAAGCGCTTATCAAAAGACTGGAATGCTCACTACATTGGATACGTTCTCAGTCTATACACAACGAAGGCGAAACCAACAAACAACGTTATGAACGCACGCAAATCTTCCACCCCGAAGCCCACTATAGCACAACCACCGCTCATCCGCCGGAGCCAGCAATACCGTATTCTGCGCACCGCCCATCTGGTTGTGGGCATCACGGCGGGTCTGTTCGTTGGCATTGCCTATTTGCTTGGCGTTGAAATGAGTCCGGTGCAAGTGGTGGTGCTGGCGTTGCTGACGGTTTATGGTGCGGCGGTGACGCTGCTGCCGGCCGAGCGAGGTCTGCGCCACTTCCCCCGCCTCTCGTTGCTGTCGTGGGGCATTTATCAGGGTGTGATCATCGCTTTTTCGGACTTCGGTATTGACCTTGTGTATGTTGGTGTGATGCCTGTGTTGTTCGTGATGATTATCAACGGGCGGCGTGTGGGGATGCTGGCCGGGGTGGGTACGATTGCCGTGATGTGGTTTGCAACGCTGGTACTCGACGCGCCGTGGTTTGGTGATGAGTCGATCAATGATCTGGTATTTGCGCTGCTGGCGGTGACGGTCGTTTTTACATGGTTTATCGGGGTCCTGATGTTGCTGTTGTGGATGATGCAGCAAGCCGCCCTGACACGGGCCCGCCACCAGACAGACCTGCGCATGGAAAAACGTGAGGCTGAATATCGCGGCGATATGCTCAAGGTCGTGGCGACGCTGGGCCAATCGCTGTTGCAAATCTCAGACTGGCGTCTTGAAATTGAGGCAGCTTTACAACAAATCGGGGAAGCCTTAAACGCCGACCGCGTGGCCCTGTTGCCCATGATTCATGATGACACCCATGGCCACGGGCTCAAACTTGACCACCTGTGGCAAAGCGCGGCCGCTGCCAGCCTAGAACCGGCCTTGCAGCCAGACATCCCGTTCTATTTTGACGACTTCGCGCTCGGCAACTGGCTGATGGAACTCGATGCGGTGCAGCCGATTCGCGTGGATTTCAGTGAGGCCGCTGGCGGGGCACGCGACACAATGGCCTTTTTTGGGTCGCAAGCGCTGGTGATTTTGCCGATTTTTGGCGATCATCGTCAATTGTGGGGTGTGCTTGGTGCCGACCGGGTTCACGCTGCGGTGTGGACGGATAACGAGTTGGACGCGCTGACCTCATTGACGGAAATCATCTCGGCGGCTATCCAGCGGCGTTACTTCGAAGAACAGCAAGTTGCCACCAACAACCGCCTGCGGGCCCTGCTGAACGCGATTCCGGACTCGCTGTTGACGCTGAACCTCGACGGTGAAATTCAAGAGACACTCACCTTGCTTGAAGGCAATCGTGAGGTTAACGTCAGCGCGGTTGAATACCATAACGTTGTCGCGTGGCTGTCTTCAGCGGATGTGGAACGCTTGCAAGACCAGATCCGCACCAGCTATCAAACGGGGAGTGTGCAGGGGGATATTTTTATCGTGTCAGACCTCGACACCAGTATTGCGCCGTTGGGCTATCTGGTGCTGGATGTCCGTAGCTCGGTGAGTGCGCCGGAGGAAGTGTTGCTGGTTGTGCGCGACATTACCGCCCAGCACCAACTTGAAGAACAGCGACGGTCTTCTGAAGCAAAATTCCGCGCATTGTACGAAAATTCACCGGATGTCATCGCGCTGGTGGCGCGTTCTGATGGCCACATCATCGACATAAACCCGGCGGTGCAACGGCTGTTGGGCTTTCCGCAGGAGCAATTGGTCGGGCAACACTACCGCCTGCTGCTGCGCAGTAGCGACGAGCGGGGAACGATGCAACAGGCCATGACGGCTGCCGTTTCATCCTCAACGGTTCCGGGCGACCGTTCTGCCCCATGGACAGACCATCGGCGCGAGGTCACGTTGTTAGATGCCAGCGGGCATGAAGTGCCGGTCGATGTGACGCTGACCGCGCTGTCACTGGGCGAAGAAAACTATATTCTCGTCACGCTGCGCGATGTCAGTCACCGCGTGCAGATGGATGCGCTGGCCGAGGCGCTCGAAATGGAACGCGAACTGTATGCGATGCAGTCTACCTTTGTCGAAACCGTTTCGCACCAGTTCCGCACACCGTTGACGATTATCCAGCTTAGCACCGAAATTCTGCGCAAATATGGTGAGCGCCTTAGCCCGGACAAGCGTGACCACCGCTATAACCTCATTGCGGAACAGGTTTCGCGGCTAGAAGTGTTGCTGGAAAATGTGTTGCAACACAGCGAAGCCAGAGACGTGCGCCAACTGGAACCACAATTGATTGATGTGCGCCGCTTTTTGGCAGATGAGGTCGCCGCGATGACTGCTGAGACTGGTAAAGAACCTCGTGTGATGTTGCGCGTTGATGATGAGGTCAAAACCCTGCAAGCGGACCCGCGCCTGCTGAGCATGATCGTGCGGAACCCGCTCGAAAACGCGCTGGCCTATGCGCCAGAGGGGCCGGTCTTTTTGACAGCCAGCATTCAAGACAACGGGTTGCTGTTGAAAACCGCCGACACCGGAATTGGCATCCCTGAAGAAATGTTGAGCCGTGTTTTCGAACCCTTCCAGCGCGGGGCGAATGTCGCGACGACGAACGGTAGCGGACTGGGGCTGACGACGACGCGGCGGGCGGTGTTGCGGCATCAAGGGCAGGTCAGTGTGCAGAGTACATTGAACAAAGGCACGACGTTGCAGGTGTGGTTGCCACTGGCGGCCCCGGTGATGGTGATGCGCCAACCGCTGGACCTATCTGGCACGGCTTCCACCGAATAGCGGGCGGCTAGGGAATATCAAGAATCTGGGTTGTCCACACCGCCCAGGTGATGACGTAGACCACGAACAATAGCACACGGCTTTGCAACAGCAATGGCAGCATCGCCGCATAGCTCCCAACACCCAGATAGGGTGCAAACCACACCGACGCCCCCAGCGCCCAGTCTGGACGCCCCGCCCGCCACGCAAAGCCCCACCACGTGACCCCGATGGCCAGCGCCGGCACCATGCCAATCACCGGCCAGATGCTGGCATTCCAGCGAAAGTCGATAGCCGTGCCAGCCGTGGCCCACCACGGGCCATAGAGCAACGTTGCCAGCCCAAACGCCATGACCAGTGTCCACAAACCGCGCCCTTTCAAGAACCAGTATGCAATAAGGCCCATGCCAAACTGCGGTTTGGTGGCCAGCAGCAACACACCCAACTGTGGGGGCATCCAGAGAGCAGGCAATAGCAAGAGGTCAAAATTGACGGCCAATATTGACCCCATCACCGGCGGAAAAGTGACGACCAGCACGGTGCGGATGACGTCGGCGCGGCATAGCACGATGATGAGCGCGAAGGACGCAATTTGCATCAGGGCAGAGGCGAACAACGGCGCGAACAGCGTCAGCGGGGCAAACAGGATGAAGGTCCACGGCGGGTTAAAAACATCGTCAACACTGTAGGGGGAGTCGCCAGCGAGGAAGGCGCGGGTGGCGGGCTCGAAATACTGCACATAATCCCCTTCATGGCCCGGGTGAATGTTGACGATCAGCGTTGCGGCGATGGCAACCCCCACGCTGATAATGACCGCCCATACACCACGCCTGAGCAGCTCAGTGCGGGTTGCTGTGTGTTTGGTGTTTGGTGCTGGTTGTTGCTGCTTGCGGACGGGCGCGGCGTGCCCACCGTTTGCCCCCATGTTTGCCTCCCGCTATTTTACTGGCTGGACGATGCCGGGTTATCAGTGCGTCATGCCAACTATAGCACGAGGCTTGCGCCCAGCGGTAGGCTCTCCATGCCAGAACTTTTGCAACGTCACATCATCTTTTGGTTCTCGGACGGGCCGTTTGTCACACGCTGTAGGGTTGAGATAACCTGAAACGCAGACAGCATGTGGCACTCGCACATGGCCGTTTGCCCCGCACTGAAGTACGCGGCTAGCATGGTGTGGCGGTCAGACAGGACTCAAGTCCGCCTGACCGTGACCCTTTCCCGACATCAGCTTCTCACCGACCGCGCGGGTGGGATTATGGGTTTGATAACTTTGCTCGGGTAAGGTCCAACATCCCATTGCGTGAGCGCCCTTCAGGGCTGTTCACGCACCACACCTGCATAGCCCCGTCCTTCAGGGCGGGGAACAGC
>DAOTTU010000127.1:0-16517 GCA_034437655.1 Anaerolineae bacterium
GCGTGTGCGTTCGCCCGACTTGAGAGCGCCCTCGGTCAGGCGGACTTGAGTCCTGTCTGACCGCCACACCATGCTAGCCCCGTACTTCAGTGCGGGGCCCTTTTCCCCCGCCCTAAAGCACGGGGCTATGCAAGTGTGGTGCGTGAACAGCCCTGAAGGGCGCTCACGCAAGGGATCGGGTTGCCAGACCCCGCTCGCGTTTACCTTTACCCTACCCCTACCGCATGTGACAAACGGGATGTCCGTGACACTCTCTCCCCCCGCGCGGTGAGGCGTGCGTCACGATGCGGAAAAACGGGGCCGCGGGCGTCGGTCAGGTGGACTTCAGTCCTGTCTGACCGCAATGTCTGGCTAGCCCCGTACTTCAGTACGGGGCCTGAACCTCCCCACACGCTAGGGCACCGCAGCCACCACCGTATAGGTCATCACCAGCGCATCGTCGGCGGCGTCTTGCACGTCATTGACCTGCACCACCACGCGGATGTCATCTGTTCCGACAACGCGCACCACATAGACGTGCCCCGGCAGGGCTGGCGCTATGCGCTGGAAGGCCTCGTCCTCAACGCTGAAGGGGTCCAGCACACGCACGTCGTCCACGCCGAGTGGGCCGAGCGCGACAATGCCACGTTCGTCGGGGCGCTGCGCAATGAAGCTGTCAAGATAACGCGGGGAGACACTCACCGCCACGTCACCCTCTGACAGGGGGAGCCGTTCTTGCGTCTGGAAAGCAAAGCCTGCGCTGCGACCGAACACCGCTTCTACAAGCCGCTGCGACTCGTCCACAGTGCCAATGTCAATCGCCACCAGTGGAAAATCATCAGCACTGGTAGGGTCAGAGAGGAATAGTTCAACCTCATCACCGTCGGTGCGCCCGTCGTCGTCGGTGTCTGGTTCAAACGGGTCAGTATTATAGATCAAGACCTCGGCCCCATCGCTGAGTCCATCGCCATCAGTGTCGTATTGGTCAGGGTCAGTCCCAAGTCCCTCTTCGGCGCCAAGTGTTAAGCCATCCGCGTCGTTGTCGCTTTCGGGGTCAGCGGTCGCTACCAGTGTGGGCACAGCGGGGGTTTGGGTGGCGGTGGTGTCAACTGTAGTGGTTACGGCCACGTCCGTCACTATCGGCTCATTGCCTGTATCCGATACAGTCGTCCCCGACTCGGCGCGACTGGTGGCAGTCAGGTCTGCGTTTGCCATGCCGACCTGAGAATCTGACGGGGACCCCAATTCTTCGCCAGGCGACATATTCAATACCAGAAATCCCGCTACCATTATCACCGCCAGCGCCCCTACAATCAGTGACAACTGCACATAGCACGACCGCCCACCGATGCTGACTGTTGTCGCGGCACGCGGCGGGGTGTTGGGTTGTGTGCGCGTCTTCCCGACGCCATATTGCACACGGTTGGGCACGCCTTCATCGTCCAGTTTGCCGAGGTAGTCAATGAGCCATTCGCAGTCGCGGCGAAAGTCGGGGTCGTTGCGGATTTTCACGGCGTTGTGGAAAGCAAGCTGGCGAAAGCTCGGCAGCAAGTCGTTCGCATCAGGGGCGAGGGTGTCTTTGACGAGGACGGGCACAGTCAGCACATTGTCGGTGTTGAGCGCAGTTTCGACCTCAAACCGCACGAAGTCGTCCGGGTTCTCAAGGCGGCGATTACCCTGCTTGTCGCGGATGTCGAGCCATTCGGGCCCGATGATGACGAGTACCACGTCGCATTCACGGATAGCATCGCCGATCACCCTGCGGAAGTCTACGCCCGGCGGGATATTATCGACATCTTTGAAGATAGCGTCGGCACCGAAGGCAATCTCCAGACGGTCATAGATGCGCCCGGTGATAGTCTGACTGTCAGCACGACGGTATGAAATAAAAATTCTGGGCATGGCGTCCTGCTCGTATTGGTGTGCAGCGAGTGTTTAGTATGACTACTATTATAGCAGATTCAGATGACAGGGCGTTGTGGTGTTGCCCCACGATCTACCTTCAAAAATCCGCCGCTACCTGCAAGTTCAGCCCCAGGCCATAAAACGCCGCCAGCGCCGCAGCTTGCGCCTCCAGGTGTGTGGTTTCCGCTGTGCTGAACGTACGGAACGGCACCACGGTCACGGTGAGCGTTTTTTTCGTGGCACGGCTACGCCATCCCCCGGCCACCCGACCGCTAAACCACACCGTCGCCTCGATCTGTGCCGCCTTTTTGTAGACCAGCTTATAATGTTCCTCGTCCAGAAAGCGCGTTTTGTCCTTCCAGCCGACGGAAAGCGCGTCAAATTTGCCAATGAGCAACACAGGCGGGATGGCGGCAGGGTCGGCGGCGGTCAGCCTATCAATGTCACTTGCCAGCGCCAGAAAATCGCCGGCCCACCCTTCGACCGTCAGCGGCCGCAGCATGTCCTCCACCGCAGCGAGGCGGTTGCGCGTGTCGGTGATGCGCCAGCCAGCCCAGTGCGCCAGATCGTACAACGTCGCGGGGCCGAAAGCGTAGAAAAAGCGGCGGATAAATTCACGGCGGGCAATGTCCTCGTCGGGCAGGGACCATTCGAGGTCGGGGAGCCACCGGTCACGGCGCGCGAAGGTCGGGCCCGGTTCGTCGGTGAAAACCATCTCGCCCCGATAGACCAGCCCCATCATGGCACCATTCCACGTGCGCGGGTCGATGTCGTTAAGCAGTGGCACAGCGGCGTGCATGGCTTTGCGGTCCAGCGGGCCGTCTTTGGCTGCGTCAAGTATCCCCGCTTCAACCGCGTCCAGTTGGGCCTCAGTGAACTTGAAGCGCTTACAGATTGCTTTACGCCACCACTCGATGCGCTCCCGGTTGACGGCCTGCACCAATAGCGGCAAATCGCGCGGGATGGCGGTGTGCTTGGTGCTGCGGATGGTCCACGTTTTGACCAGCGTGCGGGCGTGCAGCGCCGCGTTCACCTGCGCGATGCTGGCGGCAGGCACACGCACGAAGGCGGCATGTTCAAGCCCCTGATCCAGTTGCGTTTGCACCACGATTTGTTGCTGCACCATCGCGTGGAGGTCGGGTGCGGCGGTGGTCAGGTGTTGGCGGTCAAAGACATGGGCGCGGGCTTGCGCAGCGGTGATAGTCAGCATGGGGTTATCCCTGTGTACTCGTCCACTATTTTCACTCTGCCGCCGCATCGAGTAACTCAGTCGCCCCGGCCGCGTCGAGCAACATCGCGAAGGCCAGCGTTTCAGCGGGGTCTTGTGGGGGAACGTTCCAGGTGTCAATAATCAGCACTGAGCCGTTGTCCAGACCAATCGCCATCTGTGTGCCGGGATAACCGTCCTCATAGCGGTAGAAAAACAGGTGCCGCTCGTCATAGGTCACCGTCCAGATTTCCGCCGGGTCATAGACAAACGCCGTGTCATCAAAGGGAATATAGCTGCGGGCCATCAGCTCTTGCATGGTTTCTACGCCGAGTTCGTCCATGTCGGCGGGGATATAAAGGTCGACAAAGAGCTGCCCCCCACCGACACGAAACTCGATAAAGTCGGGCACATCGGGCACACGGTTAATCTCCCAGCCGAGGGGGAAGCGCAGTTCAGTGCCATCAGAAAAGTCAGTGTCACTGAGGGCCAGCACGGTGGGCAAGGGGCCGATGACGTCAATGAGGTCGGCAAACTCGCCTTCAGGGGTCGGGAAATAGGGCGTAGCGGGCACGGCGTCGGCAGGGTCTACGTCGGGTGGCAGCGGTGCGCGTCCCCCATTCAGCGGCACAGAGACGAGCATGGCCAGCGTGGCGTTTTCAACCGGGTCGAGTGTGCCGCGTGGCAGCCCGGTCATGACGAGAACCGTTCCGTTGTCCAGTTCTGCGCCGAACAACAGGGTGGTCGTGGCAAGGTCGGTGAATTCAAAGCGCAACACGCCTGCCCCGTTGACTTCAATCACCTCAACGGTTGTGGCATCCAGTGCGGCCCCATCGCCAAAGGTGAACAAGGCCTGCATTGCGGCCAGCGCCGGGTCATCGCCTTCCAGTTCAGCGAGGTCAGCGGCGGCGAAGTGCGTCACAGTGATGAAAGACACCTCGCGGCTGAGCATGAAACTCGTCTCGGTGGAGGCGCTTTCGACAAGGCCCCACCCTTCAGGCAAGGTGACGACGGTGCCATCGGGGAAGGTAAAGGTCTGGCTGTCTGCGCTCTGGGCGTGGGTGGTGGCGGTGGTCAGGGCAAGTGCGACCACGACAACGAGCAAGCGTAGCCAGCGTATGTAACAGGTCAGGGTGAGCATGGGCAATCCTCCGGGCGATGTATAGAGCCTGTGGATATTGTACTGTGTTCGGGGGATGTGGGCGAATGCGGCTACAGCGTCACCGGGGGCGCTTGCAGCAAATTGCCCGTTGCTGACGACGCATTGGCCCATAGCAGCATCAATGTTTCTGCAATCGCCCTGCTCGACCTGTCTAACAGCAACAGTATGGGGTAACGCCCTACCGTGCGGCGTTGACGATCCCGAATTGCAGAAATATCCACAGCAAGGGGTCTTCAACGCGGTGCGGTGACACGGCCACAATTTCGTTGTTCACATTCGGTGGTGTCCCCAGCGCCGAGGTGCCGAAAAAACGGTAATTGTCGAAATTCGCCTTCACGAAATTCTCAAACGCCGCGCCCATCCAATTCAGCAAAATACTCCCGATCTCCGTATGCACCGACTCCATATCGGCCACATTGACCGCGCCATCATGCCCGCTCGTAGAGTGCAAATTGCTCGACGGGTCAAGGATGCTATACAACGCGTCGATTTTCGCCAGTGTGAAAGCAATCGGCTTCTTGATTTTGCGCGTCCCACGCAGGTTAAATTGGCGTTCGTAAAGCTGGCGCAGGCGTTCGACAATGAGTTGCGGTTCTGCGCCGGGGTCCGGGGCGGGGAGCGGGATATTGGTACCGGCCAGTTGTTGACGCACGGTGTCAATTTGCAACGGGTCCAGCAGAAAAATCAGCGCATCGGCAAAACTGATATAGCGTGCCTCGACTGACATCATGTCCAGTGATTGCATATCCTCCCCGGCCGTGTCAAACAGCACCAGATTGACCACCTTTTTCTTGAACGTGACGCGGAAGATCATTGGCGTTTTGGTGTCGGTTTCCTGTCTGGCAGAAAGCGTCGCGGCCAGCAGCGTTTTGTTGCGGAACAGCGGCGTTTCGAAGTCTTTACGGAAGCGTTCGCGGGTGTAGTCATTCATTGCGCCCACGCCAACGCCAAAGGCCAGCCCGACCTCGTTCTTCAGGCGATGAATCAGCGCGGCGATGTAGGTGCTTTTGCCCGTGCCACGCCCGCCGATGATCGCGACGGTGAACTCCTCGTTGAGCCCGGCGTCGTGCGTCAATTCGAAGCCGCATTCGGGGCAGTGGCGCTTAAAGGTTTCCACGGCACAGGTCGGGCAGTCAGTCCGCACCGGGACATTGCCCCCAAACAGGGAAAACCCGCTGCTGGGCGCGTCAAAAAGCTGGCCATAGTCGGCACAGTCGGGGTTCGTACATTCAAAGCGAACAGCGTCGGCTTTGAAGGTATGGAAGCAGTTGGGGCAGGTGATGGTTTTAGACATGGCGTGCGCTCTCATTGCGGACGGACAAACGGCAGTGCCCCCATTATACGCGACGTGCGCCGATGTTCGAACCGGAATCGTGCTACTCTACACCCCACACCAACACATCACCTGATTGGCTCGCGCCGGCCAGCAGACGTGCATCTGTGCTGAACGCCACGTCATTCATCAGCCCCGGGCCACCAAAGGCCGTCACCGGAACGCCGTTGGCCGCTTCCCACAATCGCACGCTGCCATCTTCCACCGACGCCGCGATCATGGCCCCGTCGGGTGCAAACACAATGCGCGTGATGGCGGCCGCTGCGCCATCTTCGCCTGTTGCCTGCCAGCGAATCTCCTGCGAGGCGACATCCCACACGACGACGGTGCCATCGGTCCCACCGCCGGCAATCAATGTGCCAGCCGGATTGATGGCCACGCTGCTCACGGCGTCCGAGGTGCCAAACAGCAGCAGCAGCTCGTTGCCCGTCACGATATTCCACAGGCGCACTGTTCCGTCCAAACTCGACGTGACAAGTTGTTCGCCGCTGGCGGCAAAGGCCACGCTCACCACGTCGGTGCGGTGCCCGGTCAGGATGGCTGTGGGGGAGCCGTTGCCCTCGGTGGCCCACACCCGCGCGGTGAGGTCACGCCCCGCCGCCGCCACAAAACGGCCATCTGGACTGAGCGCGACATCCCACACGGTGTCGGAAAGGGGTTCGTATTGCTGCACAATCTCGCCCGTTGCGGGGTCTACCACAAAGACCTGACCGTCTGCGCCACCAAGCAAGACCCGTTCGCCATCGGGCAAAAAGACCGGCCCCGCAGAAATCAGCGTTTCGGCGGCGTACGTGTGTATGATCTCGCCCGTCGTCGTGTCGCGAATCAACAGCACCGACGTGTCATCAACCGACGCGAGGCGCGTGCCATCTGGCGAAAAGTCGAGGTTGCGCACCCCGGTACTATGACCGCCCCACAGCGCAAGGGTGTCTGCGTTGGATACGTTGCCAGCGGTCAGCGGCGCGAGGTCGGCGCGGGAGATTTGTGGCGGTGCAAAACGCAGGCTGGCGGCGATGGGTTCCGCAGCGGCGAAAGCATCATTCACCTGTCCACGCGGCGCAAAGCCAAAGATCATCGCGACACGCCCCTCGCCCACCGCAACGGCCAGCATCAACCAGTCGAGCGGTTCCAGCACGGCTACGGCCCGCACGGCGGGGTTGGTCCCCACCGTCACCGCCTCGCCAGCTTGCAGAATCTCGATTTCAGGCGGAAATTGTTCCAGCCAGCCGGCCATATATTCCTGCGGGCTGAGGCCGGGCGGTAGCAGCGTCAGGCGTTGCGCAACGTTGGGGCCCAGCACCTCGAGCTGAAATTCGCCGGGCAATAGCGCGTTGCCGGGCTTATCGAGAATGAATTGCGACGGTGCAAGGATGACGTTGCCGGCCTGGTCCCCGGTGCGGGCCCAGTCGGCGGGATATTCAAAGGCAAAACTGCCATCGCTGGTGGTGTAGGTCGTGGTCGCGGGTGCGTCGTCGGGTGTGGCGTTATCGTCACCATCCTGCGCGGCGAGCGGTTGAACGCTCAGCGCGGCGAGGAGGATGGTCAGGGTGCATAGGTAGGTCAGGCGTCGGCTCATGGGTGGGGTTACTCCGTGGGTTGGGTGGGAACTGGTGAGAAAAACACGGGCTTCGTCACCCGTAGCAAGACCCTATTCAGTAGCGGTAAGTGATTGATAGCTGGCGACGGTAGACCCGGGGCCAGGTGGTCGCTGTTGCGGTCAATGTCTTTGCCGGGTTCGGTGCCTATTTGTTCAAGATAGCGCATGAATTCTGCCTTTTCACTGCGTATGGCTATGATAACAATCGCCAGAGGGTTTCACCTGACAGTATCCTGCCTACCATCACGCCTGCAATTTACGGAGGGCGTCGGCGGCGCGGGTGCGGACTTCGGTGTTGTCATCGTCGAGGCGGTCTTGCAAGGCGGCGCTGGCACGCTCGTCACGGATTTCACCCAACGCCCACGCGGCACTGTCGCGCACTGTCGGCTCAGGGTCATTCAGCGCGTTGATGAGTAGCTCCACCGCTTCGACCGCCCCAACTTTGCCCAACGCCGTAGCGGCACGGTCGCGCACCCACGTGTCATTATCCGCCAGCAGCACCACAAACAGCGGCAGACTGTCCGCATCCCTGATGCGCCCGAGGACGTTAGCGGCTTCAGCACGGAAGCGCGGGTCCGGGCTCTGAAGTTCGTTGCGCAAGGCAGCCACCGCCGGGCTACCGATCTCGGCAAGGGCTGTTGTCGCCGCTTCGCGCACCCACGCGTCGTCGTCGCCAAGCGCCAGCACGAGCGGCCCCACGGCATCTGGCTCTTGCATAACGCGCAACAAACCTGCCGCCCGCCGCCGATCACGCACTTCGTCAGACTGCAGGCCCTGCACAAGCTGTTCAAGTTCAAACATGGTGTATTCCTTTCCGGATTGTGTCGTTTTGTTGCTATGAGGGTACACCGTCACAGGGGAACTGTATATAGGGCGCATGGGGGAGGTCGGGCTTCCTGCCCATGCAAAACAATTGCCCGACGAGCAGCCCTG
Organism: Anaerolineae bacterium; assembly: GCA_034437655.1. GTDB lineage: Bacteria > Chloroflexota > Anaerolineae > Aggregatilineales > J027 > J027. The sequence continues at coordinate 8,117 of DAOTTU010000127.1, forward strand.
TTCCCCCGCGCTGAAGGACGGGGCTATGCACGTGTGGTGCGTGAACAGGGATAAATCCCACCCGCGCGGTGAGACGTGCGTCACGATGCGGGAAAACGGGCATGGTCAGGCGGACTTCAGTCCTGTCTGACCGCAATTTCCTGCTAGCCCCGTACTTCAGTGCGGGGGAAAACAGCCAACACCGATTAAATTATCAAAAACCAATACGGCGGCACTATTGCTGGCTGTGCCTGACATCAGTGCGGGGTGTCACGTCGGCGGGGTCTGGTGAGGCGGTCGCGGCATTGGGCATACAATACGGATAGTGATAGAAACGATTGTCATCAACGACAAACATCAGCGGCGTGTCGGTAGTCCCCGGGCGGCCACACGACGCACATACACGTGCGGCACGTTGACGGCGGGCCAGAGTCTTTTTGAGGGGCTGCAACATGGTCAGTTTCTCTCCTTCCGGTTCACACTTTTCTTCACTTTAGCACGCTTGTTCCGCTATCGTGGATGCACAAAACTCACAAATGCGACCTGACAAGTCTGGCAAAACACACAAGCGAATTTCCGTTACACGTTTCACCGTTTTCTCAGAAACAAGCCCCCAGCCGACCCGCATCATAAAAGAAAAAAAGCCCATCGTGCCGCACGATGAACTTTTGCATTGTTGAACCGCCTCTGACGAAATTTATGCTGTCAACTGCCGTTTGGTTAAGGCAATTTGAACACCCACCGCTAGCCCTACGGCTAATATCCCCATCCCTGACACCAGCAGCGCCCCCCAGTCCCGCGTAGGGAGTGTCACCCATGTTGCGGTGAAGGTATTGCCGGGGGGGGTCGGCAGGGTGCGCGGGTTTTCACCGTTGGCGTCAAGTACCGTCAGCGTCGAGCGGTCACGGAGGATGGCGAACTGTGTACCATCGGGTGAAATTGCTGGCCGCCAGGCGTTTCTGGCCAGCGCTTGCAGACTGCGGCCGTCCGGGCGCACGCGCATGAGTTGATAGTCGAAGTCCTGTTCAAGATAGTACACCCAGTCACCGCCGGGGGCCCAGAGCTGTTGCACAGCGAAGCCACGCGGCCCGGAGACGATCTGCTCGTCGCCCGTGGCAAGGTCCAGCACGCTGATCCATTGTTCGAAGTCTTGCCAACCGCGATAGGCAAGCAAGCGCCCATCTGCGGACGGGATCGGGTTTGTGGTGCGGTTATCTCGCCCACCGTCGAGCAGGCTTGTCAGCGCACCCGTGGCGAGGTCCACACGCACGAGGTCAAAATTATCCTCACCAGCGATGGCCAGCAGCACTGCCGTCCCATCTGGCATCCAGACCGGGCCATCATAGAACAGCGGGCCGCCATAGACCTCGCGCACCGTGTCATCCGCCAGGTTATAGACCATCAAGCTCTCGGAGAAGGCCTGAAGGCACCGCCGTATAAAGGCAATTTGTGTGCCATCTGGCGACCAGCGCGGGAAATCGTCAGCGCATTGACGACCGTCCGTCAACTGGCGGGTGGTTGTGCCGTTAAAGGTAGATAGATAGAGGCTACGGTGTGGGCGGGCTGTGGCGGCGTCAGAGACAAAGGCGAAATACCGGGCGTCTGGCGACCACGCGACGTCCAGTTCAAGGTGCTGGTTGGGCCGCGCACTGAGTCCGGCGGCACCGTCGGCGCTGACATAATGCACGCCGGGGTTCCATGAACAGGCGCTATATTCCGTACACGTTTCGTGCAGATAGGCGATCACCGGGGCGGGGGAGTGGGTAGCGCGTTGCAGGCCCAGTAGTGCGCCAAGCCCCAGCAACACAAGCCCACTGCCCCCGACCAGCAATCCAAAAAAACGCGGCATGGTGTGTCCCTTTTTCAACGTTACGAAGATACACGTATCATACCGCCTCCAGAGCAACGGCCAAGCATAGACGTACCAAAGGTGTACCAATCGTTTGCACAATTCGATACCCCACCATTACAATGACCATATCGTGCAATTTTTAGGCTAATGAGGATAAATTGATCATGCGTGCAAAAACTATTGTAGGGGTGTTGTTGTTGTTTGCGCTGGCGTCGGTGGTGTTTGTGCCGCACCGCGCCGCCGAGGCACAATCGCTGTGCAACAGCAGCAACACGGTTTCGATTCCCACCACTGTAACGGGCAGCATCACCAACGCCGCGTATATCACTTTTTATTGTTTCGAGGGCACCGCCGGGCAGACGATCACCGTTGAAGTAGAAGCCACCAGCGGCAATCTGGACACCTATCTTGGGCTGGCTGATGAAACGGGCGAACGGGTCTTCGTTGAAGACGACGACGGTGGCGAGGGCACCAACTCGGCCTTTACCTATGAATTGACCGAAACCCGCACCTATATGATTATTGTGACGCGCTTCAATCTGGATGAGGGTACCTCAGCAGGTGACTTCGCACTGACCGTCAGCGTTTCAGGTGGAAGCGGCGGCCTCGGTGGGCTTGGTGGCCTCGGTGGCGGCACGGACCCGACAGAAGAACCCGCACAAGTCACCTTTGAGTATCCGACCGTTGGCGATGGCACCGGCTCAACCGGGATGACCGATGGCTCGATCTTTATCACCTGCGACACGGGTGTAGAAATCCGTGGCGGCATCCAGTTTTCCTTTATCAACGTCAACCCCGGTTTTAGCTATACCGTGACCGTCGTCGGGCTGGATGGCTTCGACCCGGTGGTGGCGGTTGAAACTCAACCCGGCATCGGTACCTGTAACGACGACGCCCCCGCCGCGGCCGGTACGCGCATGGCTGTGCCCGGTTTTGGCAACGTGGTCGCGGATCGACTGACCTCGCAGGTACGTTTCACAACGCCAGCGCGTGGCAACCCGGTCAATATTTCGGTGGGCTCGTTCAATGATAGCGCCGGGCGCTTTGTGATGATCATTGAAGGCTTCGTCATCCAGCCGCGCGATGAGCAAGATGGCTTCTCGGTGCGTGTGCCGCAGGCCGTGCAGACTGAACCGCTTGGGGTGTACATGATTGCACGTTTCACCGACCTCGACCCCTATATGTTCATCGGCGCGGGTGAGGGCCTCAACCAGGCTTACGACGCCAACGGTGACTTTGACTGGCAACTGATTGACTTTAATCGTGTCTTTGGGCCGCTGCTTGAATGTGACAACCTCGGCTTTGCGGAATGCGACTTCGCCGCTACCTTCCCGACGGGCACCGTCGATGTGACCAATGGCTCAAGCTATGCCCCCGACAATCGTGTTGACGCCGGGATCACGGTCGTGCCGAATACGACGGACCCGATTCTGTATTTCCTCGGCAGCAGCGGGGCCCGCACCAGCGGTCGCTATGCCATTGTCGTGACGGGCTCGGTGCCGGGCGTCAATTAGTCATCTATCCGCCGGACGGGCCGTTTGTCACGCGCCGTAGGGTTATAACAACCTGACACGCAGAAAGCATGTGGCCATCGACTTGATAGCGCCCTCGGTCAGGCGGACTTGAGTCCTGTCTGACCGCCCCACCATGCTAGCCCCGTACTTCAGTGCGGGGCCCTTTTCCCCCGCGCTAAAGCATGGGGCTATGCAAGTGTGGTGCGTGAACAGCCCTGAAGGGCGCTCACGCAACGGATCGGGTTGCCAGACCCCGCCTGCGTTTACCTTTACCCTACCCCTACCGTGTGTGATACCAGGTTCGCGACGTTGGTTGTTCAGCGGGAGGGTATGCCGTCTGCGACGTCAACACCTCCCCTACGGCAGGTTTTCGGCTTGCCGATACGGTTTTGTAGGGACCGTGCTGGCTTCCGCAGTCAGCCATACCTGTCCATTTTTTGTATAGTGATGACCCGAACCCGGTATGAATAGCTGAAAGCCACGTTCATCACTGATCGGCAGCCAGCCGAAGAACAAACGCCATTCACCCCGACAAATTGCGTCCAGCTCATGGTTGAACAGGCACGCCAGCCCCAGCAGATAAACGATGTCGGTCATGACAGAACGGAAGCTACAAACCGACCATGCCTATGACTGCACGTTCGTTGGCAACGGTTCACCGTCCCACGGCGCGCTGAAGTCTGGGCCAAGCACGCTGGCTGGCACCCACAAATTCTGGCACGCATAGTGAACGTAGAACCAGTCGCCGCTGCTGTCTGGCCCCATCGCGCGAACGTCCTTCCCGGCTTCCAACAACACGCCTGTTTCGGCGGTCATGCTCGGTGCCCAGAACAATTCGGTGGTTTGTACCAGTGTCGCCCCTACCGAGCTTGCTGGCGGGCCGGGGCACGGATCACCGGTCACAGGGTCGCAGGTGTCGTCAATCGTGGTGTACGGGTCCAGCCCAAAGACCTGGCTGCCATCCTCCAGCACGAAGATACCCACACCGGGCGCAGCATCGCCAATGGTGGTGAAGACGTAAGTGAAAGTGAGTTCTGTGTCGGCATCAGCCGTTTGTGTCTCGTTGAAAACGATGTCGCCATCGTCAAAGACGGTCACAGTGTAGTCGCCCGCGACGCTTGCGGTGAACATCACGGTCAGGGTGCAATCTTCACTGCTAATCGTCGGGGCGCTGGCGTCTGCGAAAACTGATTGTGTTGGCAGCAGCATGAGTGCGAGTGCAAACGCAAAGCCCGAAATCAGGACAGTATACAAAAACAGTTTTTGATGGCGCATAGGTGTGGCGGTAACTCCCTTGCTTCGTCTGGTGATGGTCAAATTGGTCAGGGTAGTGTACTGAGGATTGTTGACTGCGGCAAGTTTTGTGGCCGTTGGCTCAGGTGGAGCCCCGGCGGCGACAACTGCGCGGCGGCGAAATTTGCAACACATGTTATACTGTTTCAACATATAGTCACAAGCGTCAAAGGAGCAACCTCATGGGGTATAATGTCCGCTGGATGATCGAAAATCGCGTGGTATTGGTGCAATATACCGATGCGATTGATGCGCCCGCCTTTGCCGAGACCCAACAGGCAATTCTCGCACTGTTAGACACCACTCCGCAGGATAACATCGCCCATATTTATGTGGATATGACCGCCCTTGAAACCATTGGCATGAGCCCGCTGCAAATGCTCAATGATCGCGGTTTGCAAGCCATTATGAAACACAGGACAACTAAACCCAGCGGACGGGGCATCTTCGTCGCGATCCCCAACCCGGTTCACAACTTCTTTGTGCGGTTGTTGGCGAAATTCGACGCGAATTTAAAGGTGGTCCGCACGCATACCGAAGGGCTGGCGTACCTCTCGCACTTCGTCAACGTGCCAGACTCTGCACGCTCTGAGCTGTTGCCGACGCCTCCCACAGAATAGACCGCTGGCCAATGCGTTTTCTGGCAGTCCTCGCAACCCTCATCAGCCTTAACGCTATCACGCTGGCAACGCTCCTGCTTACGCGGCAGGCCCCGTTGAGCGGCCCGTGGGCAGTGTTGCTTGACGATGACGACGCCCCCACGCTGCGCATCGACTATTTGCACCTCCCCACCGACTACCAGTTCACCGCTTTCACGCTGGAACAGCATATTGATCCCGATCTGCGGCTGACCAGCAACGGCGAACGCCTCTTTGCGCGGTTGCGGCATAGCCGTGTTCACGCCGACGCGGCGATGCTGCGCGACTATGATTGGTATAGCCTCGGCTGGCATGGGCGCGGCGAACGGCTGCTCATCAACCGCAGCGGGCTAGACGACGCTTTCCCCTCCCCCGACGGCCGCTGGTTGGCGTGGCGGGCCTTTGACCCGGCCGCGTATGGGCGCACGCCGCTCTCCGTGATTATGCTCAGCGCCGACGGAGACACCATGCACCGCATCGGCTTTCCACCCGACATTTCGACGTTGCACCAGCAGATGCGCTGGTCAACAGATGGGCGGTTTTTGTATGTCCTCGGTTATCAGGATGCGACAGCGGCGGCAAACCCGGTGGCGCGGGTCTTCCGGGTGGCGGCCGGCAGCGCCGATGCAGCCCCCTACCGCGACCTGAATCATGACACCAACGCTTTTGTGTTGGACGCCGACACTATCTACACCGTGACCAACCATCTGCACATTGACCGCTACACACCAGACACCGACGCCCCACAGCGGTTGTTTTCTGGCGTGGGTTCTCTGATGCAGCTCTGGCGCACGCCCGACGGTGCGGTGATGACGCTCGAATGGCGGCGCGAGATCGGCACATTGCAATTCGTATCACTGACCGACGCCGACGGGCCCGGCTATGTCAACATATTTTCGTCGCATGACCCGACGCTGAACTGGAACGCCAGCCGCGACCGGCTCGCGCAAATGTCTTCTGTGAGCGGGCAACGCGCCCTACTGGTGATGAATGCACGCGGGGATCGGCTCAAGCGCTTGCCCCTCTCACGTGAATGCAGTCGGCAGGCGTGGTGGCTCGGTGACACAGAGTGGGTCGTCGTGGAGGAGGTACTCGGTGGGCAATGTCATCTGGTCGCGCTGCACACCGTCACCGCAACCCGGCAGCCACTCATCAGCGTTGACCGCACCTCGCCCCATTTGCGCAGCCTGGACCACGCGCCGCTGCTGGTGCCCGACACCGAAACCGTCGTCCTCAGCGGGAGCAACCCGCGCAACATGCCCGTGAGTTATTTCATCGACCTGCGCAGCGGTGACATCACACGCCAACTGTCGGTGCGCGTCTCAGATGTGGCACTGCTGCCTGCCGGATTGAAAAACCCCCATGCACCGTGGCTTGCGTTGGCGCTGGGGGTCGTTGTGGGCGTGGGTGGCGGCGCGCTGTCTAGTCGTCGTCCTCGTCAGCCATAAACAACAGGCGTTCGTTGGGTGCAAAGCCGACGTGCGTGTCCCACAAATCAGCGGCAATTTCCAGCGCATCGCATTCGACCCCCTGCCGTGTGAAATAGTCACACACCCGCTGCACGTCGCGCTTGAAGATATGGTCGGCTTGCGTGTTAACCGCAGCGTCAATCACCTGCGGAAAGTCGATGATCGTAATCTCACCCTCCCAGTAGAGGATGTTGTAAGCGGAGAGGTCGCCGTGAACCTTGCCGTGCTGCAAAAACAGGCCGATGTTGCGCAGCACCTCGTCAAAGAGCCGTTGCGCCTCGTCTGGTTCCAGCGCAATGCCGTTGAGCGTCGGCGCGGCGAGGTTTTCGTCGCCAATGTAGTCCATCAGGATCGCGTTAAGGTCGTGGGCATACACTCTGGGGACTGCGGCTCCGGCGGCGTGTAGCGCCTGCATGGTGGTGTACTCGTACATCAACCATGACGTGTGCGAGACTTGCTCCCCGAAGCGGGATTTCTTGTCGAGCGCACGCATTATCCGCTGCTCGTTTTCTTTCACGGCGTTACCCGTCTGCTTGAGTAGCGACCGCCCTTCACGATAGGCTTTGTCGTTACGCAGATTGCGGAACATGCGGGGGCGATAGACTTTCGCGGCGAGGAAGGGCCGCTCAATATGCGGGGCCGGGGTGCAGCGATAGACGCTGGCCTCTTTGCCGCCTTTGACCATCGCCAGTACATCGCGGATATAGTCTTGCTGGAAGAACGCCCGCAATGACTCTGCCAGCCATTTTTCTTCGTGCTGCGTGGGTTGATAGGTGATGTCTAGCCCGGCTTCAAGCGCGGTCAGGTCTGCCATATCCTCGAGCATGTCCTGGTGACTGACCTTGGGCGTGTGGTTGGGGCGCGGGTTGCGTTTGCGACGGGCGCGGCGGTCGATGTGTTTCAGATGCCGTTCATACTCGGCGTAGTCGTGTTCGTAGTCGTCATAAATGTCGTCAAAATCGTGCATGTCGTGTGCGGACACGGGTATAGACTCCTCAGGGATAGAAAATGGGATATGTCTTTTGCTGAAGTGTCGTTCTCCCGCACAAAGGGGGAGCCGTCGGTGAACAGGGTCTGGCACACTTGGGCTACTTTCCGAATTGACATGTATAGACTCCTCCTTGTCGTGATTCTTGACGAACGATTTCACGATAACACGTCATATGTTGCCCTGTCAACAGGTCATAAAGGTTCAATAATGTCATGCCGATGAGCGGGTTTACATTGCCCCAAGCCCCCTCCCCTACGGCACATTTTCGGCTTGTTGATCGCCCGAACCTGGTATCACCCCGGCGCGGCATGAATTTTGGTGGATTTTCCCCACGCCAGAATCCAGCGTACTATTTTTTGTTTTCACACTTGCCAACCCAAAAAATGTGCTGTAGGATACTGACACCTTGAGATTGACACCCTGTCACACTCAAGCCAAAAGATCGCATACTTAGTGTTCAACATGCACCTGACGAAAGGGACATGATGACGACAGTCTACCAGGCAAGCCACACCGCGAGAGCGACCGTGTCGTAGCGAGAAGCAACAGCTACGCAAGGGGTGGAGTGCCGACTGTGAACGCGATCAGTCGGTTTTTTATTGCAAAGAACCGACGCTGCACCTTAACAATCCAATAGTGATGAGAAGTCAATTCACAATTGATGT
>DAOTTU010000128.1:0-52775 GCA_034437655.1 Anaerolineae bacterium
ATCAACCACTTCGAGATAGGTGTCAAAGTCTGTAGATGACAACAACACTGAAATCACATCGCCATCGTTAGCGGTGAAGGCGTAGGTGTCTTCTTCGCTGGCAAGTGTCCCAACAACTATATCCCCATAGGCAATGTTGCTGGTGGTTGCGGTGTCTGGTGGACTGCCGGCCCCTTCTGTGATGGTCAGTAAATAGCGCCCGCTGCCTTCATTCTTATACGAGCGGACGAAAACACGATACACGCCCGTTGCAGGCATTGATACACCGTAAAGTGCCGCATTACGCCCGCGCCCACTCTCGTCGTCAGTGAAAAACGGGACCGCATAATCTGTCGGGGCATAGACCTCTAGCACGGCGTCGAAATCGCCAGAGCGCAAGCGGATTGTCAAGTCCTGGCCGCTGATGGCGGTAAATTCATAGACGTCCCAGCGCCCAATGAGCAACTCGCCTTCTATCGTCGCACCGAGTTCAACTACCCCGGGTTGTTGCGGTGCAGAAGGGATGAAGGTTGGCGGCGGGGTACCTTCTGGCGTCGGGGTGGCAGGAGGTAAAGTGCTGGTCGGGCCACCCTGTGCGTGTAACGGTACTGTACTGGATGATGCACCACCTAATACCATCAACACAACCAGCAAAGCTGCCCCGATGCCAGCGACACCAGACGAATTGTGCATCATTCAACTCTCCATGACAACCGAAATTCGCCAGTATTAGTGTTGAAACCATAGATCCGAATCAGGTATTCGCCATCCTCGTCCGCGATATAGGTCAGGCGTGGGTTGATGTCGTATGTTTCAGCAAAGCCGACATCATCAACACTTGTGATCAACACACCGTTCGCGTCGTAGAGTTCCAGAATGCCATCAAAGCCGAAATACCCCTCTATCACGAGGTCAAGTTTATCGTCTTCCGCTAGTGTAATAGTGCGCTCGAAGGGGGCGTCGGATGTAGTTACACCGTCCATACTGCCGCGTTGTTCAACCAATGAAAGCACAGTTGCGCTGAGATCATCAGTTGTGGCCACGGTTGGTGTTGCAGTCGGCGGTTGAGTGCCGATTGGTGCTGAGGTTGGGCTTGGTCGGGGTGCAGTCGGTGTCGGGGTGCGTGAATCGGCCCGCCATAGCAAGCGATAGGCCCCGGCCGACCCGTGATCATACACCGCGACATGCACGCGGTAACGTCCAGTTTCGGGGGCTTGAATGCCTGTTATGAAGGCGTTGCGGTCTTCGCCACCATCATCGTTAAAGGCCAATGTCTCCCCACCGGGGGTCACAATTTCGACCATTGGGTCAATGAAGTCGCTGCCCCAGTTTTCCACCGATACCGTGAGCAGTTCCCCCGCTTCAACGTCAATAAACCACACATCACGCACGCCCATATTTTCAATGCGGGCAATAATCGGCTGGTTGTGGGCTCCTACGCCGCGCTCGACATCGTACAAGACGAAATCACGCCCAATCGCGACCATGTAATCGCCCGGTTCGTTGTTCTGGCTGCTGGCGATGAGTTCATAGACGCCTGTCGTCGGGAGTTGCTCGTGGATGACCAGCGCCGTTGTAGTGTCATAGTAGTCATCGCTGGCGGCGATGATGCTGCCATCCGGCGCACGGAGTTCAACAGCCGGGTCAAGCAATGAATCCTCTGGCGCGTTCATGCCAAACGTAACATATTCCTCAGCACGGCCGAGGAACGCAAAGCGCACAACGTCGTCCCCGTTTGTGAGTGTACCTTCGTAGCGTTCACCGATTTCAAGCTGTATAGCCGGGCTCTGTGGTTCATCAGTGGGTGTTGGCAAGGCAATGCTGTCAGGGTCAGGTTGTGACGGTACTGTGATGGCGTTGAAAGCACTAATGCTGATGGTGTAGGTCGCTGGCGTTTGGTCAAGCGTGAAATCGCCCGTAAGTACAACGCGATAGGCCCCACCCTCCAAATACAGCGTCGGAATGGTTGCGGTGCCGCTGGCATCAGTTGTGATATTGACGAGAATTGTGCCTGTGCTGTTGAACATTTGCAGCGACAACGGTGCAACCCCGGCGGTGCGTGTGACACTCAGGGTGACAGTGGTCGTCGGTTCAGCGGTGAACGTCCATTCCTGGCGGTTCTGGTCAGCAAAAAGGGTGCCATTGACGGGTTGGTTCAGTGGCAACAGACCACCCCCTTGTGCCATCGAAGGAAGCGCCACCACAACGAGTACCATCAGTAACAGTAAGCCTGTAATCGCAGGTAGAAGAAGTTTATTTTTACCCATAACTGTTCTCTATCCTTGTCCTGAATCTGTCAGCCATTATATACCGATTGCGCATGACGGGCAGGTGCAAGGCGTTAGCTACAGTCAGGATATGTTTCCCAATTTGCGGTCCAATCTGCCGTGTAAAACTCCAGATAGGCGTGCAATTGCCTGCGCCAGTAGGTGTCGTCGTGGGTGCCATTTTCGTTGACCAGCACCGTTGCAGGGATATTATGCCGCTCAAGCTGCGGGGCCATCAGGTCAATATTGAAAGCCCACCAATCATCACGGCCCCGGTCAACGTACAGGCGTGGGAAGTCCTCGGTAATCTCGACCTCAGCCGTCAAAAACAATGGATTGTGCGTGCGGGCATGTTCCCATGCGAAAATCGGACTGTGACCCCCAACCGCTGCAAAACGTTCCGGGTGGCGCATCCCCAGCGACCATGCCCAGAACCCGCCGCGAGAAATCCCACCAATCGCCCGGCTATTACCCGTCGTTTGCAGGCAGAAACGGTCTTCCACAGCGGGCATAAACTCGTTGAGCAGCACATTTTCATAGCTGTAAGTTGGGCCGAAATAGTTCAGGTTGGCAATCTCGCCGCCATAGGGCAGCACCAATGCCACCGGGGGAATCTGCCCCAATGCATAGCCGACTGCAATCGCCTCATCCATGCCGAGATTGTCCCAGTGGGTGTCGGTACGGTCCGAGCCATGCATAAGCAGCACATAGGGATAGCGCTTGCTGGTGGCGTCGGCGCAGGGGGGCAAGTACACGCTATAGCGGAGTTGTTCGCCAGCAGCTGCACTGAACAGGTCTTCGGTGATCAGGGTGCCTGTGGTGTCGGTGCAGTTGGCGGGCCAATTGGTTTCCGCAAGCGTTAGCGTATAGTTGCCTTCCGTGCCTTCGGCAGCCAGCACAACCACCGCATACAATCCATCTTCTGGCAAGACCACGCCCAACAGCGCTGCATTGCGCCCGACGCCGCCTGCTGTATCCGTCAGTAGTGGCATGTTGCTGGGGTCGCGTAATTCCAGGTCAGGGTCAAGAAAACCGTCAGTGTCATGTTCGACGACAAGCGACACCCGTTGCCCTGCTTGCCCTCGGAAAGTCCATGTGTCACGCTCGTCAAAGAGCAAGTCCCCGCGTACAGATTCTCCAAAGTTGATAATGCCACCGCCATCTGCGTAAGTGGTTATAGGCGGGGTGATGGTGGCTGGTAATGCGAAAACCAGCAACGTCGCTAGAAACAGGAAGGCAAATCGGAAAGGTTTTTGGGCCATGATGCACTGTAAAATTCCAGATAATCGAGTACTTGAGATGACCAGTAAGCTGCGTTGTGTTCCCCGGTTGGGCTGACGGCATAGGTATGCGCAACGCCCCGGCTGTTGAGGCTGGTCGAGAATAAACCAACATTTTCAGCGGCATTGTCTGCCCGTGCAACGTCCAGATAGATTCGTAGGGGGATAGAAGGTGATGCGACAGCGGCGAGGTCAAGCGGGTTGTGGCTGGCGGGCGCGTTGTCTTCAAAAAAGGCCGGGCTATGCCCACCCACTGCGTCAAAAAGTCCCGGATTTCGCAAGGCAATACTCATCGCCCAGAACCCACCGCGAGAAATCCCCCCTATTGCTCGTCCGGCGCTTTCATTCCATAGACAGAAGTCTCGCTCAAGGCCAGGGATTAGCTCGGTCACGATAATATCTTCCCACGATTCACCGCCCGTGAAAAAGTTGGCTTCTTGTGTCGTGCCGCCTTCAGGCATTATCAGCACCATTGGCGCAATGTTGGGGCTGTCGAGTGCGTCTTCAAGGGTCGTATGAACACCGACATCGTCCGACCATTGCGTTTGGTCAGAACCAGAGCCATGCAACAGCAAGACATATGGGAAACGACGACCACTTTCGTAAAAACACGGCGGCAGATAAATGCGGAAGTTGATGTCGTCGCCTGTAATGTCACTTGAGAAACTACTATCAAACAGAAGACCTTCATTGTCGGTGCAGGGGGGTACTGTTGGCGATGGGACGGGCGTATCTGTTGGGCGTGGTGCATCTGTTGAAGTAGGCAGCGGTTGGGTTGGCAAAGGGGTTGCTAAGACCGGGGTCGGAGAAATTTGTACAACACGGGTTGGTGTGTTGGTGATGACGATAACGGCCTGGTCTGCAGGCGCAGGGGCCAACGGTTCGCAGGCAACGACCAGCAAAAGGAGGCTCAAAACTGTGATGGCAAGTCCGCGATGATTCATACTATGGCTTGGAAATTGAAGCGCATGTCACAGCGTTAGCGCTGCACCACGCTGTCGGTATTAATGAGTACCACGCCGGGTATTTCACCAATTTGCCCGATAAGTGCTTGTAGGTCGGCATCTGGTGACGGACGCCCGGACAGTGCAACGGCACCATGATTCACCAGCACACGCAAACCACGTGGCAAGAGCTGGCTGATTTCAAGGCGCAAGTCAGGGTCATTATAGAGCTTCTCGTCGTCCACAGCGATAACACCGTCAATTGCCGCCAGATTTTCGATCAGCATTTCATGGCCAACCGTTGACGCCAAATGACCGCTAACAATCACGACGCCATCTTGCACACGAACATGAAAATGCTCACGTGACATCCGCGCACCATATGTATCACGGATTAGATGGTGAATGTCTTCGATGATGCCTTCATCAGAAAAGACATCAGGCACAGTACTTTCGGACATGGGGGCTTCCTCCTACTGCGTAATGTATTTGGACGATGCGTGTAACTTGCATATCAATTTCGTATTTTTGCCCAAACGCCACAGATTTGCAATTTATCAACGACATCGTATAATTTAAGATTATACTCGCATCTGTTTTCCCGGCGAAGGTACATATGTCAGTTGTTGACGAAATTAAAGCTCGTCTTGACGTGGTGGATGTCATTTCCAGTTATATTTCACTGCAAAAAGCCGGACGCAACTACAAGGCATTATGCCCCTTCCATAGCGAAAAAACCCCTTCTTTTACAGTGAACCCAGAGCGGCAAAGCTGGCGGTGTTTCGGCGCGTGCAACGAAGGCGGCGACATCTTCTCTTTTGTCATGAAAATTGAGGGCTATGACTTCAAAGAAGCGCTGCAAGTGTTGGCGAAACGCGCTGGTGTTGAGCTAGAAGAACCCTCACCGCAGAGCAAGGCAAAGCAAGAAGCCGAAGATCGTCTGCGAGGATTACTTGCCGCCGCTGCTGACTTTTATCATCAGTTGTTGCTCCACGATCAACGGGCGGGGTTTGCGCGCGACTACGTGTTTAATCAGCGTGGTCTTAAGCCAGAAACAGTAGACGCCTTTCAACTGGGTTTTGCCCCTGATGGCTGGGATAACACGTTGAAGCATTTTCAGGCTGAAGGCTATACCCTCGAAGAAATGCTAGCCGCCAGCCTATTGACAGAAAACGACCGCGGGCGTGTCTATGATCGCTTTCGTAACCGCTTTGTAATCCCTATCCGTGATGCGCGTGGACATACGCTGGGCTTTGGGGCGCGGGCGCTTGCCAAAGACGATATCCCTAAGTATTTGAATTCATCGCAGGGGCCGCTGTTCGACAAAAGTCAATTGCTGTATGGGCTCGACATGGCCCGGCGTGACATTCGCGAAACAGAAACCGTTGTGGTGGTCGAAGGCTATATGGATGTCATTCAGGCGCATCAGTCCGGCTATCGCAATGTCGTCGCGCAGATGGGGACAGCCCTCACCGAAGCACAGGTGCAGCAAGTAGCACGTTATGCCGAGCGATTGATTTTGGCACTGGACACCGATGCCGCCGGGCAACAAGCCACCATGCGCGGGTTAGATGTCGTGCGCGAAAGCCTTGCCGGGGCTGGTGAGCAGACCGTCGTTATGGAACCACAGCACATGATGCGCACAGCCGGCAAGCTCTCGCTGGATGTACGGGTATTGCAATTGCCAGATGGCAAAGACCCGGACGACTTTGTCCGGGCTTATCCTGAACAGTGGCCTGATGTGGTGGCCGCCGCACAGCCGTTGATTGATTATGTGATTGATGTCGGCACACAGGATTTATCGCCAGCAGCGACAATTCAAGAGCGTGAACGGGTTGCTCGCCAGCTCTTGCCGCTGTTGACTGCAACGGAAAATGACCTGACCCGCCAGACGAATGTGCAGCAACTGGCGCGACGCCTGCGGATTGCCGAACAAACCCTGCTGAATTGGGCCAGCCGGGCTCAGGACGTCAACCGTCGTCGGATTGCCCCGGCCCAACCACGCCCGGCGACTTCTCCGCAGAATATGCCCAACCGCCCGCAGCGCCCGCAGAGCGACCCCGGCCGCGCAACTGAACGCTATTGTATTGCGTGCCTGTTGCAACACCCGGACTGGTTGCTGGTGGCCAATCGCCGTTTTCGTGAATTAGCCGCGCAACACAAAGACGTTGCTGAGCTACTGGCCCCAATCAACGAACAGGATTTCACGCAACAGGCACACCGTCAACTTTTTGAGTTGATTGAAAAAGCGAGTTTTGCGGGTGCTACCGATACATTGGACTACGGAGCGGATGTGCTTTCCCATGAACTGCGTGACCTGGCCGAATCAATTCTGCAAGCCGGACATCTTGAGGCTTTTCGTGAGGGCGTATCACCGCTACACTGGTCTATTGAGATAGAAAGTATTAAGCGCGAGCATCAGCGCTTTGATAGCGACCAACAGGAACAACAGGAATTCTTAAACCGCATTGTAGATGTCCGACTCGACCGTATCCTGGCGGAGAAGAAAGACCGCTACTTTTTCACGAACGCCGAAACCGATGCAGCCTCCATGAACCAGCACGACGCGCTGCAGGTACAACGCTATACCCGTGCCCGCCAAGTCCTTGAGCAAGCGAAAAAGTGATTTGACCCGCTGTCAAACGCATCAAGCATTATTTAAAGAGGTGTCATGTCCGACCGACCAGTATCACAGGAACAGCTTGCAGCCCTTCTCGAAAAAGGGAAAAAAGAAAAGCAACTGACCGCACTTGAAATCGAAAACGTCCTCGGTGATCTCAACACAGAGGTCTCGCAGCTTTTCCTCGAACAGCTTGACGAAGCCGGCGTTGTTGTAATTGGGGATGACAACATCGCAGACGACGACGCACTTGATGTTAGTCTGGACGATGCAACCGAAGCCACGACGGCACCCGATGACGACACGACTGACGACGATGATAACGACGAGTCTTCATCCCTGACGCTACAGGCAGCGCTTTCTGAGTTGGGGCTGGCGGACCGTGTTGAAGAAACTGAAAATGCAGACACGTCTTCTGCCTCTGATGACGACTATGCCGACGACGTGATTGCGCTGGCTGACGACCCGGTACGCATGTATCTCAAAGAGATTGGCCAGGTTGAACTCCTTGACTCTAACCGAGAAACATGGCTTTCTGTACAGATTGCGGCAGTTGTGTTTCTGAACCATCTCATCGAAGAGTTGGCAGATATCCGCGGCGAAGCGGAAACGCATCCACTTGGCGTGTTGTCGGCGCTGTACACCCATATCATGGACAACTGGATACGTGTTGAAAACGCGCTGGAACCATTCGACGCCGACATGCCAGACTTTGAGTTGCTTGGCGCAGAAGCCATTAACCTGCGCTACACCTGGGACGAAGATGCACCGTCTTATATTCGGATGTATCTCAACCAGGAGGCCTGGGGACGTAATGACAAATGGAACAACGTTGCCACCGCGCTCTTTGAAGTGTTCCATGCCTTCTATCTGCTGCCAGAAGTCGTGCAGACGCGGCTCATTAACTACTATGGCTTGCGTGGTACGCCCCCGACGTCTGAAACGTTTGCAGAGTGGCTCAGCGATGACCCCGAGTATTACGAGGATTCCGGTAGCCAGGCCTTTACCGCCGCGATGTTCCGTGGCAATCAGGCGGCCGAAGTGCTGACCCGTGCCAATTTGCGCCTTGTGGTCAGCATGGCCAAACGCTATATCGGGCGCGGCATCAGCTTTCTGGACTTGATTCAAGAAGGCAATATCGGCTTACTACGGGCGGTAGAAAAATTTGACCACACCAAGGGCTACAAATTCTCAACCTATGCAACCTGGTGGATTCGCCAGGCCATTAGCCGCGCTATTGCAGACCAGGCGCGTACCATCCGCATTCCCGTCCATATGGTCGAAACCATCAACCGATTGATGCGGATTCAGCGTAAGTTGATTCAGGAGCTAGGTACTGAACCGAGCATGGAACAGTTAGCGCTTGAAGTGGGCTTCTTGTCTGAAGAAGAAACCGCCGACATCAAGCGTAAACTTGAAGAAGAGGGCAAGCTCGATGCCCCGACCAAGCGCAAGCTGCAACGCGCGGCTGCCAAAGTTCGCCGGATTTTGCGTATCTCACAGGAGCCGATGTCGCTGGAAATGCCTGTTGGGCAAGAAGATTCCAGCTTGCTTGGAGATTTCATTGAAGACGACAAGATGATGAGCCCCGGTGAAGCTGCCGCCCGCACGCTCTTAAAAGAACAGCTACGCGGCGCACTGGGTATTCTCAATGACCGTGAGCGCGAAGTGCTTGAACTG
This sequence comes from Anaerolineae bacterium, assembly GCA_034437655.1. Taxonomy (GTDB): domain Bacteria; phylum Chloroflexota; class Anaerolineae; order Aggregatilineales; family J027; genus J027. The sequence goes on from DAOTTU010000128.1 coordinate 8,771, forward strand.
CGCTTTGGGCTCAAGGACGGCAAAGAACACACGCTTGAAGAAGTCGGCCAGCATTTTGGCGTCACTCGTGAGCGGATTCGCCAGATTGAAGCCAAAGCACTGCGGAAGCTTCGCCACCCGAACCGCAGCCGCCCGCTGCGTGATTATCTTGAGCTGTAAACGATGGCACGCTTTCGAGAACCATACAAACCGCGCCAACAACCCGGGCGCATGCCGTCTTCATCGTCTATAGATAACCTATCCTTGCACGAGGTAGGGCTGGGCCCGCCCGCGCAAGTATTTCTGTTTATCCTGTCACTCTTCCCGCTGGCAGGCATCACCATCGGCATTTACTATGCTAACAACGAATTACACTATGGCACACGGACTCTCGGCCGCACCATTCTAACGTTCGGTCTTCTCATCAATTTCGTGTACTTTTGTGTGTTATGCCCGTTTGCGTTCTATGTGACCCTGAGCTGAGATAAACAGCGACCAGATGAAACCGTCAGATCGAATGCTCTGGAGTGGTGTTTTCCTCACATGGTTTGGCACAGCGTTGCGCTTGCTTGGTCTGGCAGAAACCAGCTTCTGGAACGATGAGTTTTTCACTGTCTTCTTCGCGCAGCAGCCGCTAGGACGTTCTTTAGAACTGATGCTGGCCGATGCTGTCCACGCACCAGCTTACTTTGTGTTGGTGCGCCCTTTCGTGCATCATGGCGATTTCGTGGCACGGTTCCCGGCGGTAATACCAGGGATACTGGCGATTCCCTGTATGATTGTAACGACACGGCACCTGTTTCGTGATCCCAGCTTAGCCTTATGGGCTGGCGCTCTGGTTGCTGTCAATCCGTTACATATCTGGATGTCACGCATGACACGGCCATATACGTTGTTGTTTTTGGTGGCTTTACTAAGCGGATACTATTTTCTACGGCTGTTGCGCGGTGACCGTACAGTGTTCAACTGGGCCATTTTCCTCGTCTTGAGCGCGCTGTTGTACCTGACGCATTACTTTGGGGTGTGGGTTGCGCTGGCGCAATTTCTCGTGCTGGCTGTGGTGCTGCGTAACGATGCAATGTTCTTACGGGTCTGGTTTGGGGTGCAAATCATCGCAGGGATTCCATTATTGGTCTGGCTGTTTGCGCTTTCACAGCAAGAAACCCTGTCCTTTGGTATCGGCTGGATACCAGCACCTACACTCTTCGACCTACTATTGACGCTCGGTAGCCTTATAACCGGGTACTATGGTGCAGCAAACGCCTACCTGTTACCAGCAACGGTGCTGGCGCTGGCAGGGCTTGGTCTGGCGCTATGGCATATCGTGCAGCATCCATTACAGAATCAGACTGCATTATATGGCATATTCCTGACCTTACCATCTGTCATTGTGGTATTTGTCCTCGCGTTGAACTTTATCAACGCCTTTGTGGATCGCTATTTCATTGTGATATTGCCGGGGCTGCTCTGGATAAGCCTCTACGCATGGCGAACGACACTACGGCCTCAGCTTTTTACGGTCGCTATGCTGATTATTATTGTCAGCAGCATGGGTTATGTTGTGGTAACACTAATTGAAGGTGATGCTGAGCGTGAAGACTGGCGTAGCGCTATCGAGCAAGTTGCTCTGGAGTATCAAGAGGGGGATCAGCTACTCATCAATCCAGCACATGGTATTTTACCCCTGAGGCGCTACTGGCCAAATGATGATATTGGTGCATTGACCGTTCATGTTGACAATGCTGCTGCTGATGATGTGCTAGCACGTTCATTACGAGTGTGGGTGCTATTCAAAAATCCGAACACCAACGTTCATAACGAGACGGTGCAAGCTGATTTTGATCCCTATACAGAAACGACAGCGCTTGCTGACTGGTTGCAACCGCGTCGGTCAGCGGTAGCAAGTGTTTATGAGTATCGAGGAATAACGGTATTGTTGTTGACCAGCACCGCACAAGAATAATATATTGCCACAATCCTCAGGTTACTGTGAAACTGTGGTTCAGAGAGGCAGAGAGTTTATGGATAAATCAGCTTATATCATTGTTGTAGGCTGCGGGCGGCTTGGAAGCACGATGGCGACCCGACTGAGTGCCGAAGGGCACCAGGTTGTGGTGATTGATCGTCACGAAAAGGCCTTCGAAAAATTGGGTGAAGCCTACAGTGGCTTTCGGGTGGTTGGCGATGCCGCTGAAATCAATACGTTGCGCGAAGCAAGGATTGAGCAAGCCTCGGTTTTGTTCGCAATGACAACCTATGACAACCTGAACCTGATGGTAGCCCAGGTGGCGCACACCATGTTCGACATTAAGACTGTTGTTGCACGGGTGTTCGACCCGGCACGTGAGGAAATCTATGAAGAATTTGGCATTCGTACTGTAAGCCCGACAATTCTGGCGACTGAAGCGTTTGTTAAAGTCCTGAAGGAGGATAACCGTGCGCCTGATTCTGATCGGCGGGGATAAGCTCGTCTACTTTCTAGCAAGACAGTTCATACAAGAACACGCACATGTGACGATCATCTGTCGTAACCCGACACGCAGCAAAGATATGGCCCACCATTTGAAAGCGACCATCGTCAATGGTGATGGAAGTGACATCAAAATGCTAGAAGTGGCGGGGGCACGCCGTGCAGATGTCCTGTTGGCGCTGACCCCCTATGATGCCGATAACCTCGTCGCGTGCCAGCTTGCACGTAGTGTGTATGAGGTGCCGCGCGTTATGGCAATGGTCAACGACCCAGACAATGAACAGGTCTTCAATGCGCTTGGTATTTCAGATGTGTTTTCTGTGACCCGTGTGTTGGTAACCATGATCGAGCAACAAACCTCTTTCGACGACATCACGAACTTGATGCCACTCGCACAGGGGCGCATCAATATTACCGATGTCCATCTGGATGATTGCTCGCCTGCGCTCGGCAAACCATTGGCTGATCTCAAACTTTCCGAAGATACAGTTGTCGCGGCTATCATCCGCAACCAGAAGCTGGTAGTGCCACGCGGCAGCACGCGCTTGCAAGAACACGACCACCTTGTCCTGATTAGTCAACCCGACAAGCAGAAGGACGATATTGAACTCCTCTGTGGTACACACAACTAATGCGCTACCGTGCTTACCTTCGTGACCGCTATTCAACAATGGTGGTCTTCACAGCTCGCATCGTGAGTTTGATCGGTGTGATTCTGCTGCTGCCGCTGGTGATTTTGCCGTTTTACCCTGATGAGGTCAACTATGCCTGGAGTTTTATAGCCACCGGACTCACACTGATTATCGGTGGCGGGCTTATTGGGTGGCGACTCAAGCGCGCGGTGGATGCCTCGCTAGACATCGCAGAAGGCTCTGTGATCGTCCTTTTCGCGTGGTTGATTGCAATGCTAGCGGGTGCTGTCCCGTTTATTGTCATTGACGACCTGAACTTTACCCAGGCGCTATTTGAGTCTACCAGCGGCTGGACAACAACCGGACTTTCGGTCGTGGATGTGACGACAACACCGAATATTATCCTGTTTTACCGTAGTGTGCTGCAACTAGCTGGTGGGGCTGGTTTTGCGGTTATCATGGTCAGTGCATTATCAGGCCCGGTAGGGCTGGGATTGAACATAGCGGAAGCCCGAACCGACCAACTCGCGCCACACATCCGTCAGTCAGCGTTAATCGTGATTCGCATCTATAGTGGCTACGTGATCTTCGGCATCATTGCGTTGTGGCTGGCAGGCATGAGCTTGTTTGACGCCATTAATCATTCCTTCGCTGCTATTTCAACAGGTGGGTTTTCAACGCGGGCAGAGTCAATTGGCTACTGGGACAACACGGTGATCGAAGCTGTTGTCATCGTGTTGATGCTACTCGGGACGATTAATTTTCTGACCGCCTATACGTTGATACGCGGCAAATACAAAGACTTCACGCGCAACAGCGAAGTCCGCCTGCTATTTACGTTACTCCCCATCATGTCTGTGTTGCTATTCGTCGGGGTAGCGTTTGATCTCTACGACAGCATCGAAAAAGGCGTGCGTGTGTCCATCTTCGAAATCGCGTCGGCCTTGTCTACCACTGGCTTTGCCACCGTTGATTACAACACCTGGCTTGTTGTCAGTGATTTCGGCTGGTTGTTGCTGATTGCACTGATGACAATCGGCGGCGGAAGCGGCTCCACCTCTGGAGGCATCAAACAGTATCGTGTTTTTGTGCTATTCAAGGGTATTGTGTGGGAATTTCGCCGCGCGTTTATGTCGCCCTATACCGTGAATGAGCCCTCAGTATGGCAGGGCGAACATCAAGGGTTTCTGACAGACGCCAGGGTGCGCGTGGTCGCGTTGTTTGTATCGCTTTATGTATTTGGGATGATCGTTGGAACAGGGCTTTTGACCTTACATGGGTATAGCCTTGCAGATAGTTTCTTCGAATTTGCAAGTACTATCGGCACGGTCGGGTTATCCGTTGGTGTCACCAGTGCAGATGCTGCCGCTTCGCAACTATGGGTACAGATTTTTGGCATGTTCCTGGGACGCCTCGAATTCTTTGCGGTCATTGTTGGGCTTATCAAGCTCGTGCAAGATACTCAATTTTGGCTGAGCAAGGAAAGCTAAGCAAGCCTTATAGCTACGAACCTCACTAACAAAAAGCAAACGCTGTGATGATGGCAAATCCTTAGATATAATCAGGCTCAACAATATATTTTGGCATAAAGGTTTGAGAGGTTTTCATGGCGCTTACGTTTCAAAATGCGATACTGAAGTTGCATAATTTCTGGTCCGATTATGGCTGCTTGATCTGGCAACCTTACAATGTGCAGGTCGGGGCTGGCACCAATAACCCGGCAACCTTGCTAAGGGTACTGGGGCCAGAACCGTGGCGCGTGGCCTACGTTGAACCGTCAATTCGCCCTGATGATGGTCGCTATGCAGAAAACCCGAACCGAATGCAGCAGTTTTATCAATATCAGGTTATCTTAAAGCCAGACCCGGGCAACCCACAGGAAATCTACCTCAAAAGCCTCGAGGCACTTGGCATTAATCCGCGTGAGCATGACATTCGCTTTGTTGAAGACAACTGGGAAAGTCCAGTGCTGGGTGCGTGGGGGCTCGGCTGGGAAGTCTGGCTTGATGGTCAGGAAATCACACAGTTCACCTATTTTCAACAGGCCGGCGGCCAAACGCTGGACCCCGTTAGTGTAGAAATCACTTATGGACTTGAACGCATTGTGCTGGCATTACAAGATGTTGATGCTGTTTGGGACATTGATCTGACAGAGGGCTTGCGCTACGCCGACGTATTCAAGCAACCTGAGGTCGAACACTGCCGCTATTATTTCGAAATTGCCGACGTCGACGGACTACGTGAAGTCTATAATACCTATGAGCAGGAGTATGAACGCGCCCTGGAAAATGGTGCATTGGTTCCTGCCTATGACTATGTGTTGAAGTGTTCGCATCTATTTAATGTACTCGATACACGCGGCGCAATTGGGGTCACAGAACGGGCGAACTATTTTCGGCGTATGCGGGATATGACGCGCAATGTGGCGCAGGAATATATGCAACAGCGTGAAGCGCTTGACTTTCCACTTCGCGACCGTATGGCACACTGGGTTGCTGAAGACGATGGCGAACATACCTTCACATCCTTGCCCAAATTACCGCTCAATCCTGCCGATTTTCTGCTTGAACTGGGGGTCGAAGAATTACCGCCGGGTGACCTTGACGATGCTCTGGCGCAACTGGCTACGATGTTCAGCGAGTTTCTTGCCGAAAAACGTCTCACCTACCAACAACTCCGTGTAATGGGGACACCGCGCCGTATTGTGGTGCATATTACGGAACTGGCCACCCACCAGGCGACTGAAACGGTTGAGGTTAAGGGACCACCTGTTGATCGTGCGTTTGATGCAGACGGTAATCCGACTAAAGCCGCTGAAGGGTTTGCCCGCAAGCAAGGTATTGAGGTTGCAGCCCTTGAAAAACGTGAGGCTGATGGTGGCGAATATGTCTTTGCTATCGTGACACTTGAGACGGCACCTGCAACAGAAGTCCTCTCGGTGGGACTACCAGAACTGATCGGGCAGATTCGCTTCAAGAAATCAATGCGCTGGAATGATTCTGGCGTAGCGTTTTCTCGTCCGTTGCGCTGGATTCTCGCGCTCTATGATAATCAGACACTGCCTTTTGTGTTTGCAGACGTGTACAGCAATCGCTATTCACGCGGGATTCGTCCATATGATTCACCTGTGCTTGAAGTGCAACATGTGCCAGACTATTTCACCGCAATGGAAGAGCAGGGTGTTATTCTGGATGTTGAAGAACGGCGCACCAAAATCAAAGCGGATGTAGATGCACTTGCGCAAGCAGTTGGTGGACAAATCTCCGATGATCCCGGTTTGTTGGACGAAGTCACCAATCTGGTTGAGCGCCCGGTTGCGATTCGCGGGTCGTTTGACGAGGCGTATCTAGAGTTACCGCGTGAAGTGCTTGTGACCGTTATGCGCAAACATCAACGTTATTTTGCGGTTGAGGACGAAAAAGGCAATCTGTTGCCCTATTTCATTCTCGTGCGTAATGGTGACGACGAACACATTGCCGCTGTGCGCAAGGGGAATGAGCATGTGCTGATCGCTCGTTATGCAGATGCGCAGTTCTTCTTCAACGCAGACCGCAGCCAGCACCTTGAGACCTTCTTGCCGCGCTTGGACACGCTGACATTTGAAGAAAATCTTGGCTCAATGCTGGCGAAAAATAACCGTGTGCGAGACATGATCGCGCCCTTTGCTGAATTGATTGACGCGGCGGATGATGTCGTCCCGGTCGCAGAACGGGCGGCTGCACTGGCCAAAGCTGACCTCGCTACCCAGATGGTTGTTGAGTTCACCAACTTGCAGGGGACGATGGGCGAAGTCTATGCGCTACACAGCGGCGAACCCCCTGAAGTCGCCAGCGCAATTTTCCAACACTGGCGACCCCGCAACGCCGACGACGGGCTCCCGGTGGGTGCGGCTGGCATTCTGATTGCCTTAGTAGATCGTCTCGATAGTCTGGTTGGGCTATTTGGAGTCGGGTTGGCACCAACAGGAAGCGCAGACCCCTTTGCCCTACGTCGCGCCGCGTTGGGTGTCATTCAGATTTTGCTTGACCAGGGGCTTGCGCTGAGTCTACGTGAAGCATGTGGATTGGTGGCGAAATACCAGCCCGTGACAATCAGTGATGACGCATTGCAGCAGGTCGTCACGTTCATTGTTGGTCGCTTCCGCGTTTTGCTTGAAGACACCACCTATTCGCATGATGTGATTGCGTCTGTGCTGGCCGAACAAGGTTACAACCCGGTACGTAGCATACAGGGTATTCAAGAGTTGCATAAGTGGACACAACACGACAACTGGGAGAACATCCTCGACAGTTATGCCCGTTGTGCGCGGATTGTGCGTGACCAACCAACTTTTGACTTGCACCCGGAACGCTTCACCGAAGCCAGCGAAAAGGAACTCTTTGAAGCCTATATGCGGGCCAAGCAGAATCTGCACCCCATTTTGCATAACGTTGATCGTTTTTTGGCGGCCTTTGTTAATATGGTGCCAGCAGTGACAGCATTCTTTGATGATATTATGGTGATGGCTGAAGACCAGCACGTTCGCGAAAATCGTCTGGCGTTGTTACAACATATTGCAGCACTGGCCAACGGTCGCGCTGATATGAGCAAGCTCAAGGGCTTCTAATCAGATCAGCAAGACCATTTCTACACAACTTTGATGGGCAGTGAACAACTAAAGGTGCTGCCCTTCCCCATTTCACTGGTGAACCATACTTGCCCCCCGTGCCGCTCAATAACTGTTCTGACAAGGCTTAACCCCAACCCGGTGCCGCTAATTGTCTCGGTGCCGGGAGATTTGGCGCGGTAGAACCGATTAAATATTTTCGCCTGGCTTTCGCGCGGAATACCGTAGCCGTTGTCAGTCACTTCAAACGTCAAAAAACCATCGTTGGTGTACGCCTTTACATGGATTTTGCCGCCGTCCGGGGTATATTTGATGGCGTTGCTGATATAGTTCGAAAACGCTTGCTGTATTTGGATTTCGCTCCCTAAGACGGTGATTGGATCGTCTGGCAAGTCGAGAATATAGTCCTGCTGGTGTAGCTTAACATGCCCGGAAAACACGTCCGCTACTTTGCGAAGCGTAACAGAGACATCGAAGTGCTTCCAATTGTGACCGTCTTCACTTTCGATTTTTTCCAGGCTAAGAATGTCTTCCAGCAGGCTTTGCATGTGCTGGGTGGTTTCTTGAATGTCGTGGACATAGCTCACCAGATCGGGGTCTGTAATTTTGCCTTTGCGTTCAACCACACGGGTACTCAGCAAAATGCGCGACAACGGCGTGCGCAGGTCATGCGACACCATGTGGATCATCTCAGATTTAATCTGCTCAAGCTGTTGCACAGCGGCGAAGAGTTCAGCTTTGCGCAGGGCAACCCCAACGCTACCAACAAAGCTGCGAATCAATGCAATCTCATCGGTGGTAAATGCCCGTTCAGCTCGGTTCTCGTAAACCGCAATAACGCCTTTCAATGTGCCATCTTCAGCGATCAAAGGGGCCAGCAGGACAGTCTTTACGCCGAGTAGTTCAATAAATTTGTGGTCTTCTTCAGTTATGGTTGGGTCATCAAGGCGAATCTGAATCATTGAGATGCGTAGCATTGCCAGCAACAACGCATAGTCGAACATTTCGATCACATCACCAAGTTGTAAAGCGGGAGGCGTGCTGTCTTCTGCCACATAGACATGTGTTACAGAAAGTGTGCGTGTTGGTGGCTGAAAGTCGAGAAACAATGCACCTTCAGCATCCAACAAACGGCCCATTGCGGCTACGCTGGCGTCGAGCAGGTCTTCTCGATTGAGGTGCTGTGCAATGGTGCTGCTCAGCTCGTAAAGTAGGTCTAACTTTTCAGCCTGATAGCTGGTCCGCTGATGGGCACGCCCTGTTTGGATGGCGGTTGCTGTACGATTGGCCAGATGAATCAGAAATTCCCAGTCTGACTGATCGTAGTAGAATCCTTCGGGAATACGTTCCAGCGTAATAGCACCGTTGACTTGCCCACGCACCACCAGTGGGAGAATTACATGTGAGTGGGGGCCATCGGTTCGCACCTCGGGTTTACGTGTGTCAAAGACCGTTGCCAGTTGCTTAAAGCGGTCGATATGATCAAGGGAAATCGTGTCAGAAAGGAGGCTATAGTTGCCAAGACTGGCCAACAACTTCAAGCGTTGGGCATCCTGTTCAACCCAATGAATCGTGCAGGCAGCGGCAGCCGTCAGGCGGGTTGCGGTATCAATGGCCAGCCCCAGCACACGGTCAATGTTCAGCGTATACCCTAGCTCACGCTCAATGCGCCGCAAGATTTTCTGGTCTTCAATAACGCGCTCAAGGTGTTCAGTTGTCAACTGTGCAGACTCTGTCAGGCGTGCCCGTTCTTGAGCATGGCGCACTGCATAGCGCAGCAACACCTCTGAAACGTCATCTGCGATCAAATAGTCCTCAACACGATCCCCAAGCTGTGACACCATTGACGCCTGCGAACGGTCAACGATGACAATTAACGGCAGGTCGGGCGCTTGCAGACGTAAGCGGTCAATCTGACGCTTGGAAGACACCTCTGAAAAGTCTGCAACCATCACGTCATAATCGTTCAGGCGATGGCTGACCTGAATGAGTTGCTGAACCGCCTGGACATTAAAAGTGTCGATATTCTGTAACTGTTGATAAAAGCTGCTGTCAGCTTCTCCAATAAAGAGCAGGTTGGTCAATGTCATGTCCAGTTTCAGTCTCTAATATTAAATCGTGCTTGCTGGTTGGCGGTCAGATCACGAGTCTTATACGTTGTACGAGCTTCATCTAACATGTCTAGTAATGAGGGCCACAGCTCAAAAACAAGGACTTGTCGATCTCGCCCACCAATGACCAGGTGAGTGCCAGCCGGGTTCACCATCGCGCTACGCACTTCAGCAACGTCTTCGGTCCGCCATACCTCGATAAACTGATTAGCAGCAAAATTCATGTCGAGTACCGTTGTAAAGCCGTCACCGTCGGCGGTGAGTCCCCACGCGAGGAGGCGTGTTCGATCTTCATGTGCAATCCAGTCTGTGCCTAAAACAGCGTTGCCTTCCGTCTGCCGGAAAATAATATTCCCTTCGAAGTCGAAGACAAGAATTTCGTCGTCAATGGCTGCTGAGATATAGTCGCGGTCCGGGCTAAAGTCTACTGCCTCGCGCCCCGGAAAGTCACCCAGGCCTGTGAATCCGATACTTAAGCGATTGCCTGTTGTTGTGTCCCATAATTGCACATCCCCATTAAAACCGATGCTGGCCATCCGAATCCCGTCATCATACCACGTTAAGCGCACTGGCGGACGGCCTTCGGTGTCGAGCGATACATCGGGCGCTAATGGGTCGCTGGCCGGGAGCTGATTGGTGTTTGGTAGGGTATAGATGCGAATCGGTTGGTTGCCATCCTGTACACGTGACTCAGCAATTGCGAGCCGTTCGTTTTCAGCACTGTAGCGAATATCGTTGATGCGGCTCTGCGGTCCCTCAAATGTGGCCAGTTGATTGCCATCAAAGTCTACCCACGTCACGAAACCATTACCGTCAGTGTAGAAAATCCCAACATCAAGCCAGAAGACGTTATCAACCACGGCGTCAATACCAAAGATCATCTCTCGGGTGTCAAAGTTCCATAGTTCGAGGCGTTGACTGCGGTTGTCATACCACACAAAGCGCTCGCCATCATCCCCCCAGAGTACAAACCAGCGAGCATGGTCCCGGTCATCGAAGACTTCAGCTATGCCAGTGACGTGATTGTAGCGGCGGGGGTAGCCATCGTTGCTGATTCCCAGTATGGTTTCATTATCCAGCCAGCGCACATTTTCTAGCAGACCACGCTCAAACTGCGGAGACGCCCAGGTGATGCCGCGTCCATTAGTAATCCCATCCGCGTTAAAGACCTCCCAGCGATGCACACTGCCGTTTTGCGCCACTGAGATGAGCTGCTGATCATTCAGCCAGTGTAAGCCACGGACGAAGGGCAAGCCGGGATTGATTACACCATAGAGTGCTGTGAGTTGTTGTGCCTGGTCGCCACTGACATCCCAAACCGGGATAACACCGTCAGCGTAGGCCGTCGCTACTGTGGTTTCATCACGCCAGGCGATTTGCTGCACGTTGTTGCCATTGGTCGGTAGGGTAAAGCGTGGCGTTGGTGTATCAGCATCAAGGGCCCATACAGTCGCAATGCCGTTGTTTTGTGCGACAAGCATGTATGTGGCATCGGGGGAAAGTCTGGCAGTGTTGATAGCCACCTCGTTTTGTGTCAGGTCATGGAGCAATTCGCCGGTTGCATCCCAGACGAACAGCGTGCCATCTTGCGCATAAGTCGCGGCCCGGCCGGCTGGCAGAGGCAGCACACCGCTAACGCTTTCACGATGACCATGCGTCTGTTCAGCGTCGGCTGTGTTTTCGGGCGCAAGCACTGTGGTAACACTTTCGCTTGCAGCGTCCCAGAACATGATGCGTTGTGAATCATAGACGACCAGCGTATTGTTATCATCTAGCCACGCCACACCCAGCAGAGAAACATTGTCGCTCAGCACGGGCAACCGCACACGCACATTGTCGTTAGGTAGCCACACGAGCGCCTGATTTCCCTGACAGACCGCCACCATTGCCCCATCTGGTCGCCACTGGGCGCAACTCATCGGCTGTTCAGTCTCCAATGATGTGACCTGCTGGTTGTTCTCCCATATATAGAGCAAATTATCGGTATAGCTAAGCCAGCGGTCCGCATTCGACCATTCCACGCCAGGGTTCGCACTTGCACCGAGTTCAACCAGCAAGGGTTGAGACGCGCTCAGCGTGTAGTCTGTGGCCGCAAGGGTTTCGCCACTGATATACACAGCGCTTTCGTTGCCAAATGCAACATCAAAAATGCGGTCGTCACCAAGCGGACGCAGATAAGCGCGTTCTAACGAAGTTTGCATAGCTTGCGTCAGCGCAAACTCAGCCTCTGGCACATACAACTCGCCTAAAAGGTCAGCTTCTGGGAAGGCCCGCAGGCCAAGGTTTATCCCGGCAACGGCGTCTTCTTCAAGTTGTTGCAATGCCAGGAGCGATAGAATACGTGCATTTTCTCGCTGTGCAGCACGTTGTTCTTCAACCGCAATGGCTTCGGCTGCTTGCACCGTTAGCAGGCTTTGTTGCACGTCGGTTGCGGCTGCTTCGGCCAGTCCACGTTGTTCTTGCGCGACCTGTTCATTGGCTACAGCAGTTTCTTCGGCGCGGTTCGCAGCATCGCTCTGTTGTACAGCGAAAACGGCTAACACGGCCGCTACAACGAACGCCACCACGAAAATGCCGAGCCCGGCTTGCAAACGACGACGCGCTTGTTGTTCAAGCTGGCGTTCGCGTTCCTCGCGGGCTTGTTCTTCAGCCGCACGACGTTCGCGTTCGGCAAGGCTGGCTTTGGTGTAGGTAATTTCGTCCTCTGCCAGCGAGATTCTGCCGCTATTGAGCAATTGTTCAAACTGGTTGAGACGCATCCCGCTGGCGAGGAAACTGGTGTCACGGTTTTGAGCAATCCAGACACGAGCGGCCGTTGCCAGCCGTTGTTGCGTGCGGACATCATCGCGGCTTTCGTCCAGCCATTCGCGGAGGCGTTGCCATTCACGGATGAGTGCCTCGTGCGCGACTTCAACCGTGGGGTCACGGGTGACAGGGTCGTTGTCGAAGGTTAACAGGCGGTAGCGGCTATAAATATCAAGGACTTCTTGCGTTGTTTGCGCATCATCCCCCACGCTGAGCAATTCCGCCTGCAAGACACGCCGCCGGGTATCTTCTGCACCTTCACCCAGCGTCACCAGGCGGAGGAACATTTGCCGCACAACGTCTTGCTTCAATTCTGGCAATTGCACATAGATTTCCTCTGCACGACGCGCCAGCGCCCCCAGCACACCACCCGACTCTTGATAGGCGCTATAGGTAAGGCGATTCCCTTTACGCCGCTCGAAGACTTCTGTCAGCGCATATTGCAGCAGGGGGAGCGCGCCGGGTTGGGTCTCAATTTCAGCGATGATAGCGGCTACCAGTGCGGGTTCAACTTCCATTTCAACACGCTGTGCCGGCCCCGTGATGGCACTTTCCATTTCCTCGGCATTCAGCGGCAGCACAATTTCGCTAAATTTACGCACCAGCTCCCCAAAACCGGGGTATAGCAATGGACGGTCGTAGAAGTCAGCCCGCATGGTGATAATTACATGTAATCTGGAGGAGGAATGCGTCGTCGCGACCAATAGATTGCTCAAAAAAGCAGCACGGTCGGCTTCATCGTCAACCTGTGTGAAGGTTTCCTCGAACTGGTCAATCGTCAGCATCAACTGTGAATCATCATCGGGTAAAATGCGTTGCACTGCCTCAAGCAAGCCTTCATCACTGCTAAGGAGTTGGTGTTGCAAATTCGGGTGGCGGTTACTGGCAACACTCAACAGCGCAGATTCCAGTTCTTGAAATGGATTCACCCCCGGCACCATTTCGGCATAGAACCAGCGCTCAGAACCCGGCAACGCTCCCTTGCGTAGCGCAGGGATCAAACCAGCTTTCACTGCACTCGACTTACCGCTACCACTGGGGCCAATGACTGCCATAAAGCGCGTTTCATCTACCCGATCTTGCAAACGCTGGATGAGCTTGTCACGTCCGAAAAAGTCTTCAGCGTCGGCTTCTTCAAAGGGGCGTAATCCTTTGTAGGGATTGTCGCTGCTCGGGACTACCAATTCAACAATGTCGTCATCACTATCTTCAGCGGATGTGTCCGCCGCGTCAGTTTCGATAGTAGAGGGGACGCTCATCCCCGGAATAGCGTTCTGGAAGGCGGCCGCAAATTCCAGCACAGAGTCAAAACGGGCTTCCGGGTTTTTATTCGTGGCCCGCTGGATAATCAGGTCAATTTCGTCTGGAATATCGGGGTTTAGCGTTTGAATTGGGGGCAACGGCTCATTAATCTGCTTGAGAATCAGTTCCATCATGGTGGTGTTGCCTGCGAATGGTGCTTCCCCGGTCAACATCTCAAAGAGTACAATCCCCAGACTGTAAATATCTGAGCGCGGTGACACAGGGTTTTGCTGCGCCTGTTCAGGTGAAATATAATGCGGCGAACCCGTTAGCGTGTCGTTAAAGTCGTCTTCATCCTGCGCGTCAAGATCAAGTGCGATACCAAAGTCGGTGAGATAGGCATTGTGTTCCTCGTCAATCAAGACGTTATCGGGCTTAATGTCACGGTGAATAATGCCATTACGGTGTGCAACATGCAGCGCGGCCGCAATCTGGTTCAACATCGTCGCGGTTTTTTGTACCGGCAGCGCCCCCTTCTCGATCAAACCGCGCAAGCTGCCCCCATGCAACAGCCGCATCACCAGAAACGCACCATCCGGGTCTCGCCAGAAGTCATAGAGCGGCACAATATGTAAATGCTCCAGCCGGGCGATAACCTGTGCCTCAAATTCGAAGCTACGGATGAATTCGGGGTGATTGGCATATTCGGGCAGGATGACCTTGAGCGCTACTTCACGCTTCACGGCAGGCTGGTAGGCACGGTAGACCGCCCCAAAACCACCTTCACCAAGTAACGTGCGCAGTTCATAACCACGAATAACGGTTCCGCTCTCGTTTTCCATAGGGTGTTGTCTTCCTGTGAACTTGTGCCCCACTACAGTACCCGGTTGCAGCGGTACTGAAGGGTATTCTGATTGGCAAGTGTGATTGTGTTTACGCACTCATTTTAACGCGAAAGCAACAAGTTTGCCTGTCAGTATTGTGCTGGTGAGAACTCAAAAAAAGTGGTTCCTACCGACTGCTAATAGAGCATAGCATATCACACGAAAAGAGCAGACAACTCTGCCTGCTCTTAGCAACCATTTATCAAGAATTCGTAGCAGTGTGAACCACTTGCCCGGCCCAGAATGCTGCAATACTGCTTTAACGCCCGGGTCTGGGTGGTTTTTTGCCGCCAAATTCAGCCGGGTCAACAGGCTCAACCGTTAGCAAAAGGTCTTCCATTTTGACAACACGCACTGTTTCGCCAACGTCGATACGGCCGCTCCCTTGAGCCTGCGCTTTCCAGCGTTCCCCATTCACAAAGACCATGCCCTGTGGCTCCAGCGGAATCCGTACTTCACCGAGCATACCAAGCATACCCGTTTCGCCCGTCATGCTACCACCCTGTAGCGTGCGCATGATGTAAGCAAAGAATAGTAGCCCCAGCACACCTACGGCTACGCTTTGCCCGATAATGAGATACCACGGCACCCCGCCGAACTGGTCGATTTCTTCGTTATTGAACATGATCAGGCCACCAGCGGCCAGTGACACCGCTGCAACGGCCGTCAATGCGCCGAAAGTCTCTGGAATCGCAATCTCCATCAAGAACAAGACAATTGCAATCCCAAAGAATACGAACCCGAGCAAGTTCACTGGCAATACCCCGATACCGTACAGGGAAAGCGCGATTGACGTCGCCCCGAGCGTACCTGCTACCCAACCACCGGGGGCGCGTAGCTCAATGATGACCAACAGCACACCTGTACTCAGCAACAGAAAGACAATCGCCGGGTCGGTCAGAATCAGCAAGAGTTGCTCAATGAAGGTCATTTCCACGTTGAGGAAGCCAAGCTCACCCAAACCAGATAGGGTGATTTCTTCACCCGTATCAAGGGTGACAGTGCGCCCTTCCAGCACAGACACCAGTTCTTCGCGATCACTAACGATGTAGTCAATCAAGCCAATCTCCAGGGCTTCAGAAGCACTGACGGCGCGTGCATCGGTAATCATTTCTTCCGCGACCTGTTGCGCTTCTTCAGGGCGATTCTCAACGAGGCCGCGCATGGTCGCTGTCAGAATTTCTTCCGCTTTTTGTTCGGCGGTTTCGTTCAAATCACTGCCATCACCCATAATAGGGCTCGACGCACCGATGACGGTATTCGGTGCCATCACCGAAACATGCCCGGCCAGTGTAATTAATGCCCCGGCAGAAGCAGCCATTGACCCAGTCGGTGCGACATAGACTGCCACAGGCACATCAGCACCCCGAATGCGCTCGATAATGTCATTCATCACGGCCACACTGCCGCCGGGGGTGTCCAATTCAACGATAACCAGCGCAGCGTTTTCTTCTTCGGCTTGTGTCAATGCGCGGTCCAGATAGTCTTCCAGCACAGGGACAACAGCCGCGTCAGCCTGCACGACCATGATATACTCGTCTGAAGCCTGTGCTGGGCGTGGTATAAACTGCACCAGGATGCCAAGCACAATCCATCCCAGGATGAATAAGCGACGCATGAATGTGGTCTTTCTACTTCGTAAACTGATGAGAATTGTCCTACTATCATTCTACGCCAAAAAATTGGGGTTAACGCCCCTAATTTCTCGGGTAGAATAGCAGGCATTATGCCAACGCCATTTACACATCTCGCCAGAGCGCAACAATTACTTGATGAACACAGTTTACCGCGTCCGGCTGAGGATTTGCTGAGACAGCACTGGGCCGCGTTTCTATTGGGGAGCATCGCCCCAGACGCGCATCACATGGTGGACGCCTTCAATGTTAACCGCGTTACGACCCATTTTTTCGATTATGGGCCGCAAGTAGAGCCACCCGCTGAAGCCGTGTTGTTGGGGAACTACCCCGAACTTCAGTTTGACCAACTCGGAACCGGGGCGCACGCTGCATTTGTGGCTGGCTATCTTGGGCATCTGGCAATGGACGAGGTTTGGGCAGTGGAAGTTGTGCATCGTTTTGCGATTGGGCGCTGGGATGACCGCAGACGTCGCCATTTTGCGTTTACGACACTCATTGCGCTGATGGATCAACGTGATTATGCCTTGTTGCCGAATGACTATCACGCCATCTTATCTGGTGCAGAGCCCAACGGCTGGCTCCCTTTTCTGCCAGACTATGCCCTTGTTGCCTGGCGCGACCGCATTGTGACACAGCTTGTGCCGACAGGCATACCCGAGACACTGCCTATTCTGGCACGCACCATCTACAGCGGCTATGATGACCTGGTGGACATGCTCAACCAACCACAGCGGATGCAGGACGAGTTATGGGCACATTTTCCACAAGCCGAAGCTGAAGGCAAAGAAGCGGCGGCATATGCACACATGCAACGTGTAATTATTGACTATCTTCGCAACTGATTGAGGGGTATGAGATGCATATTCTAGTCGTTGGTGGGGCTGGTTATGTGGGTTCAGCCACAGCCGCACACTTTTTGCGGGCCGGGCACCGGGTAACCGTACTCGACAATTTAATACGCGGTCATCGTAAAGCGATTCCAGAGGGTGCAGCTTTTGTACAGGCGGATGTTGGCGACCGCGCCGCGTTGGATGTACTTTTTCAGACATTGAACATTGATGCGGTGGCGCATTTTGCCGCCTTTATTGAAGCCGGCGAGTCTATGCAACAGCCGGGTAAATATTTCCACAATAACGTTGTGAACTCGCATATTTTGCTGGATGCAATGCACCGTCACCACGTGCAACGGCTGGTCTTTTCCTCGACGGCGGCGGTCTATGCCAGCAAAAATGGCCCTCTCGAAGAAGACGATCCTCTCGGCCCCAGCAACGTCTATGGCGAAACCAAACTCATGATTGAGAACATGATCCGCTGGTATCATCGGCAAACAGGGCTGAAATACGCCATTTTGCGCTATTTCAACGCCTGCGGTGCCATGCTCAACGCCGATGGGACAGCCGCACGCGGCGAAGCCCACACCCCCGAAACACACCTTATCCCGTTGACCTTGCAGGTTGCCCTCGGCCAGCGTGAACGCATGAAAATTTTTGGCGCAGACTATCCAACGCAGGACGGGACATGTGTGCGTGACTATATCCATATCGAAGACCTGGCCTCTGCGCATGTGCTGGCATTGGAAGCAGCCGACGACCGCCAGTCAATGACCTATAATCTGGGTAATGGAATGGGTTACAGTGTCCGGCAGGTGATTGACATTGCCCGTGAGGTGACCGGCCACCCCATCCCCGCTGATGAGGTCGAACGCCGCCCCGGTGATGCGCCAACACTGGTCGCCAGTGCGGAAGCAGTCAATAACGATCTTGGCTGGCGGCCGCGCACCCCGGCGTTAAAAGACATCATTGCCTCGGCCTGGGCCTGGCACCAGAATGCAAATTTTTAGACGAAAGTTACTATGATGAGCAAAACGCGCGCCGCTGAACAACTCCTCGACCGTATTCTAATGGTCGATTGGGAATATGATATTGAACACGAAGGCTCTCACGCACTGTTGTTGCAAGAACACCTGCGGCGGATGGTGGTCAACACCACGAAATCTGATCGCAGTCGTATCTTTCAGACAGGCGACCTGTCGCAACTTGTGAATCCGAATGAAGGTGCGCCACTGGATATGGTCAAACAACTGAAAGACCATCTGTTGGGCAAAACATGGCCCGCTTTCATCCGCACGCTGGAATATGCGCTGCACTGGGCGGTGGTGCGCTACACCGAACCTGCTGAGAAGTTGCAGGGCCTGCCCGACCCTTACAAACCGATCATCATTATGTATGAGCGTGGCGGCACTTTTACCTTTGACCATAAGAAAGAAGCCTACCTCCTCTCGATGGACAACCTCGGTGCAATGGTCAACCGCCAACCGAACTGGTACTACTGGGATCGTCGCCAGCCGTTTGTGCGCCTGGATGAAAAAGCGCTCGCCGAAGCTGACATCGAATGGCTTGAGATGTTAGAGGACCACGACCAGTAGCGCCCCCCATGACCACACCCCGCACACATCGACAGCGTTACACCGACCGCCCCTGGGGATGGGACCGCACCCTGCTATGGCTGATTCTTATTGTCGGTGGGTGGCTGCGCTTTCAGTCTATTGGGGACATTGAGTTCAACGTCGATCAAATGTACCCCATCTGGCAGGGTTTGATGACGATTGAGCGGGGCGAATTTCCGCTGGCGGGGCAAGGAACCTCAGTGCTGTTTGCCAACCCAACGCTGACGGGGTATATCTTCGCGCCGTTTCTAGCTTTTGCCCGCACACCACTCGTCGCTTATGTCGTCACCATCACACTGAATAGCTTTGCGCTGTGGCTTGGCTTTCGAGCATTGAAAACGCTGTTGGATGTGCGCGTGGCCCTGGTTGCAACAGCACTATTTGCCGTCAACCCGTGGCTGGTGGAATATAGCCGCACGACGTGGGTGCAAAGCCTGTTGCCGTTTTTCGTATGTCTGATCTTCTGGGCGCTGGCACCTGTGCTGGCTGGCAAAACCACCCAACCTGAACGCCGCCTGCTAATTGCGGCCACTGCCAGTGCCATTTTTGCCAACACCTATTTACTCTCGTATTTGATCGTCGCGCCCGTTGGACTGCTGGTGTTGCTGTTCTGGCGACGGATTCCGTTGCAAACGCTGGCCGCTGGTGTAGGAATCTTTGCGCTGTTTGCGGGGTTGTACGGCGTGGGGTTGCTCAATCAGTGGGAAGATACACGCGCTAAAGCTGAGGATTTTTTTGGCGAGGGCGATTCACAACTCTCAGATGAGGCGTTGACCCATGCTTTACGGCTGGTCACAGGCTGGGAGTATCCGGCGGCACGTGGCACAGATGCCCCCGCAGATGACGCAACGCTGCGCAATGACCTAACAACTGGCCTGCACTGGGTTTGGACGCTGTTGCTGGTGCTTGGCATTGGGCGGGCGGTGCAACAACTCGTGCAGCGCAAAACACATCGCGACACCGCGCTGATCTTGTTGGTGTGGTTCCTGCTACCCATTGCGGCAATGAGTTACGTCTCGCGGGTGGTGCATCCCTTCTATTTGATTTTTACTGTGCCGGCCGGCCATGCGCTGGCGGCGTGGGGACTGGTGCCGTTGTTGACGTGGCAGGCAGGGCGTAACGTGGTGGTTGGGGCGCTGCTGTTTACAGGGGCGCTGAATGGCTTGAATACCCTTCGTTTTGCGCAAGAAACCGCCGCCAACCCCGGTGAACACCGCCCATACACGTTGCCGTTACGTGAATCGATTGCGCTTGGTCATGACATTGCGGACATTTACGAGCCCGGCATGACCGTCTACACGCCGATGGATACCTGGGCCCCGATGACCTTTGCCGCTGATATTTTCCCGGTTGTGCAGCTCGACAATCCTCAAGATATCTTACTGATTCCGCCCGAGGGGGGGGTGTACATGACTTTTCATGCCCCTGACCGCGTGCTGGAACCGCCGCTGCATGGCCGCCCGGCCACCATTCCGCTGACCTTTGCAGATGGCACTCGCGCTGCAATCTGGTATGCTCAGCAGGACTTTTCACCAGGACAGGCGGCTGATATACCCTCAGATATCGGTGTGCGGTTCGTCGGCTGGCATCTGTTAGCGCCACTGCGGGCGGGTGAAACGTCTGCGCTGCGTACCTACTGGCGGGTGGATGCTTTGCCGCCGGAGCGTTTTGGGTGGGCGTTTGTACCGTTTGTGCATGTGTTCAACGGTGACGGTGAGCGAGTCGCAATCATAGATGGCGAACCTGCACCGCTGCAACAATGGCGGGCTGGTGACTGGATGGTGCAGGAGATGGAAATCCCGGTGCCACCTGACAGTAGCCGTCCGTATGCAGTTGATGTGGGGGTGTTCGACGGGCAACGCATGGTCAACGCGATTTTCAACTATCCTGATG
The DNA here is from genome assembly GCA_034437655.1 of Anaerolineae bacterium. GTDB lineage: Bacteria > Chloroflexota > Anaerolineae > Aggregatilineales > J027 > J027. Next base: position 29,476 of record DAOTTU010000128.1, read on the forward strand.
ACAACGGCGAGATGATCTTTACAGCGACGATACGAATTTTGGAGTAACAACAACGCAATGCATGTAGCAATCAATGGCTGGTTCTGGAATCAACCGTGGACGGGTAGCGGGCAGTATGTGCGGAATCTGGTGAGAGCAATCGGCAAACTCAATGCAACACCACAACTCACGCTGGTCATCCCCAAACATGCCGCACCACCAGAAGATGTCCCAGATGGCGTTGAAGTTGTGACTGCATCGGCATTTAGCGGCGGAAACTGGGGCAAGCTGTGGTTTGAACAACGGAGCTTTCCGGCAGCGGTGCGTAAACTCAACGCCGATATTGCACATGTGCCGTATTGGGGGCCACCCTTGAGCAGCAAACCGGCCCGGCTTGTGACCTCTGTGCTGGACATTATTCCGCTTGTGTTGCCAGACTATCGCGGCGGCGCATTGGCAGCGTTATATACCAGTCTGGTTTCGACAGGGGCGGAAGGGGCAGCGCATGTGCTTACCCTGTCGGAAGCCAGCAAGCAAGACATTACCGAACAGCTCAACATCTCGCCGGAACGCATCACCGTGACGTATCTGGGTGTCGATGACCGTTTCCACCCCCAAATAGGTGCGGAACATGACGAAGCTGTGCGCCAGAAATACGACCTCCCCGATGAATTTGTGCTGTATTTGGGTGGATTCGACCGCCGCAAGAATGTCAATACACTGCTGCTCGCCTGGACATATGCCGGGCCAAGTTTAAGCGAGCAAACGCCGCTGGTGCTAGCCGGTCGTCAACCGCAAGAATGGAAGCCGCCTTTATTTCCCGATATGCAAGCGTATGCACAGGAACTTGACGTGGAGCGTTACCTCATCTGGTTGGGTGAAGTCGATGAAGCAGACAAGCCCGCGCTGTATCGGCTGGCGAAAGTGGTTGTGTTTCCGAGTGTGTATGAGGGCTTCGGGTTGCCTGTGCTAGAAGCGATGGCATGTGGTACCCCTGTTATCGCTGGCAACCAGTCGTCCATCCCTGAAGTAGCGGGAGAGGCAGCCTATCTCGTTGACCCCACCGACGCCCGGACAATGGGGGCGGCTATTCTCGCGGTCACCGTGCAAGACGACCTCCACGCCCACCTTGCCAACGCCGGACGCGGACAGGTGACGAACTTTTCATGGCGCAAAACCGCCCAACAAACACTTGAAGTCTATCAACAGGTGATGGAACAATGACACGAAAATTCTGGCTTCTGATGCTGGTCGTGCTGATGATAGCGGCCTGTGGTGGCGACGACGACAACGGCGAACCGGCCGACATCCAACAATCGACTGAGCCGGCTCCCGTCGAGGTATCGAATCCTGTAGACGCGACGATTGAACCCCGCGACTACGTACTCGGCCCGGAAGATGCTTTCGTCACGGTGATTATGTACGGTGATTTTCAGTGTGGGCGTTGTGCCCGCTACGCACGCGACCTCGAAATCTTGCGCGGCGAATATCCAAACGACCTGCGCATTATCTGGCGACACCTGCCCGACACCACCACTAACGACAAAGCCGCGTTGACATTGCAAGCCAGCGAAGCCGCCGCAGCACAGGGCCGGTTCTGGGATATGCACGCGGTCCTGTTCACCACACTGGCTGAATGGGTAAACTTGCCAGAAGAGGAGTTCCGCCCTGCTTTGAGCGAATACGCTGAAGTCGCCGGATTGGACATAGGCGCTTTCAACACTGCGCTGGCCGAGGAAGTCTATGCACCGTTGGTTGAAGCCTATCAAGAACAGGCCGATGCGCTTGGTATTGTCGGCATTCCCACGCTGCTCATCAACGGCGAACCGCTCAACGACCGCGACGACCTCTTTGGGCTACGGGGTGCCATTGAGCTGGCCTTGTTGGCCCGTGAACATTTCGAGCAATCTCCGCCGCTGACCATCGACCGCACGCTGGACTATCAAGCCGTAATTGAGACGGAAAAAGGCGACATTCGTATTGACCTCTATGAGGATGACTCACCCTTTGCGGTGAATAACTTCGTCTTTCTGGTTGAACAGGGCTGGTATGACGAGACAACTTTTCATCTGGTGATTCCCGGTTTTTATGCACAGGCCGGTGATCCAAGTGGCACAGGGCGCGGCAATCCCGGCTATTTCATCCCTGGGGAGCATGATAATGGCTTTGTTTTTGACCGTGCCGGCCTGGTGGCGTTGTCGCATCCGCCCGGTGAGCTGGAACGCAACGGTAGCCAGTTTTTCATCACCTACGACGCGCTCCCCGAACGCGACACAGAATGGGATGGTCAATATACCATCTTTGGCGAAGTTGTAGACGGGCTGGATGTGTTAGAGGAACTGACACCACGCAACCCCGGTGACCCGATCGCCTTTCCCAACCCTGAACCGGGTGACCGTATCCGCACCATTCGCATCGAGACGGAATAATCAACTGATGTGGGCCTATCTGCTGGCGCTTGTTTTTATGGGTTTACCGTTCATTGGTGCATATCTGCTGACCAGACGCCGCCCTCCTGACACCCCTGGTTCACCGGTCGCCTTTGGCATGCCCTACGACGACGTACAATTCCGAGCGCGGGATGGGGTTTTGTTGCGTGGGTGGTGGATTCCAGCCAGAGGTGGAGCGCGAACCCCGACAATTGTGCAATGTGCCGGGCAAAATGGCAGTATGAACGGGGATTTGCCAACGGCACTATTTTTGCACGCGGCCGGCTACAATGTGCTGATGTTCGATTACCGAGCGCATGGACGTTCAGCAGGGCGACATGTCACCTTTGGGTTGGCGGAAGCGAATGATCTACGCGGGGCATTAGATTATCTCGAAACGGCATACGGTGTGCAGTCGGTTGGTGTAATTGGCTTCAGCATGGGGGCGCTGGTAACACTCAACGTGGCACGTACCGACCAGCGCATTCAGGTGGCGGTTTGTGATGGCGTAACGGGTTCGCTCGCATCCACACTCGCGCAATGGTTACTGAAAGTCCATGTGCCGCGTCTGGTGGCGACGGTGTTTGCACAGGTGGTGGTGTGGCTGGCCGGGCAACGCACCAGAACGCCGATGTGGACGGTCGATGGTGTTACGTGGGCCGCGCAGGTGGTAGACGTCCCTGTACTATATGTGCATGGTGCCCAAGATCACCTGATTTCAATGGCAGACCTCTATCGCTTACGCCATAATTTGGCTGCAAACGCACTGCTCTGGGTTGTACCCGGCTGCGACCATCGCGAGGCCTTCACTTATGACCCGGAGCGCTATCGAGCGCGTGTACTGGAATGGTTCGCACAGCATTTATCAGACGATATGGTATAATGCGGCGCGACATTGTACATCATTCAAAACTTCAATATTTACACATAGCATGTAAGGTAGGACAAAACATCAATGGCATATCAGCACATCACGGTACCTGGAGACGGAGAAAAGGTAACAGTTGATAGCAACGGGAATCTACAGGTACCCGACAATCCGATTCTGATGTTTATCGAGGGGGATGGCATCGGCTACGACATTATGACGGCGTCGAAGCGCATCTGGGACGCGGCTGTGGAAAAAGCCTACGGCGGCAAAAAGCGTATCGCGTGGATGGAGGTCTATGCCGGGGAAAAAGCGGCCGGCATCTATGACGGTGACTACATGCCCGAGGAAACGTTCGACGCCCTGCGCGAATACCTCATCGGGATTAAGGGCCCGCTGACAACGCCCGTCGGTGGCGGTTTCCGTAGCCTGAACGTGACGTTGCGCCAGGTACTCGACCTCTACGCCTGTATTCGCCCTGTACGCTGGTACGAAGGCGTGCCCAGCCCGCTCAAACGCCCGCATGAAGTGGATGTTGTCATCTTCCGTGAGAACACTGAAGACGTGTACGCCGGTATTGAATTTGAATCTGGCACTCCCGAAGCCCAGAAACTCGAAAAATTCCTGCGCGAAGAAATGGGCCAAACTAAATTCTTCGAAGATTCTGGCCTTGGCATCAAACCCATTAGCGCGTTCGGCTCCAAACGACTCATCCGCAAAGCGATTGAATATGCCATTGAGCGTGGTCGCAACACAGTGACACTGGTGCATAAAGGCAATATCCAGAAATTCACAGAAGGCGCGTTCCGCAAATGGGGTTATGAGCTGGCTAAAGAAGAATTTGGCGACAAGGTCATTAGCTGGGAAGAAGCCGCCGAAAAATACGGTGGCGACGTGCCCGACGGCATGATTATGATTCAAGACGTAATCGCAGACATCATGTTCCAGAAGATGCTGCTGCGTCCCACCGAACATGAAGTGATTGCGACGATGAACCTCAATGGTGACTATCTCTCCGATGCACTGGCCGCTGAAGTCGGTGGTGTGGGGATTGCCCCGGGGGCTAACGTCGGTGACGCAATTGCACTTTTCGAAGCCACGCACGGTACCGCGCCCAAGTACACCAATCAAGACAAGGTTAACCCCGGCTCGTTGATGTTCAGTGGCGTGATGATGCTGGAACACATCGGCTGGTGGGATGCCGCCGAATTGGTCACCAAAGCCTATGAAGCCACCATCGCACAGAAGGTGGTTACCTACGACTTTGCCCGCCAGATGGAAGACGCTACGCAGGTTCCGACCAGCGAATTTGCCTCGAAGATCATCGAAAACATGGACAGCGTTTAGGCGTTGCTTGTGCCGTATTGACTCCTGGCCCATGTTGTTTCTCCGGGGCCGAATGTTTGTGTCCCGGAGAGAAAACACACCCGGTGATATACGGTTCTCCTCACTGATAGCGCAAAATGTTTGACACGGTTCGGCGTGCAGCCCCCAACGATGGGCCCAGGCTAGCCACCGTTGTAATCAACACCATCCCCGCTAGCCCCAGAAACAACACCTCGATTGGATAGTTGAAATCCACCGTATCAAGCTGGAACGCGGCCTGAATTTGCACCGCTAACAGATAGCTGATGGGGATACCACCCACCCATGCCACCGTCCCGATAATCAGGCCTTCGATCAAAAATTGTGTAGCAATGGTATATGACCCGGCCCCAACAGAGCGCATGACACCGATTTCTTTTTGCCGCTCAAAGACGGTAATGGTCAGGGTGGTCAAAAGCCCAACTGCGCCAACGGCTGTAATGAGGATGGCGGCCAGCGTCAAAATAGCGGTGTATTGCGAAATAAGATTGGTGACATCGGTAAAGCGTTCAATCTGGTTCTGGGTTTCGGCGTTGATACCAGCGTTGTTGAGTGCAGTATCAATCTCGTCAATGGCAGCATCAACGGTTTCGACATCCGCGTCTGAAGCGGTGATTTCAACGTAGAAGGCGTTTGGCGATGGCGTCTGTCCCAGTGCTGCCCCGGTGAGTGCAATGAGGTCGCTGAAGTCGAAAAATACGATATTTTGCACTGAGAGTGCCTGTCCACCCTGTTGCGCCAGCAGCGCTTCAAAGTCCTGCTGCGCGACAATGCCAGCCACAGTGCGGGTCACTGGCTCACCCTGCACAGTCACCACAACATCATCACCCACTGCGACATCACCAGCCGTGGCCAACGCTTCTGTAATCAATACAGCGTCAGATGGCAACGCTTGCCCATACAACACGGCCGCGCCGTTACCACCAATCCCGACTGCGCCCGCAAAACCACCCACCTCTGCCACGCTCACGGGGACACTGTAGGTGTTGGGTTGCGGCCCATCGGTAGAAAAGCCGCCCACCTGTGCCAGATCATCCCAGCGGGCCCAGATGGCGTCAAAGGCAGTGCTTTCAATGCCGATAATCTCACGGCGGATGGTTTGCCCGCTCACGACGAACTCAATTTCATCACCAACGCCAAGCCCAATTTGATTGGCCATAGGTGCTGCAATCACAACACCGTCGCGTTGTGGGTCATTGGCCCAGCCACTACCCTCATTGAGTGCAAAAATATAGGGCGCTTCAGCCGGATCATTGCCGAATGACACCACCTGATTATTGCGCGTGGCAAAGTTCGAATAATCAGCTTGCACCTGTACGGTCACGATGACGCCCGAACTCACACTTTCAACGTTGTTCAGCCCCGTCAACACGGCGCGGGTCTCATCAATTTGCTGAATATCAACAGGTAGCACCGTGATCTCATAATCTAACCGATCAAAAATATCGTTGACGCTTTGATTCAGCGACCGGCCGTTAGCGATGATCCCCATCGACGCGCCAATGGCCGACATGAGCGTTAAACCCGTCAGCAACAACCGCCCCTTTTTCTGGACAACGTTGCTCAGTGCTTGCTTAAAAACAATCGGTAAGCTCAAGCGCCGAATACCCTGCGCAACTGGCCCCTCGCCATAATTGGCATCAATGCCCAGATCAGTAACGGCTTCAAGAATGGTGACGCGGGTGCCCATCCACACTGGAATCAGCGCTGCGCCAACCGGCACACTAAGCCCCAGCAAAACGCCGACCAGCACCGATTCAGGAGACCAGGCAAAGCCCTCAATCAACACATCAAGTTGGGGCGCGAGGGATTGTGCGGCCGCATACCCAACGATAATCCCCGGAATAATTGCCAACAGGGTACCGATGAGCCCATAGCCGAAGGCAATACCACCATACATCAACACATTGTCTGTTCGCGTGGCCCCGAGAGACTTCATCACCCCAATCTGGCGTTTTTGCTCCACCACGATCGTATTGACGACATTAACCACCAGAAAACCAGACACGACCATCGCAATGACCGCCAACAGGCTCAAGACGTTCCCGAAAGTTTCTACGTTAAAAATCTGTCCGTTGTCCTGCGGGTCTTCAAGAATGGGGAATTTTGGCAGATAGGCGGTTTCTTCGCGGATTACGGACTGAAAGCCTTCGAAGTGTGCTTCGGCTAGCGCAAAGGTTTCATAGCGCACCAGAAAACGGGTATAGGCATCTCGTCCAAAAGCATTTTCAAGGTCAGCGAATAGCATATAAATACCATCTTCCGGGCCGGGGGTAATGGAGCCGTCGCTGCTGGGGCGTTTGTACGAATAGGGGTGGAAGACGAGCCCACTGACCGTGAACGTGCGTTCAACGCTTCCTGGTGTTAGCACAATCTCGTCACCGACTGCAAAGCCAGCCGCATCAGCAAGGCGCGTTTCCAGGGCCAGTTCATTTTGCCCGGCAACCGGCCATTCTCCTTCTACAAGGCGCATTGGTTCAATCTGAGCATCTTGTAACGCGCCAGGATAAGCACGGATTTGCCCACCGCGTGGCGTATCACTGTCAGGATGCCGATAGTCCACATTATAAAGCCCAAGCGCCTCGACCCGTTCGATTCCCTCCAGCGCGGGCAAGCGCGGTGTATCTGGAGCCTGATTCAACAGTTCCAGTATGGCGATGTTGTCTACGGCGGCACTGCTACTCAACGTAACATCGACCTCAATCATGGCCAGTTCATCGAGTTGCACATCAGACTCAAGCTGAGTGATGATGAGGTCGCGCATGGTCAACAGCGCAATAACACCCATCACGCCGATAAAAATGCTGCTTGCGACCAATAAGGTGCGCACTTTACGTGATGCGATGTCACCAACAATCTTGCGAAAATGGGTATTATTCATGATGCGCTGTGATCTCCCCCCAGAATACATCTACCAAAATTGATCTAATGCTACAAGTTTGCTAACCGAAAACTGCATACAGCCCGAGGATTGCACACCCGAACATGGCCATCGTTACTACAATCATCACAATAAAACTGATGTTGAGTGATAGGTTATGAGTCGCTGGTGCTTGCGGGTGTGGTTGGCGTGCAGGCGGCGTTGCAGCGGGTAGCCCGGGCGGTGCAGGCGAGGTCGGTCGCGCACGTCCACGAATACTGTTGCGTTCGTTCAAACGGGCCAGCAAATCTGTAGCACGTTCAAGACCTTCAGAGGATTGCCCGAAGTGTGCAGAACGCCAGGAGTTGTTTGGTCCCCGGGTAGGGACAGTATAGCCATCGTCGTTAATCTCATAACTGCCGGCAAAGTCGTCGTGCCGGTCGGGGTTGTAGTAACGCCGATTTTGGACCTCATCGACCATCCCAGCGGCATAATCTTCAGCAGCGGCAAAGTCGCCGTCGGCATAGTCAGCGTATTCAGCCTGGCCCCAGGCATCCTCTTCATAGCGACGACGACGCTGCCGTTTGGCGTTGCGGCGTGGGTCTTCGTCGTAATAAGGATATTCTGCCATTAGTCTGTGTCGTCCTCATCAAAAATCGCAGGGTAGACGGGGTCGTGTTGATGGGCATTCAAGTAGCCACGCACAAAATCACTCTGCGAGGCGTTTTGCAGCGCTTGCTCTTGTCCATGAATCGTGCTGTGTAGGGCATCAATCACCAGTTTTTGGTCATCACGCAACGCTCGCCAGCTTTTCCAGAGAACCAGCCCCGCATTGGCAACCTCGAGCGCTGTTTTGGTGAATCTCAGCACGCGCTCCGCTTGTTGCAGACGACGGTCAAAGACGCTCAAGGTGGAGGTATTTGGCGTTAAAGTGGGCGGCGGCGGGAGTGCGGGCAGGGCGTGTTGTCCCCGCAGGGTGTGGTAGGGTTGCCAGTTGCGCGGGGCCAGTAGTTGCTGCTGGATTGTGTCATCTTCCAGAACCTGTGCCAGACGCGGTGCGATGAGTTCACGTGCCTGCTCAATCCCGGCTTGCGGGTCGGCGCGCCATTGCTCGTTTAAGCCCTGTGGAAGCTGTCGCAGGGCATGATGTACCACAGAAAGCCGAATATGCAAAATTTCACGACGACCGTAGGGGCTACGTTCGATCTGGTGTAGGGTATAGAGTTGTAGGTAGCGTGTGAATCGAATCATGATGTGTCTACCGCCACTTTGCGAATTTTCTTATCAGTATAGCAAAAGATACACATTTTCGAGCCGATGCGGTCACCCGGGGGTAGATGAAGTGAGGAAGTCGGGTTTGAACTTTCCGAAAATCTTGTGTACAGTGCTATGTCATTAGCCTGCGCATTGCGACATAATGACACAAAATTGTAGACATGTTTCTAAACCTTCTTTGAGGAGACCTTATGACCAAACGACTGTTTTTGATGGCGGTGTCCGCCTTGCTGCTTGGGCTACTGGTGACGCCTGCCCGGGCGCAAGATGGTGGCGACAACCCCGAAGACGCTGCCACCGCGTTTATTGAACTGATTCAACAGGCCAATGCGAACTTATATGCAGCCGAATACTTCTCGTATAGCGCGACACAAAACCAGACGCAGTTGATCACCAGTGGGGTTGGGTTGCGGCAAAGTGAATTAGCCCGTGAAACCCAGCTTGTGGTAGACGATGCTGCTGTACAGGTGAATGAAAACGGGGCCCCGGTTGCCCTGGATGCTGAAATTATGCAAACAGACTCGCGCCGGGTGAACGAAGTCATCCGGACTGATGCCAATCTTGTGGTGTCGTATGAAATGCGGCTGGTTGAGGGTCAAATGGTGTTTGTACGCATCACTGACATTTCTGGTGTCATCAACGAAAACGCCATCAGCGAGATTATTGGTGGTGACGCTGACGATGCCAGTGCCAATTTCATCACAGGCTGGGTTAACCTGACGGCTAATCCAGAGCAGCTTGCCGAAGACCTGCAATATTTGAACGCGCAGAGCAATGAAATTGATTTCTTCGAAGCTCTTAACCTCGGTGCAATGCTCAACCTGTCAACAGGGATCACCTGGACGCCAGACATGGTAGAGTCTATCAGCGAACGCGCCACCGACGATGACAACCAACGTGCCTTTGAAGTAACGCTGAACCCCGTAGATTATCTAGAGTCGCTGGGGTTGATTGCTTTAGTCGAAAGTGACGCTCTGGTTGGCAACACCGAACAGATGTTACAAGAAATGTTTGAAGGTACAACCCTCATCCAGAACATTACGCTCGGTATTGACGAAGAAGCCGGCCCCAGCCTTGCGATTGTTCAGACACAGGTTGCGATTGACGTCGCGTTCAGTGATGGTACAGGAGCCAACGAAAACGCTCCCAATGCGACGGATGGTGTTTCTCTCAACCTCGACCAAGAGACAACAACCACAATTACCTACGACGACATTGGTGATGCTTTCGAAGTTGAAACACCTGCGCCCGAAATCAGCGTTGAGGCAACGTGCAATCAAGAGTCATTGCAGGTGCTGTTCAATGTGACCAATACAGGTGCAAATATGGATACCCCGGCGGCATTCACTGTGTCACGGGAAGGCGAAGTGCCTGATGATGAAGAACTCCAACTAGAGGCTGGTACCCGCACCACTATTGAGCGGCGGAATGGTGAATTTACGCTAGAAATCCCCACGCTTGAGGTCAGCGAGTCCATCACTTGCGTTGAAGTTGTCGAAGAGGATACTGAAGCGGCCGAATAGTCAGATGTCATAAACCTGTATTCTGCCGGGCTCAGGACATCGCCAAATCACAAAGGGCATGTTGCTATGGCAACGCATGTGCCCTTTTTTTGCTCCACACGCTATAATGATACATCAATCATATGCGGCGACTGGTGAAATACAAACACGCAAGGATCAAAAATGAAATATATAACCGAAGCAGACGGGCAATCTTTTGATATTGAGATGAACCGCGAAAATGAAATAACCGTCAACGGCGAAACGCGCACCATTGACTTTCATTATGGCGAGTCGTATGGGGTTTATTCGCTCATTATCGACAATCAGTCCTATGAAGTGATTGTCGAAGAACGGGATGGTAAATATCAGGTACTGATTCAGGGCACACTCTATGAGGTGATTGTTGAAGACGAACGCGCCCGTCGCCTGGCTGCCGCTGGGGGTGGGTTGCGTGCTGGTGGTGACAATGCCATCCGCTCCCCGATGCCCGGGCTCATTGTCGATGTTGTGGTCAGTGAAGGCGATGCTGTTGCTGCCGGGCAAACAGTGGTGATCCTTGAGTCGATGAAAATGCAGAACGAACTTAAAGCAGCCGCAGATGGCGTTGTGGCGAAGGTCAGCGTGAAGGCTGGCGAGAACGTCGAGCAAAACAAAGAATTGGTGGTGATTGTCGCTGCCGAATAGCTTTAGCTGTGGCGCGGCAAGTTGTCTCTTGTATGGGGCAGGGGGCTCTTCGTAAAATAAGCGGCGTTCTATGCTGGAAAATTCCGTACCCGTTAAGCAACCCGAAGGAAACCCCTGTGTCGTCAGTTCAGCACCATATCTTGAGCATTGCTGCCACACCGTTTTTTGTCGATCGCGGCGGCCATGTACATATCTACGAACAGGCACGGGCCCTGCAACAACTGGGAAACCGCGTCACAATGGTGACTTACCACATTGGTGAAGATGTTCCCGACTTCGACATTCATCGTATCATCAATATTCCGTGGTATACCAAAACCGACGCCGGCCCCTCTTATCAAAAGCTCTATCTGGCGATACTCTTGTTTTACAAAGCGTTGCGCGTGACACATCAGGTTAAGCCAGATATTGTTCATGCCCATGGTTGGGACGCGGCATGGGTAGCATGGCTGCTGTGGAAAATGCGCGGCTTGCCGTACATTTTTGACATGCAAGGCAGCTTTTCTGGCGAAATTGCAGAACATGGCTATTCTGGCAAAGGTGGTCTATTCTTTCAGGCTTTAAGCCGAATAGAAAAAGGCACCCTCAATGCGTCGCCGGTGGTGGTTACTTCCTCTACTGAAATTTGCCAGCAGGCTTATCAACGCTTTGGACTAACCGAAGATCATCTGTGGCCTATCCTTGACGGCGTTGACACCGATGAATTTTCACCTGAACGCTTCCCCCCAGAACCCGAACTCCGTGAGTCGCTTGGGCTGCCCCCGGGTAAGCAGATTATCGTTTACATGGGCTTGCTGAAGGGCTATCAGGGTATTGATGATATGATTGAAGCAGCGCGGGTACTGGTCTATGAACGTGACTACCATGATGCGCACTTCCTTGTGCTTGGTTTCCCAGACGAAGACCATTACATGGCAGAAGCAGCGCGCAAAGGGGTTGACGCCTACATGACATTTACAGGCAAAGTGCCCTATCGTGAGACAGGACGCTACATGGCGCTGGCTGATCTGGCGATTGCGCCGAAGATTTCCATGACAGAAGGCGATGCGAAAATCTATTTCTATATGGCGATGGGGTTGCCCGTTGTGGCTTATGAACGCCCCGCCAGCCTGGAAATCTTGCAAGAACTGGGGCTCTATGCGACATATCATGATCCTATTGACCTGGCGCGCGCCCTGCACGACGCATTATTGCAGCCCGACTTTCTTAAGCAACGTGGCGCGGAAAATCGGCACAAAGCAGTGCGTGAATATTCATGGCAGGCCGTTGCACGCCGTATCATGGACGCCTACGCCATCGCGCAGCAGCGCATGAACAAACGTCATCATCTGGCTTAAAAGGTGTTCCTTATATGAGTATTTCTTCCGACACGAGCAACTTCTCACGCATCTGGAAATGGGCCCGGCTCATCATGGGCATCATTGGGTTGGTGCTGGTCGTGTACGCCGTTTCAGAAGAAGACGCGCTGATTGACACCTTTTTGCAGGTCGATTTGCTGCTGATCTTTATCGCGTTTTCGCTCCATGTTATGGCTACCATTGTCAAAACACTACGCTGGTGGTTGGTGCTGCTTGAAAGCCAGATGCAAATTGCGTTCCAGAGACTACTGGGTACCTACCTGGTTGGTATCTTTTTCAGTCAATTTATGCCGGGGTCGTCAGTCAGTGGTGACGCAATGCGTATGGTTGAAACCAGTGTGGATACCGGGCGGGCTGTGACATCTGTGTCATCAGTGCTGATTGAGCGGGCAATTGGTATGACTACCATCGTTGCCTCTGCCAGCATCATTATGATCATTGCACCAGAAGATGACCTGACGGGTACCATAGTTTATTGGATCATCCACGCGCTTGCGGTACTGGGCATCACAGCGTTGATTATTCTGCGGACAGGGTGGTTTGTCGCGCCAACAGTGCGGTTGTTAGGAGCCCTGCGCTTGCAAACCGTCGGTAGCAAAATCGCGACCCTGAGCCAGTCGTTACAAGGGCACCTCGGCAAAGGCCAGATGCTGCTGAACATGGTGCTGTTGTCGTCTGTGGCGAACCTGTTAATTTTGTCGGCGTCATATATCGTGCTGCTCTCGCTTGGGGAAAGCACACCCTATCTTGCATTTATTCCACTAATTGCACTGGCCGCCGCTGTTGAAGTTGTTCCGCTTTCCCCCGGGGCACTGGGACTGCGCGAGGCAACCTACGTCGCGTTTTTGAGTACCTATCTAGACGTTTCACCGGCCGCGGCGTTGTCCACAGCATTGCTGGTACGGATGCTGGCATGGGCACTGGCCATTATTGGTGGGCTGGTGTTTGTTGCGCGTGCCACAGACTCGCGACGGGCTGCCAAGAACACCACCAGCAGCAAAACATCTATCCCGGAGGTATAAAAAACAACTGATGCATGATACCGATCAATCTTTACAAGCTCTGGTGCAGCAGCTTCAAAGTGACCACTACCTCGGCATCTTGCTGGCAGCACAGATGGGAGGCACGCCTGAAGAGATACAACTTTTTGTTCAAATTGCAGCCTATGACGAGCAAAAAGACGCCATTACACCACAGGTGGTGTATGCAGTCCGGTGTCTCGGAGTCCGTGAACAGCGCCTGAGCCTGGGCTTGTTTAATACGATAGTGCATGTTGATCAAGACAACGCGCTGCTCTGGAACCACAATTTCACCTATCAACAGGTCTATTTTCGGGGGCAAGTTGAGGCGGTTGATAGCTTGATGCTCGAGCTAAATCAGCTTTATGGCAAACACTATGGTCCCTTTCGTAGCCTCGCTGACGACATCAACCGTGCGTTGCCTTTGGAGCGCTTACTGTCTTCAGGACATGGCCTGGTCGGGGAAATGCCGTCGCCAATGGCTGAACGAGTGCAGCAACTTTTTGCACGATATGACTTGCAGACGACAATCGTCGCCGCCGAACAGGACACCCCCCCGGTGCAGTTTCAACTCCTCGTCATGGATGATAGCTTCCTGATTGCGCAGCGTTTTTCAGTTGAACAGATGCAAGGCAAGCATGGTATATAACAGCAACCATTATGACGTTTAGACGAAATTTGTCGTCGATTTAATGCGTAAGAAGATTGTTATAGTAGCAAGCGTCGGTTTTATTTCTCTCATATTCCCCTTATAATAAAGCTAGAAAAACTAACAGCCCACACACCTAGCCTTGAAATGGGGTCTATCTAGTGACAACCCATCCCATGCTCGAGACGAACCTGTCTCTATTCAAGCAAGTAACGCGGACGGTTCATGCGCCGCTATTTACCCAGAGCCGCCCCAGCCTTATCAAAGTCAGCCATGAAATTGAGAATGGTGTTTTATGCGGCACAAGCGGGGCACGCATTTTTGCTGGCTTCCAGAAACTGAGCTTCCTCTTACCCATTCTGCCACGCTACCGACAACTAGCCGAGGTTGCAGAATCGGTCTGGGTTTTCGGTTATCCAGACGTACCTATTCCGCCTATACCGGGTTTGCATGTCGTCCCCTTGCCAGAAGACCATGCCTTAATGGGCGAGTGGTTTCTGGTAGTGGAATCGCCAAACTACTTCAGTGCGTTGATTGCCCGCGATATGAGTGGCTTTGATGTGCCATCCGCAGAGCGTTTGTTTCGGGGCGTATGGACGTTTAACGCGCCAATCGTCGAGATGTTTCAGCAACGATTGTCTGAACTGGTCGCAATTGAGCCACTGATACTTTCACCGCAAGAGCGTGACTACAACCTGCAAAACACGCGCTTTTCCATGATTGCAAATCAGCTCATCCAAACGCTACAACAACGCAACGATGATCTGACGCGCACACAAACCCTGCACACGCAGCTTTTCAACATGATCGTACATGATCTGCGAAACCCGTTGGCCGGGCTGATGGGCTTTATTGACCTGATGGAACGCGAACTTAACCGCGAAGAACAGGACACCGACCGTTTGCTCGAATTTGTGCAAGAAACGCGGCGGAGCCATGCCGATATGAGTATCTTGATCGACAATATTCTTGATATTCATAAATTCGAGTCAGGGCAGTTTCCGGTCAATATGGCCGATTTTGCATTAGAACCGCTCTTGTCTGGGCTTTGTAGCCAGTATTCAGCATTAGCCAATGTGCGCCGTATCAAGCTCGACATTGACCTGCAACAGCCTGAATTAATCATCCATGCGGATCGCAATATTCTGCAACGAGTTCTGGCCAATCTATTGAGCAATGCGCTGCGGCACACCGTCAAAGGTGGTGTTATTATCCGGGTCGAACAACAAGCAGATAATATTCTGCTACATGTTGTTGACTCTGGTGAAGGGATCAATAGTGAGGACTTACCGCATGTCTTTAGCCCTTATTACCAGGGGCAAGCGTCCCGCGCAAGTGGTGCTGTTGTCTTAGGGCTGACGTTTTGCCAGCGAGCGATTGAAGCGCAGCATGGTCAAATTTGGGTCGAAAGCCAAAGCCAAACAGGGAGTACTTTTTCGATACAGCTTCCAACTTATGCTTAATCCTCAGGTGGGGTAAGGAATGCAACTGCAAACGCGATAGCCTGCGTTCGAGTGTGGCTCAAGCTGACATCCCAGCTATGTAAGCCCATCGTGGCGGCGAGTTCCTGCGCGTTACCATGTAGATGCAATACCGGACGCTTTCGCGAATCTGCCAGAATTTCGATATCTACCCACTGCACGTCACCGATCCCTGTCCCAAAAACTTTGGCAACCGCTTCTTTAGCAGCGATGCGAGCCGCTAAGCGATGCGCCTGGTCCTGGCAATAGTCACGTTCGGCAGTCGTGAAAAAGCGGTTAAAGAAACGCTCGCCATGTCGAGATATGGCTTGCTCAACACGCATGACGTCAATAAGGTCAACGCCACAGCGAATTAACCCGGCTGGTCGGGATGTTGAATGCAAATGCTGAGAATTGGTCATGGTTGGTGGTTGGTTGGGTTGGTTGTCAATGCTTCAGATGGTGTGTTGGTGCTAGTGTTGGCAAAAGGGGGCGCACAAGCACAGTACGCCCCGATAATGTCTGTGTAGAGCCGAAAAACATCTCACTGCCCGGAAGACAGTCTATTCCCGGCTACCACCCGGAGTAATGTAGTAACCTTCACCGTTGGGGAGGCTGGTGCTTTTGTAGCCACGTCCAACGCCACGATATTGGAATCCCATTTCACGTAGAGCTTGCGGATCGTACATATTACGAGCGTCGATAATCACAGGTTCGCGCATACAATTGCGGATGCGTTCCAGGTCAAGCTGCTTGAACTCGTTCCATGGTGCCAGCATGATAAGCGCGTCGGTACCTTCAGCAAGTTCATATGGGTCGCCTGTCATCTCTACGAAGGGCATAATCTCTTTGGCATTGGGCATGGCAGCCGGGTCATACCCCCGCACAGTACCGCCATGCTCATTGATGTATTCTGCAACGGTGATTGATGGCGCATCGCGCATGTCATCAGTGTTTTGTTTGAATGCCAGCCCCATTAACCCAACAACCTTCCCTTGCAGCGATTCATAAATATCTTCGAGCTTACGAATCACATGAATACGCTGGTGAGCGTTGATGTCCATGACGGCGTGCAGCAAATCGGGGTGGCTGCCGTGAATGTTGGCCATATGGGCCAGCGCTTGCACGTCTTTGGGGAAGCACGAACCACCGTACCCGATACCTGCTTCAAGAAAGTGCGGGCCGATCCGCTTGTCGTAGCCCATGCCGGTTGCCACTTCTTTGACATCTGCGCCAAGCGCCTCACAAATCCGTGAGATTTCGTTGATAAAGCTGATTTTCGTTGCCAGGAAAGCGTTCGAGGCATATTTGATCATTTCGGCGGTACGCAGATCAGTCACAACGATGGGAGCCCGCAACGGCAGGTGCAGTTGGGCGACACGGTCGGCGGCTTCAAGATTGGTGCTGCCGAGAACCGTGCGGTCGGGGTTCATAAAGTCGCTGATGGCAGAACCTTCGCGCAGGAATTCCGGACAACTGACGACCGAGAAGTCAATCGGTTCAGGTTGGTTTTCGCGGACGATGTCGGCTACCCAGTCGCCTGTCCCAACGGGGACCGTTGACTTGTTGATAATAATCAGCGGATGGTCCATTTTTTGGGCAATAGTCTCCGCAGACTTACGAACATAGCCCAGGTCGGCCTCACCATCGACACCGGAGGGGGTGCCCACGCAGATGAAGACAAATTCGACGTCTTTCAAGCCTTCTTCATACGAGGTGGTAAAGGTGATACGCCCGGCTTCGATGTTGCGCTCAACCATTTCTTTGATGCCGGGTTCATAAATGGGCATAATCCCGTTTTCCAGGTTCTTGATGCGCTCTTCGCTAATGTCCAGCGCGGTAATGCGGTTGCCCAGGTCTGCAAAGCAGGCTGCGGTGGTCAACCCAACATAGCCAACGCCGATAACACAAATGTTCCTCATGCTGTAGTTTCCCTTTATTGTTTTGAAATGTCTTGTTACGGACAAGCGTCCGCGTCTGCTACCACAATGAAGCGGCGCTCACGGCTGATCGTCAAACCACGCCATGCTGCCTGTGGAATCAGGTATGTACCGTCAAATTGTTCTTCTAACCCGTCGTGCGGGTTGGAATATGCTGCTGTTACCCAGTATTCATTCACTGGTAACCCAAAAATAATCTCTGATTCAGAAAAATCAATGCCAGATTCTGCACCCATGCCCTGAACAAACAGCCCGAGGTCTTCAATTTCTTGCACCACGACCTCGTTATTGGGCTCAAGTAAAATGAACTCACTGCGGGCTGAAGGGGCTTGTGGTGGGAACTCTGGCAAAATAGGGCTGTTGTTGATGCTAAAGCCAATCCGCCCACCGAGGTAGATATAAACAGGCGCGCTACGTAGATTTCGCAAGATGACGCGCCCGGTAATTTCAGTACCTTCAACAAAACAGGCGTCATCCAACAAAAACCGAACAGCGATGTCGGGGTCGGTGACTGCCGCCCGCAGCGTGGCGTAAATCGTCGTCGCAGTGGGTGACGGTGTTGGCGATGGCGTTAGCGAGATTGTCGGACTCGGTGTGATAGAAGGTGTCGGCGTTGGGGGGCGCGGTGTTGCTGTGATGAAGCGTAATGTCTCACGAAAGGTAGGCGTGGGTGTCGGCGTCGGTGACTGCGCCAGGCTGAAGCTGGCCATCAACAGCAACACCATCACCGTAACACTGGCTGCACCGATAAGGAGTATTTTGCGGCTGCTCATGGTAAATCCTCCAGCATCATCTTGGCTGCACGGCGGCCAATTTCAACAGCGTAGTTGGTGCCACGATCCCACGGGTAGACCTGGCTCATACTCGCCCAATATACACCTGCAACTGGCGTGCGGATGTCTGGAATTGCTTCTGAGTGATTGATCGGTGGCACAGGTTGTGCATACGGCGCACGGAAGACCCATGTTTCACGCACCCAATCTGGCGAAAAATTGCGGTTAAACGTCGGGAATGAC
Source organism: Anaerolineae bacterium (assembly GCA_034437655.1). Classification (GTDB taxonomy): domain Bacteria; phylum Chloroflexota; class Anaerolineae; order Aggregatilineales; family J027; genus J027. The sequence goes on from DAOTTU010000128.1 coordinate 47,883, forward strand.
AACATAAACCGCTGCACAAGTTCTTCCTCGCTCAGTTGGAAATAGTCGTGGTCGGGAGCAACATAATCTCCGGCGTAGACCAGATGATCGTTGTTGTAGTGGGCTTTGTCGAGGTAATTCGTATGCTCAACCAGTGCCAGGAATGGAAAGCGGTTCTGCGATTTGTCGGCGCTGCTGGCTGGCAGATTTAACCAGTAGGTGCCATCTTTGAGCAATTGATGTTTTAGTGCATAAACGACGACGACCGCCCCTATACTGCGCAGTTGCTGAAGCTGAAGTGCATATTCCCCCTCGATTTGCGGAACAATTTTTTGCAACAGACGCGGTGATGTCGTACTCAGTACAGCGTCAAATGCTTGTTGCTGGTTTTGTGTTTCAACGCTTAAGGCGCGTTGCTGATCGGTTAGCTCTGGCTGTGCAGTGACGCATTGTACGGGCGTTTGCAGGTGAATGCTGGCACCAGCGCGGGTGGTTGCCGCGCCGAGATCGTCTAAAAAGGACTGGAAGCCACCTTCATAGCTGCCAAGGCGCAGGGTGCGGCTTTTGATGCGTGCCCAGAACCATGCCATATTGACGTCTCGGTAATCTGCACCGAACTTGCCAATTAACAGCGGTTGGAAGAATGTCTCGTAGACCTCGCGCCCCATAATCCGTAGGAGCCAGTCGTGTGCTGTGTGTTTTTCAAAGCTCTGCCAATTTTGTGACAGCTTGAGAATAGCGCCGCCGATGGCCAGTCGTAGCTTGGCGATGGGAGAAACGGGTAGCAACAGCGCCGATAGTGAGATTTCAGAACGATAGATTTTGCCATCAATCCAGTAGCTGGTTTTGGGCCGTGGAAAGAAGACTTTCTCGCGCATACCGATCTCGCTAGCCAGTTGGAGCAAGTCGTTGTCGCTTTCAAACCAGTGATGATAAAACTTTTCCAGGTGCCAGTCCCATGACGGGTCTTTAAAACCAGCCGCCAGCCCGCCAACACGCTCACCAGCCTCAAAAATATGGACGTCATGCCCGTGCTGCGCGAGGTCATAGCCAGCGGAAAGCCCGCCAACGCCTGCACCAATGATTGCAATTTTTGCCATAGTTGCGCTCAACTTTCTGATTCTTGTACAACTTGCTGTGCGCGATTAATCTCACTCCACTCAAAGCCCATCCGCAAGAAGGCAATAAAACCAACGACGGTAATCGGTAGCCAGAGCGTTGCGTGCATAACAATGGCATAGCTGCCCGCGTCGGCCCGGTCTACGTCAAAAGCTGTCAGGGTTAGAATGGCCGCTGCATGAAATGTCCCTATATAGCCAGCCGTCGAGGGCAGAATTGTACTCAAGTTGCCAAAGCCGACGACCAATAGCAACACAGGAAAACTAACTGAAAAGTCAAAGGCTTGCATCACGAACCAATAGGTGCTGGCTTCAACGACCCAGCTAAACAGCGAATAGAAAATAATACCAGCCAATGCTTGTTTGCTGCGGAGCGCATCTAGCCCGGTAAGCAATTCTTCACTCAGGTTTTTTACCTTTTCTTGCACTGGAGCTGGCAAAAACCGCGTTGTGACCCAATCTGTAAGGCGACGGGTCATCTCTGGGTTAGAAGCGATCCAAAAAAATAGAGCCAACGCACCAAAAAACAGCGGCGTTGTCACCAGAATGATTGTGCGCAGCCGGGGTTCCTCAAACTCTACGAACAGCAATGCAGCAAAAATCAGCGTCAGCATCGTCAAGCCATCAAAGACGCGCTCAACGAAGATCGTGGTTAGGGTAGGGGGGATTGCAACACTATCACGACGTTTCAAGACATACGCCCGCAACACCTCACCCAGACGGAACGGCAAGAGGTTGTTGGCCATGTATCCCACCACGACCACAGGATAGAGTCGGTTGGGGTGGACGTTTTGCACACTACGTAATAGATACCACCAGCGCCATGTAAGAATATAGATAGCGATAAAATAGATTGGAACTGCCAGCCCAACCCACCCAAAACGGATGTTGCGGATAGTGTCCCACAATTCGCTGAAGTCGAGCCCACGAAAGCCAAGCCATAGGAAAAAGCCACTACCAGCGATGCCAATTAACAGGCTGGCCCATCGGCGTTGGTTGGCAGCGGACTGCTGTGGTGTGTCTACGTTCATAAGGCGCTATTGTAGCTTATATGCAGTCGAATTGAATATGTCGGTTTCACCAAACTCTGAGTGTCAGGTCAACGTTAGGTTCGGACTGCCAAAACCTGTCAGTTGTGGTAGGCTATGCACTGGCTTGTTGTTGTTGGCTGAGGATGATCTTTGACAAAGCACCCCGATTTCACAGAACGCTTTATCATTCGACCGATGCGCGTTGCTGACATTCCCCGCCTGACTGAAATTGATCCGTCCTTCAGCAGCAAAACCGTTTTGCGCGTGCAACGAACAGGTGGAAGCTATGAAGTTGGTTGGGCACTGCATGAGGTACCATTGGCACGCCCTTTTAATAAAGGCGCTGCCTATGACTTTGATGCGACCGAACGTCGCCACATTCAACAACGCCTACAACGCGATGATTCACTTGAAGAAGTCGTGGTTGACCGTGAAACAGAGCGCATCGTCGGCGTGCTGGACATGACGGTCGAAGATTGGCGGCATGTGGCATGGGTCTGGAACCTGATGATCGACAAGAAGGCACGCGGGTTTGGCATTGGACGCCGACTCGTTGCACACAGCATTGAGTGGGCACAGTACCGTAACCTACGGGCAGTTATGCTCGAAACCCAGACGAATAATGTTCCGGCGTGTAAATTTTACGAGCATATGGGATTTCAATTGGTTGGCATTAACGACGCTTTTTACACCAACAACGACTATCAGCGCGACGAGATTGCGCTGTTCTGGAGCTATCCACTCCAAAGACGAAAAAATAGGTAGCAGGAGACAACATGCGAACTTTAGCTCTGGTAGCCCTCTTTTTTGCGACTGTCTGGGTACTGGCTTCGGTACTGGCGTTGAATGCGGAAGAACCGCTTGAGACTATCCCCCGCCGTGAGCTTGAAGGCTTACCAGAAATCATCGCCCTAACCGTGCGCGGCACCGGGTATCAAGAGGATGATACCGTGCTATACAATATCCAGACGGAACAACTTACACCGCTGGTGTCTTCGGACGGTAACGACAGCCACGCGACCTGGTCCCCTGATGGCCGCCAGCTTGCATTGCAGACTGACCGCGATGGTGATTGGGAAATTTATACGGTTGAGGTCGAAACCGGCCGGCAGACCAATATCACCCAGAACGCCGCCAGCGATATGTACCCCAACTGGACACCCGACGGTGACGTGGTGCATTTCAGCACGCGCAGTGGGCAAGCGGCACTCTGGACAACCAATCCCACCTCGCTTGACGCCACAGGTATCACTGACAACGACGACTGTGTACCCGACTATCACCCAGGCTGGTCTCCGACAAATGAATATTTGGCCTATCGCGCCGATTGTGCCGGAAGTGGCGATATCTGGCGGTTGGATTTTGACGACAACCAACGCGCCAACCTGACCGCAGGCTCCCCCGCAACGGATCGTTATCCGGCCGTGTCTCCAGATGGCAATATGGTGTTGTTCGTCAGCGACCGCGATGGTAATGAAGAAATCTATGTGATGGACGCCGACGGAACGAATGTGCGCAACCTGACGAACAACAACGCCCGCGATAAGCAGGCAAGCTGGTCACCTTTTGGACAATATATTATTTTTATCAGTAACCGCACAGGGAATGACGCGCTGTGGATTATGGAGCCGAACGGCAGCCGCCCGACCTTGCTACTGGACAGCGACACGGCTGATTTTGACTGGCCGTGGTGGCAACCACCCGCACCTGACGCACAGGAAGAAGACACTATGACAACAACCACCGCCGACGCTGATGTTGAGTTTGTACGCGCTGAGTTACGGACTGATGGCACCTGGCGCTTTAGCGTTACAGTGGCTCATCCTGACACAGGCTGGGAAGACTATGCCGACGGTTGGGATGTGGTGCTGCCAGATGGTACCGTACTCAAGCCCGACCCGGACTCACCTTTTACCCGCCTGTTGTTGCATCCGCACGAAAACGAACAGCCTTTCACCCGCAGCCAGTCGGGCATTGAAATTCCGGATGGTGTTGAAACGGTTACGGTGCGGGCACATGATATTGTAGATGGCTTCGGTGGGCAGGAAGTCGTCGTTGACTTGACACAATCCTCTGGTGAAAATTTTGAAGTGGTGCGCTAGCAGGCCCCGATGCGATTTTATTTCATCCGACATGCTGAATCCGAGAACAACGCACGCGCTAAAGGTGCGCCGCGTATCCCTGATGCACCCCTGACTGAACGTGGTCGCCAACAGGCCAGCCACACAGCAAATTTTTTAGTGCAAAAACCAGACCCTTTCACTTCGTGGGAAGATAGTTCTGAACGGCTGAACAGCCACGGGGTGACGCGCCTCATCAGTAGCCCAACCTGGCGAACCCTGGAAACTGCTGCGCCTATCGCTGACGCTTGCGGACTGAAAATTGAAGTCTGGCAGGATTTATATGAGCTTGGGGGCACCTACACCAAAGAGGGCGAAAAATTCATCGGTTTGCCCGGCAAAACGCGCAGCGAAATTATGGCTACTTTTCCCAGTTGTGTGTTGCCAGAAAGCATTACCGACGTGGGCTGGTACAACCGTGAGTATGAAACGTGGGACGCAGGGCTGCGGCGGGCACAGCGTGTTGTGGCTAAACTGCGAGAGCTAATGCCGAGTCATGATGTGGTTGCTATTGTGACGCATCAAGTGTTCTTTAACCTCAGTAGTTCACAATTTGGACAAATTCAGAGTTGAGTACAGTTTTCAAAAATTCGAAACCCCTGCATTTAAGCCATCTGTAGGACGCAAAATCCTGTCCTTTGGCTC
>DAOTTU010000129.1:0-3203 GCA_034437655.1 Anaerolineae bacterium
TATGCAAGTGTGGTGCGTGAACAGCCCTGAAGGGCGCTCACGCAAGGGATCGGGTTGCCATACCCCGCTCGCGTTTACCTTTACCCTACCCCTACAGCGTGTGACACGTTGGATGTCCCTACCACTGCATCACCATGCCATTCGTAGGGACGGCATTCTCGCTAGTTCACCCCTATAAAACCCCATCAGCAAGCCGAAAACCTCATGCAGGGGGGCTACTGGCAACGGCTAACGTCGCATCTGTGCCCCGCCATGCTCACCCGGCAGAGTGCTAGCCCCATGCCAACAAATCGTTTATACTCATCACCAAATTCATGACATCAATACCCGGGCCCTCGCGCCCGCACCGACCATTTGCCGGATGTTAACAAGGGAGTTCATCATGCGCCGTGTGGGAATACCCATCGTCACCCTTGCCCTACTTGCCGCGCTCGTGTTGCCGCTGTTGCTGCCCGCGCAGGCACAAGGCGACAAGCGTGTCTATATTTCAGAAGACGACCTCATTATCTTTGAATACCCCGCTGACTGGGAAGTGATTCGCTTACCGCTGTCGGTGCGTCTGTTGAGCTTTATCGACCCCGCTGCCCGCACTACCATCGACCTGCGCGTGGATGTCGTCTACCCCGGCACCCGTGGCCTCGCCCGCAACACCTACGCCGGGCTAACGACCACACAGGTTGTGCAAGAATTTATCCGTAACCTCGACAGTCTCTACGTCTTCGACCCCATCACCGTTGAAGCGCTGCTGACCAAAGAGGTCGCCTACACCTTCACCGATGGCGGGCGCATTATGTTAATGGCGGTGGATTTGGGGCGCGAGAACATTGGCCTGCTGGTCGCTTACGTTGAGACGGGCACTGTGGACGCCTTCACGCTGGACATTCTCGAAGTCGCCAGCACGCTCCTCTTTTTAGGCCCGGAAGCCACACCACAACCCCGTGATGGCGCTGGCGTAGAGATTCAGGTCGTCCCCGCCGGGCCAGACGTGGTGCCGTTTATTGTGGACCCTGAAACGGGCGAAATCCTCAACCCGGAAGTTGCCGGTGGTGAGGAATTGCCCCCGGTAGAGATGGACGACATGGCCGAGGGCGAGGCCACGCCGACAGGTGAAGCCACTGCCACCGCCACCGCAACCGCCACCACGACCAGCACACCGATGCCGACCGCCACCAGCACGCTTGACCCCACCGCCACCACAGCGCCGACCGATACCCCCGCCCCAACGGCCACTGCAACGGCGACAGCAACCAATACCCCCGAACCGTTCGGCTTTGGTGGCCCCGAAACCGCCACACCCACCCCGACACCAGAAGATGACGGGGATGATGCCGCCGGGAGCGTTCCGCGAGACAGCAACACCCGCGCCCGTCAGGCCTACATTGCCGACTTTGAACCGGGCACCACGGGCTCCATGACGCTGCTCTACGCCGATGGCACCATGACCGTCTACAACGGCAGCACAGCCCCGCTGGACCTCAGTGGCTTCCAACTGATCGCGCCAGATGCCCAATATTTCGATGGCGTGGACTTCGGCTATATGGCCCAACGCGCATTGTTGCCGGGGGCGTGTCTGCATATCGCCAGCGCATCGCAAACCGGGGTACCACCTGCGTATTGTGATCCCGAAACGACCCGTGTGCGCCAGTATCTCTACACCGACGCCGAGCAGCGCGCTTTTGTGTGGCAGCCACGTGTCACGCCGCATGAAACCTTTGGTGTTTTGCGCGATGGGCAGTTGGTGGCCCGCTGTTTTGTGGACGATGGCGCGTGTACCTTTGAGATGCCCGTCGCATTCGGTGGCTATTTTGCACAATTTGTACCGGAATAAAGCGACAGTATGATCCCATTACGCGACGCCATTGAAAGCCGCACGACGCCCGTCGTCACCTATACCATCCTCGTACTGAACATCATCGCGTTCATCATCGAGCTGGCGGTGGGGCTAAATAACCGTGAATTCTTCGAGACATTCGCCTTCATTCCCGCGCAGTTCACCGACAACATCGCCGGGGAATCGTTTACGCTGCTGACGGCTATGTTTTTGCACGCGGGCCCGCTGCACATCGCCGGGAATATGCTCTATCTGTGGATTTTTGGCGATAACATTGAAGACGCGCTCGGGCATGTGCAGTTCACGGTGTTTTATCTGGCGGGTGGGGTGGCCGCGACGGGCGCACACTTCGCCACCAACCCCGATTCTATGATTCCAACGGTGGGGGCCAGCGGCGCGATTGCAGCGGTGTTGGGGGCCTATCTGGTGTTGTATCCGCGTTCGCAGGTGATGACGCTGATCCCGCTGGGCTTCTTTTTCTTCGTGCATACATTGCCGGCCGTCTTTGTGTTGGGCTTCTGGTTTTTGTTGCAACTCGTCGAAGGCGTGGCAACACTGGGCGTTGATGACGCGGCCGGTGGGGTGGCGTTCTGGGCGCACATTGGCGGCTTTGTGTTCGGGGTGATTGTGGCCCAGTTCGCGATGCGTCCGCGTGATGCGTATGGGTATCGGCGCTAAGGGTGGAATCTGCGCTGAGCGCCTTGGCCTTCAGGCGACCGCTAGCTCTACCCCTGAAAAGAAAAATTGCGCTTGTTGAGCCGTTCCAGCCGGGGGTCAATATTCCGCAAGAACGCAACCGCCTCGGCTTCGCTGTCTACAATCTGCACCCGTTCGCGCAGGCGTTGCCCGACCACCGTCGCCATGAATGCATAGGACGGGTTCTGGCTGTCGAAGCACACCAGCCACCCCTTGCGCGGATGCGTGCCGACCCGTTGCACAATATCCAGTTGTTCGATGTCGTGCAAGTTGCAGTCCACGCCGGTCATGCGCGTCACGTCAATGATGATGTGAACGGTGTGCCGGGTATCGAGCAGGAAACTCAGCACCGTTTCTTCGGCGCGGACAATTTTATCAGGCGTTAGCACCCCTTCATGCCGCACATAAAGCACGACGGGTTCTTTGTACCAGCGTACGTCGTAGAACACGGCCAACCTCTCCCACAAAGATTAACGAAAGTTTATGTCAGGTTTGTTTTAGGTTTATTGTAGCACAGGCCCGTGTCGGTTGTGTGGCCGAATGTGGGGTGAACAGGACTTTTGCGAAGTCACGTCCAGGGTTCGGATGAAAGTCAGGGTACCGACCGAACGCGCTGCCTTTAGGCTTGTGCGTTCGCCCACCTGATAGCGCCGTCGTTTACGGCGGCGAAAAGGGT
>DAOTTU010000130.1:0-7867 GCA_034437655.1 Anaerolineae bacterium
ATGCACTTCCCCTTCACCAAGGCTAATCTACAGCATTATCCCCACTTTCCGCAGCTTCGTCAAGCGTACATCCCTGCTACTAATAGCCAACCCGCATCACAAAGCGCTAATGTCCATTCGTGAAATTTTCCTGAAAGTTCCGGGTTTGCGCATGGTTTGCATACAAATTTCATTGTGTTATTCTTGCAATTATTCAGTCCTAAATTATCAGCGGGGCACAAGATGAACTATAGACGTATTACCGTGTTTCTAGGTGTTATCACCCTTTTCACCCTGACATTTTTCAGCATCAGCGGGTCATCTTCAGCGGATGGTGGCTCATTGATGCTGGAGGTCGTTGGCTATCTAGAAGTTGAGGAAGGCACAGTCGAACTCAAGCGCACGCCGACCGACATCTGGGTGACGATCGAGTCTGAAAGCGTGATTGCCAAAGGCGACCGCGTCCGCACCTCTATCGACGGTGTGGCACGGATTATCTACAACGGTAGTGGCGGCTTTTCCACCGTAAATCCCAACAGCGAAGTTTATATTGACCACATCAGTATGCAAGAACCGGGCTACGACGCCGCGCTTGAAATCTACAATGGCACGGTGTTCTCTGACTTTACGGAAGCTGTTAAAGACAATTCACGTTATGAGATTTTGACACCGAACGCCTATTTCGTGGTCACAGATGGTGTTCTGGCCGTGAACGTCAGCATGGATGGCCACACAGTCGCCATGGCCGAAACGGGGCTAACCCACGCCTTTGACGCTGGCCTATCCTTCGAGCTACCAGAGGGACACGGTATCCGCATTGATTCGCAGGGTGCCCCCAGTGAAGTGCTGGCCGTGCGCAGCTTCGCGCAGATGAACGCGCTGGTCGATGGTGTGCCGTTTTCGGTGCTGTCCAACGTGGATATGCAGTTCAACGTGCGGCGCGGCCCAACTCGCGACAACGTGATGATCGGCACCATTATGCCGGGCGAAGTCTCGCGTGTGCATGGCGTCAGTGAAGATGGGCAATGGTACCGTGTGCAGCATAACGGTCAATAGGGCTGGATTACGGCCAATGACCTCGAAGTCTTTGTTGACCCGTCGCTGCTGTTGACCTACCCGCTGACCCATGTCGAAGAAGACGCGATTGTTGTGCGCCAGCAAACGCGCGAGGTAACACATGAACTCCCCATTGAGTTCACCACCAAGGAACTATCGCTGCTGGCTTCCATCAATCAATACCGTATGCGCAATGGCTTGACCCCACTGCAACCCAGCAATGAGCTGCATGAAATTGCACTCAATCAGGCCACCTATTTGCAAGGCCTGGGAGATATTCCTAACGACGTTCACCGTGACGCGAACGGGCAATATTGGCGCGACCGTGCAGCGGCTATCGGCTGGCCGCACTATGGCAACGTCCAACAGATGAACGTGGGTGAGATTATCTACATCGGGGCTAGCGAGCGTGCGGCGATGAATTGGTGGCAGGCCTCTGATATTCATAACCAGACGATTTTAAATGCCAGCTATCGGGAAGCCGGGGTGGCCGGGGTGCCGCACGGGGATATGATCATCTACGTGGTCAATTTCGGATCACGGCCGGGTGTGTTGCCTGTGATGGTTGACCCCACACATAACGAATTGGTTCTCACGTCTGAGCTATACACCTATGCCCACATTGGGGAATGGATCAAGAATGTCACACACTATCAAGTTATCCCCGATGTTGGTGGCACACCTGCTGAAAACGCCTGGCAAGATTATCGCTCGACAATTCCGCTAGAATTCAACGAGCGTGCCTTCAGTGTCGCGCTAACCGATGGGGAATACCAGATCGTGGTTGATGTTGACCCTCAAGCGGACTATGTCTGGATTCCTGAAGACCTGAGCATTTTCACTGAGGTCGCTGAAGCTGACGACCGTTAGATTCGGTAACATCAAATTTATAGCTGACAAACGAATAAGGTCGCGCTGCGCGGCCTTTTAGTTTACCCCCACCACAACCACAGAGCGCCGAGCGCCACTGCAATTGCCACCACAACAATCAACAGCAGCTCCCACCGGGACATCATGTTCATATACAGTTGCGGGCGTCGGTCAAACCGTTCAGTGTCGTAGGAGACGAAATTGTCGGGTACATCGTCAATAAGACGTGTGTTTTGCGCCAGAGTGACATCGTTATACACCAGGCACTGGGTGTGGCGCGCACTCAAACAGTACCATTCCTGGTGTGCGTTGCTTATCGCAGTCGGGGTGCCGCTAGCATAACAACTATTCAAGCGCGTCGGAAAATCGGATGCGGTTTCCGGGTCTTCAACATCTCCCAGAAACATACACCCAACCTCCACAAATTCGTCCGATTCATAGCGCATCAACTGCACCGCTTTCCAGGCTTAATCCGTAAAGATGATGTCAATGTACTGACTTTCGTCAAGCGTCAGTGTGTATTCATACACCAGTCCGTCCAATTCATATTCTTGTGTTGGTGCTGGTGAGGCGGTCAGTACATCCGTATCTGGCGGAAAGAAGATCGTCACCGTGACACGATCGCCTCTCGACCCAATCTGCTTTTGCAAATACAACTCGTAGCGCTGATAGTCTCCTAAGGACTGCACAAGGTCTGGTTGACGATAAACAAATTGCACACGTTCACTATCATCATATAGAACCACGACCTGTCCAGTGAAAATACGATAGTCTTCGGTTTCATCAATGACCAAATCACGCCGGAAGCCTTCTGATTCAATCAGTTCACTGTTGTGTGGCACAATAGTTTGCAGCCGCGTGAAATAGTCACGTTGTGTGCCATAGTGTTCGGGCGCAACAGCAGGGTCTGCTTCAGCGACACTTGCCGAGAAATCATAGTCCAGTGACATACGGCTTTCGACATCACCGTTTGCTTGCAGGGTAACGTCGTAGGTAATCTGACGCCGAACGGCACCTGACGATTTACTACCGATATTGGCATCCGCCACCATCAGATAATCACGTCCAGTTTGCACATCAAGTTGGCCAGACCAGCCAAGTTCTTCCACTGCATCCTGCAACACCGGGCTTTCAAAGTAGAGGACAATATGGCGTTCGCGAATTGCCTGCAACAGCGCCCGATGAACATCGGCTTTCTGTTCGGGTGTCGCCGCACGCCAGGCTTCTAGCACCTGACCGTACATATCCGCGAGATAGGCTTTATGTTCCAACCCCTCGCCAGCCGCACGCACACTGTAGATACGGTCGCGGAAATTAGCACCATTCACGACGTCGTCAAATGCGGGGACAGGAATATCGCCCAGGGCAGCCACGACATATTGCACCGCCACAATATCTATCCCGATCACACCATCGACCGGGCGATTAGGATTGTTACCATTATTGTAGTACTCGGTATTGAGCGCAGCAGTGCGCCGGAAATCTGCATACCAGCTACCATCCCAGGCCGCAAACACAGAGTCAGGGTAAAACCACCATTCAGGTATGTCAATGTCAAGCGCATCTTCCTGCGGTGGGTCCGGGGTTTCGACAGTTGTTGGGAAATAGTCATAGTCCTGCACATCGCCGTTACGAACCTGCATCCAGCCCCAGGTACTAATATAGCCACCACTGGGTCGGATTTCGTCATTGTTTTGTGCCAGCACAAGATAGGTCTGAGATTCATCTAGCCCTAACAACAACGTGAGCATTTCCGGGGCATTGAGTGCGAGTTCATTATAGGTCTGCATTTGGTTATGCAGGTCAGTAATGTCCTGGATGCTAACGAGCAAATCCTGTGAAACACCGGACCGTTCTATACCGTCAAGGATGTTCTCTGCTTCTGCAAAATTATTGCTAGCGGTTGCGAAACGACTACGGGCAGCCGCCATCAATTCAACGGTCCGCTCACCCGTAGAGCCGATAGCCGCAGGTGTAGAGCCATCACTGGCACTTTCTACAAGCCCACCACGTTCTAATAAAACTAGCGTCGGACGCATTCCATTCAAAAATGCACGGGTGCCAATAGCTGTTTCTCGCGCCGCATCAATTAGATCAAACTGTGCCTTAACGTCCGAATCAAAGGTGCTAAATGGTCGGGCCGGTAATGTTAAGGTTTCGGCATCTGCAATGGCATTAATAAATTGACCAAGCGAACTGTCAATCTGGTCATAGTCCGCCAGTGTCAGTTCGGTAGCATCTTTATTTTCAATCGTTTGAAGAACCGTTTCGAGATCAGCCTGAGCAGCTTCAACATCATTGATCGCATTGTTGACCAAAACTGCAAATACCATCACCAACAAGACCAGCGGAACCGCCAAATATAAAATGTAAATTGGTCGAAAAAATGAGCGCATCGCAGACCGACGCCGCCGCGACCGCCGCCGCCGCGACCGACGACTGGATTTTGATCGCACGCGCGTTTGTTCAGAGTGCAAGCTAGATTGCTCACTAGACATAGAATCTGTTGTCCTCGGCTGTATCTGTGCAGGGGTCTATATTTGAACAGAGCTTATTGTGCCAGCTCAGCGCATTGTTTCTTCGAAAAGATACAATAGCCTCCCTATAATATTGTTCGTAAGTATACAGCACTTCGGGTTAGATTAAACCCACAGTCCACAGCATTCATCGTTTTCTGGGGTTTGTAGCAGCAATCGTGTTGCCAATCATGCTAACGTAGCATTACCAGTGGCAAATGCACCTGCGTGATCTTTGATTTATGCTATACTCGGCTATAGTTACACCACGCTTGACCGGGGTATGCAATCCTGGTACCAACGCCCGGAAGTTGTGCAGGGAAACGGGGCACAAAATAGACATTGCCAATACTTCATTATCTTCTTCATTGTTTGGTCACTGAGGGTTGCCCCCATTAGATAAAACGTTGAATGCCTGGTTAGTTTTAATTTGTAGCCGCTGATGCACACGCAAAAAACACTCGCTTCGTCAGTTTGATTTTCTGAGAAAAGCCGTATCACCTATGGATCTAATCTGGACATTAGAAAGCCTAACGCGCTCTGCTATCTTAGACATTTTATTGGTTGCTGTGCTTATATTTGTCGCGTCCTTTTTAGTACGCGGTACCACGGCCATGCCCCTGTTGCGGGGAATGATGATTGTGCTTGTGCTTGTCGGGATTATCAGTAGTGTGTTCAATAATCTGGTGGCTTTTAACTGGATGCTGCGTAACATTTTGACAGCAGCAGCTATTGCCATCCCTATCATTTTTCAGCCAGAGTTGCGCCGTGTGCTTGAACGCGTGGGCAGGGCAAATTTCAGTTTTCGACAAACAGATGTTTCACAACGTGAATTCATTATTGATGCCATTTGCCAGGCAGCAGCACGGCTTTCAGATCGTCGTCACGGCGCGCTGATTGTGCTTGAGCGTGGCGATAATCTGGATGAATTTATCAACACAGGAATCGTTCTTGACAGCCTATTGAGCCCACAATTACTGCTGACGATTTTTTGGCCAAAAACCGAATTACATGACGGGGCGGTCATCTTACGTGGCGATCGTATTGTGTCGGGTGCCTGTGTGTTACCCTTGACCTCTAGCCGACACCTGACAGAACGCAAGATGGGAACACGTCACCGCGCCAGCCTCGGCATGTCAGAAGTGTCAGACGCGGTGGTAGTGACCGTCTCTGAAGAAACCGGGCAGATAAGCGTTAGCAGTCGAGGACGCATGATTCGCAAACTGGACGCCAAACGCCTTGCAACGATCCTCTCAACTTTTTATACCACTGAAGAGGATGTGCCTGAAGGACGCCTTGAGCAATTGACCTACCGCTTACGCCGTTGGTTAGGAATTGCTCCTTCAAGTGGGCGAGGTGATGCGGCTGCATGAAAGCCTTAGAGTCGCCCTGGTTTCGTTTCTTGCTCGACAACATCGGCTGGATACTGGTTTCGTTCGTATTGGCTGCGATCATATGGGTGGTGGCTACTCTCGAAGAAAACCCCATTGAAGAAGAACAATATCGCAATCCTGTACCGATTGAATTTATTCAACCAACTGAGGACGACTATAGCTTGTTTCGCAGTTCTACGTTGCGTACAAGTGCCCTGGTAACTGTTCGCGCGCCACGGCGTACCCTTGAAGAACTGGCACGCAATGACCTGCGTGTCATTGCAGACCTCAGTAACTTACCCGCCGGTACACATCGCGTTGAACTTATCGGTGAGATCACAGACGGCGGCCCGCCGGGGCGTGTCGTTGAGGTTTCCCCGCCCGACGTTACGGTCGAGATTGTACGTGTTGTCACCGACAATAATGTCCCGCTACGCATTGATACACCAGGTCTAGCACCCGGGTTCCGTCTGGATGACGTTAATTGCACCCCGGGCACCGTCACTGTTTCTGGCCCCAGTTCAATTGTGACACGCATCGCGCGTGGTGTGGTCCAGATTGACTTGCAGGATAGCAACACCACTTTTGAGCGCACATATCCTGTCGAACTCCGCACAGCTATTGATGATGGTATATTATCCAACAATGAACGCACCAATATTCAGTTACAACCAGAAACAGTAATCTGCCGCGCAGTAATGAGCGTTATTGAAGATGGGGCACAGCTTCTGGTCGGGGAACCGAATTTTGTTGGAAGTTTACCGGAAGGTTATGTGCAGCAAGATTTCACAATTGAGCCACCAAGCGTGTTTGTTACGGGTGACTCTGAAGCCATCGCCCAACTTACAGATACCGTCGAAACAGAATCTATCGACCTGACGGGGCAGGAAGATGATTTTAGCCGAGAGGTTGCCGTACAGTTGCCAGAAGGTCTACAAGCAGAGCCAGCGACTGTTACCGTCACTATTTCGATTGCCCCACGCACGATCACTCGCCAATTCACTGGCGTCCCGGTACGTGCGATCAACGTTGCGCCATCGCTGTCAGTAACGTCACTGGTTCCCCAAAGCGTTGACCTTACAATTTCAGGTCCAGAACCTGTTGTGGCTGGTCTAACACTTGAAGATTTCCGCGTAACGATTGATTTGCAAGCGCGTGTAGCAGGCACTTACACTGAATTGCCACTGACTACAGAAGTGTTGCGCACGATTAATCGGAGTGATATTACCATTTCAACCCAACCGCAGAATGTGAATGTGGTGATCGCAATGCCACCAACATCTACCCCGACACCGTCCCTGGATATATGGGGTGGGTAGGATGTCGTAGCCACTTTTTCAGGGTACAGATATTTTGATGGGCTTGTCGTGGGCAAGTCCATTTTTTATTCCCTTTTATCTTTCTATCTATATAAAGGTAGTCGTAATAGTAGGGGTGTTGAAAAGTGTTGAAAACTCTGTTGAAAACTTCTCAGAACGTCTTATTAGAGGCATTGTAATACTGTACAGTAAAATGTTGATAACTTGTTGAAAACCTGTTGAAAAGTGCAGAGTTTTCCACATGATGTTGATAACTTCTGGGAGTTTTCCACATTTTCCCGAAGTTTTGAACATATGCTTTTTCAATGAATTGTTTATTTTTCGTTTATAATGGCCGTTCGTTAGAAATTAGTTGGCTTGAACAAAAAAGAAAGTCTCTAATGTTAAAAAACAACATATGTTGAAAACCTGTTGATAACTTGTTGAAAACCTGTTGATAACTCCCAAATTTATGTTGAAAACTTTTTTGACAATTGTTTCTTGATGCAAACCTTATGTTTCGTTTATCTAATTGAACCTCTGCTGACCACACGACGACCTACCGCCGCTTGCTGTCCAGATGTTCGAAAAACTGGCAAAATAGGAGGGATAACTATCGTATTTCAGGCAGTTCATGAGAAAGCTGCAAGCCCGTATGCAAACCACTGCGCGTAAAATTTATTGTTCTCTATGGAAAAACCGCTCACGCTGGCAACGTGTGGGGATGGTCGTCACCCTCATTTTTCTTGTGGCTGCTGTTGGGCTCTGGCGCTGG
>DAOTTU010000131.1:0-11063 GCA_034437655.1 Anaerolineae bacterium
GTTAAACCATGCCGCTTGCAGCCCGCTATAATGGGCGAAACGGTGTGTGTGGTGTTGTGAACAATCAGTGTAGCGCGTTTGGTTTGATTCAAGAGTAACGAGGGGCAGAGAAATCTGGGCGTAATTTTATATTGACTGTTATACGGCCACATGCAAGCCCTACCGAATTGTCCTTCTAAGGTTTCGATTTGTTAACAAATTGTAAATGTGCTTAACTGGGAAACAATTTGTTTCCCGGCACGTTGCACAGTAATTATAAGGAGGACACGATGTCAGCTAAACAGCAACAAAGACTGAAGGAACTGATTAATCTACTACGTGATAACGAATTGACGACAACCGAAATTGGCGAACGCCTCGGGATCACCCGACAGGGCGCACTCAAGGATATTCGGCGTCTGCAAGAAGATGATGTGCCTGTTATTGAGCTGGATGACAATCGATATACGATCGACGGTTCCTACTACCATCGAATTAATCTGACATTGGCACAGGCATGGTTTCTCTACCTACCATTGCGCCGCATTGTGCGTGCTGCCCAGAATCGTTTTCCGCTGGCACGTCGGCTTTTTCATGAAATTACTCATCTTGTTCACGAAGAGATTGCTGAGCAATTAACCCCTGAATATGATCGTCAAGATGTTAAAGATGAAAGACATTTTCAGGATCTGGTGAAGGCATGGGAACAGCAATGTCACGTGCGTCTACGCTATCGCAAATTGAACGCAGATAACCCAACAACATTTGTGTTTGCCCCGTGGTGGTTTGAACCAGCGGTCTGGTCAGATGCGTTCTATGTAATCGGCGGTATACGCCAAAAGGATGGTACATATGAACAATACAACCTGAAGATTGAACGGATTCGCAGCGTTGAACTACTGAAAGATGATCATTTTCAACCACCGCTGACTGGTGAGTTGCTCGAAGGCATTACGAAAACATGGGGTATCTGGATGGGTGAGGGTGAACCCGTTCGTGTGAGGCTTCGATTTCACAACCGCCAGCTTGACCGCCTCAATGAAAGTCAATGGCATCCCAGCCAACAGATTAAGTTCGACGAAGAGCGTGATGGCTCGATCATCTGGGAAGGCTATGTGTCCGAGCCACAGGAAATGTTGCCGTGGATTCGAGGTTGGGGTGCTGATGTCGAGGTATTAGAGCCAGTATATATCCGTGAACAGGTCATCAAAGATGTCGAAGCAATGGCACAATTATACGAGATAAAGACTTTTGAGGAGGATGACGACGATATTTTCTGATAAGAGGTAGAAAGAGTGTGCTAGTGGATCGATAAAATTCGTGATTGTCAACGAAAGTAGATAAGTTTTCAGTATCCTTACAATGTCTGCACACTCTTCAATACTTTACCAGCAATGCAAAAGTATTCAATACTTGCGTTGGTATACAATCCGACGGATTTATAAGTTTAATCGGATGATATGGGGATAGATTGCTTTTTTGCGATCATTTTGATAACTTATTTGTATTGATTGACAACTAAGTTATAAGGAAATAAAAATGGCATTTGAACGAGACCCATTATCTGAAATATGGCAGCATATCAATAAATTGGAAAACCACATAAAGCGCCTTGAATGCAAAATGAAGCATCTCGAACGCGAAGTACTAGATAAAATGGAGCATCTCGAACGCGAAGTACTAGATAAAATGGAGCATCTCAAACGCGAAGTACTAGATAACGGTCTTGAAATCTCAGGACTCAGGAAAATTAACGAATTGGTTCAGGTTTGCCCACCCTGGCACGATGGCGACGAGCTACATGATGACCAACCAGATGAATAAAGGATAATGAAATATGGTCAAAATACAAAGCAAGAACCCTGAACCATACAATTACCAACGACAAATTCGTCAAGCGATACATGCTGGTGAAGATCTTGTTATACAAGCACCGACCGGTTCTGGTAAAACACGTGCTGCACTAGAACCAGCGATTATTGCGCTCAAAAAATGGGATCCTCACGAGTTTCCACGACGAATTAATTACGGTGTTCCTATGCGAATTCTAGCAAATGGGTTCGTAACGCAGTATACCGACCGCGCTATAGACAAGTCATGGAAAAAATCCTGGTATCCGCGTATCCAAACGGGTGAACACCCCGATGATCCGCTCTTTGAAGGTCAATTGATATTCGCTACCGTTGACCAGATGCTTGCCAGTTTCCTGAATGTGCCCTTCGGCTTGCCCGGTAAACTCGACAATATCAATGCCGGGGCAATGATTGGCAGCTATTTGATCTTTGACGAGTTTCACCTTTACCCCCGTCAACAGATGATGTTGACCGTTCTCGCCATGCTGACGATGCTCAAGGATGTCAGCCGCTTCATGCTGATGAGTGCGACTTTCTCTCCCGTGTTCCTGAAGTCAATTGCAGAACAGCTTGGTGCAACAGCTCTCTATGATGAACCCGGAACACCACCTGAGCAAAGTCACTTCAAAGATGTGAAATCGCTGAACAAAACCAGAGCTTTTGTCGCCCATGACAATGAACAATTAGATGTTAAAGCAGTACGGGCCCAGCGTGGCAGGCGCACACTGGTTATTTGCAATACTGTAGATCGGGCACAGGCACTCTATAAAGAGTTGATAGCAGCATATCGGGAGACGGATGTTGAGGTACGGCTTTTGCATTCACGTTTCTACAGAGATGATCGCGCTCATATTGAAGACTGGGTGCGGGGACGTTTTGAACAAAGCAATGCCGAATATGACGGCCCGCCGACTATTCTTGTCGCAACACAGGTGATTGAGGTCGGGCTAGACATCACCAGCGATGTGTTGCTGACAGAGTGTGCACCAGCCGCCAGCCTGATTCAACGTGCCGGTCGTTGTGCTCGTAAAGAGGGGGAAACTGGCGAAGTTCATGTTTATCAGCCGTTTGATGATGATGATGCTGTGAACTACGCACCATATATTGACGATGGGCAGGAGGACATTTGTATTAAGACATGGCAGGCGTTGCGTTCAGATGCCTTCAATGGGCAGGAAATAAACTTTGCCAAAGAACAGCAGCTTGTCGAAGCAGCTCATAGTGAGGCTGACGAAAAACTGGTTACTGGGCTGGATGAGGCCATTGAAAAGCGCATTGACGAAATTACGGCATGTATGCGCACACGTGATAACGGAGCCATTTCATCGCTGATTCGTAAGCAAACCACCGTTCAGGTCTACATTCATGATAATCCGCTGGCAGACGATACACTCACAACAACCCCGTGGCGTTATGAAGGTTTCGGCCTGTCGCGTGGACGGATTGCGCATGCATACGACAACATCGCGGATCAAGGTACCGATGCCCCCTTCATCTTTGCAGGTGGCGTGGAAGATGACGTCAGTGATCCCGAAACACCGTTCACGCGCACGATGTATAACTGGCATCCATTGGGCACGGCGCAAGATGTCTATTCTTACTGGCGTTTTGTCGCCCATTCGGATGCAGTTTCTTACGACGATGAGGTTGGCTTGCAACTGACGCCCGGCAGATACCCCGCGACGCCTTCACCAAAGTCGAAAGCACGCCCGTGGGAACGGTTCGCATATCAGTCTGAACGCTATCATGAACATATAAATGGACTGTATCATGCTTATACTCAGCCACTGACGGGTCGAACGCCTCCATATATCAAACTGCAAGATGAACTTGCCTACCCTTTGCGTCGGTTGTGTCAGCAACTCGGCAAAGATGCAGAACATGGTGAAATGCTGATGCGGTTAATGCTGGCGTTGCACGATATAGGCAAACTCAACCAGCGCTGGCAGAAATGGGCGAAAACCTGGCAGAAAGCCTACACTGAGCAACTCGGGCAACCAGAAGTCCCGTTGGAAGACAGTCATCCGCTGGCCCATACCGATTACGATAGTGGTGATGAGAAGCATCGCAAGCTACAGAAAGCAGTCAACAAGCAAACTCAGCCGCGAGGGCCGCATGCAGTTGAAAGTGCAGAAGCATGTCTGCCGATAATATGGGAGGCGAGCGGCGGCGACGAGGTCTGGATGGCAGTCTGTACGGCAGCGATTGCCCGCCACCACACCCCTGATGCTGAAAAATGCGCCGAATTTCAACCAGTTGAGGAAGCCTCAACAGCCATTGCGCGTGCATTGCTGGTGTGTGGATTTTCTGGTGATGAAGCGACGCGGTGGGCATCAATGATTCAGTCATTTGACCGCAGCACTGCTAGCCAGGCATTCACGAAGGAAATTGCACCTCACAAGAATCAGTATACAATGGCGCTAATGTATTATGTGCTGGTGAGGGTATTACGATTAGCTGACCAACGATCTCTTGTGTGGTGGCAAAAAATTAAAAATATGTCAAAGGAGGGGAATATATGAACGTAAGCCTGTGTATTGGAAAAGATATTGATCTGATGCGCTCAACATTCATCACATTTGGACTGGCAGAATTGCTCTATAGTCTGAGTACACAGGGGACTGGTGGCAGTCAGCTTATCCGTGACGAGGGTAGTGTCTACAAAATTGAAAGTGACCTGACACGAGACCACATGGTCGCTCGTGTGCGAGATCGTGGACGGTTGCCACAAATTTTACCAGCTATTGTCAAAGGGATGTCGGCAAAAGAACAAGCTGCCGAAGGTGTAGAACGCATCAGAGCTGAGCAAAAATATAAGCCACTTGACTTCAGGGGTGAGGTGGTGAATTACGAAACTGAGCGTGACAAAGAGGGCGAACGTATTGAAAAATCAAAAGGTAATCGCCAGGAAGGTGATGTGTTAAAGCGCCCGATTCATTACCCTCTGTGGGCGCATTTATGTTCTTACTTCGGTAAAGGCTCTGCAATGCGCAAAGGGTATCCCCTAGTGTTGCACACCTGGCATCAGCATACAGGTGAAGCAGCCGAGATGCTACTTGACATCATCCTTGAGCGGTATGGCAACTTCCCCAATCCAACCCATGAAACTGAATATCAGTGGGCAACTGAATTATTGCCTTATATGGAGACGCAAGAGACCGATCCATTTGACTGGCAAAAGGAATTGAAACAGTCGGGTTACGTCACTGGTCTAGCTGTTGTGTCCCCATCAACGGTGCAGGGTGCGTACTCTAGCAGTGGCGCACTGGCGCTGAATAACGATACGCAGGACATCTTCTGGCTTGATCTGTATCTCGCGCTGGTTGGTTACATGAAAGTTGGGATGCCCTACCGTGCTAACAAAGATGTGCTGTTGTACTATCCGATTCCCCATGACATTGAATATATGGCCGCTGTGCAACTGATGGAAAGTTATCAGCAAAGCAACTATGCGCAGCAACTCTACAGTTTTTCCAATCAAATCCCACGTGCCAAAATCGACGTACTCTGCCACATCCTCTACTACCGCGAAGTCATCAGAAGCCGTCGTCAGGGGCTAGAAATTGAAGCCTCCAGACAACCCTGGTTGGCTAACTTACGTGTTGATTCAATCAAAGGCTTGGTTAGCTATTATTATAAGAATATTGCAACGCAGATTCCCTTTGATGAAACAACGTTTGCGTTACCGGCCTGGCTGCCACCAGACCCTACCCTCGAAGAACTAACGGCTGCCGAACCCATTCTCGATGAACATTACAAGATGCTATCCCGGATCAGCGGAGACGATGCTGAAGAACTCACCATTATCAACCACTATCGACGCTTCGTCACCTTCGGTGATGCCGACGCTTGGATCGAATTTGCCAATGCGTACGGACAGTACCAATTCTCAAAAATGCTAGACATGCGCTGGCTTCCCACTATGTATTTTGATGTGTTAAAGGAGACACTTGTGAATACCCAAAATGATCGTAAGAACTATCGTCCAATTCTCGAAAATTCGGGCTTCCTCAGTGTTGCGTCCGCTATTCGTTCATCGACTGGCCGACTGCGCTACGAAAAGGAAGTACAGCAGAAGAACACAGGGTTCCGCGTGCGGCATGGTCTCGGCAGTGACCTCAAACGCCGCGCCCACAACCCCGACCATTTCATCGAAGACCTGACCGACTTTGTCCATGACTACATGCGCGAAAGTGATGCGGTCCGTGCTTCAACCGGGGAAACTCGCCACTTTATCACATTGGAAGACCTGCAAGATGTGACAGACCTGGTTGCGCATTATGGTTCGCGTGTTATCGCCAGTTTACTTGTCGCTGCTGGATATACCAGCCACTATTCACCAAGTTCTGCAAAAGATAAAACCACTCAGGAGACCCTAAATGACTAACGAAATCCCACAAGTACGTTCACTATCTGTCGTAGCCCGTGTCGTTATGGACATGCACGCCCTCAACAACGAAGGTAATGAAAGCAATCGCTTGCTCACCCGTCAGGTTGGCATTGTGACACCCGTGCGCAGTGAAGATGGCATCGTTGATGGCTATCGCCGTGATGTTGTAAATGCCATTTCCGGCGACATGAACAAGCATATCTTTGCCGATGCCTTCCGCCATATCGCGATTGAGGAAGGGTTGCAGCTCTCCGAACCCAGCCGTGCTCTTGATCCAGCCCGTATTGCTGTTGATGAAGGCTTCCGCAGCTTTTTGGATGGTAAGCCACCAATGGATGAAGTCGTTGATCAGCTCCTCACCTGTGCATTGACGGATGTTGGCGGCATTATGGTCACGGGCGAAAAGCTCTCTGTGAAGCGCAAGTCGGCGATTGAGTTTGGCTGGACGGTTGGCTTGCCAGATATTACAGAAGTCGCTGAGTTTATCCATGCTCGCCATGCCGTGAACCGACTGACCCGTACCCGTGCCGAACGTGGTTCTGATGCCGAAACACGTGACAAGGCCATCAGTGAAAAACGCGAGAACGTCGGTCAGATGATTTTCAACCGGCCGGCTTCGTCGGGGGTGTACGGTTTTCTGTCCAATCTGGAGGTCAGTGCAATTGGCTTCAATGAGGTTGCGCAAGTATACCCCGAATCTGTTGGTACTGAAGAGCGCTATGGCCGCTACCGGGCCGCAGTCCTCGCACTGGGGCAGACCCTGCTGCGGCCAAAGGGTGCCTTGACATCGACCCAATTGCCGCATGTGGTTGATGTTGAAGGCTACATTGGCTTGTCGTTTTCGGCTGCTGCCGCACCGATGCTTAGCCCGCTGATTGACGATTATCAGGAACGAGCGGTATCTCTGGCTGAAAAGCTCAATGTTCTACACGGTGATGGTGCAGTTCAGGTGTTGCGCTTTAATAGTGCCGATGAATTGCTTGACCAGCTTGCAGTCGTTGTAGGCTACGAACCCGGTACCTATCTCTAGGGGGCTTTATGTGGTTGTATGTTGATTTTGAACCGCTGACGGCCTTTGGGTTACGGCCATCGAACACGACTGCCAATGGCGGCAAGACGCTACTCAGCCCGACACCGTATGCGATTAAGATGGCGATATTGGATCGGTTGCTGCGGTTTGGCGGTGAGGGATATGGCCGGGAGCGATTTCCGGCCGTGCGCGACCTGCATCTGTGGATTCGTGTGCCGCTGGCCGTCGCTGTGAACCGCACGTTCCAGAAAGTGCAGCGGGCCGGCACCAAGAAAACAGACTACTGGATTAGCACGATTTCGCAGCGCGAATACTGCTTTCATGGTGGGGTGTTTACCTTTGCATTCAGTGGTGATGCACGGCTGCTGGAGGAGTTGCCGAAAGTGATGTCTAGCATCAACTACTTCGGTCGTAAAGGCAGTTTCATGCAGTTCATAGGGACAGCTCCTCATCGACCTGAGCCGAAGATAGGTGATGGTTTTGTTGATGTTTGCAGCCCGGCCGAACCGTCCCAGTTGAGCCTGCATGGTTTCCTGCAACGCATGGACGATATGCGACCGGATGCCACCTTTGAGGATGTTTCTGTCTATGCCGCCAAATCGCGTAGCCATGATGGGGGCCGCATCTATCACAATGTAATCTTTCCCTATCAAATCGATCATCATGGCTACAATCACACCGTCTATAAGCGGAATACAGGATAATGGCTGATGTTCCCGATAACACTCCTGAATGTTCACATTCAAGCCGAACATCCCATCGACTTTGGTGCCAACCCCGGATCCAGCATCCGGGGAGCACTCTACGAAGCACTACGGGTGATGTACGATGACGGGAGCCAGGTTACCTCGCGTCATGACGCCGAACGCAATCCGGTGGCGTGGTTGTTGCGCCTGGAAGATGAGCAGACCAGCGGCGGCAACAAAGTCCCACGCCCGATTGCCATTCGTCCGCCTCTGGAGAATGAAACGCTTACCGCAACCTTCGGGCTGGCGTTTTATGGCTATGCCCACCAGTACATGAACCTTGTGCTGTCGGCAATCTCGACAATGCAGGGCATTGGGGTTGGTCGTGGACGGCAAAAATTCAAGTTGGTCGGGGTTGATGCCGTAGATGCCATCAGCCACCAGGCACAACCTCTGATCGATGCACAGGGCGTCATGGTCGGCCAGTTGCCAGCGGCTCCCACACGGTCAGCTTATGAGAATTACGCCAGTGTGTTGAACACCGATCACCTGACTGTGCGTTTCATCACACCGACCCGCATCATCAAAAACAAGGCATTGTGCCATACCCCGGACTTTCGTCCCTGGTTTCAGCGTTTGCTGGAACGTATTCGCGTGATTTCCGAGCTATACACCGATGACCCGGTCTGGGTACCTTTCCGTGACTTGTTGGCTGAAGCTGACAGCGTCTCCATTGTTGAAGATCAAACGCACTGGTCAGAAGGCTGGTCTGGGTCGCGGCGTGATGGTGAGATGCGCCCAACCAGCGGCTTTGTCGGCACAGTGTCCTATCAGGGGAATTTTGCAAGGCTGTTGCCCTGGCTTGTCCTCGGACAGAGCCTACAAGTGGGGAAAAACACGATTAAAGGCAGCGGCTGGTATCAGCTTAAATATCAATGGCGGTGAATCAATGGCAATCATTGAAGATTTGATCGTAACAGAACGGGGCGCATTCGTGGGCTTGCATGGCGGGCGGCTGCGTGTATCGGTGAAAGATGGCGCGACGGTGGATGCACCGTTACTTCATCTGCGCAGTGTGCAAATTTTGACACGTTCGGCCAGCATTAGCGCAGCGGCATTAAGCGCCTGTTGCGAAAACGGCGTGCCCGTCCATTTTGTGGATAGCTTCGACGGAAACTATGCGACAGTATTGTCATCACGCTTGACAACCGTCGTGACGACACGTCGAGCGCAGATCGAAGCGGTGCATACCGACTGCGGTGTTGAGATTGCACGGCAGATCGCCATCGGCAAAATTCGTAGTCAGGCCAACAACCTGCGCTACCTCTCACGCCGATTGGACGACGAGTTGCAGCAGGACTTTAAACAGCGGGCGCTTGATATTCTCAACTACACCCATAACCTCGAAAAGCTCGTCGCCTTAACGATTGAGGATGTCCGCGCTGAAATGATGGGCTTTGAAGGCCACTGCGCCCACCTGTACTGGGACATGCTCGGTCATTTGATCCCGGAAGAATACGAATGGCCGGGGCGCATTGGTCGCCATGCAACTGATCCAGTTAACAGCCTTCTCAACTACGGCTATGGGATCCTCTATGGGGAAGTGCAAAACGCGCTGATGATCGCCGGACTGGAACCTTATGTGGGTTTGATTCACACTGATCGGCCGGGCAAACCAAGCCTTACACTTGATCTGATCGAAGAGTTTCGCGCACCAATTGTAGATCGCACGGTTGTCGGGTTGGTCAATCGCCGTTATGAGGTGCGTTACGATGACGATGGGCGGCTGGAACGTGACTTCCGCAAAGGATTTGCTGAGCACATTCTTTCTCGGTTGAAAGCTCAAGGTAACTATGGCGGTAAACGCTACCAACTACGCTCCATCATACAACTGCAGGCTCGCGCTCTTGCAACCGCCATGCGTGGCGAAGGGCAGTATGTCGCTTATGGAGGTGGCTAGATGTTGCGCGTGATGGTGGTCTATGACTTGAGCAATGATAAAGACCGACGCAAAACCAGCGAACTCTGTTTGGACTATGGGTTAGATCGCCAGCAGTTTAGTGTGTTCTCCGGCGTGTTGAAGCCGATTCATATCCGAGAGCTAGGCAAAAAGCTACGCCACTACGCAAAATCTGGCAACATCATGATTGTGCCGATTGCATCTGACGACTGGGAGCGCCGTACTGAGTTGACCGGAGGCTAAGCAATGCACCCTGACATGACAGCACATTACTGGCGCGTCAATGAGATCAAGAACTACCTCTACTGTGCCCGTATCTCGTTCTACACCCTGTGTATGGGATTGGATCGAGAGACGGGGCTCTCGCAAATGGGGATTGAGGCGGAGGCCGATACTAAAAAACGCATGAAACGCCGCAAACATGCGTTGCACGCGGTACATGATGGAACACGACATTTTGATGTACAGGTGGTTTCGCATACCCATCAACTGATCGGGCGGCTTGATGAAGTGGTGGAAACTGAAACCGGAGTGTACCTGATCGATTACAAGGACACGGATAAGGATTATGGCTACTGGAAGCTGCAAATGCTGGCGTATCGGCTCTGCATTGAGGAGCAAACTGAACTTCCGGTGCTGGGCAGTTATGTCTACAGCATCCCGACGCAGCAATACACCGCAGTGAAGACAACTGCGACTCATCAGCGCAAATTAGCCGGGGTGCTTGAAACTCTCGCTGAGATGGTCAACAGTGAGGTGTGTCCACCGCCTGTCAAACAGATTGGCAAGTGTCGCAGTTGCCAGTATGCCCGCTTCTGCAACGATGTTTTCTAGGTTCGATGCCTGATTTGAAACTCGCCGCGCTTTGCTAACATCAACCGAGTTTCAATTTTGAGCATGTTTTTGTACAAAAATCGTACATCATGATGATTCGTGCAAGCCGTACAACGCCGAAATTCGCATTTTGTGCCCTCATGGTGTACGATTTGATCTATAGCGTCCAAAAATGGATGTGGGGCTTCACCAGTACGGTTCGGATTGAGAACACTGAAATATATTTATCTCCTTTGCTTATCTCCATATAAGGGGCTTCACCAGTACGGTTCGGATTGAGAACACTGAAATGCCGCCGGTAATAGTTATTACTGCATTTGGACCGCCTGGC
>DAOTTU010000132.1:0-14906 GCA_034437655.1 Anaerolineae bacterium
CCGGATCAGCAGAAGAGACGTTCGGGCGAATTTTCCGCGAGGACTTAGCCCCCTTCCGTGATGAACTCATCGTGTCAAATAAGGCGGGCTATCGTATGTGGCCCGGTCCCTATGGTATCTGGGGATCACGAAAATACCTGATTGCCAGTTGCGATCAAAGCCTAAAGCGCACTGGCCTCGACTACTTCGATATTTTCTACAGCCATCGCCCCGACCCAGACACCCCCCTTGAGGAGACAATGGGAGCGCTCGATTTTATTGTTCGCAGCGGACGCGCACTTTACGTCGGCATTTCGAGCTATACACCGGAACAGACCCGCGAGGCATCGCGTATTCTGAATGAGATGGGCACGCCCTGTTTGATTTATCAACCACGCTATAACATGTTTGACCGGTGGATTGAGGACGGACTGATAGATGTGCTAGCCGAAGAGGGCATCGGTTGCATCGGCTTCTCGCCATTGTGTCAAGGCATCCTGACAAACAAGTATATTGGCGATACCCCCGACAACACACGTGAGAAAAAGCTCGCGGGTAAATTCCATTGGGGTGATGCCGTTACTGATGAACGCCTGGCCAAGGTCCGCAGGCTCAATGAAATTGCCCAGGCACGCGGCCAGAATATGGCGCAGATGGCTATCGCGTGGGTGCTGCGCCTACCCGCGATGACCTCGGCCTTAATCGGGGCAAGCCGCCCATCGCAAATCGAAGACGCTGTTGGCGCACTGGATACACTTGCCTTCTCTGACGAGGAATTACAGGCCATTGAAGCTATTCTAGCCAGCTAGTCACAAACTGTGACTGGCTTCACAAGCCTACAGATTGAAACCGATAACAAAAACGTCATGACATCTCCATTTGAGGACCTCAATCCCTACTACGGCGACCTGCACAACCACTGCAATGTTGGTTATGGGCATGGTTCCATAGAGGATGCGTTTCACAATGCCCGGCTTCAACTGGACTTTGCATGTGTCACCGTTCATGCTCACTGGCATGACATCCCCGACGGCGAAACACGCCTGGATGATGTCGTGGACTATCACAAACGAGGCTTTGCGGTAACCGCTGAACACTGGCCACATGTGAAGAATATGGTTGCTTCACAACATGTAGACGGGGAGTTCGTCACATTTTTGGGGTTTGAATGGCATTCAAGGCGCTATGGAGACCATAATGTGTACTTCAATGGCGCCGAAGGTGACATCATCCGTGCAAACAACATGGAAGAGATGCGTGCCCGACTGCGTGACTACCGCGCACAAGGAATAGAAACCATGTTGATGCCGCATCACATCGGCTACAAAGCCGGGTATCGCGGCATCAACTGGACGGAATTTGACCCTGAGTTTATCTCCGTCGTCGAGATTATGTCGATGCATGGCGCGTCGGAGAGTGCAGTTGCACCATACCCTTACCTGCATACGATGGGGCCGCGTGATTGGCAAAGCACCCTGCAATACGGTTTGGCGCAGGGTCATATTGTGGGTGTTGTTGGTTCTACCGATCATCACAGCGCCCATCCGGGGAGCTACGGGCACGGTCGGATGGGGGTATGGGCAGAGGAACTCACCCGTGATGCCATCTGGCAGGCAATTCAGAATAGGCGCACCTACGCGCTAACCGGGGATCGGATTCAGGTCGCATTTTCCCTCAACGGGCAGCCTATGGGGACGATGCTACCGAATACCCCCCAGCGTGAGATCAACGTTGCCGTAACCGGCGGCGACGCGATTGACTATGTTGATGTGTTACATAACAACCGGGTCGTGTATCGCTGGAACCCGACTTACCCCACTCATGAAGACCCTTTTGCACATCCGCTCAAGGTCTATTTGGAGCTAGGGTGGGCAGAGCGCGGCGAGGACATTGATTGGCAGGTGGAGCTAGGCGTCATTGACGGCGACCTGCACGCTGTCGAGCCACGCTTTCGCGGTCATGAAGTGGTCGCGCCGCAAAGCGGGGAAGAAGACAGCTATGCTTTCAGCGATTGGCGTAGAATCGGTGACGACGGGGTTCAGTTCAACACGCGCACCTGGGGTAACTCAACCACAAGCACAGCCAGCACGCAGGGCATGTGCCTTGAAATCGCAGGGAGCCAACACACGCAGCTTGCCGGTACGATTAACGGGCACCCTGTAAAAGTAAGCCTGGCGGATTTGCGTGAGGGGCCATTAGCAGGGTATTTAGGTGGATTTTTGACACCCGCGTACTGCTTTCATCGCGCCGTGCCCCACAGCGAGTACGATATCCACTTTGACTTCTCGCATCGTGTGCCCAGCAGCCAGCGCGACTGGTACTACATCCGTGTGCGACAAAAAAACAACCAGTGGGCCTGGAGTTCACCGATTTGGGTTGGCTGATGCAACGGCACAGCCAAGCGGCGCAGGCAGTACTGTAGCGACTGCCTGCGCTGGCTGCCTATGCCTAGCGTAGTTCTTCCAACCACGATGGCAGATAAGGGAACTCATCAGAGCCGGAGAGCTGGTTGTATTGAGTATACGGCTCCGGTGTACGGATGGTCGGTTTCTTGCCCTCCGCTGCTTCGATGCGGGTAAGCAGCACCTCGCGGAGTTCGGCGGCAACGGCCTTGTGCGACTCATACCCGATCAGGTTGTGCAGCTCGTAGGGATCGTTGTGTAAATCGTAGAGATACTGCCCATTGTACACATCCGAAGACGCATTTTCCCAGGGGTCCACACCATCAGGGGCAGTAACACAATACTTCCAACGTGAGGTACGCAGCGCCCGCCCAACCTGTGACTCACTAATCTGAATGAATACGTCGTCTGCTCTATCGGCGCTTCTATTTACCAACGGCAACAGCGAATCCCCCTGCATTTGCGATGGTTTTTCAATACCAGCTACATCTAACAAAGTCGGCGGCAAATCCACCAAACTGACAGGGCCGCTAACCTCTCCACCGCCGTTAAAACCGGGGCCGATGGCCGCCATCGGCACCCGGACGGAACTCTCGTGGCAGGAGCGTTTGTACTCGTCATTGCGCGTTTTGAAGTGGTTGCCATGATCGGATGTGAACAAAACCACTGTGTTTTCCAGAATGCCCATGCTCTTGAGCGCGTCCAACAGCCGTCCAAGGGCTTCATCCAGCCGCTTAACCATGCCATAGTAGCCAGGTAGGTGTAACTGCGCCGAGCCACCTAAAGCTGTCAGGTCGGGCGGCGTCCATCGAGCGCGATAGGTTTCCTCGTAACCATCCGGGGCGGGGTAGGCGTCCGTGTGGTTCTGATGGTGTGGCTCAAGGAAAGACAGAAACAAGAAAAACGGTTTCTCTTTGACACTGTCAATGTAACGGATGGCCGCGTCGGTTTGGGCATCCACGCGATACCCGGGCAGGCGATGTTCGCTGTCGTCGTTGTCATAAAACCGAGTGTCGTATGCGTCCGACACGAACTCCAGCAGGTTGGCAGCCAGCCAGTATTTGTAGCCGCCCCGTTCTTCTTCCTTCACCGGGCCGTGACTCTCGCCGCTGGCCAGGTGCCATTTGCCAATGTATCCCGTTTCATAGCCCGCGTCGTTGAAGTCGTGGGCCAGCGTGCGCTGCGACGGGTCTAGCGGAATAAGATTGCGATAGCACCCGGTCTGTGTAGCGTACATCCCGGTTTGCATCACGGAGCGGCACGGCCCACAAACAGGCTGCGGTGTGATGGTTGTGGCGAAGTGCGTGCCCCGCTTCGCCATCCGATCAAAGTTGGGCGTTAAATTCAACGGATTGCCGTGTACCCCTGTGGTATCCCAACGCTGCTGATCGGTAAAGAAGACGATGATGTTGGGCTGTCGGTCTTGTGCTGCCATAAAGCGGGCCTTTCGTCCTGAGCAATGATCTGTTGAGGCATAAATTCAATGTTTTCCAGCAATGGCAGGCTGCCTAATCGCCGGTGTTGTAGATGGGGTTTGGCTGCCCATATGCCGATGCTAAACGATCATAAATCGTTTGACCCAACGGGGGTAAATCCAAAACAGACAGATTGTGCTGCACCTGAGCCGCGTTTTTGGCACCGGGAATGATGCTATCAACGCCCGGCGTATCCAGGGCGAACCGCAGCGCCACCTGACTGATAGTTTCATAGGGCGGCTGCACCGCAAGCGCTTCGACTTCGGCCACGTGCCCCAAAATCGTTTCCAGGCGTGTTTTGCTCCACCGCTTGCGATGGTCGTCGCCGCTAAAGGCGTGCCCCGGCTTGTATTTGCCCGTCAAAAAGCCGCTTTCAAGGGATGTGCGTGCTACGATGCCCACGCCGTGCTCATGCGCTTCGGCAAACATCTGAGCGTTTTGCTGCCGGAAGATGCTGAAAATCACCTGTAGGGCGTTTACACGCCCGCTGTGGATGTACTGCCGACACAAATCAACTGTATCCTGTGTGACATCCGGCCCTTTAACAGACGCACCAATGAGTTTGATTTTGCCCTCGTCCTTCAATTGGCTAAACACATCCAAAATGCGGTTCATGTCGTCAGGGTCATCTGGCGGGCTGTGCAAGTAGTGCAGGTCAATGTAATCGGTTTGCAGCAAGCGTAGCGACTCTTCCAGTTCACGGCGGATGCCTTCTGCCATAAGCTGCTTCGTCTTGCTAGCGATTACAATGTCCGCACGATTGCCTCGGCGGGTCGTCACTTCCCCAACAATGCGCTCACTCTCGTGATAGGCTCGTGCGGTGTCGATAAACGCGCCGCCGCCGTCGAAGTAGGCTTCCAGGGTGGCCACTGCATCTGCTTCGGATACGGAGCCATATTGAACGCCGCCAATCGCCCACGCGCCCAGCCCGACATCACTAACCACAACGCCCGTGTTTCCAAGTTCCATTTTTGAGCCTTTCAATAAGTTATCTTTAGAATCCGCCCACCAAAGACAAAGCTATGCAGTTTTTGTGATTTGACAGGGCTGTCAATGGGTGCTACATTCATAATGACAGGGTTGTCATAGTGTTTTCAAGCCCCAAAATGAAGTGAATGCGCTTAGGTTGGAATCCGCATTGCAGAAGCAAATTGTTACGCTCGAACAAGTCGCAAAAGTTGCTGGCGTCTCCATGAAGACGGTGTCTCGTGTGGTGAACGACAGCCCCCACGTGGCCCCACAGACCCGCGAGCGTGTGCAAAGCGTCATCGAGAAACTGAACTACAAGCCCAACCGGCTTGCCAGTAGCCTTGCTAGTGGTCGAACGAACACTATTGCGGTTCTGGTACATCACTCTGTGCAGCAGATTTTCGCCTATCCCTTCTTCAGCGAGTTATTGGGCGGCATCAGCAAGGGCCTTAACGACAATCGGTGTGACATTTTGCTGCGCTTCATGGATGAGAATACCTCATACACCGAACTGTATGAACAGCGGCGCGTGGATGGCCTGATTGTAACCAATGCCCCCATCGACAAGCCCGACGAAATGCAAGGGCTACTGGAAATCCCCTGTGTGTTTACCAGCCGCATCGCCCTAACGGACAACGCATCAAATATGGTGGATTCCGACTTTTACGGGGCGATAGAACAGGTGCTAGATCACCTATTCGATATGGGGCACCAGCGTATTGCGCTGCTGACCGGGCCAAAACACCTGGCGCTGTCCCATTTGCGCCGGGCTGCCTATTATGATGGCTTCAAGGTGCGTGAGCTGCCGGTGAACGAGGCACTTGTGCAGGCAAACCCGTTGTTTGCGGACGCACTAACCCTGCGCCATGAGCTTGAAACGTACTGGCTGCGGCTTTCCCCATTGCCAACCGCCTTTATCGCCAGTGATGACGTCACAGCCATCAACCTGATGAACCAACTTGCAGATATGGGCTATGTCATCCCACGCGATTTTTCTGTTGTTGGCTTTGATGACACCATGCTGGCGGAACTGGCCAGCCCGACACTGACATCCCCCGCGCAGCAGTCTTTCAACAAGGGCTACACAGCTGCGCTGACGGTTATGGATGTCATTGCCAATAAGGTACTCACACCGGTTCAAATTGAACTTGGTATGGAGTTGATGGTGCGGCAGTCCACCGGGCCTGTACCATCCGATTAGATTGCAACCATTGGGGAGGCGTGCCCCGGCAAGAGAGTAGCCTTAGTCGTTACACCAAATGTTAGCGAAATAGACTTTACATTTATGGAGGCAAAAATGAATAAGTATGTGGGACGTTTTTCCCGTCGTGATTTCCTCAAGGCTGTTGCTGCCGTGTCGGGTGGCATGGTTGCCCGCCCCTGGTTGGGCCTTACGCCCAAAGCGCTCGCTCAAGATGTGCCTAGTGTCGCGCCGATTACCGTTCTTATTAACGACTCACCCTGGTTTGCCGGGTTCGCCGCCACGGTAGACATGTACACGGAAGTGACAGGTAACGAAGTTAACCTCGATGTGACGCCGTTCCCTGGCATGTTGGACAAGGCCCGCAACGCCACTCAGTCCAGTGAGAGCGAGTATGATGTCGTTAACATCAATGAGTTCGACTATCAGTTCTTCTACTCCAGTGGGTTGGTTGCGCCTATCACAGAAGTTGACCCTGACTTCGAGCTTAACCCGAACATCATCAGCTATGACAACGCCGCCCGCTGGGACGAAGACGCCAACACATCTACCGAGAATGGTGTGATCTACGGCTTGCCCATCAACGGCAACATTCAGCTTTACTACTATCGCCAAGACCTCTTCGATGAGATGGGCATCACGCCAGCCCTTACCTTTGATGAGATGGAGGCCATTGCCCAGCAGTTCCACAACCCGCCGCAGTTCTTTGGCAACGCCAACCGTGCGAACCCAATCTGGTGGGAGTTTAACGCCTATATGCGCTCCTACGGGGCACCTGTCATTGACCGCAACCTGGAAACGGGCCTGTGGACCATCGGCTTTGAACAACAAGGTGGCGTAGATGCTGTGAATCGTTGGATGACGCTGGGCCGTGAGTACGCCCCGCAGAACTTTGCTGGCATCGGCCAGGCAGAACTGTTGGCGCTGATGGCGAGTGGACGCCTGCCGCAGGTACACATGGTGGGGGCCGCTGCGCCTAACTTCGATGATGAAAACCAGTCCGTCGTCGCAGGCAACGTGCGTGCAACGGTTGTTCCTGGCGTCACCGAAGATGCCCGCACCACCATTTCTGGCATTTGGGTAATGGGCTTACCCGCCAACCTGCCAACCGAACGCCAGCAGGCGGGTCTCACCTTCCTGAACTGGCTGCTGCGCCAGGATACACAAACGGCCTACACGCTGGCTGGCGCTATTCCTGTTCGCCAGGACGTTTACGAAGAACTTTCCACCGATGAAACCGTAGGCTGGTGGACGAGCGCCTTTGCCGAAAGCACGCCGTTCATCAAATCAGCTCCGCGTGCCCCCATCACACCAGAGGTGCGCGAGATTACCTTGAACCGTATGGCCCAGGCTTACGTAAACGAGATTTCTGTTGATGAGGCTGTTGAAGCTATGGCAAGCGAAATCCGTGAAGTTATGGATGCCAACGGTTATGAATTAGAGTAACCCTTGTTGCCACGACACATGCAGCGCGAGCAGCGCTGCATATGTCATAATAGAGGAACTTTATTTATGACAGAAAATACCTTGCGCCCGCCGCGCCCTGTCGTTGCTGACAAGCAGCCGGGCCTGTCTTCTCGGTTGTTTGGGCACGAATCCTTCCGGTATTGGGCCGTCGTTCCCCTACTTATTGTGTTAATCGCCCTCACAATTTTCCCCATCTTCGAGCTGTTTCGCATGAGTGTTTCAGAAATCAACTTTGAAGACGGTCAAATTAGCCGCGATTACGTTGGGTTGGAATACTTCAACACGCTACAACGCGATGTCATCGCCCCCATTGCTATCCGCAATACGCTCACCTACGTGGTTGCCGTCGTCATCATCGAAACCATCCTCGGCTTTCTGTTGGCCTTCGCCGTCAGCAAAACCAAACTGTTCGCCGTACTTTACCGAAGTGTCATCATCATCCCGTTGCTGATCCCGCCTGTGGCCATTGGCACCATGTGGGGCCTCATGTATGACTTCAACTACGGCATCATCACACAAACGCTGTATGCCATTGGCGTTGAAAATCCTCCGCTGTGGACGGCAGACCCAGACCTGGCGCTTATCTCTATCATCATCGTGGATGTGTGGCACTGGACGAGCTTTATGTTCCTCATCATGCTCGCTGGCGTGGAGGCTATCCCGCCGGAGCCGCAAGAGGCCGCCCGTGTTGATGGGGCCAACGAGTGGCAAATTCTGCGGCACATCCTATTGCCGCTTATGGCACCGACCATCGTTACGGCCATGATGCTGCGAACCATCTTTGCGTTTAAAGTGTTTGACCAGATTTTTGTGCTAACGTCTGGTGGGCCGGGCACCGCAACCCAGGTCATCAGTATGCACATCTACAATGTATTCAGCACGCAGGGGCGCGTTGGCTATGCTTCGTTCCTGTCGCTCATGGTCGCGCTGATTATGTCTATCTTTATCGGTTTTTACTTGTGGGCCAATAATGCAATCCGGAGACGCCTGTCATGAGACGTGATCACCTGTCCACTATTTTGCTCAACGGCGCCCTGCTGCTAATGGTCGTCATCATCCTCTTTCCGGTGTTTTACATCTTCCTCACCTCGTTGAAGCTGTTCAGGGACATCATCAGTGGGGCATTCCTGTTCGAGCCAACCATTCTCAACTACCAGGAAATCTTCACGGGCAGTCGCAGCAACTTTCTTGACCTGAGCCGCAACAGCCTCATCGTGGCTTCGTCGGTGGCGCTCATTTGCGGCACGATTAGTGCGTTTGGGGCCTACAGCCTCAGCCGCTTCAAGTGGCCGCGCTGGATATCGGGCGGGATTTTGATCTGGCTGCTGTTCATCCACATGATGCCACCTATCGTTTACGTGTCGCCATATTATCTGTTCACCCGCAGCATCGGCATCTACGACTCGCCGCTAGCAGTCATCATGGCGCACACGGTACTCAATTTGCCGCTGGCGATGGTCATGATGTTGAACTTCTTCGCGGAAGTGCCCAAAGAACTCGAAGAAGCAGCCCTTATCGACGGCTGTACTCAGTTTCAGGCGTTTTGGCGCGTCGTCCTGCCCATCGTGCGCCCGGGTATCGCAGCAATGGCGGTGCTGGTGTTTGTGTTTAGCTGGAAGGAATTCTTGTTCGCGCTTACGCTCACCACCAGCACCGCAGGGCGCACCATTCCCGTCGGTATTTCGAACTTCGTGCAGGAGTTCAACATTCGCTACGGTGAGATGGCCGCTGGATCGTTTTTCGCCATGATTCCAGCCCTGATTCTGGTACTGTTTGCCCAGAGGCATATCATCAAGGGCCTCACCGTTGGCGCGGTGAAGGGCTAAAGCAAGGTGAACACGCCGCCCAATGTCCTCTGCTTTATAACTGACCAGCAGCGTGCCGATCACCTGGGCTGTTACGGCAACCCAATCGTACAATCGCCTAACATTGACAGGTTAGCAGCGCAGGGCAGCACCTTCACGGCGTCCTACGTCGCTAACCCGTTATGTATGCCCAACCGGGCCAGTCTATTCACGGGGATGTTTCCCAAGGCACACGGGGTGCGCGAGAACGGCATAGCCCTGAATCAGTCGCACGCGGTACTGCCAGACCTGCTGCGGCAAGCGGGCTATCAAACAGCATCGTTTGGCAAGCTGCACCTAACGCCGTTTGCCATTGACCTACATACGCCATTGGACGAGTGGGAAAGCTACGAGACACCGGATTATTGGGCAACGCATACACACATCCCGATGCCGTACTACGGCTTGGAAAGGCTGTACTATGTCGGTGGGCACGGGCCATACACATTCGGCCAGTACGCTCAGGAAGTTGGCCCTGAAGCACACAAGCTGCTGGCACAGGCTGCTGCGCTAACGCCACCTACCGGGGCCAAAGAATCGTGGCAGGCCGCCATACCAGAGGCACAGCACTACAACACCCGCATTGCGGACAGAACGATTGACTTCCTAAAACAGCGCGACCCTGACCGACCCTTCTTTGCATGGTGTTCTTTCCCAGACCCACACCACCCCTACATGCTCCCCGCCCCCTATTGCAATCAGTATGACCCGGCAACCATCCCGTTTAACCCCGCCCGCCGGGAGAGCGAGCTAGATTCACTGCCACCATACTTCCGACAGGCACACAACGGCGAGATTCGAGTCGGTGGGCTGCAAGGCGGCGCCCAGATCACAAATGAACACTATCAAGAAATACTCGCCCATACCTACGGCATGATTACCATGATTGACGCCAACATCGGGCGCGTGATGAATGCCCTCGAAGATGAGGAGTTGCTAGACAACACCATCGTTGTATTCATGAGCGATCACGGCGATTTGATGGGGGATCATTGGCTCATCAACAAAGGCCCATTTCTGTTCCAGGGCCTGGTTCGGGTGCCAACTATATGGCGGGTGCCGGGGATTAAGCAAAACGGCGCACAGCCAGAGGCAATCATCTCTTCAGTCGATTTCGCTCCCACCATACTTGATTTTGCAAGTGTGGACGTTCCTCCAGCGATGCAGGGGCGCTCTTACAAAGATGTGTTAACTGGAGAGCAACCGCATCATCGTGACGGAGCCTATATAGAATACGACTCAACGTATTTGGGTGACCGCCTGCGGCAGTTACGCACGCACGAGTGGGCGGTTACGGCCTACGCCAACAGTGATCATGGCTTACTTTACGACCTGAAGCGCGACCCCGACGAACTGCATAATCTGTGGGATGACGCGAGTCACCAGCAGATAAAACAGAACTTATTAGCTCAGTTACTTCAGCAGGCCACCCGCTACGATAGCTGGCAGCCCACGAAAAAAGCTCACGCATAGAAAAGGACGTCTTTATGAAAGCCATTATGGTTATGTTCGACTCGCTCAACCGGCGCATGTTGCAGCCATATGGATGTGATTGGACGCACACACCGAATTTTCAGCGCCTTGCGGAGCGCAGCGCGACCTTTGACCGGGCGTATATCGGCAGTATGCCGTGCATGCCTGCCCGGCGCGAACTTCACACCGGGCGCTATAACTTCCTCCATCGGAGCTGGTCGCCATTAGAGCCGTTTGACGATTCCATGCCGGAAATGTTGAAGGAAAACGGCGTCCACACACATCTCGTGACGGACCACCAACACTATTGGGAAGACGGTGGTGCGACCTATCATCAGCGCTACAGCTCATTTGAGTTTGTGCGTGGACAAGAGGGTGACCCCTGGAAAGGCCATATCAATCCTTCCGTCGACATCCCTCCCAATACACGTTCCAAGAACGACCCCAATATGAAAGATGCTTTCTGGCGTCAGGATTGGATCAACCGTAGCTACATGCCCACGCCAGAAGACCAACCTCAGGCGAAGACATTTGGCCTGGGCATGGAGTTCATCCGTGATAATCACACGGCGGACGACTGGTTTTTGCAAATCGAAACGTTCGACCCACACGAGCCGTTCTTCTCGCACGAAAAATTCAAAGAACTATACCCATTTAGCGACTACCAACCGCCGGAGGACCTGCCGTTTGACTGGCCTTCTTACCGCCCCGTCGAAGAACCTGACGAGTATGTGCAGTTCATGCGTTACCAGTACGCTGCTCTGCTGAGCATGTGCGATGTATACATGGGCAAGATTCTCGACCTGATGGACGAGTTAAACCTATGGGACGATACCATGCTCATCGTGTGTACAGATCACGGGTTCTTGCTGGGAGAACACGACTGGTGGGCCAAAAACAAACAGCCCTGGTACAACGAACTGGCCAACATCCCGTTTTTCGTCTGGGACCCACGCAGCAAAATTGCAGGCGAACGTCGGCAAAGTGTCGTACAGATGATTGATATTCCCGCCACGCTGCTAGAGTACTTTGACATTGCACGACCTGAAGATATGCAGGGTCAACCGCTCAAAGATGCGGTCGCAGCGGATACGCCTGTGCGCGAAGGTGCTCTGTTCGGTCTTCACGGCGGGCACGTCAACTGCACAGATGGGGACTACGTGTACATGCGGGCGCCCGTCAACGATGACAACACCCCCTTATACGAATATATATTGATGCCCACGCGCATACGCTCGCGGTTTAGCGTAGAGGATTTGCAGCATGTTGAACTGGCCGAGCCGTTCAGCTTCACGAAAGGCTGTAAGCTGATGAAAGTTCCGGCGCGGGCCTGGGTTGACGTGCACGACTTCACCACACAGTTGTACGACCTTACTAACGATCCGGGGCAGTTGCAGCCCATCTCAGATGATACGATTGAGCAGCGCATGATAATGCTCACCGCTCGGCTGATGCAGGACAATGACGCGCCTGTGGAACAGTTTGAGCGGCTGGGGCTGGCACAGCCGATTGCCAAAGTATAGAGATTAACGGGAAGGCGTTTTGTGATGATAACCACAGACTGGAATCCGCGTGCGTTTCATGTGATGACGAAACCACGCGGTGCTATTTGCAACCTGGACTGCAAGTACTGCTACTTTTTAAGTAAAGAACGGCTCTACCCCAACAGCGACTTCCGCATGAGCGAAACACTGCTGGAAGAATACATTCAGCAGTACATTGAGGTGCAGCGCGTGCCGGAGGTCACATTTGCGTGGCAGGGCGGTGAACCCACGCTCATGGGCCTGGACTTCTTCAAACAGGCAGTACGTTACCAGCAGAAGCATAAACCTGATGGAATGCAGATGTTTAATGCCCTGCAAACGAACGCCGTCACGCTGGATAACGAGTGGTGTGCGTTCTTTGCAGAACATAACTTTCTGATTGGGGTGAGCATTGACGGCCCCAAACACCTGCACGATGCCTATCGCGTAGACAAGGGCGGCGCTCCCACGTTTGACCGTGTGATGGCCGGGGTTGACCTGCTGAAAAAATATAACGTCGAGTTCAACATCCTCACCACCATTCATGCCGCCAACGCCAATCATCCCCTGGAAATCTACCGCTTTATCCGTGATGAGATACCCGCGCAGTTCATGCAGTTTATCCCCATCGTTGAACGCGACAACGAAACAGGCTATCAAGAGGGCAGCAACGTCACCGAACGCAGCGTCACAGCAGAGCAGTATGGCCACTTCCTGACGGCTGTCTTCGATGAGTGGGTACGCCTTGATGTCGGACGAGTCTATGTACAGATTTTCGATGTCGCGCTGGCCGCCTGGACAGGACATAACCCCGGTTTGTGCATATTTGAGGAAACGTGTGGCACAGCCCTTGCCATGGAACACAACGGCGATGTTTTCTCCTGTGACCACTTTGTCGAGCCGAAGTACAAACTGGACAACATTATGGATGTTCCGCTGAGCGACATCGTCATGATGGACGAACAACGGGACTTTGGCCTAGCAAAGCGAGATACACTGCCAGAATACTGCCAGACTTGTGAGGTACGCTTCGTTTGTAATGGCGGCTGCCCCAAAAATCGCTTTATCGCCACGCCCGACGGCGAACCCGGCTTAAATTATCTGTGTGCAGGGTACAAAGCGTTTTTCAATCACATCGCTGAGCCAATGCGCTTTATGGCCAGTGAGTTGAACCAGCGGCGTCCCCCGGCCAATGTTATGCGCTACATGACCCGAAAGGACGCTGAGCTACAGGCTGCTTTCAAGACTGCTGGCCGCAATGACCTCTGTCCTTGCGGAAGCGGCAAGAAGTACAAAAAGTGCCACGGACAGACAAAACGAATTGCAAATTGATCCGGGGGGGACTACGGGACTACGCTCGGAAATCGCTGCGAATTCGTGCTTGACTGCAACCGCCAAACTTTAGGGGCACACGTCAAATTATGGGAGCTTCGCGCAGGAATAAGCTGTGGTCGGTTGGATTTTGTCAAGTCCCGCCTGGGAGGATACCACCGATTTACGGCTAAAGGGGACCACCACCGAGCGGCCTTGTTGAATGAATAAAGCGAATAGATGGACGCCTCCAGGGACAAGCGTGCGTTAGGTAACGCGATAGATGTCGGGCATACCAACGTGGCTCTACATGAGGGCATCCAATCACGAGGTTAAAAGGTTTGGGTCAACATAATCTCAGCCAATATTCCATTAAACAGTGTATCGCAAACCATTTTCCGAAGATTGATCGGGGATAATATGCATCGCTCAATCGATGACCTACTAATCACATCATTTATTCTTGCATTCATGATTAACGTGAACGCTGCACCGTTATCGACGGGCTGCGAAAACTTCACTTATCCGGCTGAAGTTGCAATTCCTGAGTCGCTGAATGGGAGTTTCTACACTTTTTCATTTTCTGAAGCGACGAATAAGCTCGTTGTTGCACGGGTGAGTCAAAACGACCAGACCGTGCTAGTCCTACCTTCAGAATTAGAATCACTGGTTCAAGCAGAACAGGCCATACCTAGACGTCTTTCACCGACCGGACGTTTCATGTTTTTCTCACCGAACCTTCGCCGAAGTGACGATACACCATTTCTCGTATGGGATCTAGAAACAAATGAGGTGGTCGATTTCAGCTTACCGGATGATTACATGCTGGCGTGGCAAGCGCAGGATGCACCTCGATGGCGTTTTCGAGATGTTTGGGTTGATGATGACACGTTGAGTATCGAAATCTATGGAGACAGACAAACCAACTTGCAAGTTCGCCAATTGGTAAACATTTCCATATCCCCGTTCGCTGTTACGTTGGGAGATCCTGAAATATTTGTGGAGAGTGATTGGATAGAAACTGGAGAAGAAATCTATGGTGTGTTTTTTTCACCGAATCTGACGTATGTAACACTTTTAGTTGAGACTCCATTCGAGAACACAGTTCTAGATCCAGCGACAACTAGAATTTTCAGAAGGAACAGCAGAGAACTTGTATATGAGTTGGTACCTACCACACTTTCGAGGAGGTTAGTGGGCGAACCGATATGGTCATCCAATGAGGGTTATATTATTCAAACACGGACCGACGAAAGATTCAG
>DAOTTU010000133.1:0-28483 GCA_034437655.1 Anaerolineae bacterium
TGGCGACGCAGGACGCTCACCGCTTGCATCACTGGCAGAGACCGCCGGTGCTTCTGACGTTGGCTGCCGCCGCCGGAACAGGGGGGAGCCACTATCACTTTCTGGGATGTCGTCCTCATCGCGCCGTGCAAAGCGGCCACTGGGGCGGGCTGGTAATGCCGAGGCGTCGTCTTGTGTTGGCGCAGGTCGCCCTTCAGCGGCTATTCGTGCCGCCGCAGCCAACGAAGCAGCCCGGGTCGCTTCGTCATCGGCTGGTGTATCATCCGTGCTAGCGGGGCGTCGTCCAGAAGACGTAGACGCAGGTGTACCCATGTTTGCAAATGGCGACGGCGGTGGCCGACGACCAGCGCGACGTTGTTCTGCGGCGGCACTTTGATCTTCTTCGGGCAGGTCATCATCTTCGCTGCCAGAACCGGCTGTTGGTGGACGACGTCCCCCCACCGGAGATGGCGCACCAGCCGCTGGTGCTGGACGCCCAAACGGTGAAGACGGTCGCCGGGCAGACACGTCCGGTTGTGCTGGCGCGTTTTTGTCACCGTCAGTGGCTTCAGTCGTTGTTGCGGTGGCATCACCATTACCAGATACGGGCTGCATTTCCCGGGTCGGGGGTGGTGTGCCAGCACGGGTAGTGTCTTCTGATGATTTATCAGGGCGACGTCCGAAGGGGCTGGAGGGACGACGCATTGCGGCCGGTTGTTCCGCGTTGTCATCACTACTCGTCTTGCCATTTGTTGCGTCGGCGGCAGTGCCCGTTGCAGGTTGTTCATCGCCTGTCGCATCGTTGTCTGGGCGACGGCCAAAGGGACTGGACGGACGCCGTTCTGCCGCAGATTTATCTCCTGACGTTGTATCGGGCGATCCTCCAAAGGGGCTACGCACTGGCCCGGTTTGCGACGAGGGACGGGTCGTCTGATCCTCTGTTGTGTTGGCGCTCTGGGGTGGCCGCCGCCGGCTGGCCATGGCTCCTGCGGACGTCGCCGCTGCCGCTGCTACATCAGCCCCGCCTGATTGTTCATCACTATCAGGCGTCTCTGCTGGCTTGCGTGCTGGTTGTGAAGGTGCGCCGAAAGGACTACGACGGGACGCACTGGAATCAGCCGCGGCAGGTTCTTTGGTATCCGTACTTGCTGCCGTATCGGCTTTGCCATCTGTATCGCTATCGCTACCTGTAGCGGCAGTATCGTCAGCCATTCGGCGTCCAAACGGTGAGGCTGGCGCACGGCGACCGGGGGGTGCTGCTTCTGGCGCTTTGCTTGCCTCACTGGCATCGTCGCTTGCGTCAGTACTCGGTCGGCGACCTCCACCAGAACGACTTGTCGCCGCGGCGGCCGGGCGGCGGCCGGGACCAGCGTCTTCAGCAGAGGGTGCTGCTGGCTTCGCTGCGTCTGCTTGTTCTGGTGTGGATTGCGCGGTGCGGCGGCCCGTTGCAGATGTTTCCGACGGTGCGCGGCGTGGGGTGCCAGGTTTGTCGTCAGTCTTGGTATCTGGCTTCCCAGCAGCAGTAGTTGTCGCAGCAGCGGCGGGTGCAGTTGTGGTATCGGGCTTGGCTTCATCGGAGACCTGACGCCGCCCACGTCGGCCCATAATTCCACCCCGTTTGGGTGCGCTTTGTTCATCGCTGGCTGTTGCAGCTGCTTTGTCGTCAGGTGTCGCGGTACGACCTGCACTGTCTTTAGCAACACGTCGCTGGGGCTGATTATCACTTTTATCGTCTGGTGTAGCGTCAGGGGATGTACGCCGCCCGAATAGTCCACGTCGTGGTTGGCGGGTCGGTTCGGATGGTTTTTCCTCTGCTTTGGTGGCCGCAGTGCTGGTTGGTTGCGCAGATGCAGCCGGTTCTGCCGATGTTTCAGCCGTAGTTTCTGGTGAACGCTGACGCCGACCGAACAAATTACGCGAGGCGCGCTTGGGTTGATCTCCGTCGGTGTCGGCTGTGATGGTGGCATCGCTCGGTGCGGCGCGACGCCCTTGCTTTTCAGCAACAGCACGTTTGGGTTGGTCGCCGTCAGTGTCGGCTGTAATTTCAGCGTCTGTTGGTGCTTCAGTGCGACCATCGGCATCAGTGGCTTTGCGCCCGGCCGCCTCTTGCTTTTCAGCGGCTTTTTGCTTACGGCGTGACTTTTGTTTGCTCGGTGCGCTGGTAGCAACAACAGCCGTTGCGCCAGTAGCCCCAGCCGCAGCCGGGGCAGGAGAACTTTCAGCCACAACAACAGCCTCACGGGCCTGGCGTTCGTGGCGGCGCGCGATAACGTAATTTGCTATTTTCTCAAAAGAGAGGTCAAAGGCAAAGAACAACCCAAACGCCCACCAGAATACCAGGAATATCTCAAACACCCAGTCGCCCAGTTGGCGATGCCACCAGATATACAACACATGCCCAAAGAAGCCTCCGCCTTCGCCATCTTGCCAGAGTACATCGCTCTGATCAGCGAGGACGTTCTTGGTAGGTACATAATTCACGTTATTGGGGAAATCATCCCAGAACAGATCGAACCATTGCAGTGTTGCGAGAAAAGCCGCAAACGTCAGCAATGCGCCAAGAATGCGGAAGTAGTCAATGTCGAACATGGTGCCGAAGTGCCGGAAAATCAACCACCCACCGACAACACCAAAGGCAAATGGCAATGTGATACGCCCAACGCCAAATAACTGTGCCAAAAGCAGATCAAGTTCAGCCGTAACCCCTGCCGCTTCGGTCGTTGACAACGCTGATTGTAACTGTCCAAAGATCATCAGCGCGGCCAGCAACACCATCCCA
Source organism: Anaerolineae bacterium (assembly GCA_034437655.1). Lineage (GTDB taxonomy): Bacteria > Chloroflexota > Anaerolineae > Aggregatilineales > J027 > J027. The sequence goes on from DAOTTU010000133.1 coordinate 2,759, forward strand.
CCACCGGCCAGATCAAGCTGGCGGTCGATGTCCAGGCCACGGGTCACATTTTTCGGGACTCGTGATTCATTTGGCAGGTCTTTGGCTTTCTTATCACCGTCTTTTTTCGTATCTTTGCTGCTTTTTGCACTGGCAGCCTTGCTAGCAGCCGGACGGGCTCTCTTGGCGGTTGAATCGTCTTTCGTTTTCTTGTCGTCGCTATCGTCAGTGCTGCCACCACGTCGGAATCGACTCAGAAAACCGCCACCGCTACTGGCAGCTTTATCATCGTCTTTTTTCGTATCTTTGCTGCTTTTTGCACTGGCAGCAGCTTTGTCGGGCTTCGACTTCTTTTTGCTGTCGTCATCTTTTTGCGACGTGTCTCGCCCCCGTCGCCGGAGGCGATTACCACCACCGTCGCTCTTTTCGTCTGTCTTTTTGCCTTTTTTAGCATCGTCAGATGACTTCGACTGCCCGGGGCGAAAGCGTGGACTACGCTTAGTACTGGCATCGTCCTTACTGTCTTGCTGCTTGTCATCATCTCCAGCGGTGCCGCTAGCCCCAATAGTTCCAGACAAGCCCCTGCCGACCAGGCGAGAGCGTCGGCCACCGGAGTCTTTATCTTTATCTTTGTCGCCCTTGCTATCACCGGGTGCCCCCGGGCGTCCGGGGCGTGACGTAGCAGGCGTACTTGCGGACCTGCGTTCACCGCCCGGGCCGCTGTCACCACTTGGACGCCGACCCGGAAAACCTCGAGATCCACTTGATTTGTCATTATCGTCGGGTTTACCACCGGGCGCGGGGCGTCGCGGTGATGAGCCACCGGGGCGGCTGCTCCCCCCGCCAAAGGGGCTGCGCGCTGGCCCTTTATCATCATCGCCATCATCGTCAGGTTTACCACCGGGCGCAGGGCGTCGTGATGATGATCCACCGGGTCGGCTGCTACCACCACCAAAAGGGCTGCGCGGTGAGGATGTAGCAGCATCATCGTCAGATTTGCCGCCGGGTGCGGGGCGTCGCGGTGACGAGCCACCGGGTCGGCTGCTACCACCACCAAAAGAGCTGCGCGCTGGCCCTTTATCATCATCGCCATCAGCGGGAGTACTGTCACCAAATGTGCGCCGTGATCCTCCCCCCCGGCGGCTACTACCGCCGAAAGGACTACGCTCTGAGCCACCGCCGCTGCTATCGCCGCCACCACTGGCGGGGCCGAAAGGGCTTCTGCCAGAGCCACTGCCGCCGCTGTCGGAACGATTAAATGGATTGCGACGTTGTTCGGCATCGCCCCCAGAAGAAGGCTGCCCACCAAAAGGATTGGAACGTGGGCGGCTGGGGCCACCAACGTCACGGTCGCTCTCACTACGTGGTCCAAATGGCGAACGGCGTTCATCCCCACCTGAATCGGGGGGCGTGTTGCTCGCGTCGTCAGGGTTATCGCTTCTAAATTTACCCATGATTGCAATCTGGAATAATGTACGGATTCGATACGTTTATAATACCATAGCGCACCGCAAGTGTTGAGGAATGTTCGATTTCTGGTACTTGTCAGTAACAGACCAGCAGTGCTACAATGCAACACAATATGAATAATGGGCGCGTAGCTCAGCTGGTTAGAGCGCACGGTTCACATCCGTGAGGTCAGGGGTTCGAGTCCCTTCGCGCCCATATGGTAAAACTGTCAGGATGTGTAAGGGTACAGAGGCCACCAATTCACAGGTGGCGTTGTTTTTTGACAAATGCGACCGCTTGCTCCCCATAAATCACTGAAGTTTCGACGTATAACGTCATGACTGAGCCGACTTTTTCCCCACTACCACACCAATACCGTGCCAATGTGCGCACGCATCTGCTCTGGCTGGCTGTTGTGGTTATTTTTTTGCTTGTTCTCATCAGCACACAAATCAATACAGCGGCGGTCCTTCTGGTAACAACGCTGGGTGTATTGGTCAGCTTATTCGGTTTTGTTGCCAATCGGTATACCCGCCGCCAGCTCCTTGATGCACTCCACCAGTCTCAAGAACAGCAGCAACGTGCGATTTCCTTCGAAGAAAGAGCCACTGCGTCCGAACAGCGTTCGCAGATATTTCATAAACTGGCTGGCACCATGAGTCTTACCCTGGATCATAATCAAATCCTGGAAACAGCGTTGCATGTCGGTACGGTCGGCTTGAAAAATCCAGAGCAGGATGTGCGCTTGATCGCTGCTGCGTTTTTGTTTCGTAACTCGGACAATCAACTACATATCGCTACGGCTCAACGGCTCACCACTATTGACATGAAAAAACCCACCCCCGGTCATGCCGGGGTTCTGCGCCGCGCCATTGAGGCCAGCGCACCGGTGTTTGCCGGGCCTGCTGCAGATGATCCTGAGCTGAGTTATTATATCGGTATCCAAAAAGCACGTTCGACGGTTGCTATACCGCTACAGGCGAGTTTTCAGAATTATGGAATCCTGATTTTTGGCAGTGAAGATGCGGAGGCCTTCACGGCTGAAAGCGCCGACGTATTGGCGACATTGAGCTTACAAGTCACGGTAGCCTTACAAAACGCGGTCCTCTACCAGAATCTGGTGGATGAGAAAGAGCGTATCGTCCGTGCAGAAGAACAAGCCCGCAAGAAGTTGTCCCGCGATTTGCACGACGGCCCAACCCAGACCATTTCGGCAATTGCAATGCGGATCAACGCGATTCAAGGCTTGATTCGTAACGGCAATGTGAAAAAAGCCCATCAGGAACTGGGTAAAGTATTTGACATGTCTGAAAAGACGACGAAGCAAATCCGGCATATGCTGTTTGCAATGCGCCCGCTGGTGCTTGAAAATCAAGGACTGATTGCAGCGTTGCATGAGATGTCAAACAAATACGCCGACACCTATGAACTGGAAGTATTGATTGAAGCAGACGACAATGCTGAAGATTGGCTTGAAGAAGACGCACAGGGGGCATTGTTCTACGTTGTGGAAGAGGCCGTCAACAATGCGCGTAAACATGCCAAAGCTGAGCGCGTGATTGTGCGTATTTATCGGCAGGGCGAGTATTGCATCTTCGAGATTGAAGACAATGGCGTTGGTTTCAATGTTGACGAAGTAAACGACGACTATCACAAGCGCGGTAGTCTGGGTATGGTCAGTATGCGCGAACGCGCAGAGCTTGCCGACGGTGAATTGAAATTGCAGTCCAAACCCGGTACAGGTACCCGAATTCTGGTGCGTATTCCGCTTCCACCAGAGTTTCATCAAGCCACCACACGTAAAATACTTGTTCCACGCCACAACCCTCACCAACAGCGCAATGATATTCCACTTAACGACACCCGCTTTACCCCCAGGGCGGCCGAAACGGTTGACCCTGCACTTGATGAATGAATTGAATCTGCGATAATTGACGCAATTTGCCCCAAGTCCGTAACGTATTGGGACGATGATGGTTATAGTAAGAGAACATTACCGAGAGACATGACGTTTTGAAGGAGAACATGTAACCTATGCGTGTTTTGATATTAGGGGGTGACGGATACCTCGGCTGGTCCACTGCCATGTATTTTTCACGAAAGGGGCATGAAGTCGGCGTTGTTGACAACTTTACGCGCCGCCGTATGCACCTTGAACGTGGCACCAACAGCCTAACCCCAATTCAGATGCTGCCACAACGCATCTCTGCATGGAAAGAAGTGAGTGGCAAGACCATTACGCCATTCATTGGTGACATCACCGAGTGGGACTTCATCTCCCGCGTGATCGCAGATTTCAAGCCAGAAGCAATTATCCACTATGGCGAAATCCCCAGTGCCCCGTATTCAATGATTGACGTTCATCACGCCGTTCATGTTCACGACAACAATGTGAACGGCACCTTGAACGTTCTGTTTGCCATGCGCGACTTCGTGCCCGACGCCCACCTGATTAAGCTCGGCACAATGGGCGAATATGGCACCCCCAACATTGACATTGAAGAAGGCTATATCGAAATTGAACACAAAGGACGTAAAGATGTGTTGCCGTTCCCCAAACAACCGGGCTCGTTTTATCATCTGACGAAAGTCCACGACAGCAACAACATCATGTTTGCGTGCCGTATTTGGGGGCTACGTGCCACTGACCTGAATCAGGGCGTTGTGTATGGTATTGAAACCGACGAGACACCAATGGACGACCGTCTGCTGACACGCTTTGACTATGACGAGAGCTTCGGGACAGCGCTCAACCGTTTTTGTGTGCAGGCGGTGGCTGGTATTCCGTTGACATTGTTTGGTAAGGGGACACAAAGCCGCGGTTATCTCAACATCCAGGATACGCTGCAATGTGTTGAACTGGCGATGATGAACCCGGCCGACGCTGGGCGGATGCGCGTATTCAACCAGTTCACTGAGTCCTTCTCTGTGATTGAACTGGCGAATATCGTCAAGCATGCTGCGGGCAAGGTTGGCATTGATGTCGAAATTGCGCACTATGAAAACCCGCGGGTTGAATTAGAAGTCCACCACTATAACCCCACCCACAGCAACCTGCTAGACCTGGGCTTGAAGCCACGCTATTTGCAAGAATCGCTGGTTGAAAGCGTGATTGAGCGCGTTATTCAGTTCAAGGACCGCATCATTACAGATGCAATTGTGCCGCGTATTCGTTGGAAGACTGGCGACCAACCAGATAGTGTTGGTATCACTGGCAAGTTCGAAGAAAATCCTGAGCCTGCTGGCGATTAATCTACGCTGACAACAGCCATTATCTTTCTAAAAGGCATCCACACCGGATGTCTTTTTTTGGAGATGTTATCGCCGCCAATCCTCAGATTTATCACAACAAATCAGCGTGAATTAATCAAACTTTCATTCAAATATTGTTTCCTTTGTATGTCATGCACATACGGTGGTTGTGGCGTGACCTTTACACTGTAGTGTACTACCTGGTCGCTGCTTCACCCTCGATACAAAACTATTGTTGTGGATTTTTTACCGACTTATGGAGATAGTTACTCATGGATGAACCAAGGAGTATCCGTACTGATGTAGACGGGCCATATGGAGTCGAACGCGATGCCTGTGCCTTAATTCTAAGCATTCGCAAACGTGGCGAAAGCACCTATGGAACGCTCAAACGTGCCCTGCAAGCGCTCGCCCGAATGGGACACCGTACCGGGTTTGTTGATGGTGAAGGTGATGGCGCTGGTGTACAAACCGACATTCCCCGCCAGGTATGGGCACAGAAACTCAGTTATGCTGGCTTACGCTCATCAATTGCCACTGACCCCCGTTTTTGGGTAGGGCATTGCTTTGTACCCCGTGAAACCAGTTATGATGACATCGCAAGCTACCTGAGTACGGAATTTAATAATGCAGAGTTAAATTTATTGCTCGACAATCCCGGTCGGGTACGCCTTGAAGCCCTTGGCAAACAGGCCCGCGCTACTGCTCCGCAGTTTGTTCAACTTGCCGGGTTCGCTGACGATGCCGACGGGCTAGAGCGGCGCTTGTTCCGCATTCAACAAAAGCTCGAACAAGCATTGCCAATCCACTTTGCCTCGTTGAGCAACGCGACGGTTGTTTACAAAGTGCGGGGCTCGGTAGAAGTGCTACCCCGTTTTTATCCCGATTTGCAAGACCGTAACTATTCAACCGCAATGGCGCTCTGCCATGCGCGTTACTCGACTAACACAGCCTCCAGCTTCGAACGGGTGCAACCTTTTGCCTTGCTGGGGCACAACGGTGAGATCAACACGATTAATCGCTTCCGGCGTGAGGCGACACAAATTGGTGTCGAGCTTGACCCGGGTAATTCCGACTCTCAGGACATTGACCGTGTTTTGCATACGCTGATTGTGGAACATGGTCTGAGCATCGTTGAAGCGATGGAGCTTGTTTTTCCGCCTGTGCCGCACGAGGTTGAACACATGCCAGAAGCGCTACGCAACCTCTACACACGGATTCGGCGTTCATTCGGGCCGTTTGCACAGGGGCCGGCGGCAGTCGTTTCCCGTTATGATGACCTGGCAGTGATGAGTGTCGATGCGCTCGGTCTGCGCCCGCTGTGGTTTATTGACACCGAAAAAGAATATATCTTTAGCTCCGAACGCGGCGTTATTCCACTTGAAACGATGGTTTCCGATGCACGGCCGCTGGCCCCGGGCGAAAAGATGGCGGTGCGCGTCACTCGTGGACATGATGTGAAAGTCTTTGACCACAACGACATCCGTGAACACGTCATGAAACAGGCTTTTCAGCGCGAAGTACCGCAATTTGCAGAACGCTATTGGCGTGGGTGGGGCCCCAGTGTTGTGATGCAAAGCTCAACGCCGCCCCCGGTACTCCCGACACCTCCACCAGCCCCAACACCACAAGCTGGACCCGTCGCCACTACACAGGCTGTACACGCAATTCCGATGCCTGCTACAGTACCCTACCATGTTGCCACAAAAAAAATTGCATCGACGGTGTTGGCGGCGAATGGTTGGAACCGTGAACACATACAAGAAATTCGTGCGATGGTCAACACTGGCAAAGATGTCGTTGGTTCATTGGGCCATGACGGGCCGCTGGCCGTGCTGAGCCAGCAGCGCGTCAACCTGGGCGATTTCTTTAAAGAGACCGTTGCTGTGGTGACAAACCCTTCCATTGACCGTGAACGCGAATCCGAAGCCTTTTCAACACATGCGATTGTCGGGGTACGGCCTTCGATTGGATTGGCCCCGGGGCATGATGCCACCTTGCTTGAGTTAGACACCCCTTTGCTCGCAGGTGGGCACGCTGAACTTGGTGATGCTGCGCTTGCTGCGACCGTTGCGGAACTGGTAGGCACCCTCAGCTTTGAACAGGTTATCGAAGGCTTTGAAGATCGTTACACCACGTTGACGCTTGGTGTTTATGCCGACGAGGATGTATCAGCCGCGCTAGATCGTCTGACCGGTGATGCCATACAAGCCGTGAGTGATGGTGTGCAATGCGTGATTCTGGACGATGTTGAAACGGTTGAAGTCGGGTTGAATTGGCTGGACCCTCATCTCGCCACGGCCGCTGTTGACCGTGCGCTTCGTGAAGCATATGCATTGCCAAATTTGCGGCGTCAGACAGCTCTGGTGGTGCGTAGTGGCGGGGTTCGCACTTTGCACGATATTGCGCTGCTGCTTGGTATTGGAGCTGACGCTATTTGCCCCTATGCGATGCTGCTGGTTGCCCTTGGTGCTGACCGCCAAACACCGGATGTCACTGATCCCGATGAAATGGTTGATACGCTCAAGCGGGTGCTGCGAACCCTCACCGTTGGGCTAGAAAAAGTGATTTCGACCATCGGCTGCCATGAATTGCGTGGCTATGGGCGTATGTTCAGTTCGATAGGCCTTGCACCAAGCCTCGCCGCCTTTATGGATGTGCCTAATTATTTCGGCAATGAAGATGTTGGCATGACCTGGCTGCGGCTGGAACGTGAATCGCAGGAACGTGGCGACGAGTTTCGTGGTGACGTTGTTGGTAAAACAGAGAAAGTTGACCGCTTTTACCCCAAATTCTGGAAAAAAGCCGAGTCTGTTGCAAAAGGTGAGCTTTCCGCTGACGAATTTATCGACATCTTCCACGAGCTAACCGAGAAATTGCCAGTTTCGCTGCGCCATGTACTCGGCGTAAAGACTCAGGAGGCAGATATTGACCCTGATGATGTTGACCTCAGTGTCGATATTCATGATATGCCTGTACTCATCAGTGCAATGTCGTTTGGTTCACAGGGTGAGTTGGCTTATAGGGCGTACGCTGAAGCCGCAACGAACCTCAACATTATTTGCGTGAATGGCGAGGGCGGTGAATTACCCGACCTACTCGGCAAAGATATTCAAAATCGTGGGCAACAGGTCGCGTCGGGGCGTTTTGGTGTGAATGCTGAATTCCTGAACTCGGCTTATGTGCTAGAAATTAAAGTGGGGCAGGGGGCCAAGCCCGGCGAAGGTGGGATGCTACCGTCGTACAAAGTTACGCCACAAGTGGCCGAAGCCCGCCGCACGAATCCGTTTATTCCACTCATTTCACCATCCAATAATCATGATATTTACTCGATTGAAGACCTCGCGCAGCTCATCGAAGAACTGAAGACGGTAAACCCTGATGCGAAAGTCTCAGTCAAAGTTCCGGTTGTGCCCGGCATTGGTTTAATTGCCTGTGGGGTGGCTAAGGCCGGCGCAGACATCATCAACCTGACCGGGTACGATGGTGCGACAGGCGCAGCCCGGCGTCATGCATTGCAGTATGTCGGCTTGCCGACGGAAATCGGCGTGGTGCAAGCCCACCGAGCATTGATTGAAACGGGTTTGCGGCACCGTGTCGAAATCTGGTGCGATGGCGGCATGAAGTCTGGTGCAGATGCGGTGAAGATGATGCTGCTTGGTGCGAACCGTGTCGGCTTTGCGACGATGGCCATGGTTGCGATAGGCTGTACCATCTGCCGTAAGTGTCATGAGGGCACCTGTCACGTCGGAATTACAACCCATATCAAGACCGTTGAAGAAGCCAAAGAAAAGGGCCTCAAGAGCTTCCGGCCGCGTGACTATGAAGCCTCCGTGGTTGGTATCGAGCGCGTGTTTGCGGCGATTGCGCTCGAAATGCGGCGTCTGGCGGCGCAACTTGGCTTCACACGCCTGCAAGACCTCGTTGGCCGGGCTGATTTGCTCGAACAGATTGCCGCGCATGATTGCATTGACCTCTCCCCGATGCTGGAACCTGTGCCGAATAGCGGCCCCAGTTATGCGCTGGTGGATGGTGGCCGCCGTTTGACCCGTCCGCGTAATATCCTCACCAAAATGATCACTGACGTGATGCTGGACGCGATTGCTGACAACGAGCGCGAAGCGACATATCAGGATGAAGTTATGGCCCATGACCGGGCGCTGGGTTCACACCTGGCCGGAGAATTGGTGCGCAGTGGTGATCGGTTCCAACATCTGGACCGCTTGAACTTGCGTTTTGGCCCGTCGGCAGTCGCTGGCAATGGCTATGCGGCATGGGCGATGGACAAGCTGAACATGCTTATTGAAGGTGGCGCGCAGGACGGTGCCGCCAAGAGCGCCAGTGGTGGACGTATCGCGATCATGAAAGGTTTGAACCATAACGGCAAGCGTGTCGATGGTAGTGTCGGCAAGAGCTTTGCCTATGGGGCGCAACGCGGCATTCTGATTGTGCAAGGGGATGCGGATTCGCGGGCGTGCATTCGCTTGTCGGGTGCAGATGTGATTTTTGGTGGAGAAATCAAAGCGCCAATCAACACAACCAGTATCGGCACCACAGCCAACATCAAGGGCTTTGCCTGTGAGTATATGACCTCTGGCCGTGTGCTGATTATGGGTGACCCGGGGCCATATGCGTTTGCAGGGATGACAGGTGGTGTTGTTTATCAACGGTTGAGCCCAGAATATGGCTTTACCCTCACGGCATTGCAATCTCGGCTGGCGAATGGGGCCACCGTTACAATTGAACCGATAGAAGAGGACGATGTAATCAGTATTCAGGAATTGCTTGGATACTATATCGACGCGCTGGAAGAAACCGACCAGCCTGACACCGCCAATGACATCCGGCAGCTAGCGCGTCCACGCACACTGCATGACCGTTTCGTGAAGGTAGTCCCCATTCGGCATTAACCACGTCGGGTTTTGTAGCGATGAGCAATGTTATGGACAAATTAGAAAGAATCTGCATACAAACGTTGTGGGCTGACACACAGGTTCAGCCCCAGCGATTGCCAACCCTGAAGATTGCCCAGACGCAGTAGCCTAACCGATATTAAAATTCGGGTTGTAGTCCCGGTTAGCGACCAATTGCAACAACGCTGTTGGGAAAAAGCGTAGCAAGGGTTCAATAACGATCGCAGTTGCATCGTCAGGATCATAGTTATCGAATAGCCAGATTTCTGCCAGCGGTTCGGGCAGTTCCTCAATGGAAACATAAATCTCAAGCGCGACGCTGGATTTTGCGGCCTGTATTTTGTACTTGCAGTGGAACACTTCCATGGGTGGAGATTTCTGCTGGTCATGGACAATAAGTTTAACTTCACCGTTAGTAGGGGCAGAGACGGTGCAGTCCAATCTATAGCGTTGTATTTCGTCTGCAAATGCAGACATTGCCGGATGCACAACCGCTTCAAGAAAACGCTGGGCGCGTAGAATCTTTTCCTGTCGGCTTAGTTGATAGGAGAGGGCTCGTAGTTGCACGGTTTGCAACCTGTTTTTCAGTTCATCTTTCCAGTATTTCATTGAGATTCTCCGAAGATTAGGCATAACGCCTGTTCTAGCTTGTTTCAACGCGAACGCCTGCTGCATTCAGTGCGAAGGGTAAAATCTCGCGGCCGATTTCACGTAATTTCATCTGCAAGTCGGTCCGTTGCTCCTGGCTAACCAACACTATCGCGCAGTCCCCACCGCCAGCCCCACTGAGCTTGGCTCCGGCTGCGCCAGCCGTTCGTGCTGCAAAAACGACATTTGCCAGCGGCCACGTATCCACCCCCAACGCATGAAGCAGCCCGTGTTGGATGTTCATGAGGCGTCCAAAGGTAGCCCAATCTTGTTGTTGAAGCGCATGCCGGCCAACGTCAACCAGTTCTAGCATAGATGCGATGATCGGACGAACAATGGCGGTGTGTGTGTCATATAAATGGCGTACCTGCTGAACATAGCTCACTGTGCCAGCTTTGCTTCCACTATAAACCGCCACAATCGGCAGGTGGTCAAGTGCAAGTGGGGTGATCTCCCGTGGGACTTGATTCACATAATAGACGGTTCCACCAAATAATGCAGCCGCCAAATCTGCACCAGAACCAATTTTTTGCTGCACCAGTTGAATGGCTTCCAGGCCCATTTCAAAAAGCTGATGCAAAGTCAATTGCGGTGCAAACAGTTGTGCCAGTGCGTATAGCATCGCCGCGACCGTGGCTGACGAACTGCCCAGCCCCAGATTTTTGTCGAACGCGCTATGCGTGGTGATATGCAAGCTCCCGCTGAGCGGATGATAGCGATGAAACGTTGCCAGACAACCATCTATAAAGCGGCTTTCACCAGCGAATGTGTTTTGTCCCACAACTGATTGTAACGCTGCCTGCCACTCGCGAAGCCCGACGTCTGGCGCATCAATCCTCACCCCGTCGGCATCATCCACGCTGTGTTGAAGCGTCAGGTGCAAGCGCGCATCAACGGCTGTCACCAGCGCACGCCCTTCATAAACCACTGCATGCTCACCAAGTAAAAACAACTTCGCCGGGGCCGAAACCGAAACCGTCTGCATTACCAGCCTGCGATCTCAAATAGCGCCTCGGGTTCATGCAACAAGAATCGTCGTCCATCTAACCCGATGTAACCTTCGTCTTCCCATTCGCGGATAATGGTGCGCAGAAATTCCATATCGACGCTTGCCGCCTGTGCAATGCGCCGCATACTGAAGCGCGTTGTGACCAGCCCTGTTTTAAAGTCGTTGTCTTCTTCGGCCAGAAAGAGTAAGAGCCCCGCAATCCGTGACTGTGGGTTACTCGCTCCAATCTCGCGCAGGCGCAAGTTCATTTGACGTAGCCGCCGCGTAAGCCGCACCATCACTTCAACCGCCATCGACGGATAGCGCCCCAGGTACGCAAAAAACATATCATGATCAAGCGCGATAAGCTGAGTCTCTTCTTCCGCTAAGGCACTGGCCGCACGCGGTTCATTGCTGATTGCAGAAAGTTCACCAACCAGTTCACCGGGGCCGTATAGTGATAAGGTTAGCGTTTCACCGTCCTCATAGCGGCGGTCAATGCGAACACGCCCGGTGTCGATCAGGTAAAGTGCGGTTGAGCGATCGCCCTGGTTAAACAGATGTTCACCCTTCGGCAGTTTGACAAAGCGACATTGGGCAGCTAATTCACTGAGCGCTTCGGGGGAAAGCCCTGTAAAAAGATTGAGTTGTTCGAGCTTGTCGCGAGTGACTTTAATCTCCATAGCGATCCTTTGCGGCGTTGAATAGCGTGATATTTGATATACACGTATATTCTAGCGAACCAATCAAAGAGACAAGAGGGTATCTATATAATCTTTAACATTCCGGCACGCACATCACGCCACATCTCGCTGGTGGTGTTTCTGGGTGTCATTTCACTGGTGTGGCTCTCTACCGAAAGCACCTTCATGCCCCTCACAGTTGGCTTAGGGCTGGCGTGGGCGTTCGCGATTGGTGCATTTCTCATCATGCAAAATTTTGGTGGACGCACCTTGCATGGGCGGCGATTGGCGCTGGCTGCAACGGGGTTCGGTGCCATCGTTGGGGCAGTGGCACCCCTCATGAGCTTTTTGTTGATGCTATTCAAAAATGTGCAACATGCACACTTAACGCCCGACTTTCCTAACGAAACCCTACTGGGAATACTGTATCGTGTGCCAGCGTGGGGCATAGCCGGGGCTTTGTTTGGAATCGCCGCGTTTTTGTACCTTGTCGCAACTACTGAGGAGCAACATAACCATGATTGAGCTTTCACGCCGTGGGTTTCTGCAACTGACCGCGTTAAGTGCAGCCTTGACCTTCCCCAAACCGCTACAAATGCGCCCGGGTGAGTCAGTGCGGATACGTTTACTCAAGCCTGTTGTGCTGCGGAGTGCGCCACGCCAACACGCCAAATACCTACAATTGTTGCCCCCTGACACGGTTCACATCGGCACGATATACAATGCCGACTGGATACGTCTGGAAGGTGGGTATATCCCGGCTACACACATACAGGTGATGCTTGCTGCTAGCCGCAGTGATGTCTGCTGCGCGTTGCCGGGCCCGACGTGGGTCGAAGTCATTGCACCCTATGTAGCGCTACGTGCATACGCATCTCCAGAAGCGCGATTGTTGCACCGCGCCAATCACGGTGACGTTTTTTGCCTGACCCACAGCTTTGTCGATGACGCCGGGGTGTGGTGGGCTCAAACTGAATATGGATGGCTGCAAGCCGCCCATACGCGCACCATTCCTCTGTTAACATCAACGGAACGAGTTCCACACCTGACCATCACCTTAAACCCTATCTACCAGAGCATCACGGTTACGACCGCCACAACTATGATTGCGACTATGCCAGCCGTTATCCCGCGTGATGTGCCAGATGACCTGAAAATTGAGGCATTTATGCCGGGTATGCAAGTGGGGCGTCCGTGGAATATCATAATGGGTGAGGAATGGGTGCTACATGGCGAAGGTTCGCATAATGATTTTGGTAAAAATACGCGACCAGCCGCACCCCATTGTGTAGAATTGGCAACGATAACGGCACGCTGGCTCTATTTTCTGGCGCAATCTGCCAAAGACGCACGCATGTACGTGCAGTGGTAAGAAGTGTCGGCGGGCGGTGCATCAACATTACAACAAGTAGTACAATCATCAGCTAGAGGATTGACATCGTGGAAGCGGAAAATCTCAGTATTGGACTTGCATTTTTAGCGGGCTTTGTCTCGTTTATTTCGCCCTGTGTGCTGCCACTGGTGCCAGCTTACATCGGGTACATGGGTGGCCGTGCGACTAAAGAAGCAGGCAAAGAAGACCGTCAGCAGTTTGGTACCTTTGTTCACGGCATCTTTTTTGTGTTGGGCTTTACGGCCTTTTTTGTCGGCTTCGGGCTGCTGACGTCGGCGGCGTCCTCGTTTTTGAACAGCATCGGCATTGACATTCCGACGCTATTAACGAGGCTTGGCGGTGTGGCGGTCATTTTCTTTGGGCTGTATGTTATGAAACTGCTTGACCCGATATTTGCGCGGGCCCTGCGTGTCACTGGTGAGTGGCGCGATAACAACCAATTTGCGTACGCGCTCGGTTTTACGATCAGTATGCTGCTGCTTATCCTTCAGTATTTTTACTGGGCGTTCGGCGGTGAGGGTGTTGTGCTGCGCTGGTTTGCGGAAGATGGTTTTACGCCGTTCGTCTGGTCGCTGGTCCTGTTACTGGGCGTGCTGGCGTTGCTACGTGGCCCAATGAACGAAGCCCGTGGATTGGCCGATTTCTGGCACCGGGCCATTACCAGCCTACAGGTAGCGCTTATCAGTGATACGCGCAAACAGTCCAGCCTGATGACGGGCGAAAAGCACGGCTATGGCACCTCATTTAGTTTGGGGATTGTCTTTTCGGCAGGGTGGACACCATGCGTCGGCCCCATCTATGCGGGGGTGTTGGCATTGGCTGCTGATGCCTCAACAACCGGGTCGCTCGTGAATGCGGGCGTATTACTGACAGCCTATTCGCTGGGGCTGGGGATTCCCTTTCTACTTACAGCGCTGGCATTCAATCAATCCACATCAATTATGACCAGCTTGAAACGCAACATGCGCAAAGTTGAGTTGGTGAGCGGTAGCTTGTTGCTGTTTATCGGTGTTTTAATCCTCTCTGGCGGGCTGACTGACCTCAGCAACCGCTTTGCCACCAACGACGAGTTCATTGAATTTTCAACGCGCATGGAAGAATGCACCGTGAGCGTCTTTGATGGTCGCATTTCAGCGGGGAGCTACACGGGTTGTTTGAGCAGCGGCGAAGAAAAACTCGGTGACTTGTTTGTGGCGTCGGTGCGCTTCCGTGGTAACGATACCCCCTTTGTTTTTGCACCTGCCCCCGACAATGTTGAAGTCGGCCTGAATGTTGGCAACCGTGCGCCCAACTTCACGCTAACGACACTTGAGGGCGAAACTGTATCGCTTGAAGACTTCCGTGGCGAGGCGGTGTTGCTCAACTTCTGGGCGACATGGTGTACGCCCTGCCGCGCTGAAATGCCGATTTTTGATAATGTCTATGCTTCCGAGCGCGATCGTGGCTTTACAATTCTGGCTGTCAACCTGGAAGAATCCCCTGAGCAAATCGACGGGTTTGTAGAAGAAATCGGTGGGTTGAGCTTCCCAATTTTGTTGGACCGTGACGGCTCCGTGAACCGTGAATATCGTGTGCGTAACTATCCGACGAGCTTGTTGTTGGACGGTAACGGTATCATCCAAACGATTCATCGGGGTGCAGTTGCCGAAGAAGACCTGCGTGAAGACCTCGAAATCTTTGAGCCGGAAAGTGTTGCTGAAGACACAACCGTGCAGGCACTTCCCTAGGCTAAATGGACGCTTTCCACAACATCAATACACCACGCAAACGCCTTGCAGCGGTCGGTGCAGTTCTTTGTGTGCTGGCTGCTGTGAGCATCCTCGTTTGGTCCGGGTTGCCAGATGTGCCGCGTGTAGAACAAGTCGTCGCGTTTGACGCCGAAACGCTCGATGATGAGCGCCTTACGATTGCGCCGCAACCGGGCCGGCCGGTGGTGCTTAATTTCTGGGCGACGTGGTGTGCCCCATGCGTGATTGAAATGCCAATCCTTGAAGATGCCTACCAACAACACCGGGACGACGGGCTTTTACTGGTGGGAATCAACCTGGCCGAAGACCCCGAAATGGTTGAAAGCTGGCTCAATGAGAACGACATCAATTTCCCGGTAGTGATCGACCGCTTCCGTGAATTAGAGGCGGCTTACGAGGTGCGCGGGTATCCGACCACGTTTTTTATCGACGCTCGTGGTAATATCAGGCGCGTGCATCAGGGCCCGCTTTCAGAAGATGAGCTGGCGGAAAACCTGCGGCGCATTGGTATCGGATGATTTTTGCAGGATGAATTGACTTTACATGAGCCAGAACAGACTTGAAGACAAGCTCCGCGAACGCTACGAAGCCTCGATTAGGCGCAAACGCTTCCAACTGCGCCTGATCCGTAACTGGTGGTTAATCGCTGTATTGATATTGGGCATCTATGTTGGTTTACCCATGGCCGCCCCGGTGATGATGCAAGCCGGCGCAACCGGCCCGGCTAACTCCATCTACAGTGTATATAGCTTTGCATGCCATCAGTTCGCCTTCCGCTCGATCTTCGTTTTTGGTGAGCAGGCCTTCTATCCGCGTGACGAAGCTGGCGTTGATGGGCTAGAAACCTTTGAATCACGAGCGGCAGAATCTGACGAGTTTGTGCAAATATACCTGGATCGTTTTGATAACCCGCCCGATCAAGTCAGCAGTGAACAGATTGAAGGTGATCTGCGCGTCTGGGGCGATGATGCTCAATGGACATGGGCGTCACGTGACTTTGTTGGCGATGACGACATGGGTTATAAGATGGCCCTCTGTCAGCGTGACATCGCAATTTATGCGGCTATGGTAGTGGCTGGCCTGATTTTCGGTGCGATCCGACATCGTTTGCGGCCAATTCCACTCTGGATTTATGTCTTGCTTGGACTCGGCCCGATTGGGATTGATGGCTTTGGGCAATTGCTGAGCTATCCGCCCTTCGAGTTCTGGGACCCGAGCGAGACGACGCCCTTTTTCCGTATTTTGACCGGGACGTTGTTTGGTGTGATGAACGTGTGGCTGGCCTTCCCCTACCTGCAACAGTCCTTTGACGAAAACGAAGACGCGCTGCAACGCGAACTCGACTACCGCGAACACGAGTTTGAGCAAGAATTAGAAAAAGTTCGCAAAGCAACACGGTCAGGGGAATAGTAGACGCTATTCCTCGTCGCTATTCTCATCGCCTTGAATCATGTTCTGCAGATGCTCGTATGGGTCGGTGATGTCAAAGTAAAGTTGTTTTGGTGGGTCGTCGCTCTCAGCACGCGGGCCGACGGTCATCACATCAATGTAGCGCTCATCGACCATCAACAATTCCTGACTGAGCATCTTTAGCCCCATGACACTCAGTGCGGTGTATTCTTCAGCTACCGCTACAACCTGCCACGCGGTATCAATAGATTTGCCATCCCCTGAGTTGAACAGGGCACCGAGCATCCCCTCCACAAATCCATGTTGTCGCCCGGCAAACTCGAACCATTCAAGCTGCTCGAATGCATATTCAAGCATCATCCGCACTTCAAGGTCCATCGGATTTGCTTCAAGCATTTTTTCGCAAAAACTGACGACTTCTTCGAAGTTGCCAGCGCTGTTGGTGCTGCCAATGAGTTTGTGATAGGAAAAGTGTTTGGCGGGGTTGTACTCGTCGCTATGGACATAGGCTTCGCGCAGCGCGGCAAAGTCAGCTTGCTGGGGGTCTTTTTCTGCGGCGGTCACCAGTTCTCTAAAGGTTTTTTCAGCCATTGTTCGCCTTTGTAGGTGTATAGTTTTTGAGCATGTTAAGCTAGTAGAAATCCTGACACACCTTATGTCAATCTTCAACCAGTATTCGTTCGTGTTTATCGCTATTGTGCTTGGCCTTGGCATTGCCTTCGCCTTGTGGCGCTGGCAGCGCGGGGCGGCCTGGCTGCGTGGAGGCGTTCTGGCACTGTATATTGTCGTCGCTGTTGTTGCGGGGCTCTCCCTGCGCTATCCAGACACCACCGTTGAAAACGTGCAGGACGCCGAGACAATCCTCACCAACGGCAACCCGACCTTCTTTATGTTCTACTCCAACTACTGAGCGGCCTGTATGCGTGATATTGGCACCGTGCGTGCCTTACAGGACGATCTTCAAGACGACAACATCGATGTGCTGTTGGTAGACATTCACGACGACATCGGGCAAGAATTGCGGCGGCGCTACAACTTCCGTGTGACACCGACCTATATCATTTTTGATGGGGCCGGCAATGAATTGTGGCGCGGACACAGCACGCCAACCGAAGATGAGATACGCCAACGAACAGGCTGACCTCTTGTGACCTTTAAATATATTTACTTACTTGCAATGCAGCGAAAATGCTGTACACTTCAACAGGCATGTTGATTATTTATAGAAAACATGTTCTAATTTTGATATGGCATTAAACGACCATCGCTGATGCCATGTATCTGTCCGGGCTTGCTGTTACATTCAACAGGGGGGCGTGTGTCCATTCAACCCAACCGTGAATTTACTGTCGCAGACAGCTATACCTACAACCGCCAAAACACCTATCGCTGGCTATTTTCGCATATCTGGCGCTACAAGTGGTTTGCACTGTTCTCGTTGCTGGCGTATATCGGGGCCTACGCCTTTTTCTCGCAAAGCCGTGTGCTAGTTGGTTCAGCCATTGAAGAAGTGCTTGACCCGGCAAGTGTGGCGGGGACATTGGTCACCATTGCCATATTCATGCTCATCGTCTCAGTCGGGGATGGCTTATCTAGCCTGCTCGGCAGCCTCTCTATGGAGACGATTGCGCAACGCCTCGAGCGTGATTCGCGTGAAGAGTTGTACATTAGCTTGCTGGAAAAAAGCCAGACCTTTCACGACCGTCAGCGCGTTGGCGACATCATGGCCCGCGCCACAGATGACGTCAAGCAACTCAACGGTATGATTAACCCGGGCCTGATGTTCGCCTATGAAATGGTGATCGGTTTTGCGGTGCCACTGACCTTTATTGCGCTGTTAGACTGGCGTCTGCTGCTGGTGCCCGTGCTATTTCTGTTGACATACATCGTACTGGCCTATGACTACGCCCGTCGGCTAGAACCCGTCACAGTTGAGCAGCGCGTTAAATTCGGGGTGATGAATGCCGGGCTTGAGGAGTCGATTTCGGGAATTGAAGTCGTCAAGGCCAGCACGACCGAACCCTTTGAGCGCCGCAAGTTTCGCCGCAATGCCCGCACCTTCCGCGATTATTTCGTGAAGCAAGGCAAAATCGAAGCGACATACCTACCGATTCTGCTGTTCCGTATCGGGTTCGGGTTACTCTTTTTGCACGCGATTTTCCTCTATCGTGCAGACATCATCACACTGGGGGATGCTATCGCTGTAATCGGGTTGTATGGTGTCATGGAGTTTCCGACGTTTGTGTCGCTGTTTGCACTGGGATTGTTGCAACAAGGTGTGGCGAGTGCCGGGCGTATCCTCGGCATCATCAACGAAGAAACTGATATTGACCAGAACGCCACCGGCCACCGAGGCAAGGCGCAGGGCGAAATCACTTTTGAGAACGTCTCGTTTGGCTACCACCCTGACAACCCGATTCTCAAAAACATCACCTTCACGGTTAAACCCGGTCAAACGGTCGCGATTGTCGGGCAGACGGGGTCTGGCAAAAGCACCCTGACGTCGCTGGTCAACCGTACCTACGATGCCCGGACCGGCCGCGTGTTGCTCGATGGCGTTGATGTGCGCGACTGGAATATTGCCGCGCTGCGCTCACAGATTTCGAAGATTGAGCAGGACATCTTCCTGTTTTCGCGGACGGTTGCCGAAAACATCGCTTTCGGTGCCCCAGACACACCGCAAGAACAGATCGAAGCCGCTGCCAAAGCAGCCCAGGCCCATGACTTCATCATGACGTTTAAAGACGGTTATCAGACCAAACTTGGTGAACGCGGCGTGACGCTTTCCGGTGGGCAGCGGCAACGCATCGCACTGGCACGCGCATTTTTGAGCGACCCGGGTATCCTCATTCTGGACGACTCGACCAGTGCGATTGACAGCGCCACCGAAGACGCCATCCAGAAAGCACTGCGCAAGGTGCAAGAAGGCCGCACGACGTTGTTAATTACGCACCGGCTCTCACAGATTCGCTGGGCAGACCATATCCTCGTGCTAGACCACGGTGAACTGATCGCCAGCGGCACGCATGACGATTTGCTGCGTACTTCTGCACTGTATCGTCGTATCTTCGCCCGTTATGACATGGCATTGCCGCCGCTCGAAGCCGCGCAGGCCAGTTAGGTTCACTTGAAAGGAGACACCAGCCATGGGTTTTATCATGGACGGCCTTGACGCCGAGGACTACGATCGCAATTACAGCGACAGGGCGCTTGTACAGCGTATTGTTCAGTATTTCCGCCCGCATTCAAAACGCATTCTGCTGGTAGCGGTGATGTTGTTTACGGGCTCGGTGCTGAGTGCGTTGCTGCCTGTCTTGATTTCGGCCAGCATCGACGAACTCACCCGGACGGAAAGCAATACGCAGGTCCTGGTCTTTGTAGGGATCATCCTTGCTTTTGGGGCACTTATCTGGGTTGTGAACGCGATTCGACGCTGGTATGGGGCGCTGGCGATTGGGGATGTCGTGCTTAAAATGCGGGAAGATGCCTTCGACGCTGTGATGGAGCGTGACCTCTCATTCTACGACAAATATCCCTCGGGCAAAATCGTCAGCCGCGTGACCTCTGACACCGAGCAATTTGCACAGATTGTCAATCTGGTGATGGAGCTACTCGGGCAAATTTTGCTGGTCACGGTGCTTATTGGCTATCTGTTTTTCATCGACGCCATGTTGACGCTGGTTGTGATTGCATTGTCACCGTTTATCATCGGGGTGGCATTGGCATTTCGGCACATTGCCCGCAACACGGTGACACAATCACGGCGCGTCAATGCGGTGGTGAGTGCGCATATTCAAGAAACCGTTGCCGGGATTGGCGTCGCGAAGACATTCCGTCAGGAAGGCACCATCTATGATGAATTTCAGGACGTTAACGCCCAGTCGTATGGCATCAACCTGCGGACTGGCTATGTCTTCAGCAGCATTTTCCCGATTCTGATTTCCATTGCCGGGGTAGCAAGTGCGGCGCTGGTATACCTGGGTGGGGTGCGGGCTGAGGCGGGTGACCTTTCCACGGGCGACTACCTGCTGTTTATGCAGGGGATCGGTATGTTCTGGTTTCCGCTGACGAGCATTGCGTCGTTCTGGAGCCAATTTCAGCTTGGGCTTGCGGCCGGTGAACGGGTCTTTGCGCTGATTGACGCTGAAGCCGCTGTCATCCAGACCGGGGAAAACCGCCACCTTGACCATGTAAACGGCGAAATTCGCTTCGAAAATGTGAACTTTCACTACAAAGAAGGTGAACCTGTCTTGCAAGACTTCTCGCTGACCATTCCGGCTGGCGAAACGCTGGCTCTGGTGGGGCATACGGGTTCAGGCAAATCGAGCATCACGAAGTTGCTAGCGCGGTTCTACGAGTTTCAGGGTGGCACCATCTACCTTGACGGCAATGACATCCGCACGCTCGATTTACAGCATTACCGTTCGTTTCTCGGGTTCGTGACACAGTCGCCGTTTTTGTTTGACGGTACTGTGCTGGACAATATCCGCTATGGCAAACCCGATGCTAGCGACGACGAAGTGCGTGAGGTCGCCTGGCAGGTGGGACAGGGCGATTGGATCAGTAGTTTGCCGCTGGGCTTGAACACTGAAGTTGGGGAACGTGGCAGCAACCTGTCGATGGGGCAACGGCAACTGGTCGCATTGGCGCGTGTGCTGGTGCAAGACCCGCGCATCTTGATTCTGGATGAAGCGACCGCCAGCATTGACCCCCTCACTGAAACGCTGATTCAAGAGGGGCTCGACATCGTACTGCAAGGGCGCACTGCGATTGTCATTGCACACCGTCTATCTACGATCAAAAATGCTGACCGCATCATTGTGCTGGACAAAGGCGCGATTCTCGAAGAAGGCAACCACGCACTGTTATTGGCGCGCGGTGGGCATTACGCCGAGTTGTACAATACCTACTTCCGGCATCAGAGCCTGGAATATATCGAAGGTATGGCTGGAGAAGCGGTATAACAGCCATTTGCAATATCAAAAAGTGACCTTCTTTAAAGTTTTTGGTGATACACTATAATCAACTACAAAAAGGAGGTCATTGATGCTAACAACGTTCAAAGTCCGCGATTGGATGACCAGCCCCGCACTGAGCGTTACCCCCGAAACATCGCTTTCAGATGCCCGTGATCTGATGCGCGACAAAGCAATCCGCCGTTTGCCTGTCGTGGATGGTAAGCAAAAAGTCGTCGGTATCGTTACGATTGGCGATATTCGTGAGGCTAGCCCGTCCGATGCGAGTTCACTCAGCGTCTGGGAAATGAATTACCTGTGGGATAAGCTCAAGGTCAAAAAGGTGATGACCAAATCTCCCGCGAGTATTGGGGCAGATGCACCGTTGCTGGATGTGGCTCAAATTATGCTCGATCGAAAAATCGGTGGGGTGCCCGTTGTTGAGGCCGATGGTACATTATGCGGTATAATCACAGAATCTGATATTTTCCGTATGCTGGTAAAGTCGCGCATTGAGAATGAGTCAACCGAAACCCAATAAATATGATGTGGTTATTGTTGGTGGCGGGCACAATGGTCTGGTGGCCGCTGCCTACCTCGCCCGTGCAGGCAAACAAGTCTGCGTACTGGAACGCGCTCCTGTTGGGGGTGGTGCGGCGACTTCTGCGCAGGTCTTCCCCGGTGTAAATGTCAGCCTCTCGCGCTATGCATATTTGCTGAGTCTGTTCCCCCAACAGATTATCCGCGATTTGGGGCTAAACATTCAGGCAAAACGGCGTGCTATCGCGTCCTATACCCCCACTTTGTCCGCACAGGGCGAGGTGAGCGGACTCCTCATCGACAACGGAGAAGACCAATCCCGAACACA
Source organism: Anaerolineae bacterium (assembly GCA_034437655.1). GTDB lineage: Bacteria > Chloroflexota > Anaerolineae > Aggregatilineales > J027 > J027. The sequence continues at coordinate 25,045 of DAOTTU010000133.1, forward strand.
ACAGTCATTCGAGGCGCTCACGGGTAGTGCGGAAGCATATCGCCAATATCAGCGCTTTAATGCCCTGACCGATGCATTCGCCGATGTTGTCTTTCCGACGCTGCTTGAGCCACTCCCCAGCCGTGATAGTTTACGGATACAGTGTGAATCTCACTCTACAGAAGCAGCTGACGCCTGGCGCTATTTCGTAGAAGAACCGCTTGGCAACGTCATCGAAGCGATGTTTAAAGATGATACGATACGCGGCTCTTTGTTCACTGACGCCAAAATCGGTGTGTTGACCCATCCGCACGACGAGACATTATTGCAAAACCGCACCTTTCTCTATCACATTCTAGGGCAAGATTGGCGCGTGCCGATTGGCGGGATGGGGGCTGTATCAGCCGAGCTGGAAAGGGCAGCACGTCAGGCCGGGGCGACAATCATCACCTCGGCGGATGTCACCAGAATTGACCAGACAGGCACAGGATTCGGCGTCACCTATCAAAACGAGGATGCGACGGTCACGCTTGAAAGCCAGTATGTATTGGCGAACGTTTCCCCTTATATACTCGAGCAATTGATGCGAGACTATCAAGCGCCGCCACGTATGCATGATGGGGCAGTTTTCAAGGTGAATATTGTGTTGGAACATTTGCCAACGCCGCGTGATCCTGATGTGTCGGCAATTGAGGCGCTGACTGGGACCTTCCATCTGGACGAAGGCTACGTCGCGCTGCAACGCAGCTATGAACAGGCCCGCGCTGGTAGTCTCCCCGAAACCCCACCCGGCGAAATGTATTGTCATTCATTGACCGATACCAGCATTACGGGCGATACGGGTTATCAGACGCTGACGCTTTTTGGGCTGGATGTGGCTTATGGTGCGTTCAACATGCAAAACAACGCGGCTCATCGGGCCACGTTGCTGCAACGTTATCTCGATGCGATCAACCAGTATTTTATAGAGCCAATTCAGGAATGTATTGCGCATGATGCCAACGGCGCACTGTGTATTGAAGCCAAAAGCCCGCTCGACATTGAACAGGCGCTGAACATGCCCGGCGCAAACATCTTCCACACCGAACTCTCGTGGCCATTTGCAGAAGGCGATGTAGTCGGGACATGGGGCGTGGAAACCAACATCGAGAATTTGCTGCTGTGTGGGTCGGGAGCATGGCGGGGTGGTTGCGTGAGCGGCATTCCGGGGCATAATGCCGCAATGTATATACTACAGGATAGGAACGCCTTCGAAATAAAGTGTGCAAAAAGTCGAGCGAGGGAGTAGAATTAAGCGCAGTGGCGTTATCCAACACCAAAGCCCTTCCCTTGCCCGAAATCTTCATAATGTCTGTTCCCCTATCGCTTTAAAAATCGGTGATTTTAGGATAGCAAAATCGTCAACCTGCGTCAGCAATTAGTGTTTGACATAGTCAATAATGGGCAGCGAAGGAATAAACTATCCAGAGCGATTGAACTACCTGACATCGACTGGGTGGAGATTCCAGCAGGAGAGTTCATCTATCAAAGTCGTGAACAGATAAGGTTGCTAACGTTCTATATCAGCCTTTATCGGGTGCATTTCAGATTATTGGCAAGGTCAGGCAACCCGTTGCCAGAGCGCATCGAATTCATTGTTCAAACTGGCAGAGCGGATGACAAGCATACGCTGCTGATGACGTTCAAAATAGCGTGCCAAATCAGCACGTTTACGTCGCGTCAACGCCGTGATAATCCTGTGGATCTGCCCTTCATAGAGATGTGCTTTATGGGTTTTGAGCCAACGCTTACGCTTGTTCTCGTCAGCAGACCTGGGATAAAGTGCGGTGGCAACCATGGTGGGCGGACATACGCTCGGACATTGTCCTCGCTAGTTCGCCCCTACAAAACCCCTTCAGCAAGCCAGGTATTTGTGTAGGGGGGGGGCTACTCGCGACGGCTAACGTTGCGTCTGTGCCCCCGCCATGAATGTGACCAAACTGTCGCGCCACAAGGACGACTTGTTGCTTAACTAAACCGTATTGTGCTGACGTGCGGTGTGGAACTGATGGTCACTTGCCAGCGCTTGCAAAGCTGGCTTAAAGTTGTCTTTGCTGCCCAGCACCGCTGTATACTGCACATTGACGCCGTGGGGGAGTCGCGTCACCACCACAAGCTAAACCCCGATCACGACCCCGTACCTATGACCGCGACGACCAGCTAACCGCCACCACGCCGTTTCAAAGGCTGGATGCTGATTTTGCCGGTATATCGGTCAAAGATCACTAATCCTCAAGTGAGATGATATCCCCTACTCGAATACGTCCTTTGCGTTCAACAGAACCGTAGATGCCGAGGCAAGTCTCGTGCTGCTTCGCGATGTTTTTCAAAACTTTTGCATCTTTCTCAAGTGTCGTTGGATCAATGTTGACCATCACACAACGTATATCGCGTTCTGTTGCGCGCATAGCTGGTGCATCGGGTGAAGTCCCGAATGTAAGCCGATGTCCGACCCATGTATCTTCAACAAAAGGTTGTCCGTCGAGAATTTCCACCACGATGTTGGGTCTGAAACGTGCAATCTCAAGATCACGACCTGTTTCGCCACTCATTGCCACAATGGTTCCCTGACTGATCAGGGACAAAGATGCCTGATCGAAAATCCCGGTATCTAACCGCATCGGATGCACATCCAGTCCATATAGACGACTGATTTGCTCTGATAATCGAGCATCTGAAAGCGCCATCTTCAACCCGTCTGGGGTTGTCACCAGAACTGAACTTTTTACGATGTCATCACTTGCATAATGCGGTTTATAGAGCAGTAATTCTGGAAATCGACTGGCAGTAAGCCATGGCATACCAACTAACTCACTCGTTCGAACAAATGCGAAGCGTCGATCACCTTCAAAGCCATGCCAACCAAGTTCAACTTCGTTTAGCGTCTCGCCAGCCATTGACTTGACCGGGTAGCGATATAGCGCACGCACAACGGCAACTTCTGTCATTAATTCTTTTCCCTTGAGACCTCACCGTACGGTAGCATATAGTGTAGCTGAGTTTCTGGCCTATACCCAGTTTAGTGGATGCCAGAACCTTCACTTGCAGAGTCTGCCCATCACCCCTGCTGAACTCTCCGCTCACCTCGAAAATTCCGCCCCAACACCCTGATTTTTCCACCCGGAAAACGACTCCCTCGCGCTATGCTGGCCGTATAGCGAAAGGCTTCTCGATGCCCGACCACAAACCACGCCGTTTCAAAGGCTGGATGCTGATTTTGCCGGTATAGCGGTCAAAGATTACTAATCCTCAAGTGAGATGATATCCCCTACTCGAATACGTCCTTTGCGTTCAACAGAACCGTAGATGCCTAGTACCGGGACTTGATGAAGCTGCGGCGTAAAGCTATGCTTGTGGTTATGAAAAAATATATCGTGAAGCTAACGTCAAAAGAACGTAAAAAGCTGCTGAGTGTCGTCAG
>DAOTTU010000134.1:0-12494 GCA_034437655.1 Anaerolineae bacterium
CCCAAGCAGATACACTCACCGATGAATCACTGCTGCCGGGCTTTATGTTATCGTTGGACTATCTATTTGCTGACCTCGATTAAACCCTTATTCCCCCGTACCAAACGTCGGGCCGACCCACCCCAGCAACGCTAACTCCCCTTCTAAGTCACTCGTCACGTTGCGCACCGTGATGCCGTCTTTGCTGGCGATGTAAATGTCCAGCCGGCCGTCAGTGCCCCGTGCCACGCGAATGCCCTCATAACCGATATAGACGCTCCCCGGGGAATAGGTCGGGTTGCAAGCTAGCAAGTTCTGGCTTGGGACGTTGATAATGTCGAAGTCAGCGTCCAGCACCAGCAGCCCATAGGCACATTGGCTGTTATCGCCGCCAATCGCCAACCGTTCGCCATCCGGGGACCATGCCGCTGCTAGCCCGAAGCGCACAAAAATATACTCGTCATCCAGTGAACCCTGCACTGTGCCGAAGCGTTCCGCAAACAGCACTTCTGAGTCGCTACTGATGCGTTGAAACACTACCGCGTTGCCATCTGGACGCCAGGCTGGGGCCGCATAGAGCGCGTCGTCGTCGGGATTGATGCGCCAGGTGGCACCGGCTGCGACATCGTACACCCATAAATCAGCGTCGTCAGCGAGCGGATCAAGGCTCCCGCTGGATACATTAATCAGGCGTGGGTTGATCCATTCTGGCGGGGCCGTGACGGGCGTCTCAGTGATGGGTGACACGCGGTTTTGCAGAAATTCGTACACAAATAGCGTGCCAAAGTCTGGTGGAGTGGCGTTGGGGGTGTCACAGGTGTCGGGCGCATTCGGAAACCACGTCGGGCAGCGCAAACGGTCAGAGACGAACGCAAGGCGCGTGCTGTCCGGTGACCACGCTGGCCAGAAATCATAGGTGGGCGAATTGGTCAGGTTGCGAAAACCTGTTCCGTCGGCGTTGATCACAAAAACATCCGTCGCGTAGGCGGTTGGCAGGGTAATGGCCAAACGTGCCCCATCTGGCGACCAGACCGGATCATGCCCGGGGATACCGCGTGGCAGCAGTGTATCCAACGCAAAAATGCGCACGCTGCGCCCGGTCTGCACGTCCAGCAGATAGAGCCCATCGTTGGGTACAAAATAGGCCATATGTAGTCCTGTCGGTGACCAGTAAATACGTGAGCCAACCGCGTCTGGCAGCTCGACCGCTGTCACACGCTGCCCGGTGACCGGATTGATCATCAGCACACGCAACGTCGGGTCAGTTCCGTCGTCTTCTGTGCCTGTTACACCGACCAATTGATTGCTGACGGTGAATGACAACCACGCCGTTTGCAAGCCACCTTCAATCGCACTCGGAATGTCCACAAAGCCGACGTTATCGTTACTTGCCAGTACGGGGGCCAGCGGCGTTGAAGTCGGCAAGGGGGTATTGGTCGGACTGGGCGTGACAGTGGCGGTTGCCGTTGCAGTAGGTGTTGGTGTTTGAGATGGCGTCAGGGTTACAGTCGGACGCGGCGTGTCGGTAGGTTGGAGTGCAATAGCAGTCCCGGTTGCATCTGGCGTTAGTGTTGGCGGAATAGGGGTGAAGGTTGGCGGCGGGTCAAGCGTGAGCGTACACGCCAACGACGCCAGCGCCAACACCAGCACCACAATACGGTCGGGCCTTACCATCGACTCGCCTCGAAGATGATATTTAGAAAGTTGACGCGCTCGGTTTGTGTCATGGGGCGCGGACAGCAAAAGTTATCAATAATGCCCGTAAAGAGTTCCACGGCGATCACCTGCCCATCGTAGATAATCACGCGATCCATGAACAATTGACGGGTAGCGATGCTGGCCATCTGATCAAAAAACAGGTTACCAAGCCCATGATGTACAAACCCATCCGTTTGCCCATTACGGGCGATAATCTCAAAACCCTGTGGCTGATGGGCATGGCTGCCGATAACCACATCTGCGCCCCATTCGACATATTGGGCCATGCGGTCCATCTGCGAACCCAGCGCGTCGTAGCGGTAATATTCATAGTCCTGAATCGTCATCACCACGACGTCAACTGTGCGGCTGAGGCGGCCGAGTTCATCTTCCAGATAGACGTCGTTGCACTGCGCAGCCCCGGCCCGCTCATCGGACGCCCACGCCCCGAACGGCCCCGGCAGGTTGCAGCCGATGAATGCAACTGAGTTGCCATTGTGTTCAGTGATGAGCGCAGCACGCGCGTCTTCGGTGTTGCGGCCGCCGCCAAAATAGTCCAACCCGACCTCATCATAGATGTCGAGCGTGAAATTCAATGCCCCGGGGCCATAATCGTTGACATGGTTTCCGGTCAGCTCGATCACATCCAGCCCGATATATTCCAGAAGCTCGACATAGCGCTCATCTGAGCAAAAAATCACACCGCTGTTGGGGTCGGGGAATGGACAATTGACCGAAAACGGTACTTCGTTGCTTGTATGGAAGATGTCGGCGTCGTCTACAAAGTCAAGGATACCGTCGCCGGGTGTCGTGATGCCGTTCTGTTCCATCGCAAAGGCCGTTGCACGGGTCAGGGCTGTGACGCCGCTGAGGACCATGCGCGTTAGAGAATCGGGGTTGCGGTTCGTGCCTTCCCACGTGCCGGCTGCTAGCAGTGCATCGATGGTGCGCCCGACCGCCCAATCTTCGCCAATTATGCCAATATTGGTTTGCAGCGGATACACACCCTCTCTAAAATCGGCGTCAAAAATATTATTGTTAGGGTCAAGGTGCAGTGCTTTTAGGCGGGGCGTCAGGTTGTTAAAAGGGATGAGCGCCCACACATTTGGGCGGTCGTTCCATAGCTCAGTAATGATGGCGTCCCCGGGCAGGCGTTGGATCGGTGTTGTGCTGGCCGGTTCACCGAGAAAGGCTTTGATCGCCTCAAAGGTGTTGTCGGTAACCAGCAATGTCATCGGTGTGTTGTTGCCAGAAAGCGCATTTAAGGCCGCGGCGTCCCCGGCCCAATAGCGCTGAATGTCGGCATAGCTGACGGTATCAGCAGTGCTGGCGAATGATACAACAGGCACATACAACCAGCGGCTATTGATGGCGCTGTCATCGTCGGTCACAGCGACCCGTAGATGGGCATTACCAAGATTAAAGGTGCGTTCATAGCCGCGTTGAACAAACAGCGGTTCCAGCATGTCAGCAAATTCAAGCGGGACGTCCCAGTTAATCCAGATGCGGACAGTATCTTCTTGCTGAGATTGGGCGCTGGCCGTCGTCACCGGTAGCAAAACGGCACAGAGCAATAAAATCACCATAGCACGACGCAAAGGCATAGGTTGTGCATCTCCGTTAAAATGTCTTATCGCTATATGGGTATAAAACAATATGCGCTGCATTCCACATCATCAGCAAAGTTTTCGTATGTAGGCTGAAGCGATTGCAACCACGTATATCATTTAAAATCTTTGCCATTGTATACTACATAGCAACATTTGCGCAGCATTGTCAGCAAAAAACAGGGAGTAGATATGTCCTCTTCCACGGCATCAACCACGACCAACATTGATCTGAAAGACCCGTCACTATATATCAACCGTGAGTTAAGTTGGGTAGATTTCAACGCCCGTGTGCTTGAAGAAGCGCAGGACGCCAACAATCCGTTGCTGGAACGGGTAAAGTTTTTGGCGATTTTTTCTAACAACCTGGACGAGTTTTTCATGGTGCGTGTGGCCGGGTTACGGCAACAGGTACAGGCCAACGTCAGCAAGACGCCCGCTGATGGGATGACACCTGCTGAGCAAATTGCCGCCTTGCAGCAAAAGATTTCGCCGCTATTGCAAGAGCAACGTCGCTGCTGGCAACAAGATATTAAGCCTGCGTTGCGTGAGCAGGGTATTTTTGTGATGCGTGGCTACGATGAGCTGAATCCTGATGAGCAACATTGTATGCGTGAACACTTCCGCGACGAAATTTTTCCGATACTGACGCCGCTGGCGGTTGACCCCGGGCGGCCCTTCCCGCATATTTCCAACCTCAGCCTGAATCTGGCTGTCAGCCTGACGAACAACAAAGGGCAGTCGCGCTTTGCTCGTTTGAAAGTCCCGGTGGGCACGAATTTACCGCGCTTTTTACATGTCAGCGAGATTATGCGACGTTACACCGACGTTGAGCCGCGGTCGCCGCATGTCTACATTTACCTGAGCGAGGTCATCCGTGCCAACCTCGATTTGCTTTTCCCCGGTATGGAGATCCAAGAGGCCCACGCTTTTCGTGTAACGCGCGATGCTGACGTTGAAATTGCAGAAGACGAAGCCTCTGACCTGCTGGAAACTATTGAGCAACATGTTCGCCAGCGTCGTTTTGGGCAGGTGGTGCGCTTAACCGTGCAGTCCAGTATGCCCCAGTGGATGCGCGAGATGTTGATGGCCCCAGAACATCTGGACGTGATTGAACGCGATGTTTATGAATTAGACGGTCCATTAGGACTGACCCACCTGTTCCAGATTGCCAGTATAGATCGATCTGACCTCAAATACGCGGACTACTCACCGCGTTACCCAAGCATCTTCAAATATGGCGAAAACATCTTTGACATCATCAAAGCTCACGACTTTTACCTCAACCATCCCTACGATTCGTTTACCCCGGTGATTGATTTCATTCGTAGCGCTGCCCACGACCCGGATGTGTTGGCGATTAAAATGACGCTGTACCGTGTTGGCAAAAACTCACCGATTGTGCGCGCTTTGCTGGAGGCGATTGAGAACGGTAAGCAGGTAGCGGTATTGGTTGAGCTCAAAGCCCGTTTTGACGAAGCGAACAATATCACCTGGGCTCGTGCGCTGGAATCTGAAGGTGTGCATGTGGTCTATGGATTGGTGGGGTTGAAGGTCCACGCCAAAACAGCGCTGGTGGTGCGGCGCGAGGGCGATGGCATTCGGCGCTATTTCCACATGGGCACAGGCAATTACAATGCTTCTACCAGCCGCATCTACACCGACATTGGCTTCATGAGCGACGACCAGGCCATTGCGAATGATTTGACCGAACTATTTAACCGTTTGACCGGGTATTCACCCAGCGCATCGTATAAGAAACTACTGGTAGCGCCAGAGCATATGCGGTTTGGTATTGAAGAACTCATTGAACGTGAAATTGAACATGCACGGGCGGGGCGTCCGGCATACATCATCATGAAGTCGAACAGTCTGGTTGATGCGGGCATCATTCGTAAACTATATCAGGCGTCGCAGGCTGGCGTTAAAATTGACTTGCTCATTCGCGGCATTTGTTGCCTGAAACCTGGGCTTGCGGGGATTAGCGACAACATCCATGTGAGTAGTATTGTTGGGCGCTATTTGGAACATAGTCGCGTCTACTATTTCCAGAACAACGGCGATGAGACGATGTATTGTGGTAGCGCCGATATGATGGACCGCAACCTCAATCGCCGTGTCGAAACCCTATTCCCGATTGAAAACCCGACGTTACGCAAAGAAATTCTGGACACGATTCTACGTGTGCAACTTAATGACAATGTGCGCACACGAGTTCTCAATCCTGATGGTACATGGACACGGGTAACACCTGCTGAGGATGAACGTGCGCTTGACAGCCACGAATGGGCCATGAAATATAGCCACGCGACCACCCATTTTTAGGACAATAAGGAGAAGTCCCTACGCACCTTAACGATGGGAATGTAGGGACAGGTAATCTATCGACGATTAGCCTATTCAACTGGTTCAATAGTGTACTGGCCGTCAAAATTCTCAGAGAACCAACCGACCTCGCCATCATCCAGAATACTGACCTCCCAGAAGGCGAGATTATCTTCGCACACAAAACCGCTCAGTACTTCGAACTCGGTGCCAACCGGGTAGGTGCGGATCACCTGTGACTCAAACAAAGACGGCCCGGTACGCAGGCGCAGTTGTAACCCGGGGAATGAATCGTCGCTCACTTCGCCTGTGCCGCCAACCGTCAGGCGCGGCGGCAAGGTCGGGTCACAGGCTTCAGGGGTCGCAGTCGGTGTTGGGGTATTGGTGGGAACTGCTGTAGGCAGCCAGACCTCCGGTGTCGACGTGATAACGGCGGCCACATTCAATGGTGCGACTTCCCACACCACACCAGCATTAAACGTTGTTACGTCGCGAGTTACCCAGTCTGCGACCCATATCTGGTTACCTGTATTGGTCAATGTTGCCGGGAAAGCACCGTCCACTGGTACACTGAATGCGTTGGCTGTGCGGCCATCTTCGGCACGATAAGCTGTAACGCTACCACTTTCCTGGTGTACATTCGTCACCCAGACGTGTTCAAAGGCATACAACAGGTCAATCGGGCGTGGCGGGTCACCGGGTGGGGCGGCAACATTGAAGACAGGTTCACTGACATTCAGCACCTCGTTGCCCTCCGCATCAAAGCCGATGGTTACGCTTAAAACCTGAATACTACCGTCATAGTGCCCAACCCACAGATGGCGGCCAGTGAAGACAACGGACGTCGGGAATACACCAACTTCGACCTCAGTCACGAACTCGCCCGTTTCGGCGTCAATGGCGGTCAGTGTGTTGTCGAGCCCGTTGGCCACCCAGATACGGGTGCCATCATAAGTGATAGAAGTCGGGAAACGCCCGACCTGATAGGGTACTGACACATTCCCACCACGAATACGCACTACTGAGCCATTCGTCTGTGCGCCACCCTGGTTCAGCACCCACATATTCGTCCCGTCAAAATAGAAGTCTACCGGCGCGTCGATACCATGCTGGATTGCTGTATAACTGGTTTGAACCTGCCCGGTCCGGTCAATGACAGAGACGATGCTGCGAAACTGGTTGGCAATCCATAGGAACTGGCCATCGTGTTCCAGCGCAACGGGGCCACGACCGGGGGCCAGCGCGGTTTCGTCTGCCAGCGCCGGGTCAAGAATCGGATCACCGATGACATTTCCCGTCGACACCTGAATATTTGTGACGGTATTGTCATACCAGTTCGCTACCCACACAAAGTCGCCACCGTCCCACACCATTGCGCGTGGAAAGTTCCCGGTCTGGTACTGTGGAAGGTTCGGGGTTGCCGTTGGTTCCTGGGCTGTCACCGCAGAATCGCCACCACTGCCCAGAAGTGGCAGTAGCAGGCAGATCAACAAGCCCATGCTGAGCAAAAGCACTTTTTTCATGGTTTGATTTCGTTTTCACATCCAATGGACACAGGTTCCAAATTATATCACGCGCATCGAACAGCTTTCAATTTTGTGGTGGTAGCGCGACGTACGAGGTCAGTAGCTCGCAAGCAGGGGTATTGCCAATGTGTCACTGTTGGAGCTGGTGGATAAACTCAGTGGTTCACAATTTGGACAAATTCAGAGTTGAGTGCAGTTTTCAAAAATTTGAAACCCCTGTATTTAAGCCATCTGTAGAACGCAAAATCCTGTCCTTTGGCTCGAAAATCATGAAATTGTGAACTACTGAAACTCAACGCTGCGATGGGCACAGATTTTAAAGCACAACATGAACCGCCACGCCCGGGAGATATTCTACATTCACAGGCCGGCATTGATAAAGCGCGTGAGTTGCTGGACTTTTCACCTGTTGTTGATTTCGATGAAGGGCTGGCGCGAACAGTGGCCTGATATAAAGAAACAAACTGACGCAAACTCGTGCTTGGAAGCCAAAATGCTCAAGGCAATGAAGGGGTTTCTGTGCAACACATTATTCCCTGTTGTAGTAACAACGAAAACAGTGCTACACTACTCGCGATTCATGAAGATAACTTCAGTATCAAGAATGGATTGGATAGACAACTTTGGTCGATTCTAGCAACACGCAATCTGCCGCTGTGGCGGGGACTTCGGGAAACATAGCCTCTCAAGAAACCAGCGATGCCCCATATTTAAGGATAGAACCTTCCCAGGGATGGGTCTCGCTTAAATTAAACGAGTTGTGGGAGTACCGTGAGCTACTTTATTTCCTGACCTGGCGTGACATCAAAGTGCGCTATAAACAGACGGTGCTTGGCGCAGCCTGGGCAATCATTCAACCATTTATGTCAATGGTAGTATTTACGCTCTTTTTTGGTGGACTTGCCAATATCCCTTCGGATGGCGTGCCGTATCCGATTTTTAACTATACTGCTCTTGTACCGTGGACATTCTTTGCAACTGCGCTTGGCGCATCTTCAAATAGCCTGGTCGGCAGTGCTAATCTGATCAAAAAGATTTATTTCCCACGGCTAGTGATACCAATCTCTACAACTTTTGCAGGCATTGTTGATTTCTTTCTGGCATTTTCAGTACTAATTTTGATGATGATATTCTACGGGATTTTTCCAACTATCAACGTGGTTTTCTTGCCGTTCTTTTTGTTGCTAGCGTTGATGACCTCGCTAGGTGTGGGGCTCTGGCTTTCGGCAATGAATGTTCAGTTTCGTGATGTGCGCTACACAATCCCATTCCTGACGCAACTCTGGCTGTTCACGACACCGATTGTCTATCCAAGTAGTTTGATCGAAGATGACACGCTACGGACGCTATACGGTATCAATCCAATGGCGGGTGTTGTGGAAGGTTTCCGCTGGGCGCTATTGGATACGGATACTGCTCCGGGACCAATCATTATTGTGTCGTTTCTGGCAGCGCTGGCATTATTGACAAGCGGTGCGCTCTATTTCCGTCGTATGGAAAAAACCTTTGCGGATGTGGTGTAACGATGGGTAATCTAGCTGTTCGTGTTGAAAATCTCAGCAAAGAGTACAAAATCGGTGCCCTCGCTGAGCGTAGTGATAATATCCGTGAGGCTATCACGAAAACGCTCTCTGCACCATTCCGCCGGGCCCGCAACATACTCGGCGGTCAAGCCTATGGTGCGGCTGAACTGAGCGAAAGCATCTGGGCTCTCAAAGACATTAATATGGAAGTCAAACACGGTGAAGTTGTCGGCATCATTGGGCGCAATGGGGCCGGCAAAAGCACGCTGCTCAAAGTCCTTTCACGCATTACCGAACCCACGACAGGCGTCGTAGATCTGTATGGTCGGGTAGGTGCTCTGCTGGAAGTCGGCACAGGCTTCCACCAGGAGCTGACCGGGCGCGAAAACGTCTACCTCAATGGTTCTATCCTTGGCATGTCTCGTCATGACATCGATCGTAAATTTGATGAGATCGTTGACTTTGCTGGCGTTGAAAAGTTCATCGACACCCCGGTGAAGCACTATTCGAGTGGGATGCGGGTACGGCTAGGTTTTTCGGTAGCGGCACATCTTGAACCTGAAATCCTGATCGTGGATGAGGTGCTTTCCGTAGGTGACGCCGAGTTCCAGAAGAAATGCCTGGGGAAAATGGGTGATGTCGCGGGCGAAGGGCGCACGGTGTTGTTTGTCAGTCATAATATGGGCGCGGTTTCCCAACTTACCGAAAAATGCATTTATTTGCACCGTGGAAGCATCTTACAATTTGCTGGCACAGAAGATGTAATTCAGCATTACCTCAAAGATTCAATATCTCAACAGACCAGTGTTGTTGAAAACTTAGATTTTTATCGACGAGAATACCGCGAAGAATCGCCTGTGCATATTAGGAGCATTTGTATAAATAACACCGCAGAGCTTACCCGGCTTCAGATTGGTGAACCAATGACTATTGAGATTGAGGTCGATATTCATCAAACTATTGCCAATCTCAATTTGTCGCTCAACATTCAGAATTCTCGCGGGGAACGCGTTGCTAATGTATCGTCTAGAGATAAGGGATATATGATTTCAGGTACTCCCGGGAAACAGACTGTTGTTGCACATATGCCGGCAGTCCCATTTACTCCCGGACTGTACTTCGTCAATATTGGCATTAGTCAGAATCATTTACAGTTGGCCTTCGATGTAATAAAGGAATTCCCTTTAGCTGAGGTAGAAGTGAATGCCTCGCTTTTACATTGGGTAAATCGACCATGGGGTTTTGTTCATCTGCAAGACCTTGAATGGCGGAGCTAAAGCTGTGTTAATTATATTGGAGCATACATGACTTTGGTTCACGTGGGGTATCCGAAAACATCAACATCTTGGATGCAAAAATATATGTTTAATTGTGAATACACACAATTTACACAAGCTATTCCTCGTAATGATCTGATGCCTTTATTTGTCTGGCCTCATGTCTTTGAGTTTAATGTGTTGCAGACTAAACAACGTGTAGAGAACTCTATTGAAGCAGCAACTGCCCAGGGCTTTTTTCCTGTTTTGTCACAAGAACGACTCGTTGGGGGTATGCATTCTGGCGGTTATGACGTAGTAATTATTGCAAATAGATTGCATGATACAATACAAAATCCTAAAATCTTGCTTGTCATTAGAGAGCAAAAGTCAGCGATCCGATCAACATATGTTCAATATGTTCAAGATGGTGGCACGATACCGATACACTATTATCTTAACCCGCCAATTAATAAAGATCGAATCCCACTTTTTGATATTAATTTTTTTAACTACAATGAAACAATTAAATTGTATTATAGCTTGTTTGGTGAGAATAATGTTTTAGTCCTGCCATATGAGATGTTTATGAACGATATGGGACAGTTGATTACTGCATTACGCGATTTTCTGGATCAAGAAATTGAAGTAAAAAGGAAGTTACCGCTGACCGAGCGTGTAAGGCAATCTCAACAACCATTGACCCTGGAACTACTCCGACGATTCAACCTGATATTTGGAAAGCGCGATCAAACAAATCCGCATCCACTGTTTCCTTCAGCTTTGTGGCACAGGCGCCTATCGCAATGGGGTAAACGGGCAGCAAGTCGATTGCCAAAAATCAATGAGCGAATCACTACTAGATATATGGCCCAGGTGGAATCTAGAATCGGCAGCTACTACCGAGCGAGCAACCGTGAAACCAACCATCTCATTATTCAAGATCTCAGCACCTTAGGATATGATCTTTAGCGCATACAATCAAGGAAATGGTGAGGTCATTACTATGCGCGTTCTCTTTGGAATGGATAAGTGGAATAAGCCATCCGAATTATTCCTGATGCGTGAAATACAAATGTTGTATGATGCGAGTATGCTTGCTGGTATTGTGGTTGCAGATGACCGCAATACTTTGCCGTCATCCTGGAACCGTACTCCTGTTTATCGTTTGCAACCAGAAAACACAACAGTATATCGTGCCCTTAAGAAATTAGGGCACCGTCCGAAAAGTCATAGTGCAAAATTCACAGATATTCTGGCTAAGGTTCAACCAGATGCTGTACTTCTGCATTACACTACCCTGGCAGTCAATGTAGCTTTAGCTCTAGAGAGCGAGAATATCCCTGTATTCGTTCATGCACATGGCTATGATACTTATGAGCACATCATATCAAATGAGAGCAAAACAGCATTCGAGCAATTGACCCGTGCAGCCAATGTTATCGTCATTTCAAATTCATATGACACGTTTGAGCGTCTAAAGTCCTGGAACATTCCACCGAACTGTCATGTTGTTAAGTATCTTGGAGTTGAAGTACCAGACCAACCGATTGAGCATGGCGACAAAGAAGAAGTTACGATCCTGCACTTAGGACGTTTAGTGGATTTCAAAAGTCCTGATCGCACGATTCAAGCCTTTGAAGTTGCCTGCCAAAGAGGCCTAAATGGTCGGTTAGTTATTGGTGGCGACGGTGAATTGCGGACGATGTGTGAACTGCTGCGTGCACGCTCTCAATGGAAAGACAGGATTGTGTTGCTTGGCGCAGTTCCCTGGGAAGATGGTGACAAGTTACGCCGAGAAGCTGATATATTTACACACCACAGTGTGCTCGGTGAATTGAGTGGTCGCGTCGAGACCTTTGGTGTCTCCATCGTGGAAGCGATGGCAGCAGGCCTCCCAGTTGTGACCTGTAAGGTTGGTGGTATTGCTGAAACTGTTATTGATAACGAAACAGGTATCTTTTTTCCAAGTGGTGATATTGAAGCGCAAGCAGATGCATTCCTCAAACTGGCGAATAATCGTGAACTGCGTGCAAAAATGGGTCAGGCGGGGTGGAAACGTGCTAAAGAACACTTTTCTTATGAAAGGGAAAAAGAACAATTGTTGCATATACTGCGAAATCCGAGGCAATCAGGATGAGTCATACCCAAACACCGTTACTTTCCATCGTCATCCCTACCTATAATCGCCGTGCTATGCTGGAAGAAGCGATTGCGTCGTTTCATGGCAAACTCAATTGTAGTTATGAAGTCGTGATTGTGGATGACGGTAGCACAGACAACACATGGGAATACTTGCAAACGCTACCTTCGCCACCATTCAAGGTGATTCGACAGGAAAATAGTGGCAGCAATGCAGCACGGAACCGAGGGCTAAAAGACGCTGGTGGAAAATACGTGCGGCTTCTTGATTCTGATGATCTTACAATCCCAGAGCAGTTGGATAAACAAGTGGTGTTTCTGGAAGAAAATCCATCTGTTTTTTTGTGTTACTCAGATTGGGTATATCAAACCGCTGATGAGCAAAGGATTATGGAACCAATAGATGGCACACGTATAGATGAATTTATCCGCTTCTAC
>DAOTTU010000135.1:0-4991 GCA_034437655.1 Anaerolineae bacterium
GTGAGCTTCCCCGGCGAAGGCTTCTACACGGTCGAGGTCAGCGCGTTTGACGAGGAACCCGGCGACTATGAACTGCGCGTGTTCACCAGTGCTGAGGCTGCTCCCGCTGAAGGCGACGACGCCGCTGAGGGTGACGACGCCACTGAAGGTGACGATGCCGTTGAAGGCGACGACGCCGCTGAAGGCGACGAATAAAGATAGTAGGCCTGGTGATTTTTTGCCAGCAATTTCACCCTCGCACCGGGGCTGTTGCAACGTCGGTGCTGCACAGCGAAAATGTGACCTTTGTGTGGGAGGGCATACCCCTCCCACAAAGCAACCCTCGTCGTGAACCCGGTATCAATCAACTACATTGGCCTGAAGACGTTATGCCAATTCTTGCGCGTTGATAGCGTCAATGGCATCCTCAACGCTATCATAAAGATACAGCGTCACATGCCCGTAGGCGTCTTCTTCTAACCCACGCTGATAAATTTCCGAAAGCATACCACCGCCAACCAGAATCGGCACCATGCGCGGGTCAGTGATCGACCCCTCGGCTTGCTGAATATGGTGGCTAAAACTTTCTTGCATCTGCTCAAAGTCCCAGTTGAGTTCGGTAGCGTCCGAAATACGGAAGATAGGGGCGGGCATTTCAGCGGTCAGGGTGTGGACTTTCTCGCTGGTCGCGGCCGCTTCTACATGGTCATAGTCTCCCCAGACTTTGACGACGACAATTGACGGTTGTTCCTGTATCAATTCGACGGTGTAAGACACTGTTTACTCCTCAATGCATCAATCCAAAATTGGTTTATATAGTGATAATAAACGTAACATTAATGCAAGATAAATGCTATCACCCTGTCAACAACATAACCGCCACCTTCATATATTTTTCAGGTGCAGGGAGAAGGGCCCGTGTTTAAGGTCCCAATCTGGCAACCACCATACCAACAACCTGAGGACTTCGTGTGGCCGCTTCTTAACTGCGGTTTATTTTACTGTTTTATACTGACCAAACTTTGAGACACGCTAACACACAATCAAACCATAAACACACGCACTCTGCGCAGAATTGAACCAGTGATATGACGACAATTTCAGCGACCGAAACAACGCACTATTTCAACCGCTCTATGTTTAATGCCATGCCCCCCGCCGCCATTCTGGACGAATACGGCGTGATTCTGGACGTCAACGACGCCTGGGTCGAATTTGGGCGCGACAACGGCGGCAGCGGCAACGACATCGGCGTGAACTACCTCGGCGTCTGCACGACCGCTACCGGAGACTTTGCCGACGAAGCCCCGGCGGCACACAGCGGCCTGCGAGAACTGCTCGCGGGCAAGCTGGACGAGTTTAACCTCGAATATCCCTGCCACAGCCCGGAGGAAAAACGCTGGTTCAACATGCGGGCCGCCCGCTTCCATGAAGACGGAACCGTCCGCGTGCTGGTCATTCACCAGAACATCACGCGCTGGAAGCTCACCGAAGAAGCACTCGTCGAAAACGAAGCCC
This sequence comes from Anaerolineae bacterium, assembly GCA_034437655.1. Lineage (GTDB taxonomy): Bacteria > Chloroflexota > Anaerolineae > Aggregatilineales > J027 > J027. The sequence goes on from DAOTTU010000135.1 coordinate 1,498, forward strand.
GCTACCGCCTGCTGACGGAAAATGTGCTGGATATTATTTCGCGGCACCAGCCCGACGGCACCTATACCTACGTCTCTGGCTCCAGCGCGACAGTGCTTGGCTATGCCCCCGCTGAACTGATCGGCCAGCGCTTACAGGAGTTCGTTCACCCCGACGACCTGCACCTGTTTTACCCCACCGACACCGACACCTTTCTGGGCGACGTGCAGACCGCGCTTATTTACCGGATGCGTTGCGCGGATGGCAATTATATCTGGGTGGAAACCTCGACGCGCGAAATGCACGACGACGCCACCGGCCGCCCCACTGAATACATCTGTGCCTCGCGCGATGTCAGTGAACGCAAAGCCGCCGAAGAAGAAATCAAGCGCCGCGAGGAACAATACACCGCGCTGTTCAACCATTCACTGGACGCCATCATCATCGCGGAAAATGACGGGACATTTGTAGACGCCAATCCGCAGGCCAGCGAATTTTTCGGGCTGAGCCGCGACGAGATTATCGGCATGAAGCACCTGCACTTTGCCACGCCCGACGCCAAAACCAACATGCACGAGTCGTGGGAACGCTTCTTGCAAGATGGCGAAATGGCGACCGAGTTCCGCCTGTACCACAAACAAGGGGTCTGGCGTGACCTCGAAGTGCGGGCCAAAGCCGGTGTGCTGCCGGGGCGGCATTTGCTCATCTTCCGTGACATCACCGAGCAAAAACGCGCCCAGGAAGCACTGCGCAACGCCCACGACGAACTCGAAACCCGCGTCAATGAACGCACCGCCGACCTCAGCGTTGCCAACGAAGAAGTGCGCCGCTTTGCCTATATCGTCTCGCATGACCTGCGCGCCCCGTTGATCAACATTCAGGGCTTTGTTTCTGAGTTACGCGGGGCCCTGACCGTCATTGAAGCATCGCTGCAACAGGTGATGGATCACCTTGACCCCGCGCAGGCAGAAGAAATCAAGCTGGCGTTGAAAGAAGACATCCCCGAAGCCTTCGACTTCATCCAGTCTGCTGTGCGGCGCATGGACCACTTCATCAACGCGATTCTGAAGCTGTCGCGGCTCGGCCGGCGTGAATTGCACATGGAAGACATCGACCTTGAAGAACTCATCGAGACGGTGTTGAAGTCGCTGGCGCACCAGATCGTTGAGCGCAACGCGCATATCTATCTGGGGGAAATGCCGACCGTCCACGCTGACCGCACCGCGATGGAGCAAATTGTCGGCAATATTCTCACCAACGCTGTGCTATACCTGGACCCACAGCGCCCCGGTGAAATTGACATTTGTATTGAACAAAACGACCGCGAAACTGTCTTTAAAATCAGTGATAACGGCATCGGCATCTCGACACAGAACGCACACAAAGTCTTCGAGCCTTTCCGACGTGCCGGCCGCCCCGACGTGCCCGGCGAGGGCATGGGCCTCGCTTATGTCCAAACGCTGATTCGTCGTCACGGCGGCCGCATCTGGTTTGACTCAACCGAAGGTGAAGGCACGACCTTTACTTTCACCATCAAAAACAATCTCACAGCAGGAGACTATGACTTCTAAAACCAAACCCGTTCGAATCTTACTGATCGAAGATGACCCCGGCCACGCCCGGCTCATCGAAAAGAACCTGCGCCGCGCCCGCCTCAGCAATGACATCATCACCAAAACGGACGGGCAGCAGGCCCTGGCCTACCTGTTTGGTGACAAAGATACCGATGTGCAGGACTTGCCGACGCCGTTTCTGGTATTGCTGGACCTCAATTTACCCGTGCTTGATGGCTATCAGGTTCTCGAACGCATCAAGCTCAGTGAGCGCACACGCCACATTCCTGTTATTATATTGACAACGACCGACGACACCGTTGAAATCAATCGGTGTTATGAGTTAGGCTGTAGTGTCTACATTACCAAGCCGGTAGACTACGAACAGTTTTCAGAAGCAATTCGTAAACTAGGCTTATTTTTGTCCGTGGTTTCTGTGCCAGATTAGGAAACACATTGACGGAACACCAGACGCGCATTCTCTATATGGAAGATGACGCCGGCACGGCCCGCCTGCTTGAAAAGCGACTGACGCGGACGGGCTTCGACGTTGACATCGCTGCGGACGGGGAGCAGGGGCTGGCCGCCTTTGCCCGGGGCGACTACGACGCGCTGGCTATTGACCAATCGATGCCTGTGATGGACGGGCTTGACGTGATTCGGGCCCTTTCCGAACAAAACGGGCCCCTCCCGCCGATTGTCATGGTAACGGGGGCCGGCAGCGAAAATCTCGCGGTCGAGGCGATGAAACTCGGCGCGAGTGACTACATCGTCAAAGATATTGACGGGGGGTGGATGGCGCTGCTCCCGGCGGTGTTGAATCAGGCCATCCTCAGCCACCAGCTCCGCGAAGAAAAACGCATTGCCGAGGAAGACCGCAAACGCCTCATCGAAGAACTGGACGCCTTCGCCAGCACCGTCGCGCATGACCTCAAAAACCCCATCACCACCATCCTCAACTATACCTCCTTCCTGCGCCGTGCCGACCTGGACGACGACGAACGCGATAAATGCATCGCCATTATTGACCAGACCGGGCACCGGATGCAGAACATCATTGAGGAGCTATTGTTGCTCTCGCAGGTGCGCAAAATCGAAGACCTGCAACTCGCCGCGCTCGACATGGGGCCGATTGTGCTGGCCGCCAATGAACGCCTGTTGATGATGATGAAAGAATATGGTGCGCAGATTCGCCTGCCGGACGACTGGCCGCCCGCGTGGGGCTATGCGCCGTGGATAGAGGAAGTGTGGGTCAACTACCTGAGCAACGCCATCAAATATGGGGGCGAACCGCCTATCATCGAAGTCGGCGCAGAGCTACACACCGACGGTATGGTGTGCTTTTACGTGGCCGACAACGGCGAGGGTATCCCCGAAGCCTTGCAGCGGCAATTGTTCACGCCTTTCACACGCCTGAATCAGGTGCGGGCCAGCGGGCATGGGCTGGGGCTGTCGATTGTGCAGCGCATTGTGGAAAAGCTCGGCGGCGAGGTCGGGGTGCGCGGCAATGGTGAGGGCGGCGGCAGCGTGTTTTTCTTCCGGCTGCCGGAGGCCTGAGGACGGTATGGAAGGCGGCCGCAACTCCCCCCGGTTTTGGTGCAAAAACCGAGTTTCGTCAGCGCAGCATTTTCGGGGGGGTTAGCGTGCTATTTGTGAAAATTATCACCACGTTGAAGGCGGTTTTGCGCGGATTTGACCGGGTACTTGACAGAAATGACCTATCCGGCGTATTATTTGGATAGAGTTGCAACGCTATAATCCCCGCTGAGGGGCTTGAAACTCGCCGCACCACGACCAGCGACCTGCTGAAAATGGGTTGCAACGCTATAATCCCCGCTGAGGGGCTTGAAACTCAAACCATCGCTGCATGAGGTCGATGACCTGCGCGTTGCAACGCTATAATCCCCGCTGAGGGGCTTGAAACTGAGAGGCTGATGCAGATGCGGGGGCCAGGTCGAGGTT
>DAOTTU010000136.1:0-9179 GCA_034437655.1 Anaerolineae bacterium
CCTTGACGCGCTGCTGGCTTTGCTTGATGACCCGGCGGCCACCCGTGGCGTTGACCGCGACCGCATCATTTTGTTGGGGCTGGGCATGGGCGCACAGGGCGCTATTCGGCTGGCGATGTTGCGGCCACAGGCTTTTGCGGCGTTGGTGCTGGTGCGTGCCAATGGCGACCCGGCGATGCTCCGTAGCCTGCGCCACATCCCCGCGTGGTTTTTCCACGGCGAACAGGACGACACCCACCCGGTTGCAAACGCGGTGCGGTTGTATCGGATGCACCGCAACGGGCAAATTACGACCTTCAGCCTCTCGGGGCGTGACATCTGGGTGACGATCCTCGACTACAGTAACCTGTTAGACTGGATGCTGGCCCGGCGACTGGGTGAAAGCAATGCCGATGGACACATGGCAGACGTGATCGAAGTCTCGCCGGCGCATGTGCCCCAACGCCCACCCACTGCGCCACCCTCTGACGATGATGATCTTGACGCCGCTGCTGACCACAACCACGAGGAGACACCATGAAAATTACGCTGGCCCAATTACCTGTGCAACGTGACATCTGGCAGAACTATAACGGTGTGCTGGCCGTCTTGCGCGAGGCGGTGCAGGGCAGTTGGGTTGTATTCCCTGAAGGGATGCTCACCGGGCTTTTTCCAGATGACCCCTACTGGCTGGCGCAATATTATGACATCAAAGCGATGGCTGAGGCGCTCAACCTTGTTCGCCAGTCTGAGGCGCGCAAACAGTATGCGATACTGCTGGGCTGTGTGATGCCGATCCGGCAGCCATTGTTCAATACGGCAGTGGTGATGCACCCCATCACGCGCTCATTTGTGTATCGTAAGGTCAATTTAGATGTCGCTGAACGGCGCTTATTCAATGCCGGGGGCGAACTGCGCGTCTACCGTGCGCCGGACGCTTCAATCGGTGTGCAGATGGGGCGCGAAGTACTCTACCCCGAACAGTGGCGTGTGTTGCGGCGGCGCGGGGCGGGCGTCATCTTCCACCTGAACAACACAGCGGCCATCACGGCCCAGCGCTGGCGTAACCTGCTCATCAGCCGCGCGCTGGAAAATCAGTGCTACATCGTCAGTGTGAACACGGGTGCGGCCGGGGCGACGCTGTCGTCGCTGGTGGTCAACCCGGCGGGGGAGGTTGTCGTAGAGACGACCGCTGGCAAACGCCAGATTGAAAGCGTTACGCTGGACCTGTCGCTGGCAAAGTCTGACCATGTGCGGCAAATGCGCAATGATGTGGTGGAACTCATCCCTAAAGACGTCGCCACCTCTGACGACCGTGACTGGCAGACCGTCCCCGATGAAGCGTAGGGTCACCCAGCGGGGTGTTCTGGCGGTGGTAGACCGCGTCAATGAACGTGGGTATGCCGAGCAGGCGAACTTCAGTTCTGTCTGCTCGCCGACGAAGTGCTAGCGCCGTAATTCATTACGGCGACACCCATCGCAGCATGACTGTTGATGCAACAGCCCCCGCGACACACCGCAATCGTTTTACAAAATTCACTTTCCTGCGTATACTGTTTTCTAACCATCAGATGCCACGCGACCGCCAGCGTGCGGCCAGGCATCGCGTCAGGGATACACAGGAACAGTCAACACTATGCAGCAGGATCACTTCAACCGCCGCTATACGCTCCATGACCGGATCGGCACCGGGGGCATGGGCACCGTCTACCGTGCCACCGACCACCTCACCGGGCAAGACGTCGCGCTGAAGCTGGTCAACACCGCGCCCAGTGATGCTGCCCCGCACCTCTCTACCCGCGACCGTCGGGCCCGTCTGGCGGACGAGTTCCGGCTGCTGGCCGCCTTAGACCATCCCCACATTATTCGGGTGGCCGACTATGGCGTTGCGCGTGACCAGCCTTTTTTCACCATGCAACTGTTGCGCCACCCGCAATCCATCGTGGACGCCGCACGTGACCGTGACCTGCAAGGCACGCTGCGGTTGCTGGTGCAAACGCTGCACGCCATTGACTATTTGCACCAGCGCGGCATTTTGCACCGCGACATTAAGCCCAGCAATATCCTTGTGGACGATGATCACAGTTATCTGTTGGACTTTGGGCTGGCCGTCGATCAGCCAGAGGTAACACCACTGGGGACGCTGCTCTATATTGCGCCTGAAATGTTGCGTGGCAAGCCGACCACCCGCGCCACCGATATCTATGCATTGGGGTGTGTCTTCATAGAAATGCTCAGCGGCCGCCCGGTTTTTGACCTGCCCCCCGACGCTGGCAACACCGCTTTAATCAACGCCATCTTGCTGCACCCGCCTGACCTGAACCAGCTCATCCCCGGCCCGGCTAGCCCCGACAACCCCGACGCCGCACGCCTTGCCACACTGCGTGACCTGTTGCAAGCGATGATCCGGCACGACCCCGCCAAACGCCTGACCGATACGACCGTATTATTGGAAAAGTTCTCTGCTTTGCTGGACACGCCGCTGAACCTTGCGCCGGACGCGGTGTTGCAGGCGGTGCGCTTTGTCGGGCGGCAAGCCGAACTCGACCAGCTACAGGCGGCATTGGACCATGTGCAAGAGGCCATGCGTGATGTGTGGGCCTTTGTGGCGGCCGGGGCCTATGGGCAGGCGGTGGGGAGCGTGTGGTTGGTTGGCGGCGAAAGCGGGGTGGGTAAAACGCGCTTGCTGGGGCATGTGGCGGCGCGGGCTCTCACCGAAGATTATCTCGTGTTGCAGGGGCGGGCGCAGGATGGCGGCGATCCATTGGCGATATGGCGCGACGTCTTGCGGCGACTCGTCCTCGCGCTGGACATCACCGCCGAGGAGGCGGCCGCACTGCGCGGGCTCATCCCCGACGTTGACCGCCTCACCGGGCATGACCATAGCACCCCGCCGCCACTGGACCCGCCTGCTGCGCTGCGGGGCACGGTGCTGGCCCTGTTCCGTCGCCTCAACGAACCGACACTGTTGTTGCTGGACGACATTCAGTGGGCGGCGCGCGGGTTGTTGCATGATCTGTTGGCGGCAGTGCCAGACCTGCCCGTGGTCGTGGTCGCTGGCTTCCGTGATGACGAATATGCTGCGCTATACGAGGAATTTGCGGACGCCAATCACCTGCGGCTAGGACGCCTGACGCGGGCCGATATCGCTGCGCTGCTGGGCAGCCTGCTGGGGGAAGCCGCCCCGACTGCTACCGTCGAGTGGCTGATGCGGCAGACAGAAGGCAACAGCTTCTTTTTGATCGAAACACTGCGCACGCTGGCCCTTGAACACGGTCTGCGTCACGCCATCACCCACCGCCCGTCACAGGTCGCCAGCATTATGCCGAAGGAGGTCTTCCCGCTGCTCGAACGTCGCCTGCAACACCTCGACGCGGACGACACACACCTGTTGCAAATGGCAGCCACACTTGGCTATGAACTCGACCTCGCGGTGTTGCATTGCCTTAACGACTTCCAACCGCTGGAAGGGTGGCTGACCCGTTGCACGGCGGCCGGGCTGTTGACGACACGCAATGCGCGCTGGCAGTTTATTCATGACAAGTTGCGGGTGGCGGTGCTGCACCGCATTCCTGCCGACGACAAAGCCAGCCTGTACCGGGCCGTCGCCATCGCCAAGTCGAGCCTGCACAGCGAAAACGTCCACGAAGCCCAGCAATTGATGGCCCTGTGGCAGGTCGCCGGCAACACGTTACAGGTGTATCGCTATGCAGTCCATGCGGCGCGCCATGCCCGCCAGAACGCCGATTTCAGCAACGCCAGCCGCCTCTATTACGCCGCCCGTGAAAAACGGCGCTATGTCTCGTGCCGCTTGCTGCTAGAACACGCCGACGTCCTCTTTCAGCTTGGGGACCTAACCGCTGCTCTGCTCTCGGCAGAAGAAGCCCAACAGAAAGCCGCCACCAACAGCGACCTGATCTGCACCGCGCATATCACCTATCACCGCGCCCGGCTATACCTTGCCCGCCACCAATATGAGGAGGTGGTCGCCTTTGCAGATGATGCCCTGCGCCTCTACCGCAAGCTGAAACTCCCCCGCGAAGCGGCCTATTGTTTGGTGTTGTTGGGCACGGCCTATGCAGAAATGGGCAGCGTCCGGGCCGCACAGGGCTACCATCAAGATGCGCTGGACGCCTTCAACGCACAGCAAGACATCCCCGGCATGATCGAGGCGCGGTTGATGCTGGGGCTGGACGCCTACCTGCACGACGACCTGAAAATTGCACAGGACCATTTCGACGCGGCCCAAACCCTCGCCACGACCCATAACCACCCGGATGGCGTCGCGCAGGCCCTGTTCCACAGCAGCGCGGTGTTGCTGGCACGCGGGCGGGTGTTGGCGGCGGTGGCGCAACTGGTGCAAGCGCTGGAAATGGTCGAGGTGCAGGGGCAGCTTGCTTTTCAAGCCCAGATTAAAGCCCGGCTGGCGCATTGTTATCGCAAGGTGGGCGAAACGCAACTGGCCCGCCGACATTACGCCGACGCGCTCCGCGACAGTTTGCGCATCGGGATGAACCAGACTGCGACGTTTGAGGTGCTGGTCGGCGTCGGGCATCTGGCCGTGGCAGACGGTGACGCGGCACTGGCCGCACAGGTTATCGGGCACCTCGAACAGCACACAGCCACCACACAGTTCACACGCCAGGCCTTAGATGTGTTGCGCGAGGCGGTCTATGCAACGTTGGCCCCTGTCGCGCGCGCGTCTGTGCTGGCAGAAGGCGCGGCACTCAGCACGCGGGCCCTGATCGACGCGGCACAGGCGGCCCTGCAACAGGCGTCGGCGGGGTAGGGGGGTGCAGGGCGCGTGTGGGTCGCCAACAACGGCTGATTTGACTCAGCACGATAAGCGTCACCGTTTCGCTATGCAGCACCACTTTGCAAAAACCCCTGCTGGCTTCAAGCCAAATGTCGCACCCTGCCAGCAGGCACGCTACAATGAAGGTCGCTCAGGCATGTACCCATAAGAAAGGCGACCTTTGATGACTGATGCACAACGTATTGCGTTGATTGCACCCGACGACCCTATCCTTGACGAGTTCCGTGCGGCGGTGGCAGCACTTGATGCGCAGGCCGCCCCACGCGCTGACCGTGAACACCATCTGCGCATCGACGACGACCTGCTCATCGACTTCTCGCAGCAGATTGACCTCAACGACGCTGGCCGCCGCCCTGTTGATAGCTTCATTGAACATTACGACATCAGCGACGTGATGGCCGTGCTGGTGTTGTTCGAAAACGCGGACGAAAAGCGGCTGAAGTCCGTGCAGTCGTTGGTGGCGGCGTTGCGGATCCGTGCGCCGCACCTGCCCGTCTATTTCGCTATCCCCGATGATCCGGATGAATCGCGCGAGGACGAAATCCGGCTGGCGTGCGATATGATGGTAGATGAAGACCCGCTGTTCCTGTTCACCGTGTTAAACGCCGACACCGTGCGCGAGCTGTTGATGGGCTTGCTGGAAGAGGTGCGCACCGTGAATGAGGATTATGCGACCGAGGCGAACAACATCCTCGACATTTTGCTCGATTACGAAGAGTAGCAGCGGCGGTTTTCCCGGCATTGATAGGGGTTCGTCGCACATTGCGGAGTGGAGGCACACATTGGTGCCTCCCTACAGGATGCGGTTGCAAAACTGAATAACAGGTCAATTGCAGGCAATGTCGCCGCGCATTTGAAGGATCATGCTGTCATCCAAACGTGGTGTCCGCCAATCATGGGTTGGTTACCCGCAACGGAAACCCTACAGCACGGTACACCGTCCACGTCTCTACAACTGCCGCACGGCAAACAGCACCAATACCGCCCCGATGAACGCCACGAAAATTTCACCCAACGTGACGCCGTTGTTGAAAAACTCACCCAGATTGATGTCCAGCGCGTTGAGCAACACCTGCCCCACAAACGCCCCCAACGCCCCGAGGAAAATGTTGCGCAGCCGCTTGCCGCCGCCCCGCCCCCGTTCAATGATGGAGGACGCCGCGCTGCCTGCAAAATACGCGATGATGAGGAATAGCACAATATCGATAAATTCCATGTTGAAAGCTCTCCTAGCCAGTGGCTCGATCAATACGTACCTCAAGTGTACCGTATTCTGCTCATCACACCCGCCTCTATGCAACAATTCGGGTGCAGTGTCGCGGACATCCCGTTGGATGTCCCTACCACCGCATCACCATGCCATTCGTAGGGGCGGGCAACGGCCCGTCCGAGAACCAGAAGATGACGTGACGTTGCAAAAGTCCTGCCGGGCCAGACCGCAACCATGCAACCCTACGGCGGATACGGTACAATAAGGCTCGCCCGCATGATTCACCGTTGGAGACCCCATGACCTTACCCACCACCGACCGTGACCTCAGCCATCTGGGGGAGGCAATTGCACGGTATACTGCCCCGCGTGAAGACTTCTACAAAAGCCTGCTCATCATCGTCTTTTTGTTGGGCGGGGCGCTGGCGTTCATCCTCGCGGTGACGGCCCTTGTCGCGCTGACGGATCAATTGCTGGGTGTGGTTGTCATCAGTGCGGTGATTGTGGCGCTGCTGGCCGTGCCGATGCTACGCCTCTTGCGCTTTGCCTCGCGTTTGTGGGCCGTGCGCACGATTTATCTCTATACACATGGTGTGGTGGTTGAAGAAGGCGACGTGACAGAAGTCTTCCACTGGGACGACCTCGCCGCGCTGTATATTCGGGTGCGCCGTCTGGGGGTGGACTATATGCCCGACTCAGAAGCAGCACAGGCCAGCGCCCGCCTCAACTTTCTGCTGACGCTGCAACGCACCGATGGCACCACATTCGACATCGAAAGCGCTGTCCGGCAGATGAAAGAAATCGCCAACGGCATCGGCAAGCGGCTGGCGGTGCATAAATTTGAGGGCTTGCAGCAACACATCACGGACAACGGCAGCTACCACTTTGGGCGGCTGACCGTGTACGACGACCGCATGTCTTATGACGACCTTGACTATCGCTGGTACCCTTTGCAGCGCGTCGAGTTCGGTTATGCTGAGCATATGGTTGTCTGGCAGGCCGGGGCCCCGCGTCCGCGTGCGGTGTTGCCTGTGGCCGCGATCCCGAACGTGCATTTGCTGATGCTGTTGCTGGAACCACACGCCGAAGTCTATGACATGGATGGCCTGCCTGTGGAACGTGCCCGCTGGCAGAAATTAATGCGGGCCTAGCCACCTCTCCACAGACCTACACCAGCCCTGCATCATTTAAGGTGCGGTCGAGGTTATAGGCGGCGCTGATGAGGGACAGGTGCGTGAAGGCCTGTGGAAAGTTGCCGAGGTGTTCGCCCGTTTTGCCCGTTTCTTCGGCATACAAACCGAGGTGATTGGCATAGCCCTGCATCCGCTCGAACAGCAGCCGCGCCTTGCGTAACCATGCACGGTCATGGCGGCCGGCGCGGGTCATCGCTTCCACCAACCAGAACGTACATATGTTGAAGGTGCCTTCTTCGCCCTGCAAGCCATCTGGCGAGGCTTCGATGTTGTAGCGATAGACCAGCCCATCACTGACGAGGCCGCCATCGTCTACCGGACGGTCGATGGCCCGGAGTGTGCCGAGCATGCGCGGGTCGTTGGGTGCCATGAAGAACACCAGCGGCATAATCAACAGCGAGGCGTCGAGGGTGTCGCTACCATAGGCCTGCACAAAAGCCTGCTGTTCCGCATCGAAGCCGCGTTCCATAATCTGTTCGTAGATGGTGTCGCGCACATGTCGCCAGCGGTCAATCGGTGCGGGGAAGGAGCGCTTTTCTGCTAACCGGATGCCCCGGTCAAACGCCACCCAGCACATCAGGCGCGAATAGGTGAAGTTCTGTTGCCCGCCGCGTACCTCCCAGATACCTTCGTCGGGCTGATCCCAGTGATGTTCGAGCCAGTTCAGCGTGCGGCGCAGATAGGTCCAAAGTTCGTAACTGATCGGCGCGGAGTACTTATTCGCCAGATAAACCGCGTCCATCATTTCGCCGTAAATATCAAGCTGCAACTGGTCATAGGCCCCGTTACCGATACGGACCGGGGCGCTACCCCGATAGCCGTCGAGATGGTCGAGCTGTTCTTCGGGCAGGTCATGCCGCCCGTCGATGCCGTACATAATCTGTAAGGCCCCGTCTTCAGACTCGCGGCACCGCGCCTCAAGGAATTCCATAAATGCCGCTGCTTCTTGCGTGAAGCCAATCCGCACGAAACCATAGAGCGTGAAGGCTGCGTCGCGAATCCACATATAGCGATAGTCCCAGTTGCGCACCCCGCCGAGGTGTTCGGGTAGGCTGGTGGTCGGGGCGGCGACGATGGCCCCGGTCGGTTCATAGGTGAGCAGCTTCATGGCCAGCGCTGAACGGTGAACGGTTTCGCGCCAGCGGCCGGTGTAGGTGCATTGGGCCACCCAACCGCGCCAGTATTGCACGGTATCTTCGAAGATTGCGGCCGCCTCGGCATGGTTCAAGCCGAAGTCACAGCTTTCGTCGTCGTCCATGCCGCGCAGCACAAAGGTCATGGTTTCGCCCTCGTGTAGCGTGAATGCTGCCAGTGCGCCACCGTGTTCGTCTGTGGTGAAATCGACGTCAGCGGACAACCCCAGCGTAAGGTCGGGCCCCCGGAAAATCACGCCGTTACGGGTGACCTCGGTGGTGTGTGTGGCGCGGGCGTAGTCAAAAGCCGGGCGGCAGTAGACCCGAAAGCGTAGTTTTCCCCGTGACACGCGCAGCAGGCGTACAATGCGGCGACGGTCTTCGGGGCGGTCACTGATGGGCATGAAATCTTCAACTTCACCGACGCCCTGCTCGGCATAAAAGCGCGTAACGAGGACATTGGTACCAGACCAGTAGAACTGGCGTTGATGCACGCCATCTTCCGGGCTGTGAATCTGAAAGTAGCCGCCTTTGTCGTCGTCGAGGATGGCCGCGAAGACACTGGGCGAGTCAAAGCGCGGGTAACATAGCCAGTCTAGCGAGCCATTGGTGCCGACAAGCGCGGCGGTGTGCATGTTGCCGATGAGGGCGTGTTCTTCAATAGGGGCATAGGGCATTGGGCCGGGTATCTTTCTGTTACATATGGGGTCTCATGACATACTGAGCCTTTACAATACCACAGTTCCAATTTCTATAGTCAAATATCGTCATTGGGTTTATATTGGTGCGGGGTGACCCGCACAGGGCGAACTGCAACGCCCGCTACTCCGTCAGCATCGAATGCGTTCG
>DAOTTU010000137.1:0-8832 GCA_034437655.1 Anaerolineae bacterium
GAAAACGTGATGAATGGCGCGAAAATTGGGTTCACAAAAGCTCATGACGTATCAAATTTCCGCCAAAATGGTCATTTTTTCTACCATGCTGATTTTTGGCGAAGGTATTGATGTAGAGGAGAGATTATGGCCGAGTGGGAGATTTTCGGTCAAGACTTCGGGCTGGTGGTTGAAACCATTATCCGAGGAATTTTACAGGGTGGGCTTTATTCCCTGATTGCCCTGGGCATTGTAGTCATTAACAAGGCGTCTGGCATTTTTAACTTTGCGCATGGCTGGATGATGTTTATCGGTGCGATGTTATTCTGGCAATTCTACGCCAATGACCCGTCTAACACGATGACTTTCGGTGTGATCGGTATTGCAGTTCTGCTCGGGCTGTTTGTGGTGCTTTCCGTTGGCGTCACGGTGACAGGGACCGCTGTAGCCAGTACGGGCAACAGTGGGAGCCGCAATCCTTTATTGCGTACTTTCGCTGTCATCGCTAGTGGCGCACTTGACCAGCGTCGGTTTGCCATCACAGCCGGCGTAACGGTAGTTTCGGTGGTTGTGATCACGGCGCTGATTTTACAAGACGGTTCAGAAATGCTCCGGGCGGCGGCAGCAGCACTCATTGCCAGCATTTTTTTGGGGCTACTGATCGAACGCTTCACGATTCGTCCATTGCTGGGGCAACCTGTGTTGACAGCCATTCTCATGACATTGGCCATCGGTTTTATCTTGCAGGGGACCGGGCAGATTATCTGGGGAACGGTGCCAGAAAGGATTGACGTCTTTACCGCCGAACGCGAATCTGAAGACGGTGGCACGGCAGCCAGCACCATCTCTGTTCCGGTCTTCACCTTTGATGGCGGCGCACAAGATGTTGCCACTAACGAAGAAGTGGGAGGTGGTACGGCGGCGAATTATCGAATTGCCACCGAAAGCTGGTTAGGACGTGACATCCGCCTGCCACGTTTCCTTGTTTGGGGTTTCTTTATTGCGGTGGCAACCTTTGTCGCGTTCTCACTGTTCTTCCAATACACCCCACTTGGACTGGCAATGCGGGCCACGGCTGAAGACCAGGTGCTGGCCGAAAGTGTCGGCTTGCAGGTGCGCTGGACGTTAGCATTATCATGGGCGATGGTCGCAATTATGGCGACGATGGCCGGTGTGGTGCAGGGCACAGGCGGCACAGGTGTAGATATTGCCGTGGTGCCATTACTGGCGTTGGTAGTCTTCCCGGCGGTGCTTTTGGGTGGGCTGGAGTCTATTACAGGGGCGATGGTTGGTGGTTTGGTGATTGGCGTGGTCGAGAAGCTGGCTACGATCTACATTGACACCAGTGCCGGGCAACAGCTTGCACCGTTCGTTGTGTTGATTATTGTTTTAGTTCTGCGTCCAGACGGGCTATTCGGCCAGCGCCGAATCGACCGCGTGTAGGAGGAGACTGATATGCGTCCGAGTGGTGTTTACGACGTCAACTATGTACAGGCGAATGCAATCTTCCGCACGCGAGTAGACTGGTTCTGGTCGATTGCGATCTTTATCTTGCTGATTCTAATTCCGCAGTTTTCTGCGAATGGCTCAATGGGCGTGGAACTCATCTCGCCGAGCCTGCTCTCACTGTTGACCACAGGCGGTATCCTGATCATCAGCATTACAGGCTTAAACCTGTTGTTGGGTTACACCGGGCAGATTTCACTGGGGCAGGCGGCCTTTATGATGGTGGGGGCGTATACGGCTGCTGTGCTGGCGCGAGAAACGGATGTGCCCTTTCTGGCATCGGTCGTGATTTCAGCACTAATGGCGGGCGCGATCGGTTTGCTCTTTGGCCTGCCATCGTTGCGTGTCAAGGGCTTCTACCTGGCAATGGCGACCCTGGCCGCGCAGTATATCATTCCCTGGGCCATCAACAACTATGATGGTGCATGGTTCGACCTCGGTAACAACCAACCCATGCCAATGCCGCGTACCAGCGTTTTCGGCTTTGAAATCAGCACCAATGTCCACGAATATTATCTGGTACTCGTGTTTGTGCTGATCACTGCTGCGGCTGCGCGTAATATCGTTCGTAGCCGCATCGGCCGCGCCTGGATTTCGATCCGTGATAATGACCTCGCTGCTGAACAGCTTGGGATCAATGTGTTCCGCTATAAGGTGCTGGCCTTTTTCCTGTGCGCCGTTTATGCCGGGATTGCAGGCGCACTCGACGCGCATGTCAAAGGGAGCGTTTCCCCGGATGCTTATGCACCGTCAGCGTTTATCCCGCTACGCAGTATTGAATACCTTGCAATGTTGGTCATTGGAGGGGCGGGTTATCCATTGGGCCCGGCATTTGGCGTGATGTTCTACAAATTCGTAGACCGCTATGTTGTCGAGTTTTTCAATGATTTGGCGGTAGACTACCTGCCGAGTATTTTACCTGCCATTAATCCAGAAAA
Organism: Anaerolineae bacterium; assembly: GCA_034437655.1. Taxonomy (GTDB): domain Bacteria; phylum Chloroflexota; class Anaerolineae; order Aggregatilineales; family J027; genus J027. Next base: position 2,424 of record DAOTTU010000137.1, read on the forward strand.
TATCCCGGTGGGGATGCCCAATCTGCTGCTGGGTGTGATGCTGGCACTGTTCCTGATTTATCAACCACGTGGAATAGCCTTCAGGTGGACGATCTTACAATCGGCGTGGCGATTACGGCCGTTCTCTAAGGCCTGATTTATAGCCAAAATACAAAATTCTGTTAAAATTTGAAGTGCAGACGCAAACTCAGTCTCCGTATTCTTGGACTTTGCGCTGTGTTACTTAATATGTCTTTCCATTCTATTGCATAACAGGAGGTTACCTGTGAAGAGAAGTGTACTCATCTTTGGACTTGTACTGATTATGGCGGTTGCGCTGGCTGTTCCTGCATTTGCAGAGAATAATAGCACGCCCGCCCCCGTTGCCGTGCAAGAAGGCAGCACCAGTGAACGGACCGAATGCAGTGAAGAAAACCGTGCGGCGCTTGAAGGCGAAACCTTCACCTTCTACACCGTCGGTGACCTCAGCGGGCCGTTTGCGTTCATTTCGCAGCCGCTGCGGGCTGGTCTCGTTGATGCTGCTGAATACTTCAACGAAACAGAAGGCGGTATCTGTGGCGCAGAAATCGTCATTGATGCGCGTGACACTGGCGGCAGCCAGGACGTAATGCGTGAAGAATGGGATGCCATCACCGCTGAAGTTGACAACCTCGAAGCCATGTTCCTGTTCGGTAGTGCCGACGCTGAACTGCTGCGTGAAGATGCCATTAATCAGGAAATCCCGATTTTGCTCAGCGCAGGCAGTGAACTGGCGCTCTATGGTGAAACTGGTGACGAACCCGGCTGGACGTTTGCGATTATCCCGCTTTACACTGACCAACTCGGCACCTTCTGCGACTTTATCAACGAAAACTGGGGCAACGAAGAACTGGGACTCGACATTGAAGGCGACCCGGTTATCGGCCACCTGAGCTGGGAAGGCGCGTTTGGTCGTTCCACTGACACACCGCAGACCCGTGCCTACTGCGAAAGTCTGGGCATTGGTTATGCCGGTGCTGAATACTTCCTCCCCACTACCTCGGACGTGTCTACACAGCTTGACGTACTCGTTGGTGAAGGCGCGAACATCATTTTCTCAACCTCATTGGCTTCTGGCCCGGCAAACGTTGCGGCTGCTATCGCTGGTGCTGAATTGCAGGGCGAAGTGGTGCAAGCCGGCGTGAACTGGTCGCTGGATACCTCTGTCATCGGTCTGGGTGGTGTTGATACGCAGGGCATTATCGGGGCACAGCCGTTCCTGTGGTGGGACGACATCGACAACCTCGGGGTGCAAATCGTAAACAACGCCTGGGCCACAAATCGTTTCTTGCCTGCACAGGAAGCTGGCGACGAAGCAGCCATTGGTAACGCGCTGGCACAACGTAACATTGCTTACCTGCTATCGTGGCCAGTGATTGACGCTTACATCGAGATCATGACTCGCACCATCAACCGTGTTGGTGCTGAAAACCTGAACGGTGCCGCATTCTATGAAACACTCAATAGTGGCTTTGACTATGATGCAATGTCCGGCATTCTTCAATTCAATTTTGATGAGCAAGAACGTGCCGTGCAGACTTCACAAATCGGGCAGATTCGTTTCCTTGAAACTGAACAAGGCGTGAACCCGACCGTTGTCTCGCTGCGTGACTTTGCAGTCGTGCCAGACCTGCGTGTTGGGGGTGACGATACCGTCGGTGGCGACGAATAGACATCCCATAACTGAGCGTAGTTTAGTTTGCAGAGGCGTGGCGTGGCTGCGCCTTTGCTTTTCATACAGCTTTTTTGGAGAATTTTAGATGCTTGAAGTCAATAATATTGAAGTCGTTTATAGTAGCGTCATTCTGGTGTTGCGTGGGATTTCGTTTAAGGTCGAGCCGGGGCAAACCGTCGCTTTGATGGGCCCCAACGGCGCAGGCAAGAGTACTACCCTCAAGTCGATCAGTGGATTGCTGGTCAAGGAGAACGGCGAGGTGACACGCGGCGCAATCACATGGGAGGGCCAACTTATTCACACCCTCTCGGCTGAGCAAATTGTGCGCACAGGGATTTCACAGGTTATCGAAGGGCGTCCGCTGTTTCGGCACCTGACCGTTGAGGAAAATCTGCGCGTTGGTGGCATGGTCTATTTGAACGGCCGTCATATCCGCGACGATATGGAACGGGTTATGGAATATTTCCCACGTCTGAAAGACCTCCGCAAACGTACCAGCGGCTATCTGAGTGGTGGTGAGCAGCAGATGCTCGTTATTGGCCGGGCGTTGATGGGACACCCCAAGTTGTTGATGTTAGATGAACCGTCGCTGGGGTTAGCACCGATGCTGGTTGAGGAAATTTTTGACTTGATTCGGCGCGTGCGTGATGAAGAACAGCTTTCAGTGCTGATCGTAGAGCAAAACGCCAAAGCCGCGCTTGATCTGGCTGATTACGGCTATGTCATGGAAAATGGACGTATTGTGATGGATGGCTCTGCGGAAATGCTGGCTGCCAACGAAGACATTAAAGAGTTCTACCTTGGGCTGTCGCAGGCCGGCGAACGCAAGAGTTATCGTGAGGTCAAGCGTTACAAGCGCCGCAAACGCTGGCTGGGTTAGCAGCATGACCGCCACACTGTTGTTATTCGATGTGGATGGCGTTCTGGTGCAGCCGAGTGGCTATAAACTGGCCCTACGCGATACCGTTAACTACTTTGCTGCGCGGCTTGGCTTTGCACCTGTCAACCTCAGTCTGGAAGACATCGGAGTCTTTGAGGCGTGCGGGCTAACCAATGAATGGGACTCGGCGGCGATGTGTGTTGGCGCGCTGCTTGCGACCGTCACCAGAACGAACCCATCCAAACTCACGGTTTGGCAAGCATACACAGACGCAAATGATTTTTTCCAGCGTATACATGGCGCAATAGCCTACCCATCGCCCCTGGTTGCACCAGATTTTCGGGCCATCGCTGCACAGGTGAAAGCCAACAATCCAGATGATAAACCCGTCACACCTATTACCCATGCCCTATTGTGCGAGATGTTCGATAGCCCGTATTTGCCGCTGCTGGATCGACTTTTCGCAGACATCTACTCGATTGAAACACCGACTACTCGTGTGCAGCAGACCTTCACGCTAGGGCATGAACGCTTTCAGCATACTTATGGCTTTTCGGCACCATTTGAGAGTGAAAGCTATTTGCTCACGCACGATAAGCCCCATCTCACCGCCGAAAATCGCGACAAGATACGCCAATGGCAGATGCATGACGACCACGCCGTCACCATCTACACCGCCCGGCCCGGTTTGCCCGCTAATGGTGACATTCTTGGTTACGCCCCTGAAGCGGAACTCGCACGCGAATTGCTTGGTTTTGATGGCAGCATGCCGCTTGTTTCTGGTGGAACGATGCAATGGCTGGCCCAGCAGTATGGACGTACCGTTGCGAACTATATCAAACCCTCACCGGTGCAGGCCCTGGCAGCGATTGGGGCTGCGTATCACGGTGATATAACTGCCGCTGCGCAGCAGGCCGCATCCTTTTTTGAGCAAGGCAACGCAGACGCCGAGCTGGTGCAAAGTGTTGGGCGTGTGATTGTTTTCGAGGACTCTACCGGGGGGATTGTGGCGGTGCGGCGTGCTGTAGACATGCTGAGTGCGGCTGGCGCTGACATTCAGCTTGAGGCTATCGGCATTTCCGATGAGCCAAGTAAACAAGCAGCCCTGCGACAAGTTGCAGATAAAGTCGTGCCAGACATTAATGCTGCGCTGGTTGATATTCTTGTTTAAAACAGAACAGACACCCACTCGGGGTGCCTGCCTGATCGTTTCGTTTGTATCGCCCGGGTAGCGAGTGATTTATTCGTCGCCGGGAATCAGCACAGCGTCAATGACGTGGATGATACCGTTATTGGCTTCGATGTCAAACATAGTTACTGTCGCACCGTCCACCACAACATCACCGTCCACAATTTCAATGCGGAGCTGCTCGGCTTCGTTCAGCGGATTCACAACCAGCAGGTTGTCGTCACCAGCGGCTTCAAGCACTTCTTCACTGGTGAAGGACTGCGGCAGAACATGGTAGAGCAAGATTGCGGTGAGCTGTTCCTGGTCGGCCAGCACAGCATTCAGGGTGTCTTCACCAAGCGCTTCAAATGCGGCGTTGGTCGGTGCAAAGACCGTGTAGTCACCATTGGCGCTCAGTGCGTCGAGTACGAGCGGGTCAGCCGCTTCGATAGCAGTCAGCAGGGTAGAGAAGTCCGGGTTTTCGGTCACGATGTCTGCGATGGTATCACTGCCGGGAATTTCACTTTCCACAACGAGGAGTTGTGGGTTGTCCGGTGTACCAAGTGCGGCAACCAGATAGCTGATACCCTGATTAATTTCAAACCCTTCAGCAGTCAATACTGCGTCACTGGTGCCTGAAATGTTAACGTCAAGGTCATAGCTGCCAGTCAGCACATCAACGCTAAAGTTACCGTCGTTGCCGTTTTGTGAACCGGGATAGCCGAGGAGGGTTGCCAGTGCGACTTCACCATTGGCAATCACGTCAACGCTTGGCGCGCCTTCGATACCGTGGAATAGTTCAACACGACCTTCACCTTCGACCAGTGGTGCATAGTTCTCGGTGAAGGGCTGTACCGTAAATGTTCCGTCTTCAAGGGAACCGATAGCGGCGAGTGTCAGGCGTGAGTCTTCTGCAAAGGCGATTTCAACACCTTCAAGCGTCAGAACAGCATCTTCAACAGGTGCATCGGCCGGACTGATTGCAAAGTCATACGTGCCTTCTGGCAAGTTGACCCAGTCAGTGACTGCCGGGAAAGAGACGCCTGTAAAGGTTGCTTCACCGTTTACATAGATGTCAACGGCGGGGGCTGTCGCGGCAAAGTGTGCCACACGGACAATCGGCATGGTGGTGTCGAGTTCAGCCATGTCCATGTCACTCATGTCACCTTCAGCCATATCACCGTCCATATCGGCCATATCGCCGTTCATGTCGCTGCCCATATCCATTGGGGGCATCAACACGCCATCAATGGCATGGACGACACCGTTAGAGGCGTCAACATCAGGCACGATGACCTGCGCGCCATTGATGAAGACTTCATTGTTTTCACCAATTGTAATGTTAATTGAATCGCCGCTAAGCGTTTCAACGCTCTGCCCGTCAAGACCAGTTACGTCTGCGGCGAAGAATTCACCTTCGACAACATGATATTGCAGCACATTAGTCAATGCTGCCTGATCTGCAAGTAGGGCATTCAGATCGTCTTCAGGGACAGCGGCAAAGGCGTCATTAGTGGGTGCAAAGACCGTATATTCACCCTCGCTGCTCAGTAATTCTGCAACAGCAGGGTCAGCGGCCTGAACAGCCGTGACAAGCGTTGAGAACTGGTCGTCACTCTGCGCAATTTCGATAATAGTTGGCTGCATGTCATCGTCTTGCGCCAGTGCAGGTGCGGGGACGAGGACAGTAGCAAGCATCGCGACAAGAATCAAGAAACTTGATAGCTTACGCATAGACACTTTTCCTTTCGTTTTGTATCGCATCTTGTGTTGCGTGTGATGCGAATATCATTTGACTTCGATTGCAAGCATAGTGAGTTGATCTAAGCGTGAAATTAGTAAATGGCTAACTGCACATAAAATACCCACGCTCATGAGGGTTGCGTAGGGTGAGCGTGGGCTTATTTGGTACTGTGGTATGGGCAACGAAAAAGTGGGTAGCGCTAAATCACAACGCTTGCTTATGAGGCTTCGTTGAGGTTCTCGCTGATGAATCGCACCAACTCATCGGATTCAACATACATCGTTCGGTCGGGCAAGTCTGGTGCGCCGTAATCTCTGATCCAGGCAATTTCACCGTTTCCGTCAACAAGAATGAACGTATGGCCCGGTTCACCGGATGCCACGGCCCATTTCAATACATCATAGCGGGCTGAGACAGCGCTATCCGCGTCAATCAACATCGGGACATCGGCTGGAATGTCGAAGCGATCAATGACATCGAGTTGCTGGGCCGCGTTGTCGAGGGCGATACTGATAATATCAACATCCAGTGCTTCAAAAGCAGGGTCTGCGTGCAAATCCACGATTTGCTGGTTGCAGGGCGGTCAACCCTCGCCCATGTGGAAAAACAGCAACACTGCTTGATTATCGGACGTATACTGGGAAAGTGAGATGTCGCCGCCGCGTGCTTCTGGCAGCACAAAATCCGGTGCAGGTTCACCCACAGCAATGCCTGCAGTTTCTTCTGCTGTATCACCAGTGCTATCGGTGTCTTCATCGTCGCCGCAAGCAACAAGCACGAACATGCTTATCAAGGCCAGCAGCCAGATAAAAAAGGTTCAGTAGATCACAATTTCATGATTTTCGAGCCAAAGGACAGGATTTTGCGTCCTACAGATGGCTTAAATGCAGGGGTTTCGAATTTTTGAAAACTGTACTCAACTCT
>DAOTTU010000138.1:0-28540 GCA_034437655.1 Anaerolineae bacterium
ACCCGATCCGTTGCGTGGGCGCGCTTCAGGGCTGTTCACGCACCACACTTGCATAGCCCCGTCGTTTACGGCGGGGGAAAAGGGCCCCGCACTGAAGTACGGGGCTAGCATAGTGTGGCGGTCAGACAGGACTCAAGTCCGCCTGACCGAGGGCCATACCCGTTTCCCGGCATCCGCACCCCACCGACCGCGCGGGAAGGATTATGGGTCTGGTCAATTTGATCGGGTAACGTCCATCATCGGACTGCGTGAGCGCCCTTCAGGGCTGTTCACGCACCACACTTGCATAGCCCCGTCGTTTACGGCGGGGGAAAAGGGCCCCGCACTGAAGTACGGGCCTAGCATGGTGTGGCGGTCAGACAGGACTCAAGTCCGCCTGACCGAGGGCGCTATCAGGTCGGGCGAACGCACACGCCTGACGGCAGCGCATGCGGTGGATAGTCGATGGCCACATGCTGTCTGCGTTTCAGGTTGTTATAACCCTACGGCGCGTGACAAACGGCCCGTCCAGGGTTTGGAAAACAGCGTGATCCTACAAATACAGGGCGAAATTGACTGCAATTGACCTGTTGTCGAGTGTTGCACCAGCATCACCTGTGTCATCGCCTACCATTGATGAGCTTAGTATGGGTTTACCCATTACGTCAGGCTATGGCGGATCAGTTGGGTGATGGTCGTCAGGGCAGTGTTCATTTCTGCATGATGTTTCTCACCGTCGAAGTCGCCTTCCCTGGCGTTGTCGAGATACATCACAAAGCCTCTACCATCGCGATCTGCGGCTTGCACATGCACAATGCGCGCCGACGGTGGCACCCATAGCAATAACTCCTGCGACCCCATATCCACGGAACGGTTGACCATCATCATATCCGGTTCATTGGAGAGATGGCGCACCAGTTTCAACATCTGGCGGTGCTGCTCAGAGGGGTAGGTGCTGTTTAAGTTGACAAAATAATCAATGATCTGGGACCACGTTTGCATAGAGACTAGCCTTATCATTCACAATATGATGGTTGCAACTCTATCCTACGCGGTGCGCGCATGTTGTACAAGTCGATTGCGCTGAAGTTTGTAAATTTTCACGTATACTTCATGGATTTTTCATCGATACAACTGCGTGGCCGGATGCAAGTCGCGCCAGTGGAACCAGAACACCCGCAGCCCCCGCACCCGTGGCAAAACCTCTCCCGCCAGTGGACCACGCACCGCCTCCCCACGCCAGCGATCCCACACCGAGCCCGTTTGTGTGTCGATGATCTCGCGGCCGTCGTCCGTCGCTCGGACGCTGAAGGTTAAGGCTGTGCCATCGGGTAGCGTGCGCTCGTACGCCAGGGCCGTCTCTCCCTCTGGCGCGAACAAGACCACAACAGGTACAGCACCCACCGTGTCATTGATCGCCAGCTCGTCGCGCAATGCCGTGAAGGGATAGGCCGCGCTTAATGGCTCGCCACTGATGGGGTCTGTGCCGACTTCAATGCCGTAGACGTCGGTTTTGCCGGGCAAACGTGTGTCGAAGTCCAGCGCCCCACTCACGCCGATGTCGTCGTTACTGTAGTAAGAGGCGTAGCCATCGACGCGGCTGCCGGGGTTGATGATGGCTTGTGTTGCCGGGAACTGATCGCGCCAGGCGGCCCATGTCGTGATCACTGAGGAGCGAAAAGTCAGGCGTTCACCACTGAGCGGACCTTGAATCGCTGCGCCGCGACTCTGTGGCCACAGGCTATCTGTCTGGCGATCGACCATCACCAGATTGTTGTTGAGCAGCAAGCCCGAGACTTCAAATTCCAGCAATTGGTCGCCAACCGTGCGTTCATAAACCAGCGCCGAAAAACACAGCGGGCACCACGTCACCGCCACAGGCACGCCACCAATCTCATCGTTGACGATCTCATGCCGGCTGAGCAGCGGCACCGAATAGGCGCGCGCATCGCCGTTGATTTCCACGCCAATCACCAGATGTTCGGGCGGGTAGGGGCTGGCGTTGGCGCTGTGAAAGGTCGGGTTGTCAATGGCGGGGATGTCGTTGCGGCGCAACTGTTCCCGCAGGCGATAGTCGGGGCTGAGCGTGGCGTCTGCCGAGAAAAAGGTATTGTTGCCCGGCAGGGGTGCAGGCGGCGCAGCGGCGGGGTCCGTAACCAGCAATGCCACGCCCAACGTCACGATGACCAGCAGCAACAGCGCCAGTCCCGGTGAAACGTGATGAAAAAGGTCGCGTAAGTGTCGCATCATATCGTGTGGACGCGGCCGGGACCGGGGGGCCTTACCCGGACTTTTGCAAAGTCACCAAGTAATACGGACAATAGCAATTGGTGGGCGGGTACGTCTCCCGTTGAGAGCCGACAACCGCGCCTACGACAGCCCGTCATCAAGCGGAAAACCCATCGTAGGGGAGGGGTGCGCAAGACAGCATACCCTCCCACAGCACAACCATTGTCGCGAACCTGATATGATAACCCTACCGCGTGCAACACATGGCACGTCCACTGGCGCATCTCATTAACCTGACGCCGACCTGACACCAAAAGGAAGCCACCCATGCCCCTGACCGTGCATTTTGCTCACCCCCTCGACGCCGCCGCCCAACACACGCTCGCCGCACACCTTGACCCGGACATTACCTATACACACGGCACGCTCCCTGCTGAGCCGGACTACGCCGTGCTGGTGACCGGACGCCCCAGCCGTGAACAGCTCGACGCCAGCCCGCATCTGCGCAAGCTGCTGATCCCTTTCGCCGGGTTGCCCGCTGTCACGCGCGACACCATCGCCGACTATCCGCACATTGCCGTGCATAGCCTGCACCACAACGCGCCCATCGTCGCGGAGACATGCTTCGCACTGTTGCTGGCCGCCGCCAAGGCCGTGGTGCCCATTGACCGCACCTTTCGTGAGCATGACTGGTCGCCGCGCTATGTTGATGACCGCCCCGGCGTGATGCTGGACGGTCGCACAGCGCTGATCCTCGGCTATGGGGGGATCGGGGCCCGGGTTGGCGGCTATTGCCGTGCGTTTGGTATGCACGTGCTTGGCATCAAGCGTACCGTGCCGCCAGATGCGCCCGACTTTTTGCACCCACCAGACGCCCTGCACAACCTGCTGCCACAGACGGATGTGCTGATTGTCACGCTGCCAGCCACGCCAGCCACCACAGGCATGATCGGGGCGCACGAGTTGTCGCTGCTGCGGGAAAAAGCGATTCTGGTCAATATTGGGCGGGCGGCTGTGGTTGATGAACGCGCGTTTTTTGAAGCGTTGCAATCCGGGCAATTGCACGCGGGCGCGTCGGATGTATGGTACCAGTATCCGCAAAGCGCAGCGGAACGCACCCACACCCCGCCCTCGCAATTTCCCTTTCACACACTGGACAACATGGTCATGTCCCCACACCGCAGCGGTCACGTTGACGCCACAGAGGCGATGCGTATGACAGCCCTCGCGCAGTCCTTAAACGCTTATGCCCGCACGGGTGACATGCCCGACCCGGTAGACATTGCAGCGGGGTATTAAGGTGAGAGAAGCCCGGTTATCTGCGCCAAACTTGTTGAAGCGGCGGCGAAAATCCGGTATGATACTTTTGCGCAGTATCGCGCAGTCCAAAGTCCTTTAAGCAAGGAGTCCTCACAACATGGTACTTACCGCCACACCAGTCAAAACCTCTCCGCAGAACCAGAAACCCGCTCGTTTGACCAAGACCGCCTTGATCGACGAGGTCGCAGATCGCCTCGGCACCTCCAAAGCCGAAGTTAAGCGCATCCTTCAGGCGATGCTCGACGTCATCAGCGAAAATCTGGAAAATGACGTGAAAGTTAATATTACTGGATTCGGTTCTTTTGAGTCCCGCCTGTATAAATCACGTAAGGGAGTGAACCCCCAAACCGGGGAACGTATCACAATCCCAGCGACCAAGCGTCCCGTGTTTACACCAGGCGCAGCCCTCAAGCGAGCCGTAAAGGGTGAGTGATCTCACTGGACTTTACGTGAAAAGCCTGCCCCACGGGGTGGGCTTTTTGCATTTTATAGGATTACTATTCGAGACGCGGTGTATGTCACACGCTGTAGGGGTAGGGTAAAGGTAAACGCAACAATGCCCTTTTCCCCGCGCTGAAGCACGGGGCTATGCAGGTGGTGCGCACGGACAGGGATAAATCCCACCCGCGCGGTCGGTGGGGCGCTACTGCCGGGAAACGGGCCCGGCCCTCGGTCAGGCGGACTTGAGTCCTGTCTGACCGCCACACGATGCTAGCCCCGTACTTCAGTGCGGGGCCTGAATGGACGGTAGGAAAATCAGGTTTTGCACCCGCATCCTACAGGCGATCCCGGCGCATAACACGACCTCATTTCATGCTTTCCGCGCTGGCCCTAATGCATATGCGCCAGCCCGACGAGCGGCAAAATCAGCGTGAAGGTGGTGCCAACGCCCGGCTGGCTCTCCACCGCGATCGTCCCGCCGTGTTGGTCTACCACCGACTTCACAATCGCCAGCCCGAGCCCTGTCCCCTGCACACGCCGCCCGACGGCCGTCCGTGCCCGGAAAAAGCGATCAAAGATGCGTTCGAGTTCATCCGCATCAATCCCGATGCCGCTATCGGTCACACTGACATAGATGCCGTTGTCGTCCAGCACTGAACGAATCGTGATCTCCCCCTGTTCGGTGTAGCGCAGGGCGTTTTCCGCGAGGTTCGAAATCGCGCGCTCCAGATCAAAGGGATTGCCAAAAATCGGCGGCACGTCCGCGTCTAGCATAAGGTCCAGTGTCAGGTTTTTTTGCTCTACGCGCGGGCGTATTGATTCGCACACGCCTTTTAGTACCTGATTGACCTGAATGCGTTGCACGGTTTCGGGGGCGCTGCTTTCAATGCGTGACAGCGTGAACAGGTTGTCAATCAGGCGCGTCAAATACTCTGAGCGTTCGACCAGTTCGTTGAGGTATTTTTCTTGCATGGCGGGGTCGCTGACTTTGCGCAAGAGGTGGGCCCGCATCAAAATGGCAGAAATCGGCGTGCGCAGGTCGTGCGAGGAGTCGCGGATGAAGTTCTGCAACAGCTTGACACGTTCACGTTCGAGCGCGAGGTTGAGCTTACGATCTTCAGCGGCGCGGGTTTCAGTAATATCTTCGATCAAGCCCCCATAGCGCGACATGGCGCTCGCACCATTGTCGATGGGGAAAACGCGACTGCGCACCCACCGTTCACGCCCGTCAGGGTGAATGATGCGGAATTCATCGGTGGGGTGTTCCATGAAATAGGCGTAGAGACCGTCGCGAAAACGCTCACGGTCATCGGGGTGAATGCGTTCCAGCAGCGCCGCAGGTGTTTGCAGTGCCAGCTCGTGTTCAATGCCGAAAATGCGTGCAAACGACGGGCTGACGTAGGTGATCGGCGGTGTCACGGCGGGGTCTGCCAGCCAGAAGATATCACCGATGTGTTCGGTGAGCTTCTTGTAAATTGAGCGTGACTCGGCAAGTTCGATCTGGGTGCGGCGTAGGAGGTCGCCAATGTTTTGAAACGGATCGTTCAGCATATCCAGCGTCGGGCGGTCTGGTGACGCATCCGGCGAGAGCGGCGTGTGTTGCGGGACAATAACGGTCAGGTAGTAGGCGGTCGGAGGCCACAACGTCAGCGCGGCAAACCCTTTGACCAGCAAGTCGGTGCCCAGTTGTTCATAAAAGTCACCTGTGCCCAGTTCAGCAAGGAGGTTGTAGGTGATGGCGTCCGTCCAGAGCGCGATGAGGAGCGCCCCACCGACCCGCAACCCGCCCCGCACTCTGGGCCACGCATTATAGATTCCCTGATAGGCGATGGCGATCATCAACATGTCAGCGATGAAGGCAAAGCGCCCGACCATAATGCGGCGCAATGTGTCGAGCGTGGCGACATTGCCATCTGCCAGCGTCCCGTGCAGCGCATCGTCATTGACGACAGCCACCAGCAGCGCCAACGCCGCAAGCATTGTCATCGACACCACGCCAACGGAGACAATACCAATGACCAGCAGTTGCGCCAGTCGTGTGCCGTTGCTGGCATACACCACCAGAATCAGCGCCAGCACAACGGGGATAAAGACATCGGCCGTGACGATTAGCGTGACGCCATCAATTTCTTCAATGACAATGGGCGCAATTTCGTTAAGGTCAAGAAAGCCTGCGATCCCGGCGACATAGAACACCAGCGGCAACGGGCTGACCCGCAGCGAGATAAAATGCAACAGAAAACCCAGTCCAGCAAATAGCCAGATCAACCCCACAATAAAGAGGATACTCAGCATATACCATGGCCCCCATCATCTGCTTGTTGTGTCAAGCGTGGACATTGCTTCGCTACCAGTATACATAGGGATCGTGGGGTATGCCAAAAGGGCCCACATGGAACGGCATATCATACCAGGTTCGCGATAGGGGGCCGTTTCCCCCGCACTGAAGTACGGGGCTAGCAGAAAATTGCGGTCAGACAGGACTGAAGTCCGCCTGACCGTGCCCGTTTCCCGGCATCAGGACCCCACCGCGCGGGTGGGATGATGGGTCTGGTAAATTTGATCGGGTAGCGTCCATCATCCCATTGCATGAGCGCCCTTCAGGGCTGTTCACGCACCACACCTGCATAGCCCCGTCCTTTAGCGCGGGGAAAACGTCGGTAACTTGCCCTTTTCGCCGCCGTAAACGACGTTGCACGCTTCGCACAAGCCTGAAAGCAACGCATTCGGTCGGTACCCTGACCTTGCCGAATTTATTTTACCAAACCCATGAGTCCAGTGTGCGCCGCCCCGCTTTGGTGTTCATAGAGAAAGAATCCTCATTTCCGTGACGGATCAAAACGACCCGGCTACTCTGCGGCGGGCACCACGCACGGACCAACCCGCAGCCGCGCCCGCACATCCCCCGCTGAAGACGAGAGCGTCAATGTGTTTTCACCGAATTCGTAGAACAAGAAGCGTGTCGCATCGGCGGCCATCGTCAACGTGCCCCGATCCAGCAACACCCCATTCTCGTCGTTGACCGCATAGCTCAGGTCAGTGTCAGCGATTTCCATGTCGGGGCCACCGTTGAAAATACTGAACGTGCCGCTGCCATCGGCGTTGCAATAGCCGTGCAAGCGCACCGGAGACGTCCCCAAACAGCCTTCAATCGCCAGCACATCACCGCCCGGCCCGTTGATGCGCATACGCACCGGGGCTCCATCTGGCGGGGCCAGCACGCTGACCGTTTGCGTCGCGGTGGCGCTCAGCGCGTCCGTCTGCCCGGAGAGCAGCAGGTTGTCGGCGCTGGTGATTGTAAACGGCAAGCCCTCAGCCAGCGGACCACCCACATTGCTAACCGTAAAGGTGATTTGCCCGGCGGCGTCATTGCATACCGGGTCGATGACAAGCTGCGCGGGGGGCAGACACGAACTGCTCACAAACTCAAGGCGTTCACCGTCGAAGTCGTTAAACACCGACACGGTGAGGAAGCGCGGGTCCACGAAACCAGCGGCAAAGGGCACCGTAAACGTCTCGCTGGCACCACCCACAAGCTGATAGTCCCCGGTCGCGACTTCAGTCCCAACGGGGGTGGTCACGCGCCAGTTGCCTGCGCCGAGCATCGCATCGCCGCTATTGGTGATGGTGAAAACGATCCCCGTTGTGCCCGCACACCGCCCCGTCAGGCTGAGGTCGGGTTGTCCGCACGCCGGAACCATGACACTATACCCGGTCCCGTCAATGCTGAACGTCCCGGCACCGCTACCGGGCAGGTTCTCTACACTGACGGTTTCATTGCCCGGCACAGCGATGCTACCCCCGACTTCGGCACCGTCGGTGAAGTCCAGCGTCCAGTCAAGTTGGGGAGTGTCCAGCGCGCGCAGATTGGTGAGTGTCACCAGCGGCTGGTTGTAGTCGTCGCAGGTGGCGGTCACGTCAAGCGCGTATTGTTCAACGCAGCCCTGTTCGAGCGTAGCCGTGGTTTCGAAGCGCCCGCCTTCGTCAATCGTCAGGCTGACAGCGGCTCCGCTTGGCGGCCCCGGCACGGTGAAAATTTGCGCACCCCCGGCGGGGAGAACGTCGGTGTCGCCCGTGCGGCCCTGCGAGTTACGCCACGGCAACGGGTCTTCCAGCGGGCCGCCGTTGTTGGTCAGCGTGAACGCCACAAGGCTTGTCAAGGGGTCACAGACAGCTTCAAGCGCGAGGTCTGGCGCAAGGATACAGGGGCCAGCCGTGGCCGCGAGGTAGTTGGTGTCGCCATCGACCGATTCGATGTACAGCACCAGCCGCCGATTGTCGTTGTCCGCGCCGCTGCTGAACGACGCGCTCAGGGTGACGGTGCCGGACGTGCTGCCCTCAAGCAGGGTGCTGGCGAAGGTGTTGTCGGCTTCGTCACGGATGACGACCCGCAGCGTTGGCTCAATACCGAAGGCTTCGTGGTCCACGCTGAACGTGATGCCCTCGACGCCGTTGCAGGTGTTGTTGATGCGGAAGCGCGGCGGCGAACAGTCTGGAATTTGCAGCGGCGCATCCAACCCGGCGACTTCTAGCGTCCCTGCGCCACGGTTGCCGGGCAGCTCGTCATCAAGGATCAGCGTTTGCCGGGCCGCGATGGGTTGCGATCCCTCGGTGATGCTGCCATCGTTCCATGCGATGCTGTAGCCCAGCGGAACCGTATCAACGTTGGCGGCGTTAAAGAGCGTCACCTGTGGGCTGTTGTTGCCCATGCAGAAGGCGTCGGCGTTCAGCGCGAGGCTCTGCGCACACCCGTCGCGCTGCGTCAGTCGCGTTTCAAAGTCGCCACCCTCATCAAGGACCACCGTCACTGGCGAGCCATCCGGCAGCGCGGTCACGTCGATGTGTTGCGCGGTGCCCGTGCTGAAGTCCAGTTCGCCGGGGAAGTCGGCGTTATTGATACGCAGGATGTAGGGCAGTGTGGCATCAAATAGCCCATCGCGCACAGTGGCCGTAAAGGTCAAGACGCCTGTGGTGGTGTTACAGGTGCTGTTCAGCGTGATGGTCGGGTCGCCAACACAGTCATACAGCGCGTTGATTTCCGCTGGCACAGCCGCGCCGACGAGATCATCCTGATAGCGCACCAGCACCGCGCCTTCGCCGTATTGCGCACTGCTCACAGTGACCGTTTCACCAGCGGCGAGATTGCCGATGTTGACCAGTTGCGGACCGTCCCATGTATCGGACATCACGAGATAGTCCACCCCGGTGAGCGCTTCGGTGCGCGGATTGGCAATGCTCAGCGTCGGGAAACCATCAGCGCCACACGTCGCGGCGACAGTCGGCGGGCCGCAGTTGGTGAAGTCCAGCGTGAAGGGGACCTCCCCTGCAAGTGCCTCGAGCGTCAGCGTGCCGCCCACAGCCATACCCACATCCAGCGCGGCGCGGGTGTTGACCGGGACGAAGAAGGGGCGTTCCAGCGTTTCGCCGTCGGCAAAATCGAGGGTGGCCGTGCCGTTGAAGTCCAGGTCACCACTGTTGAACAGGCTCAGTTGGGCCGCGCCACTTTCGCAGCGTTGGGTGGCACTCAGCGCGGGTTGCCCGCACGGGCCAATCGCGTCACTGGTGGTGGTGTTGCCCAGCCCATCGTTAAAGACCAGCGTCAGGCGGCGCTCGGGGTTGGTGTTGCCCGTGTCGAAGAAGGCGTCTACTGTCGCGCTCTCCCCGTCGAGCAGCACCACCGAGCCCTCATTGACGACGTTGCCATCGGCGTCCAGCACACGGAAGTCACCGTCCAGCCGGGCGTTGGTGGTCTGGAGGTCGTCGGCGCTGATGGTGAAGCGCACCAGCGCGGCTCCGTCTTCGGTGGCGCAGGTGGGTTCGATGCGCACGGCCGGTTGCGGCGGCGCGCACGGTCCGACCACAGCCGAAGCGATGGCCCCCTCATCCGCAGCGGTGAAAACCAGCAGCGTGATGGCGCGCTCGTTGTTGTCAGCGCTGAAGGCGATAGGCTCAAGTTCCTGCGTGTTACCGCCACCAAGCGAAAAGGCGACGTCATCCGCGAGAATAGTGCCGCGCTCATTGGTGATGCGATAGAAACCCTCAACGTTATCATCACCTGTGTTTTGCACGGCGAAATTCACCGCTGCGGCTGCACCATCCCCGGCACACTGCGCGGTCGAAATGGCCAGCGGAGAGAGACACGGCCCGGCGACAACCGTCGCGGTTTCACCCGGCGCGGTTTCATATTCCAGCAGTAAATTGCGGGCGGGGCTATCGACGCCCTCCTGAAAATCGACGGTCAGCGCGAAGGGTGCCGCCCCGAGTTCGGCGGTGGTTTCTTGCAAGACCTCATTTGTGGCGGTGGACAGCACGCGCACCTGCGACACAAACGCGACCTCAGCGGTGCGTTGGGGGGTGTCCAGCGTAAAGCGCACGCTATCACCATCTGCACAGACGGCCGTGGCGCTGACCTCTGGCGGGGTGCAGTCAAACGCCCCACTCGCGAGGGTGTCTTCGACGCTGCTGACGGTAAAGGTGCCGGCCTGCGCGGTCGCGGTGGCGTTCACGGTGCCGAGTAGCGCGTCGTTCAGTTCAACAGGGCCAGATTCGCTGTCGGCATCCCCGTCATAGGTGATCGTGTAGCTCAGGTCGGTGTCGGGCAGACGGTTGGCGTCAATAACTAGCGTCACCGTGTTCGTGGCGGCCACATCGCAGGCGGCAGTGGCGGTGACTTCCAGCGGCAAACAGGGGCCGACTTCAGCATCCTGTGTGTCACCAGATGCGTTCTCGAAGCGCAACAACACGCGGCGGTCGGCGTCAGTGCTGGTGAATGTGGTGTTCAACACCGCGCTGAGTTCGACCGTTTCGCCAGCAGCCAGCACAACCGGGGCCGTATCAATCAACACGCCATCCTCATCACGCGCCGTGACCAGCGTTTCGACAGCGGTAGTGCCCCCCGTCGCGCTCAGGGTGACAGCGGCGGCGCTGTTGTCAGCACTGCACGTTGCCTCGCCCACAGTGACGGTCGGCGGCACACAATCAACGGTCAATTCCTGCACCGTTTCATCACCAAGCGTCAGGCGCAATTGCCCTTCTCCGCGTGGGATGTAGTAGGTGCGGGTGGTGATGGCCGGCAGCGTGGTCAGCACCGCAACCGCATCAACATCGTTGTCTTCGACGCTGGCCAGCGAATAGCCAAAGTTGAGGTCAACGTCGGTGGGGTTGCTCACGGTGAGGTTCACGCCGCCCTGCGCGTTGCAGGTCGTGCTGGCGGTGAGTTGCGCGCTAAAGCATGGGCCGACACTGGCGGTTGCGGTGTTGCCGCGGTCGTCGGTGGTGTAGGTCAACAGCAGTTCGCGCCCGGTTTGGGCTGCTTCGGCGCGGAAGCTGGTCGTTTCGAAGTCGTCGTCACCGATAACCCACGTGGCGTTGCCGGGCATGGTGCGCGTCTCGCGGTACAGGACGCCTGTGCTTGCGCCGTTGACCTGTTCTTCAACGATCACCGTCACGGGCAAGCCACGCCCACCTTCGCCAGAGGTCAGGGTGAACACGGCGGCGGTCGTGCCGGCACAGGTGGCCGCGGCAAGGGTGACTTCTGGCGTTTCACAGATGAAGGCCTCGCGGTAGAGCGTTTCGCCATCAAAGCTGACCGCCAGCGTGCCCGCGTCGGCGTTGGTGCGGCCCATGAAGCGGCGCGTCTCAGGGTCATCACTCGCGGCGACGTTCCCGGTTACGATGCGGTCTGCCCCGGTGTCGATGCGCCAGTCGTACTGGTCGCCCTGCCCGGAACGGTCCAGCAGGTAGAAGGCCGTGCCCTCGGCGCTGCATTCCGTGACGACATCCACAACACGTTGCACCTCTGTGCAGGCATCAAACAGGATTTCGCTGCTCAGGCCGGGCGCGCTGTCCCACACACCCCGCAGGCGGCGGTCATCTTCGCCCGGTGGCCGGTTGAAATTGGCGGTAAAGGTCTGGCTTTCGCCTTCCGCAAGCGTCACGTTACGGCGCAACACGGGCACACCGTCGGTCGTCACAACTTGCAGCACGGAACGGAAGCTGGTTGCGCCACCGGTGCCTTCGAGCGTGAACGTCACCCCACTGGCATCGGGGGTGCAACTGCTTTCACGCACGACAACATTGGTCGGGGAGCAGTCGAAGTCCTGCGTGGCGAGTTCGCTATCGCCCACAAGCACGGTCAGTGTGCCCGCACCGGGGACAGTAGCCGCGAAGGTCTGGGTGTCACCGGGGGCAACGGCGGCGGTCACGGGGAACGGGTCTTCGTCTACATAATTATAGGTGACCAGAAAATCGGTCATGACGGGGCCGGTGTTGCGCACAGCAAGTTGCGGCACAGCGCGCACCGGGTCGCACACCACATCGTTAATGATCGCGCTCGGCACAATGCACGGGCCGGCGTCGATGCTGGCGGTGCTGCCGGGGGCGTCTTCATAGGTCAGTGTGATGGCACGGTCGCTTGCGGTGGTGGCATAGCTAAAGGGGCCGATAGCGCGGCTATCCCCCGCCCCTATGCGCAGGGGCACAGCCTGTTGCACGGTGTTCCCGGCGTCGTCGGTGACGGTGTAGGTGATAACGGTGCGGGCCACGTCAGCAGATGCACTGCCAGCCGCAGCGTTGAGCGTAAATTGTGCGCCCGCGTCCGTGCAGCTTGTCGCTACGGTGAGGGCCGGCGGGGTGCAGTCAAAGCTGAGGGTGCCGAGTGCTTCACCCGTTGCGGCCACACTGACCATCGCCATGCCAGCGCTGCCGGGGGGCGCGGCGACATCTGCCAGCCCACCATTGCCGGTCGCGGTGACGGTTTG
Organism: Anaerolineae bacterium; assembly: GCA_034437655.1. Lineage (GTDB taxonomy): Bacteria > Chloroflexota > Anaerolineae > Aggregatilineales > J027 > J027. The sequence goes on from DAOTTU010000138.1 coordinate 12,729, forward strand.
CGTGGCGTCGCCTGTGTCAAAGGTGACCTCAAAGGTCGTGGCGACGGGCGCGGTGTTGGTGAAGGTCAAGCGCGGGGTGAGGTCTTCTGGTATACAGCGTGCATTCAAGGCACCGATGCTGTATTCAACGACCGGGCACCCGACTGCATCCACACCGAAGCCGTAGGTATCCCCACGAGTCAGGCAGGCGTCGTCAATATTGGGCACGCCATCACCATCGGTGTCTATATCTTCCGCGACTTCCACCAGATCAATTGCCTCCACAAAATCGACAGCGGTCGGCGTGGGGGTGATGGTGGCGGTGGGTTCATCAGTATGGACAGGGGTGCTGGTGCTGGTGGGGTCGTCTTGCGCTTCAGTCGCGTCTGGGGAAGGTTCCTCCGTTGCAGGGTCGTCGGTAACGTCGGTGGGCGCGTCGGGTTCTTCTGTAGCCTCATCAACGGGCGTGGCGGTGTCGGTGTCTGGGGTGGCGTCTTCGACCTGAGCGGCAGGTGTGTCGGTGGCGTCACCGTCGTCGTCGTCATCCCCGGTGAAGGTAAGGATAAGCACGCCGCCAATCAACAACACCCCGGCAAAAACCAGGGCGGCGATGGTTTGCTGATCCAGTTTCAAATTTTGCATCGAGAAAGGAACCTCCGATAGTCAGAACTCGAGTTATGATCAAGTTGACTATACCGCGTTTGGGGCAAAAGTCGAAACATTATCGCGGGTATATTTTGGGCGATTGCGCCAAATTGCCCGTTGTTGACGACGCATTGGAGAGTCCTGCCCGATAATTCGAAACTTGCATTATCGTGCGGTTTAATGCCATCCATGGACAGGGTTATCTTCCTGCAAGAAGCCAACACAGTCCATTTTATGGTGGTTGATCGCCCGAGCTTGATATTAAACGATCTGAATTTTTTATGAAAATATGGTTTCAACTGTTCGGCGCGCATTCCTGTTCCTGATATACTCATTTCATCGTGCCAGCATCATAGACTGGGATAATTTCTGATGGCGAATTCAGTGCGCTGGGTTATCGAAAATCAATTGGCGCTACAACGCTATGAAGGTGAGATGAGCATCGAAACGCTGGAGTAGATGACCTACGACGCTATCGCGCTGGTAAGTAATGGCGAGACGAGTACCGTACATCTTATAGTTGACCTACGTAGCGTTAGCAAGATAACGATGAAACCGGGGCAATTGATGAAATCTAAGGTACTCAAAGAACGCAGTGAGCATCCCCGCGTCGGCTATTTTGTTTTTGTGATCACCACGAACCCGATGCACAATTTCTTTCTGCGGCTGTGGGCTACGTTCAATGCGCGCATGAAGACTTGCAACACCATGGACGATGCACTTATTTTTCTGGGGGCCCTGGTTGATTTGCCGGACGACGTACGCCAACAATTGGTGACGCAATAGCAGCTCGGCTAGCAAGAGTACAGGTGTTTTATAGCCAGGACCGCACGCCTCACCGCGCGGGTGGGATTTATCCCTGTCCGCGCGCACGACCTGCATAGCCCCGTGCTTCAGGGCGGGGAAACGTCGGTAACAGGCCCTTTTCGCCGCCGTAAACGACGCAGCACGCTTCGCACGAGCTGCCCATCAAGTTTTGCGAACGCACAAGCCTGAAGGCAACGCGTTCGGTCGGTACCAGGACCTTACCGAATTTATTTAACCAAACCCATTAGCCCTGTCCGCGCGCACCACCTGCATAGCCGCGTGCTTCAGCGCGGGGGAAAAGGGCCCCGCACCGAGAGCCGGGGGCCCCGTTTTTCCGCAACGTGTCACACGAGGTCCGCGACAACGGTTGTTGTGTGGGAGGTTTTCGGGACTGTGTTGGCTTCTGCGGGAAGACAACCCTGTCCATTTTATGGTTGTTGATCGCCTGAACCCGGTATAATTTGCTACCCAAACCACCCGCCGCGCTCCAAATCCTGACGCACGACCGTCGCCGCATTACGACCTGCCGCGCCCATAATCCCGCCGCCGGGATGGGTGCTGGCCCCGGTCAAATACAGCCCTTCCAGCGGGCCACGATACACGCCCATCCCCAGCGCCGGCCGCAGGAAAAACATCTGGTCGCCACGCATCTCCAGGTGCATGATGTGCCCCTGAATCAAGCCAAGTTCGCGCTCCAAATACAGCGGCGTTTCGATTAATTCCCCGATTACGGCGTCCTGCACATTGGGCGCATATGTCGCCATGTGGGCCAGCATCCGGTCCCCTTCGCGCTTACCAACCTCGTCCCAGTGTTCGCCGCTGGCCAGCTTGTAGGGGAAATATTGCCCCCATAAATACATGACGTGTTGTCCCGGTGGGGCCAGCGTGGGGTCTACCGCCGAGACGGTCATAATCGCCAGCGCAGGCTCACGCGAGGGGATGCCCTTTTTGAAGTCCGCATAGGCGCGGTCGAGGTAGTCCAGCGAGGGGCAAATGAACTGCAAGCCCTGATGCTCCGGGCCGGGTGTGGTGCGCCCCCCGGCGGCAGTGTAGGCGGGCAATTCGGACATGGCGTAGCGCACAATCATGCCCATGCCGTTGTCGATGTGGGCGTTGTTGGCGCGTTTGCGGGCGGAAGGCGGCGCTTCGTCACCGAGCAGGGCCATCGTCGTGCGGATATGGGCCCCGCTGATGACGGCCTTTTTCGCGAGGAGCTTTTGCCCGTCGGATGTCTCCACGCCCACAACGCGCTTGCCGCTGACGATGAAACGTTTGGCCGGGTTGCTGGTGAAAATCTCGCCGCCGTTGGCCTCAATCATGCGGGCGAGGGCCTGCGTCAATGCGCCAGAGCCCCCCACCGGGCGCTTAACCCCGCTGACGTGGTACATCGGGTGCCAGAGCGCGATGGGGGCGGCCAGCATTTCGTTGGGCGGGGGGCCGCTTTGCCCCGCCATCCACCCGACGACGGCCTGCACCTTTTCGGACTTAAACGTCCGGCGCAGAATGCGTCCATAGCCGCGTGACATCATCGGGATATACATCAGCGGGTTACGCCACACGCCCGCATTAATGACCATATGCCGGAAGGTGTTCCACAGCGTCGGCGGTTCAAGGAAACTGTCCACCATTGCCGACGAAAACCGCGTCCAGCGCTCTATAAATTGACGGTACGCTTCGGCATCTTCCGGCGAGACTTCCGCGATGCTGGCGCAGGTCTTTTCGACGTCCTGCCAGATGGTGATGCTGGTGCCATCAGGAAACGGCGCGTAGAAGATAGGGTCCACGCGCAGGTATTCCAGGCCATAGTCGCGCAGACGCAGGTCATCAACAATCGGCGTGTGGTTGATGAGGATATGCGCCGAGCCGCCGAGGTCGAATTTGAAGCCGGGGACGTGTTCTTCGGTGACGACCGCACCGCCGACCGTGTGCCGCCGTTCGATAATGCCGATTTTGTAGCCTGCCTGGGCCAGATAACCCGCCGCGACGAGGGCGTTGTGCCCTGCGCCCACAACGAGAATGTCGTATTCAGTCATAACGTGGTGCCTCTGGTGTGTGTGTACCGATCATCATAATGGTTACGATGATAACACGGGTGGGGTAGGGATGGGCGGTCAAATGTTGTTCGGTGGATGCTCTCCAGCGGATACCCAAATAAGCCTGGCCCGCACAATACGCGCATTGTTCATTCGTAACCGCGTCACCGTTGCCCGGTTAGCCGCTCGCATGTCTGGCAGTACTCACAGCAACTACGGGCACGTTTAAAGACCTGAGCGCGTATGGCACGGCGTAACGGTTTAGTCATCGTTTTGGCTAAACAATACCGATACGTCGTAGCCACGCCCACGCAACATCCGCATGGCTTCGCTACGCCGCAACATCAACCGCTCACTGCGGTCTACAAGCGCTGCCAATTCATCATATTCGACAGGGGTGATGGTGCCGAGCGTATTCTTATCCATCAGATTATGCATCCGGTCTGCAACACCACCGGGCAGGGCTGCGCGTGCAATCGTCCACAACGCGTCATCGGAAAGGAATTGCAAAGCGTGTAGCTCAGCTTCTTCTTCAGGTGATAACGGCTCCGTCTGTCGCAGTCGATCCGCGACCAGTTGCTTCTCCACCGCCGATAAGCGATCAATGGCGGCAAGTAAGTCTTCAAAACTCAGGTCAGTCACGGTGTATACCTCTGGTGTGTACCGATCATCATGTTACCCTGATGATAACACGGGTGGGGCAGGGATGGGTATTTTGGGGATGGCAACGGTTCAGGCCCCGCACTGAAGTACGGGGCTAGCATGGTGTGGCGGTCAGACAGGACTCAAGTCCGCCTGACCGAGAGCCGGGGGGGCGTTTCCCGCATCGTGACGCACGCCTCACCGCGCGGGTGGGATTTATCCCTGTCCGCGCGCACCACCTGCATAGCCCCGTGCTTTAGCGCGGGGGAAAAGCCACCTTCCGCAGCAATAACAGATGCACAGCAGCTCGAACAATGTCATTCATATACTGACGCTAGCCGCCCACCACACCCCACGCCCACCGCAGCAGCCTCGCGACCGGGTTATGCGTCAAATAATAATTTCAAACGTAGCGCGGCTTGAGCTTCACCGAGTCCAGCACGACATCATGCAGACGCCCGTTGCTGGCCGCAATGCTGCCGTTGGGGATGCGTTCCCCATCGCCAAAATTGAGCGCGCCCCCGTCGAAGTCGCTGACGGCACCGCCGGCCGCCTCTACCAGCGCCACACCGGCTGCATGGTCCCAGACTTTGTTAGAACAGCGCGTCACAGGCTTGCACACGAACAAATCTGCATCACCCCGCGCAATACGCACATAGATTTCAAGCTGCGCGTCCACCCGCTGCATCAGGGCATCACCAAGCGTGAAGACCTCTTTCAAACGTTGGGTGATGGGCCCGTCGGCACGGCTGGCGGCGTCTACGGTGTAGACGGTATCGCCCACCCCACGCTCAGACACCCGCAGCGGCGCGAGGGCAAGGTCGCCATACAGCGGCGCACGGTAGGCATTGCCATCCCACGCGACCAGCAACTCGCCCTCATCAATGGTCGGCACACCCAGCACCGCCCCGGCCGCCTGACCGCCTTCGACCAGCCCCACGCCGATAACGTAGGTGCGTTGGGCCAGAAAGCCTTTGGTACCGTCGATGGGGTCGACAATCCATGTCGAGGCGCTCACCGTGTCCTGTCCATAGTCCAACCACATGATGATGTCTTCAATACTGACGCTTTCGCCCAGCACCGCCCCGACCAGTTGCGCGATGGCGGTCTGTTGCTCCGGCTTGACGCTACGCTTGAACCCGGTGGCCGACTCCTCCGCGATGATAGCGTCATGCGGGAAGGCCCGGTGGATGGCACGGTTAATGATCGCCTGCACGCCATAGTCGGCAATGGTGACGGGCTCGTTGCCGCTTTTGTTCAGCCGGGTGAGGTAGTCATCTTGCACCCGTTGGGCCAGCATGGCGGCCTGTTGCACAGCAATGAGGATGGGGTTGATTTCATGGACGCTCATGGGGCTCCTTTGCGGATTGCGTTTTGTTTGAATGAAACGTGTCACAAAACGCTATCCTAACACACGCACATTAAATTTTCGCGAAAGAGATGCCTGATGTATGGCCATTGCAAAGCCTGCCCCCCTACCGCGCCGCGACCTCCCACTCGTCGCTGTCTTCCACAAATTCAAGCACCACATCGCATTCAACCACGTTGCCATCTTGCAACACGACCTCGCGCTCATCCGGCTCAGGGGCGGCCGCACAGTCGGCGACGATGCTATCACTCAACGCCTCGTTCATGGCGTCCTGATAACGTGCCTCGGCCATCACCGAATAGGCCAGCAGCGCCGCACCGACGATCACCACGAAATTCACCGCTGCGAAGGCCGTGCGCCAGTTAAGCTGCTTGTGAATCTGGATAGGGGCCGGGTAGAAGTGGCCGGGGCCGTTCAGCAAAAAGACGATCAGCGCGGCGTGAATAGGGGTGTGGCCGATGATTTCCACGCGCCCGAAAACCATCGTCGTCGTGAAAAAGACGACCGTAATCAGCACCGAAAGCGGCCGCCCCATCAAGCCGATCAGCAACAGATACCCCAGCGCCAATTCTACAAACGCCGCCCCGGTCAAGAAGAAGTCCAGCGGAAAGCCGAGCGTCAGTTGTGGATTGTTTTCCAGCACATAGAAGCTCCATTCGGGGTAGACCAGCTTTTCCAGCCCGGGCCAGATGAGTGAGAAGCCGACGGTGGCATACAACAGCGGGATGTCCAGCCCGTTGATGGCGGGGTTTTCAAAGCGGCGCACGATGAAATAAAGCCCGATACCGACGAAAAATAGATAATCGAGCATATAGAACACGCCGTATTCAAACACGCCTAGCCCATACAGCAAAATCAGCCCAACACCGACAAGGGGCACCGTCGCGGGGAGGATCAACAACAGCGCCAGCGCATACATCATCCAACCGACCCATGATTCGGCGGTTTCGAGGTCGGGCACCAGTAGCGATTCTGACTGCCACGCCAATAACAGCGTCATGCCCACCCCGATGCGCAGGACAAGCTCGCTGTACTGTTGGCGGTCTTCCAGCCATTGACGCACAGACTGATAGAACGCGGTTTGTTCCAGCTTGCGGTCGATGAACACGGCCAGCCCGATGGCGACTGTGGTGAAGATGGCAAAGCCGATGAACAGGAGGGTAACGATTTCGTCCAGCGCGCGCGGGGCATCGCTGAAGAAAAAATCGCTGAACCATTTGACGTGTGCGAGGGTCAACTCAATGTTAGGAATCATAGCGTGTTTGTCATGTCCTCTGTTAGTGTTAATGAATTAATACGTATTTTTACGTAATTTTTCCGAATTTCGATATTTTTCACACATAGCTTCAGATAAATCTGCTATCGTAGGGCAATCAACCTGTACAGCGTACCTGCTCAAGATGAATATAATATAAAAACAGCGTTTTTCTGACTTATACCAAATTCAGGTCATCCCTACACAGAAATATGGACAGGTATGTCTTCCTGCGGAAGCCAACACAGTCCCTACAAACCCCATTGGCAAGCCGAAAACCTGCTGTAGGGGAGGTGTTGACGTCGCAGACGGCATACCCTCCCACTGAACTGTCACGGACCTGGTATTACAACGTGAGGACGCCATGCGTTTGTTCAATACTCCCTTTACACGAACCGCGGCTGCCCCAAGCGCAATGGTCGCGATTCAAAATTTGCATATCATTGTACTCATGATTGGGTTCGTCAATGCGACGGTAGTTGTGTACACGGTGCTATTCTGGCCGGGCGAGTGGTCTACGCTGCAACTGCTGATCCCGGTGGCAGGCGTGGGGGTGTGTGGGGTGTTGTGGTTGCCATTCAATGCCGGGTATGTGCGCTGGGTGCGCTATGGTGTGGTGGCACTGGTCGCGGTGACGACAACATTAGGGGTGGTCAGTGGGGGTGGGGCTGCCTCACCAGTGTATAGCTACTATATTTTGCTCATCATGATCGCCGGGTTATTGTTTGGTATCCGCGCCGGGCTGTTGGGTACCGCCTTTGCACTTGGGCTTGGGGCTGCTTTCACAATAGACCCGGCACTGGCCGCGCGTCCACAAATCCCCGACTTCCCGCGCAGCTACACATTCCTGTTGCAGATTGGGTTGGTCGGGCAGACAATGGTTCTTACGGTGTTGTTTGCGCGGCAGGCCGCGGCCCGCACGGTCGAACTCGAACGCACCAAAACCCGGCTGGACGCCACACAGCAACGCTATCGCCTCATCGCAGAAAACAGCAAAGACATGATATGTTTGCACGCCGCCGACGGTACCTATCTCTATGTCAGCCCCTCCGCGCAAGAGATTGTCGGCTATTCCCCAATGCAATTGTTGGGACAAGACCCCTACGACTACTTTCACCCCAATGACAGGTCGATGATTCGCGAGACATCCCACGACGTGACGCTGGAAACAGGTACGTCGTCGCGGGTGCGCTATCGCTATCAGCACGCTGAGGGGCACTATGTCTGGCTGGAATCCACCTCACGCCCGATTTTTGATGACAACGGCAAGGTCATCAACCTCGTGACTGTCACCCGTGATATTAGCACCGAAATTCAAATGGAAGCAGCGCTCTCAGCCAGTGAAAAGCGCTATCGTGAGATGATCGAAAACGCCAATCAGGGCGTCTGGCTGGCAGATGAACAGGGCATGACGACCTATGTCAATCAGCACATGGCGTGGATGTTGGGACATGATACCGAGGATATGGTCGGCCGCCCGGTGAAGTCGTTTATGGATGTGGAATGGCAAACCATTGCGGAAGACAACATCGAACGGCGGCGGCAGGGTATCGCAGAAATACTCGAGTTCCGCTTCAAACACCGTGACGGGCGCAATGTGTGGGGCCTGGTGTCAACCGTGCCGCTGCATGATGAATCGGGCTTTTACACAGGCGCACAGTCCTTCATCAGTGACATCACCGAGTTGTATGAGGTCCAATTGACGTTAGTTTCGTGTAACAAGCAAATGCGGATGCTGCGCGACATTGACCGCTCGATTTTACGGGCCGAGTCAATTGAAGACACGGCGCTGGCGGCGATGTCACCATTGAAAGAACTGCTCAAAGCCGACCTCATCGGGACGTTGCTGTTCAACCACGATGCAAGCGCGCTGACCCTGTTGGCGGGTGATAAAGTGGGCAGGGCCGACAAACTCGACGTCAGCGATAACCCGGGCTTGATTGCGGCCCTGCGCAGCAATAGCTACCTGCTGCTCGAAACACCACCCGGCGGCACCCCAACCACCAGCGCAGAACGGTTAATGTATAGCACGGGGATGCAACTGACGCTTGCCGTGCCCTTACGCCACGACGAGACGTTGTTGGGTATCATTGCCCTGGGCTATACCAGAGCGACACCGCCCTCGCAGGACCAGCTTAACATTGCCATTGCTGTGGCCGACCAACTGACCATCGCCCTCCAACAAGGGCTGTTGCGGGAGCAGATTACGGCAGCGAACCGTGAGCTTGAACAGCGGGTTGAGGAACGCACGGCTGCGCTTGAACGCACCAACCGCGAGCTGGAATCTTTCACCTATTCGGTGTCACACGATTTGCGGGCCCCGGTGCGGGCCGTGCGTGGCTTTGCGGAAATGCTGCGCGAAGACCTCCCCACCGACCACCTGACCGAGGAGGTAGCCTTCTCGCTGAGGCGCATTCAGGCCAACGCCGTGCGGATGGATGAACTGATTGATGGCTTGCTGCAACTGTCGCGGCTGGGGCGGCGTGAACTCTCGCTGCGGACGTTGCAACCGGGCGTCGTGGTGCAGGAAGTGTTGCATCATCTACGCGAAGATGGTGAGCTAGCACAATGCAAGGTCACCTGTGGCCCATTGCCCCCATGCTACGCCGACTACACTCTGCTGCGGGTGCTGTTTGAAAACCTCATCGGCAACGCGGTCAAATATTCAGCAACGACGGCCGACCCCGCGATTCATATCGGCAGCCATCGTAAGCACCGTGAAACGGTCTATTTTGTGCGCGACAACGGCGTTGGCTTTGACATGGACTATGCAGATAAGCTGTTCACGCCCTTTCAGCGCCTGCACGGCGACGAGTTCGAGGGCACAGGCATCGGGTTGGCGACGGTGCAGCGTGTGGTCGAGCGGCTGGGTGGGCGTGTCTGGGCAGAAAGTGCGCCGGGGGCCGGGGCGACTTTTTTCTTCACCGTGGCGGGGCAATAATCACCCGCACCAAATCACCACATCTGGTGATGTGCGCTCACCATGTTTGGCCCTATCCTGTGGACATCATGACCAACCAGCACGCAACGCAAGGAGCGCACACTATGACTGCACCGACCACCACCACCATGAACGCCGTCATCTACACTGAATATGGAGGGACCCCTCCCACAGAACAACCAATGTCGCGAACCTGGTATTAATTGTCGAAAAACCATCAGGCCGGGGCCATGTATGTGTTGTGCGTGAACAACAACAACCCCGCCCCGGTCCGGTCCCCCACCCCCCTGCACATTCCCCCGCCATACGCTACAATACCCTCAGCACTGAACCCGTCAGCCGTGGAAAGACCGAAACCAGCCTATGCCCATCTATGAACTCTATTACACCTCCAGCAAACCGCAGCACGCCAATCAGGGCGGCTACCAGGTGCGGGCCCAGTCCCCCGGTATCAGCAAGGCGCAACGCGCGGTCCTCGACAAAATGATGGGCTACAAACACCCACCCGGCTATGATGAATACACGCCCGCAACACACCCCGTCGCCATGCGCTACCTCCCCATTGACGCCCACAGCGCTGCCCTCGTCTGTAGCCAGTCTACCGGCGAAGACGACAACGGCCGCCCCGGCAACTACTTTGCGCACAGCATGGTGGGCGACATGTCGCTGCTCAGCCGCGACGAACAGCTCCCGCCCATTGTCTACTGGCAGAACCCCTTCTGGCGGAAACACGACCCCGACGCGCGCCCCGAACGCGATAGCCTGCCGGTACACGATGACCTGATTGTTTCGACCGGCAATTTTGACTTCGACGCGGCATGGGCCTTTCTGGAAACCGACCACCGCCGCACGTGGTTTCGTAAGCTGCTGGCGGCGCTGGTTTCGTCCGACCGTAAGATCATCATCCGCGACACTGTTGAGCATGTCGTCGTGTGGATTTATGCGCTAAGCCTGACGCTGCCGCCGCGCCTGCGCAACCTGCTCAGCTTCAGCACCTATCACCACGACCCGCTGACCACGCCCTTTCGCATTAACGGAATCGTGCCCGAGCAAACCCTGCGCCCCGGCGACTACTTCATGCTCGACGCGATTGACCTCAACGTTACTGACGCGCCACCGTCCACCTTTGCCGATTTTGCCGCCGACCACATGACCGAAAGCGGCTTCAACGAAACCCTGCTAGACCTCAACCACTGGTTGCAAAAGCGTCTGCGCCACGCCGAACACATTACGCCCGCCCTCAATCATTTGACCGACTTTTTCCTCACGGAAAAGCAGGGGCGCTTGGCACGCGACTGGCAACGGTCGGTGGCCGGGGCGGCGGCTGTGGTAGAAAGCGTGCCCGCACGCCACCTCGCTGCCGACGATCGCGACGACATTCACGCCGCATGGGTGCTGGCCGGCGATGCCCTCACCCATATCCACAGCACGCACGCATGGTCGGTTTACAACAACGCGGTCGCGGCTGCCAAAACCGTCGGGCTTAGCGCAGAAGAACTGTACCCACGCATGGCGTTACACCTCGCCGGGGCACTCACCGCCGGGAACTGGCAAGCCGTGGGCGAGATCGGCCGATTGCTGCATACGGATGGTCAACTCGACGCGCTCAATCACCCCGACGCCCTCGCCGCCGTTGAACTGGGCACGCTGGCACATGCGCAACGCTTCTGGGATGGTTTCGGCCCGGCGTTGAACTTTGCGGGGAACACGCATCACCTCATCAACCCCTTGATTGACCACACCCTTGATTTGCTGGACGCCGAAGCACAGCCCAACCCGTTTGACGTGCCCGAAACAGCGGCGCGGCTGGTGCGGGCCCTGGTGCTGGCGACGGGGGAAGATCGGCGGCTGGTGTTGAATCAGGCCGCGTTATGGGCGGGGTCGTCGGGGCGCAAACATGCCTTTTACTGGTTGTATTATGCGCTGGTGGAACCGCTGAACGTCCCGCGCCGTGCCGAAGCGTTCTGGATGCGCTATTGGAACCAGTTCGATGACCTGCACAGCTACGAGCTGCGCCGCGACCGGGTCAAACTGCGCAACACCGACGACGTGGCCGACCATGTGTTGCGCTGGCTAAATGCGCTCAGTGATCCCATCTGGCGAGACACAGTGTTGCACGATGCCCTTGACGTTCTCTACGGTGGGGTACAGCAGGACCACTTTGCGCGCCGCCTGCTCGCCGAGGAGGTCGTGACCACCACCATTAACCCGGACTGGTACGCCACCCTGCTCAGTGATGGGTTGATGGGCGTGATGATCGCCCGCATTGACAAAAACACCGCCCAGACCTACACCAAGTTTGTGCAAGAAGTCATGCTCAACCCGACTGACCTCGCCGTGCTAGAAGGCTCGTTGGCCATTTATCATGGCACGCTGCCACAAGAAACCGTCGCGCACCTGAACCAGCGTTTCGCCCAACTGGAAGACGACCGCGTTTATGAACAGGAGATGCTGGCGCTGGCCGAGGTCTTTTTTGCGGCAGAAACCCACGCGCCTTTTGTACAGGCGACCTACGTGCGGGCCAGGCGCTTACAGTTCTGGAATGTGTACTGGTCATTGTTTAAGGATATGCTCGAGCGCGGCGATGCGGGGCGCATGGTCGATATTTTGCGCTTCTGGTTTGCTGGGGCGGGCGACCTGTACATGAACGCGGCCTTTGTGGTGCCAGAATTTTTCGCACAATTGGGCACCGTCTTCGCGGAACTACAGAACAACCGCACCGCCCGCAACCACCTCACCACGCTGGACGATCTCAGCAAAAAAGAACCCTGGTACGATGTGCTGGCCCCGTTGCTGGCGAAGGGTGGCCGGCGTGGGTTGTTCGGTGGGCTGTTGGGGTAATCTCGCTGCGGGGTCGCCTGTAGGATGCGGGTGCAAAACCTTCAATCTAAAAGGTTTCCTTTGCGGGTAACCGCCCCATGATTGGCGGACACCCCGTTTATCACACGCGGTAGGGTCAGGTCAAACGCAAGCCCGAATGCCCCCCCATCAACCGTGGTCATTCACGACGATACGGGTCACCGTTTCGCGATGCAGCCCCGACGTTGCAACCGCCGTGCATATCCCCCCACCGCCGCTACCGTTTCGCCCCGGACACGGGTAGAATAGGGACGGCCCTTGTGCCCACCAACTGTACTCGCGTAGACGCTCACACCGGGACACCCACCCATGCCAACCCGATTCCGCAAAATTCGCCGTGACCTTGTTGCCCACCGGGGCCGCACCTTGCTCGTCGCCATCAGCATCTTCACCGGGGTGCTGGGCGTGGTGTCGCTGCAATCGGGCGCAGATATTCTGCTCCGCACGCTGGACAACGACCTCAACCCCGCCGAACTGACCATGCTGGCCCTCGCCGTTGAAGCCGACGACGCCACCCCCACCAACACCGACGCCCTGTTGCAACAGATCAGCACCCGCGCCGGGGTCACAGTCGCCGAAGGCCTGTTCATTGATCCGATGCTCTGGAAACGGCCCGCTGATGCCGAATTTGTGCAGGCCAGCCTCCACGCCGGGACACTACCGCACCGCGACCGCCAGATTGAACCTGTTACCCTGATCGCCGGGGACTTCCCCGCGCCAGATGCCAACGCGCTGCTGGTCGAACAACGCATGGCCGAGCGCTACGACCTTGCAGTTGGCGACGAGATTGAGGTGCGCTTGCTGGCCGAACTCGGCATGAACCCGCTGGACCCCGTGCCCGTCGAGACGTTTGAAATCAGCGGGCTGGTCTTCCACCCCTACAATTATTTTGGCAACGACACCGCGCTCTACGGCACCTTTGCCACCGCACAACGCATCACCGGGGCACAGGGCATTGACCGCGTGCTGGTGCGCTATGACTCCTTCACCACCGCTGAAGACGACGCCGACAGCATCCGCACCGACCTCGGCGCGACCCCCGGCTACACCATCCGCAACGTGAACACCAGCGACCCCAACGACAACGCCCTCGCCAACGAAGCCGAACAATGGGCAGATACCGTCGTAGTGCTGGCGATTATCGCGATGCTCGTCTCTAGCTTTCTGGTGGTGACCGTGATCGGCACGATTGTGCGGGAGCAACGCGGCGAAATTGGCGTCTTGAAATCAATCGGGGCTGACCGTGTGGACAATTTCAGCATCTACGCGGGCATTGCGCTGGCCTATGGCGTGTTGGGGACTGTGCCGGGGGTGCTGATCGGCGTCTTTGTGGCGAATTGGCTGGCGATTCAGTTTGCGCCGCTATTGGGAATCTACCTCACGGGCTTTCACCTGTCGGCGCAGGGGCTTGTGGTGGGGACGCTGCTGGGCCTGCTGGTGCCCGTCGTCGCCTCGATCCTCCCCGTGGTGCGTGGCACAGCCGTTAGCATTATCGACGCCATGACCGACCTCGGCATAAAGGCGGACTTTGGGCGCGGCGCAATCACACGCGGGCTGGGGCGGCTCCCGGTGGCATTTAATGTGCGGCAGGGCATCATCAGCGTCTACCAGAAGCGATTCCGGCTGTTGCTCACCGCGCTGATGTTGACGCTGGCGACGGGTTCGTTTATGGGCGTGACGTCTGTGTTTTTGAGCATTGGCGGCGCGCTGGACACGCTCTATGGGACCTTTAATTTTGACGCGGCGGTTTTTCCGCAAGAGGATGAGCATGAGCTAACAGCGGTCGCGGCGCTGTTGCAGGACGAGTTCGACACCATTGAAACGGTCTATTTTGGACACAACGCGGTAGTAGACGTCATCCGCAACCCGGCCGACCCACTCGACGCCGACAGCAACCAGTATCGGGTGACGCTCAACGCCATTGACCCGCGCTTTGACGCCATCAACTTCACGCTGGACGCTGGACGCCTGTGGGATGATCCGCAGACGGACAACGGCGTTGTCATCAGCCGCGAGGTGGTTGATGAACTGGGGCTGGGGGTCGGTGACGAGATGACGGTGCTGCTTGACGACGTGCCACTGACGGTGCCCGTCATTGGGCTGGACCAGTACCCGTTCCAGCGCATTTTCATGAACCTCAACGCGCTCGAAGCCGACGACACGCTTGACTTCGCCGCTGATGCCCTGTTCTTGAGCTTCACCGACGATGACCTGACGGGCAACGAGGTCGATCAACTGACGGGGGAAATGCGCGAGGTGCTGTTGCAGAACGGGGTGGTGCCCGGCTTTTTCAACAACATCGCAGCGCAGGAAACCGACGCGGATTTGCTGAGTACGGTGGGGATCGTCTTTAATCTGGCGTCAGGGATTATGGCCATTATTGGCGCGGCGGGTTTGCTGGTGATGCTCTCAATCAGTGTCTATGAACGGCAACGTGAAATCGGCGTGATGCGCAGCATCGGGGCCAGTTCAAGCGCGATCGCCACTCAGTTTCTGGCAGAAGGTGTCGTGCTGGGTGTGCTGGCGTGGGTGCTGGGCATTCCGATTGCGGTGGTGATGCACGACCTGCTGAAGTCGGCGCTGCCGGTTGGGGGGCTGGCCGGCAGTTTTGAACCACTGACGCTGGCGTTTGGTCTGGTCGGTGTGGTGGTGGTCGCGACCATCGCGAGCCTGTGGCCGTCATTGAGCGCGGCCCGCAAGACCGTCGCGGACGTGTTGCGCTATGCGTAGGGCAGTGTATTGTCATGGTGTAAAAAATCTCCATAAAGATAGGCGGCTTGTATTGAGAAAGACGTGAGGTTTTTCACAATCGTCAGGAAAGCGCCGGGAAGGGGTTGAACATCCGCCCGTGTTCTGTTAACGTATATTTAACATAGCTTTTAGAAAACAAAACTTCTTGGAACTATGGCCCCTTTTTCGGGGTTTTTTTATTTTCCCCTACCTTCGCATGAAATTCCCTCGACATTACACAAAAATAAAATGTTCGCCGCACTGAATTACGGCGCTAGCACGCCGCCGGGCGAGCAGACAGAACTGAAGTTCGCCTGCTCGGTGGGGCCGCTCTGAAGCATAGGGCCCTTGCTCACACAGACTTGAGTGCAGTGTGCGCGCACGACACCGGGCCAGCGACGGTTTTCCAATGCGTCGTCAGAGACGGTGTGGAAAGGAAATAAGTTGATTCGGAACGTGGTGTATGTCACACGCTGTAGGGGTATGGTAAGGTCAAACGCAAGCGCGGTATGGCAACACGATCCGCTGCGTGAGCGCCCTTCAGGGCTGTTC
>DAOTTU010000139.1:0-13866 GCA_034437655.1 Anaerolineae bacterium
GTGGAGGGGCTCCGTATACGGAGCCCGTACTAGACGCCACGACAACCAGCGACAGAACGCCATCGCATCATACCAGCTCACGCGCTCACGGGGATGATTCCAGTATTGAAACCGCTGCTCACCCGGACTGGCTTTGTGTTTATCGTCAGCGGCTAAGCCTTCCCACCAGCGCGTATCATGGAAACCATCATCGGCATCTAAAAACACCTGAAACTGGGCATAGGTGATCGGGTAACAGGCTATCCAGAAAGTATCGAGGTGTTTTTCAGTTTTATTGTCACCATACAGGAACTTGCCGGCCGGAATCTCCACCCAGTCGATGTCGGGCAGACCGTCGGCATTCAGTCCGACACCGGGACGCAGGTCAACGTCAGCGATGCCACGGCCCCAGCTTGCTCGTGCTTGAACCGACATTGAATCAGAATGTTTCTGGAATGCCTGGACTGATGCCTTCACGCCGACTTCGCCCATTTCCACTAACCCAGCGAGTGCAGTTTCAACGACAGCAGCATCTGCATCAACGCTTAATGGTATGAGATGGGGCATTACACGATTATTCTTTATTTTGGACAAAACACGCGCTATTCTCAGTCGTTCATCAGCATCCTTAGATGAAGGCAGGACTTGTTCACACCTTGCAATGATTGCATTTTCCCCTGCCTGTCCAAATTCATGAAGCGCTTGCTCGGCAATATCACTGATTTCCAGGTCTTGATCGAGAAAAAGAGTGGCCAGTGGTTTTATCACACGCTCGGTTTTGATTTGGGCTAATGCCTGCACCGCCTGCCGACGGTCACGCACATTATCCGAGCGCACCATGGCAATTGACTGTTTTTCAATCGCGGCTCTGGTGGCCTCATCGACTTTCTGCCCTTCACTGACACACCACCACGCCAGCCAGGGATTATGTTCTGCCACCCGCCGTGCAAGCTGGTTGGGGTCGGCGGTCAACCCGGCAAGCTGGATGAAGGTCTCAGCCCAGTAAGGATCATCGGCATAATTCAGCGGGGAATTGGTCATCCCGCGCATGAACTTTGGCAGGCTGACCGCACCGAAAGGGGCAATTTTGACGATGCCAGGTACATTAATCCCATCACGCAGGGCCAGCGCCGCGAAATGCTCCTGAATGGTCTGGTGCGGTGCAAAACGTAGCTCGTTGTCACCTTTGAGCAAGCCGTTGATTTTGAGGGCTTCCAGCAACACCTCATTTTCGACAATCGCATGTGCTTCAGTGGCGCTGATGGTCAAGGATTGGCGATGGTTCAGCACAGCAGCCAGCTTACGCAGCGCTTCATTCCGTGCCTGCTCAGACACTTGCTGATTGAGGCGTTTTTCGTTGTCGCGGCGCAACATGCGGGCCACAAAGTTCTGGTAGAGTTCGCCCCGGTTTTCGGGCATACGGATGGTGTCACTGTCGCGGGTATCACGGGCTTCGCGCCACGCCTCTTTGAGCAGCCACAGCAGCAAAGGCGTCTGCACCAGACCGCGCATGCGTGGGTCAAGTTGCCCCCATAGCCGCTGGCTATCCTCCTCACCGAGATGGCCGGACAGATAATGCCGGGCCTGCTCCTCACGGATGGTCTGCACCACCCAGATATGCTGAAAAGCGCGTCCCTGTCGCAAACGCTGCCAGCTATCGTCCTGCACACGGCTGGTCACAACGAGGGGATGTTGATACTCAAGGGAAAGCTGCTCGATTTCAGCAATAACCTTCTCGCGATGCTCCGGTCGAACTTCGTTCAAGCCATCCAGCAGGAAATAGCAGGGGTAGTGCGGATTCTTCAGGAACTGGCGGGTTTCGGCAGGGTCATCGAGGTCAATTTCGTGATGCCGAATCAGATCGAGCCGCAGCCATTTAAGCAGATCATCGCCGTCATACTGCAATAAGCGCACCGTGATCGGCACAATAATTTTGCGGGCTAGCTCCCATGCCAGCCGTTCTAGCGCCACTGACTTGCCAACGCCCGGTTCGCCAAGCACAATCGTGCGCTCGTTTTCCCAGAGGTGTTGCAGCAGATTCTCGCGCTGTTTCTTGACCATACCGCCTTCATAGGGGCTGGCGTCAATCGGCAAAATCTTAGCCTCGCCCTGAATGTAGTGATCCAGTCCCCACGGCGCGGCCGCCAGTTCAGCGATGATTTTCTGGCAATGGCCGGGCACGCCTTTTTCAGGTTCGGGCAGGTCTTCGAGCAGGCGGTCAAAAGGCAGTTGATAGCCCTCGGTGAAGTCAATGTACTGGATTTCGGCGTAAATCCATTTGATGCTGGGCTGGGTGATCGTCTTGACCGGGCGCAACAACAGCGGAATGAGTTTCAGGTCACGATTTTTTTGCAATTCCAGCACCGTTTCCATTTCTTCCTCGACCCACTCGGACTCAATCGATTCTGGTGACAACACCAGCAACGCCACCCGTGAAGCGTGCAGGCCATCGGCAATCGATTGCTTCCAGCGGTCGCCACCGCGAATACCCTCGAAATCAATCCAGACGACATGCCCGCGTACCCGTAAGTCCTCCGCGAGACGGTCTACGAAGGCGCGGTCTTTGCTGGAGTACGAGATGAAGATGTGTTCCTGTTCGGTGATGTCGCTGTGGGGTAATTGTACGGTCACGTGTGTGGTGTCTCCCATATCCCGGAAATGTGTACGTTTAGAGGTGACACTATTATAGACAAAGCGTGTGGTCTATGACAACAACCTCCATGCAAAATTCCTCTCGAACCCCCTGAACATTCTGCCTGTGATCGGCTCCTCAACGCGTACCATGGTGACTGTACCGCCAGCGCTGCACCGATGGGCACTACTGATCTTTTGTTGATTCTGGCGCCCAATTGCCAGGCCAACGAATAAGCGAAAACCTGGCACTGAGGGCATTACACATACGCTCATCGGCAGTCCAAAACTCATAATCCGTGCGAATTATCCACCGGTCCGCATTCAACTAGCCCCTTATACCAGGTTCGCGACAACGGTTGTTTTGTGGGAGGGGTTGCCGATACGGTTTTGTAGGGACTGTGTTGGCTTCCGAAGAAAGACAACCCTACCCATTTTGTGGTTGTTGATCGCCCGAACCTGGTATTACTGGGTGGGGCGAACCACCGTCAACTCGCTCGGCAATTCAACCCCTTGCATGGCCAGCGCCCGCACACGATAGAGATAAGCCGCCCCGCGCATCAATTGCGTTGCGACATCAGCGACACGGCGATTTTCTGGCGTGGCGAGGTAGGTGCCGGCTGTCCAGGCGTTGAAAGCCCCCATCGCCGGGCCGCACCAGATTTGATAGTCCAGTTCGCGCCCCTGTTCACCGATGTTCGACCAGCGCGACGACAGCCCCAGATACCAGCGGAACACCAGCGCCATTTTACGTTTGGGCTCCTGGTTGGCCAGTTCTACCTGACGCGGATCACGGTCGTTGAAGTAGGCCTCCGTCGCTGCCCAGATGTCGTCAATGGATTGCTGGAAAATCTGCTTTTCGAGCGCTTGACGTTCGCGTGCGGGGATAGCATCGAGTGACTCATACTGGCGATAGAGGTCGTAGAGTTTCTGCGCACGCATTGGGAACATGGTACCGCGCTTGAGCAACTGCACCTGCACGCCCATCTCAAACATATCGGCCGCCGGAGCCATTATCACATCCGCCATGTCTGCCTGAGCCAGCAACTTTTTGCTGTGCGCAGAGGTACCCGCTTCAAGGCACGCCTGATTGACAGAGCCCGTCACCACATAGGCGGCCCCCATCATAAAGGCGGCCAGCACCGCTTCTGGCGTCCCAATGCCACCGGCCGCGCCAACCCGCAACGGCATGTCGTACTCGTATTCGCGCTGAATCTGGTCGCGCAGGGCCACAATCGCAGGGAGGAGGTTCACCAGCGGACGGTTGTCCGTGTGGCCGCCGGAGTCTGCCTCGACGGTGATGTCGTCGGCCATCGGCACCTGCTGCGCGAGTTGGGCTTGTTCCGGCGTAATCCAACCATGATTAAGCAGTTCGTTGAGCAGACGTTCAGACGGGGGGCGCATGAACTGTTCGGCTACTTCACGGCGCGATACCTTGGCGATGATCTTGTTGGCGATGCGGATGCTGCCGTCTGCGTTCCGCGACAGCCCTGCCACTCGATAACGCACCACATGCGGTGTCAGCCCGAGGAAAGCCGACGCTTCGACGGTCTGCACGCCATGTTCAAGGTAAAGCTCCACCGCACGGCGTTCGATGGCTTCTTCGTTGGGGCTGTGAATCAGGTTGAAGGCGTAGGGATGATTCGGCAACGCGGCTTGAATGCGTTGAATCGCCTCTAAAATGCGATTGGGGACCAGCCCGGCCGCCCCGAACGCACTCAAAATGCCCTGCTGCCCCAGTGCGATGACCATTTCTTCAGAGGCGATGCCGTTGGCCATCGCGCCGCCCATGTAGGCGTATTCGGTGCCGTGAAAGCGCTTGAAGACCGGGTCACCCAGGTCACGCGGGTCAAGTGGCAGGGCGAAGCCAATCGGCACTGCATCCGGGTCGCTAAATTCATCGCTGTGGGTCAAGCCGAGACGCCCCCCGACACGCACAGCATATACCGTTTGCGTAAGATCACTGAGGATGTCACGCATTGTTTCAATATCAAAATAGGTCGGTTGGGCTTGAATGGTCATGGCTAGCAGTCTCCTTCTGCAATGCGCAGGGCCAAATTGCTGATTTCATAAATGCGCAGGTCGCCGTTCCACAGGCTGGCGTTCCCGGTAATATGCAGGCTACCATCTGCGGCGCGGCTGAGGTCAGTAATGTGGACTTCGAGCGCCATCGTGGGGTCTTTGCGCAAAATCTGCCCGCGATATTTCCAGACAGTTTTGTGATCGGACACATGCTCGAATTTGGGCGCACGAAATTCGCTGCCAAGCCCATGATAGAGCGCGTAGGACTGCATCGCCTCGAACATGGCTTCGACACCCAGCGAACCGGGCATAACGGGGTCGTTGAAGAAATGACAGTCAAAGAACCACGCGGTTGGGTCAACTGCCTTTTGCCCGAAGACATAATGCTGCCCGATTTTGACCTCATCCAGCAGCCGAAAATGCCCGTTGCGCAGGCTGTAGTTGGGGTTGTCGCCGTAGCGGTAAGTATCGGGAGTGGTGGTCGCAAGTGGGGCGTCCGGGTTGGTGTTGAACCAGTATGGTACCCGCTGCCCCCGGTCCAGGCCAACCTGAGCTTCGAGGGCTTTCGGCACAAAATGTCCGAAGGAAGCGTCACCGACGTAGAACGGTTCGCCATCAACGGAGAGTTCATAGCTGAAGTTCTGAATAATCATGCCATCCACGCGGGAGGTGTTGAGCAGGGTGGCGTGGTTGGTGATGGTCTTGCCGCGCAGCTCAACGTCACGCAACAGGTGCCCGCTGCCATCGAGGTTACGGAAACGGTAATCGACCTGCGGACTGGCAATGGTCGTGCCGAGATATGCCGAGAGGAAACCGCACGGCTGCAAACCAATTTCCATCAGGATAGCGTAGGGCATTTCATCATGCTGGTAGTACCAGGCATCAGCCGGGACATCATATTCGGCGTGGATACTGGCCGTTTTGTACTGGAAGCGCTCGCCTTCAATGCCGATGATGCGGCTAATCATGGTCAGTTCACCGTTGGGAATGCGAGACAGCGGCATCCGGTCGTAGAACTCAAATTCCGGGCCCAGCACATCGGCGGCGGTGCCTTTGGCCATGGTTGCGATGGCGTGTTCGTCGAACATGACAGGCTGTTGTAGCTGACGGGGTGGGGTGGTGGGGTCTTTTTCAATAAGTTGCAAACCCAAATCCACAAAGCGCACCACGATTCGTTCATCAAGGATAATGTCTACGTCCACGCGCACGGCCGGCGTCGGCTCCATGCAGATTTCGCGCACTTCCATGCGATAGATGAGCGTGCCATGCTGCGGCGTGACCTGTCCCCGGCAGCGAACCACCTGCGGCAGGTCAAAAATCGGCTGGAAGCGGGCGTCGGTGGTGTGCGTCTGCAAGCCGAGGAGCAGCATATAGGCCTGCAACAATTGCCCGCAACCCTCTGCCATCAACGAGCCTGCCATGACCTGATCATCCATAAAGTGACATGGGAAATACCAGTGGTCGGGGTGCAGGTCTTTTTCGCCTTCGACCAGCCCCAGCCCCCACGCGCCGCCGTTGGGATCAATGAAGGGGATGCGGTCAATCATCAGCAGTGACTCAGGCGGTAGTCGCAGCGAGGGATTATAGCCAGCCGAGTCATAGTCTACGCCAAAGACGGCTGCAACATCCCCATGCACCAGCGCCAGCATATCGTCACGGCTGAGGCTGCGCTTGTCGGTTAGCAGTGGCGCGTCAAACGTTTGCGGTACAGCTTCGGCCCGCGCAGCGATGTCGCTCTTGCTGTCAATCACACCGCGTCCGTCGGCTAAATCGTCATCAGAGAAGAAGCCCGCGCACCCGTCGCGCATAATCAGCACTTTGCGGTCGTCAATGTAACAGTCGTAGCTGAAGAAAAACAGCAGGTTGTCACCGCTCCGCGCATAGGAGTTGATGTGGATGTCATAGCGCAGCGTGTCGCCTTCTTTGGGAAGGTCGTCAAGGAAGGTCAGCGTACAGTCCAGCAGGCGATAGACGAGGACGCCTTTGTTTTCAAAGTCGATGCCAAGGTAGCTAATCAGCATCAGGTCACATTGCCCGGACTCCACTGACACAGCCCACGGTGCCTGCCCATCGACCGAATACCATGCATTGGCGGGGATGTCGTATTCGGTGACGATGCTGCACGGCTTGTATTCACCGATATTGCCGTCAATGTGCGTGATGCGGCTCACGAGCAAATATGGTGGCAAGGGTAAGCGCACGCGGCGATCGTACTGGTCAATCTGGGCATAGGCTTCCCCAAATACGTTAGCTATTTTGCCCTGCGCAAATTCCAGCAGCGCGGCCTCGTCCCAGATAACGTCGTCGCGCCCCTCGGAGTTGCCGCTCGCGAGATAGGCTTGTTCTGGACGGGGTGCCGGAGTGCCGGGTGGGATCGACTTATGCGAGGCAGCCGATTCTGGCTGTGTGTCCTTGCCGACGATGGTCGCATAGTGCTTGCGCAAAAAGGCGATATGCTGCGCTATACCTTTGTCGTCTGTTGGGCTATGGGTGGGGCTGGTGGCTGGTGTTGATACGGTCAAAGTGGCTTCCTTTAAGGCTTCTCTCAATTCGGTAAAGCGGTCACGGGCCGTG
Source organism: Anaerolineae bacterium (assembly GCA_034437655.1). Classification (GTDB taxonomy): domain Bacteria; phylum Chloroflexota; class Anaerolineae; order Aggregatilineales; family J027; genus J027. Next base: position 7,207 of record DAOTTU010000139.1, read on the forward strand.
ATGAGCGTCTGGTACATATCGCGCCCGCCAAGCTGCACCTGTTTGATGAACTGGCGTTTGGGTTGGGGCGTTTCGGACTTGCGCAGCGCCTCTACATGCAACGGCACGCGGTTGCTGGCCAGCGTGGCCAGCATCTTCAACAGGGATTTGGTTTCGTTATTGCGATTGGCAGCGATGGCCGTAGCGACGTGTGGCTGGCCCTTAAGGCTGCTTTCAACCCAGCGTGTGCAGGTATTGCGCGGCCCGAGTTCAATGAAAACATGGTGCCCGTCAGCGTGCATCTTTTGTATCAGGCGCGGAAAATCGACCTGTTGCGTTATCATGCGTGCTTGCAGTTCGGGGACGTGTTCACGGGTGAGGTCTACGCGGTCATAGGCGGTCGTGGAGTAGAACGCCATATCCGTGACGGGTTGCGTCGGTTGCTCGTGCAAAGCAATCAGGGCGTCGTACTCGCCAGCAATAGCCGGGCTATGCAGCGCGGTGTGTTGGGCCGGGAAGATGGTGTGCGCCTTTGGCAGGGCTTGCAGCACCCGCTCTACGCCATCTTTCAGCCCACTGACGACGACACTATCCGGTGTGTTGATTTGCGTGATATAGACGTGTTCTTCACGAGCAATCGCTGCTTCAACGGCCTCACGTGGCGCGAACAGATACACCGTCAGCCAGAAGTCTTCACCTGGTGGGTGCCCGGTGAACTCGGCCGCTGCAAGATTGTTGCCCAGCAGACGTTCTGAGAACATTGGCGAATCGTCAAAACGGCGCGAAAAGGCCTCGTTCTCTTGAATCACGCCTGTTGCATAGTACATCGTGCTTTCGCCCATGCTGTAACCGCACACCGCGTCGGGTTCTACATGGAACGTCTCGCGCATCAGCATAGTTGCCATGGCCGCAAAACCGATCCCGGCCTGCATCAAGCGCACAGTGTCATCAGCGAGCCCCACTTCGTAGTGGCGGAGTTCATCGTCGGTGGGGCGGCCGCCGGGGAACACATCGAAATAGTAGGCAGGATTTTCGATGCGCGCGGCGAGGGCGTCATGCAAATCAGGGAAACTGTGCATGAGGTCGCGCCCCAAGCCGGGATAGGCATTAAAGGCTCCCGGATACACAAATGCGACCTTGCCCGGCTGCGGGTTTGGTGAAAAAGTGCTGCCACTCAGGGTTTGCCACGGTTTGCCTGTCTGGAAGGCTTTCGGAATACCTGTCGCGGCGCGGTCAAGTTCTTTCAAAAGCGTTTCGTTCGAGGTGCCGATGACCACGGCGCAATACTGGTGATGGTGTCCGGCAGTGTAGGCTTCTAGCGCACGGTTCATCATCCCACCGAGGTCTTTGCTGTCGGTGACCTGTTCGCGTAGTTGCGCCACTGCTTGCAACAATGTGTGTTCGTCATCACCGAGAATCGGCAACCAGTACAGCAGTTGTTTCGCAAATGGCGACTCTGGGCGGCGTTGGGTGATGGGGGGTTCCGAAAGCAACACATACCCGGTTAGCTCGTCGATGCTCTGGGTGCTGAGGGCTGCGTGGCGGGTGTGATCTGTGCCACTGAACCACGGCCGCGACAGGCTCGGCACTTCAAAGCCACTTTGCAGCGGCTCCTCACCGGGGGTGGCGGGTAGATAGCGGTTGTGCAGGCACAGCGCCACTTTAATCAGCCCGGCAATTCCACCGGCCGAAAAAGCGTGCCCCAGATTCGCTTTCACGCTGCCAATCACGCTTGCATTGTCTAACAGGGCATTCAGTGAACCATTGACCTCTTGATAGTCAATAGCATCGTGGGAAAGTTCTGCAATCTGAAGGGCATCGTTAATGGCAGCTTGCGGCGTGGCGTTGAGTGTGACAGCATCAATGGTGGCGTAGGCGTGGGGGGCTTCATCGGCACGCATCAGCACAACTGCGCCGGCCCCTTCACCAATCGGCCAGTAATCGCCATCATAGAGGGCTGTGTTCTCGTGATGCAGCAGAATATGTTCCGGGCTGCCTGCCAGATGCACACCGCCGACGACCACCGCTTCAACTTCGCCCCGATCCAGCATAATACTTGCGATTTCAAGCGCCCGTGTCACGCCGTTTTCGTCTGCTGAGACGGTGAACGCTGGCCCGGAAAAGTCCCATAGGCTGGCCACACGGCTGGCCATGATATTGCCAATGTAGCTGGCGTACTGGTTTACACCGGGGAAGGCTTGCACGCTGTCTTTGGCTAGCTCGGCCAGTTCAGCAAGCTCGTCTTCGTTCAGCTCAACGCCAAAAGCGGCCAGTGCTTTGCGAATTTGCCAGTCGAGGTCAACCCGCGTGCGGAACTGATGCAGCTCGGTTTCGGATTCCATCGCGACAATGACAGCGGTGTTGCTGCCTGCGTTCAATGCAGCGTCACGAATAGCGCGGTCGGCCACCTTGAGGACGAGCATCTGTTGCGGAATGGGGGAATTGTCTTCTGCTGGGGGGATTTTGTAAGCGAGATAGTCCATCTCAAACTGTTCGATATAGGCTCCCCACGGCGCGGCATCCAGCCCCCATTTTTGCAGGTGCTTGGGGTGATGGTCCAGCGCACTCCAGCGGGTGTCGGGGCTGGCAGTGAAGTGCTGTTCCCCGGCAAAAATCGTCTTTTCAAAGGCGTTTAGCCCATCCCGGCTACCGAACAGCGCATCCATGCCGATAATCGCCATCGGTGTCGGGCGCGGTGTTGGTGGTGTTGGCTCGTGGGAAACGTCCGGACTGGCCAGCACCAGATGGGCGTTCGTGCCGCCAAAACCGAAGGCGTTCACAGCCGCAATTTTCTCGCGGGTCGTCCACTGTTGGCGCTGCTGGACGATTTGCGCCCCGCTGACGTTGCCTTCTTCCGATACCAGCGGCTCAGTGATATTTAGCGTGGCCGGGAATTCGCCGTGCTGCATCGCCAGAATGATCTTCATGACGCTGGCCATGCCGGCCGTCGTCAATAAATGCCCCAGATTGGACTTCACCGAGCCGAGTTTTGGCTGTGCGCCAGCCTCCCCAAAATAGGTGTCGATTGAGTTCATCTCGGTCATGTCACCGAGTGGGGTGCCTGTCGCGTGGCACTCAATGTAGTCAATGGCTGACGGTGGCAAATTGGCTTCGTCATAGGCACGTGAGAAGGCTAGCACCTGTCGTTCTGATTTCGGTGTCAGCACATGCTTACCGCTACCGTCGTTGGAGAGCCCGGTGCCGAGAATGGTCGCATAAATATGATCGCTATCACGTACAGCATCGTCATAGCGCTTGAGGAGCAGCATCCCGGCCCCTTCAGCAGCGACGAGGCCTTTAGAACCCTGATTTAACGGGCGGCTGTCTTCATGGGCTTGCGGTAAGGCCTGGAAGATCGAGAAGCCCATGCTGATGTTCAACGGGTCAGAGGCACTGACGGCTCCGGCCAGCATCATGTCAGCGCGGCCAGTTTGCAGATAATCACACGCTAGCTTGATGGCATACAAAGACGATGCACAGGCCGCATCCAGCGCGAAATGTGCCCCGCCAAGCCCTAACCCCTGCGCTACGATAGCCGCTGGTAAACCGGAAATATGCGTGTTTAGCGCGGAAACCTCGCTATTGGTGTGGGTTACACGCGGCAAAGTAATATCCGGCTTGTCTAGCAAATCCCGCAAACCCTGCTCAACCACGTCCAGATACACATCCGCGACGAGTTGATGCGAGAGCCGCGTTGGGAACGAGAGATTTCCCAGGATGACGCCCGTCTGTTGCAGGCGTTGGTGGTGCAGGTATCCACCATCCCGCAGTGCTTCGCGCCCAACATGCAGCGACCAGTGATAGAGACGATCCAGCCCGGTGAGCTTGTCCGCTGGTAGTGTGAGGTCATCCGCTGAAAACACGAAATCATCAATAAACCCACCACGTAAGGAGTAGAGGCGGTCGGGCTGGGCTTTATCAGGATGGAAGTAGGGCGCAGGGTCAAGCCCGGCGTGGCTGGCGTCTAGTTCAGTGCGGCTGTCGGTCTCGGTGATGAGATTGTGCCAGAACTCGTCCAGGTTATGGGCACCGGGGAACAACCCCGCCATGCCGATGATTGCAATTTTGTCCATAGCGTTCGTGTGCTTATCTTATCGCTTGTTGTGCCTGAAAGGGTTGAAAAAGCGCGTTCAAGTTCTCGCTGATGGTCACTTGTCCACCTTCGACACGGGAATAAATGCGCCCGTTTTCGTGGTGGGCAGTGATGTTCATCAGCAGGCGGTGCGGGGTCGCTTCTACCACATCGAGCGTTGCATAGTACGTGCTATTTGGCGGAATGTCCAGATAGTGTTCGCCGACATTACACGCCAGCGGCAAGCTCCCCCCGTTTTGAATCTTCCGCGCCCAAACGACCGCCAGTTGCAACATGGAGTCGATGATGTAGGGGTCAAAAGCCTGACCTGGGAATTGCCCCTGTACCGTGACCGGGATATCCTGCGCGATACAGCGTGTTGTGATGCGTTGGGCGTCCAGATGCAGTACCTGTTCCAGGCCGTGGAAGTATGGCCCATGAAAGAGCGTGCCCTCCTTGTAGAGCGTATCGCCGGCCATTGCACCCATGCCTCCAGACAGATTGAGCCTGGCCATCTGGGGCGGTGCTGGACGTTCAGCGCGGAGGGTAATCTGCGATTTATAGTGAAAGCGCTGTCGGTCGGTGTGGCTGCTGAGCATGGCGTCGAAGGTCACATGTGTGTCGTCTTTGCTGACCTCTGTCAGTTGCAACACATATTCCGGGGCGAGCGTCTCATCAAACACAATGCCTTTCAACACCCGGAAATCATCGCAGCGGAAGAATTGATAGCCGGGGTAGAGGTCTTCGCAGCTATTGGCCATCCAGTTCAGCGCATGAACCATCGGCAAGACCGCATTGCCACCGATGACGTGATGCTGCAAGAACGGATTAGCCTCCACCGTGAGCGTGCGCCGGAGGGTATACGTCCGTAGCGTGGCGTCAGGCGTCACTTTCAGCGCGGGCATAGGCGAGCCAACAACAGTCTGCGTGTGCGGTTCGGGTTGGGCTAGTTCATGCAGCAAGATGCCCGCACCTTCGTTTTTAGGGATGACCTGAATATTCATCGTCTCAAAGAATTGTTGCAGCGCAGGCGTAACCATGCCGCCTTCCCACGGCCCCCAGTTGATGGTGTGAACCTTGCAGTGTGGGTGTTGCTGCGCAAAGGCATGGGCGAATTTATTGAGCGTTTCGTTGGCCATGGCATAGTCGGTCTGCCCGACGTTGCCATAGAAGCCGGCCGCTGACGAAAACAGCACCAGATGCGCGAGTTGTTGGGTGTCAACGGCGTTGAGCAAGTTACGCAAACCATCGACTTTCACGCGCCACACCCAGTCGAAATCCTCTGGCGTCTTCTGCTCGATATTCTTGTCAGCCAATACCCCGGCCCCATGCAGCAACGCCGTTATTGTGCCGAGTTGGGCTTGTGCCGTTTGCAGGGCTTGCGCTAGCTGCGGGCCGTCGGTGACATCGGCGCTGACATAGAGCGCTTGTCCCCCGGCTTGCTCAATGGCAGCAACAGTTTCGCGGACTTCACGCCCACCGAGGACATTTTTCACGGCGCGGCGAATGTCTTGCGGGTGTGGTTTGGTGCCCTGTTGCATCATCGCGGCGATGTACTGCTTTTGGAGATCCGCTTGCGTGCTGGCACCGCTGGCCCACTCAGGTTCATTGTCGCTGAGTTGGGTGCGACCGAGCAAAATAAAGCGGCATTGATACTGCCTGGCAAGGGCGATGGCACAGTGAGCAGTAATGCCCCGTGCGCCACCGCTGATGGCAAAAACTGTATTTTGCGAAATCATGCACGCTGCCCTTCTGCGACCAATGTCTGGCGGCCGGCCGCAGTGTAGCCAACTTCAAGGATGGTGCGCTTGGGGTCGTGCAGTTCTGCAATGATGTGCGTCGCGGCCGTTTGCATGGGCAACGTCGGGGCGAGGTCAACATGGCGACAGAAGACTGTCCCCCACTCGACGTTGAGCGATTTTGTCAAACCGGACAACCCACCACTGATAACGCCATTTGTCGCGGTTTGCGTACCGAATGCGCCATCCAACTGTGTGACTGTCATAAACACCGCGCGACCCTGTGCGGCCGCCCCTGTAAGTGAGGCTTTCAGGTGTTTGGCCAGCAAGAAGACCAATTTATTAATCTCACGTTCGGTGTCGTTCCACAGGCCGTTGTTGCTGTGCGGAACTGGGTTCAGGTGTAGCAATGCACCGACTTTGCCGTGAGTGGCTTCGATCTGTTGCAAGGCGGCTTGAATGCTGGCTTCGCTGAGGTCGGCCAGTTGAACCGCGTTACGGTTAGCCGAGCGTACGACATTAGTAGGCATGCCCAGCGTCACAACTGCCTGTCCTTGTAACCGTTGCACGACTTCTGTTGTCAGTGCCGAGCCATCATCTATCACCAGACATACATAGCCGGCCGGAAGTTCCCAGTCAAGACGGTCAGGTGGTGGCAGGGGGCGCGTGGTGGCGACCCGATAATCGACACTGTAGCTACTGATGTCTGGTGCCGGGGGTGCGACCGGGGTGGTGTGCCCGTTGCTGGTGGTTGGGGCAGTGCTGGCGGGTGCGGTTGCGCCGAGTTGAGCGGTGACGTAATCGCTGATTTCCTGCAAGGTGCGCAGGGGAGCCATTTCGTCGGCTTTGAGCGGCGGCAAGCCTGCGACA